>FR899721.1:8589-34498 GCA_000437275.1 Clostridium sp. CAG:411 | reverse complement strand
ACTTATTTGTTTCAAACTTATCCTCTATTCTTCTATTTCTTCACTATTGGTAAGTTGATCCAAAATTTCTCCATAATTTTGGGATGTGTTTAATGTATACGTGCCAGGCTGAATCGTTTTCTTTTTATTTAACGAAAGTTTGCAACGAATGGAAAAGCTTTTTGCATCTAAAATAAGATTTTTACTCACTAAATCATAAATAATAGAATCGGTACTTTCCCCATCCGTTATTGTCACTTTCACATCTCTTCCCGGAGCTTTTTCTACACTTTCATCCCCAAAAATAGGATATACAAAGTGATACGCCGAATTTCCCACTTTTGAAATAACAACTATAACAGCTAAATAGAAAAGAACGATAAATGCGATTCGAATCGTCATTTCTGCAATTTTAAAATGTAACAAAGATTCCGACTTATCTGTTTCCAAAGTATGATTTGAACGTTTTTCTTTTCCTGTATAGTTTGTCGTTGCCATCTATGCAATCCTACCTCTCGTTTACTCTAAAAAATCAATATTTACATGAAATTGAGAGTCAAGTTTCTTATTTACTCTTCGAAGCATCTTTATATATCTCTGTTCAGCTACTAAAAAATCTTTTATCTCTGAACGATTCAGGACATCTGCATATTCTCTAGACAAATTTTCCTGCTCATCTACCGCATTTGCCTGCTCATTCATCTGGATTTCAAAATTTCTTCTTCTATAATCATTTAGACGATTGTAAATGTCTTGATCCTTAGAAATTGCTTTTTGCAACATCTGGTATTGTAAATATTCATTACTGGATTGAATCGCATCAATCAGTTGATCTGTTTTCTCGATTACGTTGTTCATTGCTAATTCCTCCTATGCAAACAAACTTATACCTCCATAATAATTGGTAAAATCATAGGATTTCGTTTTGTCTTTTTCCATAAGTAGTCGCTCAATGTATCCTTAATCTCTGTCTTTATCTTACCCCAATCCGTAACATTAGTAGCAAGACAATGTTCCAATGCAGAATTGACAACCTCTTTTGCCTCTTCCATTAAGTTTTCAGATTCACGCACATAAACAAATCCACGGGACACAAGATCTGGTCCAGATAAAACCTGATTACTATATTTCTCCAGTGTCACAACAATAATAATTAAACCATTTTCCGATAAATGCTGACGGTCGCGTAGAACAATATTTCCTACATCTCCTACACCTAGTCCGTCTACAAGAATCCCCTGCGCTGGTACTTTATCAATCACCTGTGCTTTTTCATAGGAAATTTCCAACACATCTCCTGAAGATAATATCTTTACATTTTCCTTTGGTATTCCCATCTCTTGTGCAAGCTCACTGTGCGTACATAAGTGACGATATTCTCCATGCACAGGAATTGCATAATGTGGTTTTGTCAAAGCATAAATCAACTTTAACTCTTCCTGGCAAGCATGTCCAGATACATGTGTATTCTGGTAGATTACCTTTGCACCTTTCTGAGATAACTCATTTATAATCTTTGATACAGATTTTTCATTTCCAGGAATCGGAGAAGAACTAAATACAATAACATCCCCAGGCTGAATCGTTACTTTTCTATGAATGGATGCAGCCATACGGGATAAGGCAGCCATCGATTCTCCTTGGCTCCCCGTTGTAATCAATACAAGCTGTTCATCTGTATAATTCTTCATTTCCTCTATATCAATCAATGTACCCTCTGGTATATTCAAATAGCCTAATTCATTTGCTGTACCAATAATATTTACCATACTACGGCCTTCTATTACAACTTTTCTCTTATATTTTGCCGCAGAATTGATAATCTGCTGTACACGGTCTACATTTGAAGCAAACGTCGCAACAATAATACGTTTTGTTGTATTATCCGCGAATATGTTTTCAAATGTCTTTCCTACTGTACGCTCCGACATCGTAAAGCCCGGACGCATAACATTGGTACTATCTGCCATCAAAGCTAGTACACCTTTTTTACCAATTTCAGCAAAACGCTGTAAATCAATTGGCTCACCAAAAACTGGTGTATAATCAACCTTAAAATCTCCAGTATGCACAATAATACCTGCTGGTGTATAGATTGCCAGTGCTGCCGCATCTGCAATACTGTGATTTGTACGGATAAATTCAATACGGAAACATCCTAGATTAATGGACTGTCCATATTTTATTACTTTTCGTTTTGTCTGCTTTAATAAATTGTGTTCTTTTAATTTATTCTCAATAATTCCAATTGTAAGTTTCGTAGCATAAATTGGTACGTTAATTTCCTTTAGAACATAAGGAAGACTTCCAATATGATCTTCATGCCCATGAGTAATTACAAAACCTTTGACTTTATCTCTGTTTTCTTTTAGATACGTAATATCTGGAATAACCAAATCAATTCCCAGCATTTCGTCCTCTGGGAATGATAGTCCGCAGTCTACCACGATAATACTATCCTCATACTCAAATGCCGTAATATTCATACCAATCTGCTCTAATCCACCCAAAGGAATAATCTTTACTCCTTTTCCGGATTTGTCTATTAATTTCTTCGCCTTCAAAAAAATGCACCTCCATAATGTGGACAGGCAGCATTTGCGCATGGCATCAGTGTATTCTATTGTCTAAAATATATTTTCGCACATAAAAAATACCAGTCTAACTCTAATAGACTGAAAAACAAAATGTACTATTATTTCAAATAGCAAAAACGCTTGATGCGCCATACATTTTCCATGTATACGCAAAACTGTGTCCGTACTTAAATTAATTTATATTTATTAGTTAATGAACGTTTGTCGTTCTATTTCTCAAATTCAATATCCTCTAAAAGTTCTGAAAAAACTTTTGAGATAGCATGTAACTCATTTTCATCTTCTACAGGTGTGTAAGTAATCTCCTGTTCGTCCGAAGCTTCTTCACGAAGGATCATTGCAGAATCCTCCTCATCCACATCTACAACAAGTAAATAGTTTATTCCATTAATTTTTGTTTCTTCCATTACCTCTAAATGTATCTCAGTATCATCTTCTAAGGTAAATGTAATCAATTTATTATCTTCCATCTTTATTTCCTTTAATAAAATTATAAGAACGATTATTCATGATTAGATGCATGTGCCAATGAATCTAAATAATTTTGTAAGATTACGGTTGCAGCAACTTTATCTACAACCTCATATCTTTTTTCTCTGCGAACATCTCCTTCAATCATTGCATTATGTGCAGCAACTGTTGACAGTCGCTCATCAAACAATACAATTTCCAGTCCAGTTCTTCGCTCTAACATTGCCGCAAATTCTTCTGTTTTATGACATCTGTCACCAATCGTATTATTCATATTTTTAGGATACCCTAAAACAATTCGCTCTACTTTATATTCTTCAATTAACTGTTCAATTCGTGCCAACGTCTGACGTAACTTATTTTCCTGCTTACGACGAATCACTTCGATTCCCTGTGCAGTATATAATAATTCATCACTAATTGCCACTCCAACTGTTACAGAACCATAATCAAGTCCCATTACTCTCATGAAAACACGTCCTTTAGGTTAAAAGTTGCAACTATCCTATTTTTTCAGATTTCTCTCTATATAATCACCAAGAAGTTCTTCTAAAATTTCATCTCTCTCGACCTTCATAATCATGCTTCTAGCACCATTATGACTGGTAATATAAGTCGGATCCCCAGACATAACATAACCGACAATCTGGTTTACTGGATTGTATCCCTTTTCTGTTAAAGCAGTATAAACATCTGCAATAATATCCTTTACCTGTACCTCAGGTGCCTTTTGTGTTTTAAAATATTGTGTATGACTTATCTCGTTCATATAAAAACCTCTCTTCATCTATGCTTATTTGTAGTTAGAAATAATAGAAATATGCTACTTACTATCCGCCATTATCTCCAATTACTACATTTATTCAATCAATTACGTAGTGCAATTGGGTAAATCAGTAATTTCATCCGAACTTAATCAATTACATATATCATAATATAAATGACGAGAAATATCAACCTATTTTTCCAAGCAAAACATTCGTGTCCAAAATATTTTCTATTTTTACTTTGTGAATGGTATTTATAAAATCATCTGCCTCTTTTTCTGTGGCGGGTACTGCAATTTTCAAATAACGTTCATTATGCCCGATTACATATTCTTTATCCTCAATTGTGGTAACTTCTTCAAATAAAACTTTTTCTTCTTTCGAAAGAAATGTTTCCTCATATTTCTTTTGAAGTCTGTGATTTAACTGCAACAGTTTATTGCTTCTTTCTGTTTTTATGTTTTCTCCTACTTGTGGAGTCATCTTTTCTGCTCTTGTTCCTTTTCGCACCGAGTATTTAAAAATATGCATCTGTGAAAAAGCAATCCGTTCTAAGAACTGATACGTTTGTTGAAACTCCTCTTCTGTTTCCATTGGGAAGCCCACAATTACATCTGTAGTTATCGCTGGATTTTCATAATATTTACGCAAAATAATACATCCATCTAAAAATTCTTTTGTACTATACTTTCGATTCATTCTTTTCAAAGTCTCATCACACCCACTTTGAAGGGAGAGGTGAAAATGCGGACAAATCTTCTCTAATTGAACAAGCTTTGAAACAAATTCTTCTGTAATGACACGCGGTTCCAATGAACCTAAACGAATACGTTCTACCCCATCTATTGCATTTATTCTTTCTAAAACATGAAGCAATGGTTTTCCAGCCAAACGTACAAAATCTTTATTTTGTTCATCTGCTCCATAGGAGGATAGATGTATCCCATTGATAACAAACTCTTTATAGCCCTGTTTTACTAAATTTGTTATTTCTGCTAGGATATCTTCCTCAGCTCTGCTTCGAACTCTTCCTCTTGTATATGGAATAATGCAATAAGAACAAAACTGATTACAACCATCCTGAATTTTAATACATGCACGAGTACGCTCACCAGCATCTTCAATATGCATACATTCATAAGCAGAATCTTTTGCTACATCAACAATAAAACTGCATTCCTGATGATTTTGGCGATACGCTTCTACAATCTCTACAATACGATTCTTTTGGTTATTCCCCACAACAACATCAACTGCGGTATCTTGCTCCAATTGTTCTTTTGCAGCCTGTACATAACATCCTGCTGCAACGATAATTGCATCCGGATTCTTTTTCTTTGCCTTATGAAGCATCTGTCTTGATTTCCGATCTGCCATATTGGTAACAGAACAAGTATTTACGATATATATATCTGCCTTGTCCGCAAATTCTACCACCGTATAACCAGCCTGACGAAATAGCAATTGCATCGCATTCGTTTCATAAGTATTCACTTTGCATCCTAACGTTAAAAATGCCACAAATCCTTTGTTATCATTCACCTTTGTTACCTACTTTCTTATATATTAAGAGAAAACTATTCTTTTTTCCGTCATATTTCCCTTGCGATTACCGAATTACACTATCAAAGTCCCCTACAGAATACACAATACATGAATATATTTTCGTTTTTATGTAAATCCACCAAAATATTTCACTTTTCTTATTGACTTTTGGTCATATAAACAGTAGTATATTAATGTAAGAGAATAATAAATATGGGAGGAATAAATTATGAAGACAGTACAGATTTCATTAAATTCAATCGACAAAGTAAAGTCATTCGTCAACGATGTTACTAAGTTTGAATCTGATTTCGATTTAGTATCAGGAAGATACGTAATCGATGCAAAATCTATCATGGGTATTTTCAGCTTGGATTTATCTAAGCCAATCGACTTAAACATCCACAGCGAAAACACAGACGAGATTTTAGAAATGTTAAAACCTTATATCGTTGAATAATCTTAGTCAAAGATAAGCTGTTGCATTTTGCAACAGCTTTTTTGTTATGAAAAACTTCTTCGTTATTCCTTTGGTTCAACCGTAATTATCTCAACCGTATCCAATGCCTTTTGATACAATTCCTCAATTTTTTCCTCTAAACGTGTTTCTGATTTTAGTATAGAAGTCAATGTCGGTTTTGTAACTGGATGTTTCGCAACAAATGTAGTACAACAATCTTCGTATGGCTGAATGGAAATTTCATAAGTACCAATCTGTTCTGCAATATTTACAATATCCTGTTTATCAAACGCAATAACAGGACGGTAAATAGGCATCTTACATGCCTCCTCAATAACGGCCATACTCTGCATCGTCTGACTGGCAACCTGTCCTATACTCTCACCAGTAACCAGTCCCATACAACCATCTTTTTCACCTAATGCTTCCGCAATTTTTACCATATAACGTTTCATAATGATTGTTAATTGATCATGTGGACACTGGTCATAAATATACATTTGAATATCTGTAAAATTAACGACATGTAGTTTGATTGGACCTGTATACTTGGCTACCTTTGTAGCAAGGTCTACTACTTTTTGCTTTGCACGTTCACTTGTATATGGTGGTGCATGAAAATATACAGCATCTACCTGTACTCCACGTTTTGCAATCATATAGCTTGATACAGGACTGTCAATCCCTCCTGATAATAAGACCATAGCTTTACCACCAGTACCTACTGGAAGGCCACCTAAGCCCGGAATTATCACCGAATAAATATATGTTTTGGAACGAATTTCAACCGTAATAACTACATCTGGATTATGAATATCTACCTTCATTTCTGGAAAGGCATTTAAAATTACCTCTCCCATATCCATACAAATTTGCGGAGAAGTCTTTGGGTAACTCTTATTTCCACGTTTTGCAGCTACCTTAAATGTAAATTCTCTCTTTGGATAAACTTTTGTAATATAATCTGTCGTTTCTTTTGCAACTACATCCCATTCCGTACTCTCTACAATCTTTACCGGGCAAATTGCAATAATACCAAAAATGCATTTCAGTGCTTCTACTGTTTCCTCATAATCGTATTCTTCCAACGCTTCCACATAAATTCTTCCCATTTCTTTCGTTACATGAAAAGAACCCTCTACTTTGGAAAGAGCCGATTTAATCTGGCTGCACAACGCATTTTCAAATATATATCTATTTTTTCCCTTAATTCCGATTTCTGCGTATTTTATTAAAAAAGCTTTATATAACATCTATCTATTCCTTTCTATTTTCGGACATATTTTCGTAGTATAGGAAGCAATTGTTTCAATGCTTCAATAGCAAGATCTAATTCTTCCACAGTTGTATAAACAGAAAAACTAAAACGTAATGTAGATTCCAATGCATTTTTGTTTAAACCGATTGCCTGTAGCGTTCCACTCAATGCTGGGTGATTGGAAGAACAAGCAGAACCAGAGGATACATACACACCTTTTTCTTCTAATGCATGAAGTAACACTTCGCTTCGTATTCCTTCAAAAGATACACTTACAATATGTGGCGCAGTTTCCTGTAGTGCAATCTGATGGATACCATTTACAGTTGCTCCCTCAATATTTTGTACCTGCTCAATAAAGTATTGCTTTAACTTGTACAATGCCGCTTGTTTTTCTGCATGATTCTTATAGATTAACTCAACGGCTTTTCCCATACCTGCAATACCAGGTACATTTTCTGTGCCAGAACGCATTCCATTTTGTTGTCCACCACCATAGATATACGGGAAAATCTTTGTTTTATCTTTTATATACAAAAATCCAACCCCCTTTGGTCCGTGAATTTTATGTCCACTGACAGAAAGCAAGTCAATCTGTAATCTTTTAGGATAAATATTTAATTTTCCATATGCCTGAATAGCATCCACATGAAATAGCGTATTTTTGTTTTTCTCTTTTATAAGAGAACCGATCGTTGCAATATCCTGTATTGTACCAATTTCATTGTTTACATACATAATAGAAACCAGAATAGTATCCTCACAGATTTCCTGCATAAGTTCCTCTACATTGATGTGTCCATTTGCATCAACCGATATAAAACTAATGCGAAAGCCCTGTTCTTCTAAGAAAAGCAATGGATTATATACGGAAGCATGTTCTATTTTCGTAGTTATAATGTGATTTCCCTTTCTCTTATTCGCAAGCGCACTACCAATCAATGCCTGATTATTTGCCTCAGTACCACCAGAGGTAAATATAATTTCCTTCTCCTCTGCCTTTAAGCTTTTCGCTATAATCTGTCGGGCATTGCGAATATACTTTTCTGCATCAACTCCCTTTTGATGCATAGAGGAGGGATTTCCATAATTTTCTTCCATCGTTTCCTGCATAACAGTAACCACTTCTGGAAACGGTTTGGTGGTTGCTGCATTATCTAAATATGCTTCCATAATATCCTCCGTATTATAATGATGTTTTTATCGTTCTTTCGCTGTTATGATAATTTATTAAGAATGTAATTCCATTTCAAACATTAAAATAGATAATATCGTTAATCCTGCAGTTTCTGTACGCAAAATTCGTTTACCCAGTGTAATTGTCTGAAAGCCAGCATTCAATACCTGTTCAATTTCAGCATCATCAAAACCGCCTTCTGGACCAATAAAAATTCCAATCGTTTTTTTTTCACACGCTTTTTGAATCCGTTCATGTGATGCTGCAATGTCAGTAGCCTGTTCATAAGGAACAATCGCACAATCTAATTGTGCAGCCTTTTCCAATGCTTCCGAAAAAGACAGCAAATGATGTACATTAGGAATAATTCCACGTCCGGATTGTTTTGCTGCCGAAGTTGAAATAGCTTGCCATCGCTCCAACTTTTTCTTTTCTTTTTTCTTATCGTCTATCTTTGCCACACAACGTTTCATGGACACAGGAATAATTTCATAGACACCTAATTCAACTGCCTTCTGGATAATCAATTCCATTTTATCCTTTTTAGGCAAACCTTGAAACAGGTAAATTTTTGCAGGAAGTTCTGTTTCCGTATCATTTATTTCTAAAATATCTGCTACTACCTGTTCTTTATCCATATCTGCAATTGAACAATAATAATCTTTTCCCTGTCCATCACAAATTACAATTTTTTCGCCTTTTCCCATGCGTAACACATTTTTTATATGGTTGACATCCTCGCCTGTTATAAAAATCTGTTTTTCCGTTATTTGACTATGTTCAACATAAAACCAATGCATGTTTCTACCTCTATTTATTCGTTTCTGGTGTCGCTACAAAAGAAACCCAGTCACCCATTTCATTTTTCTCAATAATTTTAAATCCATTTTTCAGTAAAGCATCTTGTACTTCATCTGCCTTTGTATTTAAAATTCCCGAAGAAATAAATACACCATCTTCTTTCATATGTTGCATGATTTCTCCTGAAAGAGGAATGATAATATCTGCCAAAATATTTGCCACTACTACATCATACTTTTTCATCCCTACTTTTTGTTGTATCTCTTCCTCTGAGATAATATTTCCTGCCAACAGATCAAACTGTTCTCCTGCAATATGATTGACAACAATATTTTCTTTTGTGGCTTCCAATGCATGTTCATCAATATCTGTACCCAATGCATGTTTCGCACCTAATTTCAGTCCTATAATTGATAAAATACCACTTCCACAACCTACATCAAGGAGCTGTGTATCCGAAGTAATGTACTTTCTAAGACCAAGAATACACAATTTAGTTGTTTCATGGGCTCCTGTTCCAAACGCAATTCCTGGATCAATTTCTATTACCAAATCCCCTTCTTTATGCTCTGGAAGTTCTTCCCAAGTTGGCTTTATAATAATGTCATCCGCTACACGGAACGGTTTGAAAAATTCTTTCCAATTATTTAACCAATCTTTATCATCGGTATCTGAAAATTGTAACGTTCCTTCTCCAATATTTATAAATAAAGAAAGTTCTTTTAAACCTTCCTCAATTTTTCTTTGTAACTGTGGAACTTCAAAGTTCGCAGGATCAAAATAAGAACTTACAATGGCAGTTCCATCATCCTCTGGTAATTCAGGCAAAATATCAATATACATTGCCTTTTTATCCTCTTCACTCAAGGGAATATTATCCTCAATTTGAATGCCTTCCAATCCAATTTCATCAAACAGATTGCTGATAAAATCTACAGCTTCTGTTGTTGTCTTTAATGAAACTTTGGTATATTTCAATGAAATTCCTCCTCTATCATCAATCTATTACACTTTTTCACGATAACCATACGGATTTAATTGTATAACGATTTTTACTATGTTTCAAGAGATTTTTTGAAATAGTAACATCTTTGGAATCAAATAGAGGCCTATCAAGACGATAAGCCTCTTCTCTTTCTTTGTGTAAATACAAAACATTTTCCTTATTTTTTAGAAAAGAATCCTTTTTTCTTTGTTTTCTCTTCTTTCACTGGTTCATCCGGGTTAAAAGGACCATTTAATGCTTCTTCGAACTTCTTTAACAATTCCTTTTGTTCATGGTTAAGCTTTGTTGGTACCTGAACAACCAATGTCACATAATGGTCACCACGTACCTGTGGATTACGCAAAGTTGGAACACCTTTTCCGCGTAAACGCACCTTTGTATTAGTCTGTGTACCTGGTTTAACGGTATAAATCACATCGCCATCAATTGTACTGATGCGAATATCGCCTCCCAATGTAGCACGCGCATAACTCATCGGTACTGTTGTATAAATATCAAATCCATTACGTTCAAAGTTGCTATGCTTACTTACAATTACTTCTACAAGTAAGTCACCTCTTGGTCCACCATTTTCTCCTGGTTCTCCCTTTTCACGGATTCTTACACACTGTCCATTATCAATTCCGGCAGGAATTGAAACTTGGATCTTCTTCTTTTTGGTAATATAACCAGTTCCATAACAGTCCGAACATTTTTCTTTTACAATCTTACCTTTTCCTCTACAGGTTGAACAGGTTTGAACATTACGAACCATACCAAAAAGAGACT
Source organism: Clostridium sp. CAG:411 (assembly GCA_000437275.1). GTDB lineage: Bacteria > Bacillota > Clostridia > Lachnospirales > Lachnospiraceae > CAG-411. Next base: position 23,669 of record FR899721.1, on the reverse strand, counting down.
GTTGTGTAAAGATTTCCTGTCCTTTACCATTACATTTTGGACAAGTTTCAGGTTTTGTTCCTGGTTTTGCACCAGAGCCTTTACATGTTTCACAAGTTTCCTTTAAATTAAGCTCCAGTTCCTTTTCTACACCAAAACATGCCTCTTCAAAAGTGATACGAATCGATGTTCTGACATTGGCACCTTTCGCTGGTCCACTTCTGGCACCGCCACTTCTTCCACCACCGAAAAAGTCACCAAAATTGCCAAAAATATCTCCAAAGATATCACCCATATCCATGCCAGAAAAATCAAATCCACCGCCGCCACCGGCACCGCCATCAAAAGCAGCATGTCCAAACTGGTCATATTTACTTCTTTTTTCTGAATCACTAAGTACGGCATATGCTTCTGAAGCTTCTTTAAATTTTGCTTCTGCCTCTTTATCTCCAGGATTACTATCTGGATGGTACTTTTTGGCCAATGCACGATATGCCTTTTTTATTTCACTATCTGAAGCATTCTTGGATACACCAAGTACCTCATAATAATCTCTCTTATCTGCCATAAGACTTCCTCATTTCTCCATATAACAACTATATCCCAGAGTAAATCCCTGAGATATAGTTTAACTTTTACGCGGGCAACGAGTCAACGTTTATGCTTGCATGAAACCTTGACAACTATCTGCTACATAATTTGCCAGTCAAATATTTATTTTACACTTCACGATAGCTTCCGTCAACTACATCATCATCATTGTTTGAAGATGTGTTAGCAGCTCCACCCATATCAGGGCCAGCAGCACCCATGTCAGGACCAGCAGTTGCACCCTGTGCCTGCATGTTTTCATACATCTTAGTAAATAATGCCTGAGAACTTGCCATTAATTTTTCTTTGGCAGCTTTAATCTCATCAATATCACTATCAGACATAGCTTCTGCATTTGTCTTTTCTAATAATTCTTTTAATTTTGTAACATCAGCTTCAACAGATGCTTTTTCGTCTGCGCTAATCTTATCTCCTACTTCTTCCAAAGCTTTCTCTGTCTGGAATACGATAGAGTCTGCTTCATTTCTGGCATCAATACCTTCTTTTCTCTTCTTATCCTGTGCTTCATATTCAGCAGCTTCTTTTACAGCTTTTTCAATATCATCATCTGACATATTAGAACCAGCAGTAATTGTAATATGCTGTTCAATCCCAGTTCCTAAATCTTTTGCTGAAACATTTACGATACCGTTTGCATCAATATCAAATGTTACTTCAATCTGTGGTACACCTCTCTTTGCTGGTGGAATACCATCCAAACGGAATTGTCCAAGTGATTTGTTATCCTTCGCAAATTGTCTCTCACCCTGTACTACGTTGATATCAACAGCACTCTGGTTATCAGCAGCAGTTGAGAAAATCTGACTCTTCTTTGTAGGAATTGTTGTATTTCTTTCGATCAATCTTGTTGCAATACCACCCATTGTCTCAATTGAAAGTGAAAGTGGTGTTACATCCAACAATAGGATATCTCCTGCACCAGAGTCTCCAGCTAACTTACCACCCTGGATAGAAGCACCGATTGCAACACACTCATCAGGGTTTAATGACTTAGATGGCTCTTTTCCTGTCAATTGTTTTACCTTATCCTGAACTGCAGGAATACGTGTAGAACCACCAACTAATAATACCTGACCTAACTCAGATGCAGTAATACCAGCATCATTTAATGCATTCTGTACTGGAGTAGCTGTTCTCTCTACTAAGTCATGTGTTAATTCATCAAATTTAGCTCTTGTAAGGTTCATATCAAAGTGCTTTGGACCTTCTGCAGTTGCTGTGATGAATGGAAGGTTGATATTTGTAGTTGTTGCAGATGAAAGCTCTTTCTTTGCTTTTTCGGCAGCTTCTTTTAATCTCTGTAAAGCCATCTTATCTGTAGATAAGTCTACACCTTCTGCTTTCTTAAATTCATCAATCATATACTGTGTGATCTTTTCATCAAAGTCATCACCACCAAGTCTGTTATCTCCTGATGTAGATAATACTTCGATTACACCATCACCAATTTCAATGATAGATACATCAAATGTACCACCACCTAAATCGTATACCATGATCTTTTGCTCATGCTCATTATCAAGACCATATGCCAAAGCTGCTGCTGTTGGCTCGTTGATGATACGTTTTACATCAAGACCAGCAATCTTACCAGCATCCTTAGTTGCCTGTCTCTGTGCATCGTTAAAGTAAGCAGGAACTGTAATAACAGCCTCTGTTACGTTTTCTCCTAAATAGCTTTCTGCATCTGATTTTAATTTCTGAAGTGTCATAGCAGAAATTTCCTGTGGAGAATACTTTTTATCATCAATTGTTACTTTATAATCAGTTCCCATATGTCTCTTAATAGAAGCAATTGTCTTATCTGCGTTTGTAACAGCCTGACGTTTTGCAGGTTCACCAACAAGACGCTCACCTGTTTTTGTAAATGCTACGATAGAAGGAGTTGTTCTTGCACCTTCCTGGTTTGCGATAACAACTGGTTTTCCACCTTCCATAACTGCTACACAAGAATTAGTTGTTCCTAAATCGATTCCAATAATTTTACTCATAATAATCGTCCTCCTGTATATAATCTTAGTTCATAACCTTAACCATACTGTGTCTTACGACACTTTCTTTATACATATAACCCTTTTGGAATTCATCAGAGATAATATTTTCTCCATAATTTTCATCCTCACCATGCATAACTGCATTATGATAATCAGGGTTAAATTCCTGTCCAACCGCTTCGATTGGTTTTACACCAGCCTCTTCCAAAGCTGTTATAAATTGTTTATAGATTTGTTCAATTCCTTGTACAAAAGCACTTTCCTTTTCTGCTTCTGTAATTGTTCCCAAACCTCTTTCAAAGTTATCAATAATCGGCAAAATCTTTTCTACAATACTTTTTGCACCGATTTCAAACATTTGACTCTTTTCTTTTTCAGAACGCTTACGGAAATTTTCAAACTCTGCCATGTTTCTCATTAAGCGATCATTTAATTCTTCAATCTTTAAATCCTTTTTATCTTTTCCGTCATCAGGAGTCTCTGTTGTGTTTTCTTCCTGGGCTTTTTTTTCTTCCGTCTCCACAACAGTTTCCTCTGCGTTCTCTTCCGTCTGTGCTTCGATATTCTCTTCTACCTTAATATCTTCCGCAGCATCTTTCTTTTTCTGTGACACGCATATACCACCTTTCTATCTTTATGACTTATGCTTAAAAATATCATCAAGCTGAGTCATCAAATTCTGTAATGTACCAACTACTTTTTCATAATCCATTCTCTTTGGTCCAACAATACCAACTTTTCCATATACACCCTCTTCAATCTCATAGGTTGCTGTAACAACTGCACAGTCCTTCATAGACTCCACTGGCGTTTCATCACCAATATAGACTTGAATTCCACGGCTTTCTTCTTCTGAAAGTTTGTCACCAATCAACTGTGTCAACTGCTTCTTTTCTTCAAATGTATAAAGAATTTCGCTGGCCTTTTCACTATCACTCAGTTCTGGATATTTCAAAATGTTGGTTGCTCCACTTGTATAAATTTCTACATTGTCAACTTCTGCAATTACTTCCGCAATCACATCCAGCACATCACTTAAAATAGTCGCATACTCACCTGCCTGTGCCTTCATGTTGGCAATTATCTGCATATTGATTTCCGTAATATCTAAGCCTTGTAAAAATGTATTCAATATAATATTCATTTTTAAAATAGCTTCTTTATCAATGCTTTCCAAAATATTAAGCAACTTATTTTTTACGATATTACCTTCAATAACAATTACTGCTAAAATCTGATGTTCATCTACATCGGTCAACTGTACAAACTTTATTTTCTTATGTGTATAGTGTGGTTTTGATACCATACTTGTATAGTTTGTATCTTTCGCTAACAATTTAGCAATATACTGAAGCAAAATGTCTATCTTACCTGCTTTTTCCTCCAAATCCTGTTTGATATCTATGATTTCATTAGCCTTATCTACCATAAGACTATCTACATACCATCGATACCCTTTGTCAGAAGGAATACGACCGGCAGACGTATGAGGTTGGATAATATACCCCATCTCTTCCAAATCCGCCATTTCATTACGAATGGTTGCTGAACTTAAATTCAAGTCACTGTCCTTAGAAATTGTTCTGGACCCAACTGGTTCGCCAGTTTCTAAATAAGTGCGAATAATTGCTTGTAAAATTTTAATTTTACGTTCGCTTAGTTCCAAGAGCTCACCTCCGATCGATAGCTTTGTTAGCACTCAATTATTAGGAGTGCTAATATCTTCATATTTAAGTTACCACCTTCCTATTTATTTGTCAAGAATAATTTTTAATTTTTTATTTCAATGTTTTAATTCACGTTTCTGAATTTCGCCTAATCGTTCTTTCTTTAAAAACGGGGATGTAGAATCCAAAGAATACCCTAAGATGTCCATTGTGTCTTTCGTGATACTTACCTCAACAGCACCATATTCAATAGTAGAAAAACATGGACAATTTCTATTTTCAAAACGTTCTAACACTTCCTTATGTGGATGTCCATATCGATTTCCCTCTCCTGCAGATACAATAGCATACGTTGGAGCCACTCGATCCAACAAAGATTCTGAATTTGTATATTTTGACCCATGATGTGCAACTTTATAAACATCGCATTTTGGCAATACAGGATTGTCAATAAGAGCCTTTTCTCCTTCATTTGCTACGTCCCCCGTAAACAGCATCGAAAACTTATGATATTCTAATAAAAGAACCGTAGAATAGTCATTCCTCTCTTCTGTTTGAAATCCTTCATATGGATGCATGCACAACAAACTTAACTCTCCATCCTTTATTTTATCCCCTTTCTTCAAATACATTACATGAACATTTTTCAAATTTGCCAATTCTATCATTTCTAAATACGCTTCATCTTTTAACATTGTATCAGGCAAAACCAATGTCTCAATTATAATAGCTCCTGGTTCATTACTCTTCTCTAGTAATTCTATTAGTCCCGAAATATGATCTTGATCCATGTGCGTAACGATGGCGTAATCAATTTTTGCGATACCTTTTGATTTTAAGCAAGGCGTTATTCGGTATTGTTCTAGATTTTTCACACTTGTGCTACCACCATCAATAAAATAAGTAGTCCCTGTATCATTTTCAAGTAAAATCCCATCTCCCTGCCCCACATCCATTACGGTTACAGTAAGATTAGAAGTTGGAAGTTTTATAAAAATGCTTGCAAAGCACAACATTACTACAAAAACACTTGCTTTCGGGTATATAGAACAAAAAAGAAGAAAAAGAAATAACAGGATATAATACAACACAAGTTGAATGATAGTAGGCCTTCCCACTGTAATAATACTGCCTGGTAATGCCAGAGTCAGATTACATAACTTTTCATAGAAAAGTAAAATAGTATGTATTCCTCCAGCAAATAACATTCCGAAAAATCCAGAAAAGATTCCCACACCTCCAAGGATAGCAGCAAAGGCAATGATAAAGGAAACCAAAGGAATAATTATAAGGTTTAAAAAAATAGAGTAAACAGGAAAATCATAATAGAAATACAAAATAATAGGAAGTGTAACTAGATTTATGGAAAAGCTTACTAAAAGACTATCTACTACTTTAAAAATAAGTTTTTTGCTCTTTTGGGTTGCCACACCATCTGTAAACTCCTTTTGGTGTTTCCCCCAACTGATTAGAAAAATTTGCAGGCTGCCTTTTGTTTTTTCTACTCTCTCCTCCGTCTTTTCCAAAGGAAACACGCACTTTTTCAAAGCAGGATATATGACAGCTATACCAAATACAGCACCGAAAGATAGCAAGAAACCACAATTTATTAATTGATACGGATTTTGCAACAAAATGATAGTACCACTAAGACAGATAGAAGATAAGAAATCATAGGTTCGTCCTAATAGAATCGAACAAAACGACACAGTTAGCATAATCACCGCTCGGTTTGTAGATACACTACACCCCGTCATTACGGCATAGGAAAGCAAAAACAGAAAGGAAAATGGAACACTCAATTCATTCGGAAGATAAATTTTTTTTAGAAATCCATATACAAACAAACCAATCATAGATACATGTAATGCTGAAATAGCCAAAATATGAGAAATTCCATTTTTCTGATAAAGTTCTTTGGTTTCCTGAGGCAACTCTGACTTATCTCCCAGTAACATTGCACATATAATCCCCGCATCTTCTTCTGGCAAATATTTCTGATAAACGGTTTTTAATTTTTTTCGTATGGTTTGTAGCTGCTCTCCAAAATAAGAATACGCTTTGTCAACTACGCTAATTTTGTCCGCAAAAATTTTATAATCAATTTTTAAACTCTTATAATACTGGTATTCATTAAATTGTCCAGGATTTGCCCCTTTCGTAAATTTCTGAATGTTCCCCAAAATTTCTACTTTATTTTGTAATTTGAACCCCTCTGCTTGATCCGTATAGACAAGTAAACGGCTTACACCATAATTTCCTTGCTGTACCTTCTTTTGTTTTATGGAATAGAAGGTAACATTTTTAATATATATTGCCGTAGTCTTATTTTTAGGTGTAATTTGATAAATAGTACCCTTACACACAACAGGGTCATTATTAGAAATACCAGCTTCTAATTCGGGTGCTTGAGAATGCATTATAGAAAAAATGCAAATTAGAATACTGCATAGAAAAAATAAAATACATGGTCGTTTCAATAAACTAATCCCCTACTTTCATTTTTTATTACCTGCAAAACAGGCCAATTTTTATATTATAAATACGCTTGGAAAAATATAAAGATTTACTATAACAATTTAACTTCTCTACTTTTGTAGGAAATACAAAGTCAAATTGCTATAGTAAAGTTGAATTTTGATGATTTACATTCATAATAGATTGCAGTGTTAAACTCCTGCATTAACTGACATAATTAAGAGGAATACGCACCGTAAATGTAGTGCCTTCCTTCTCTTTGCTATAAATTTTTATAGCTCCCCTATGCATCAAGATTGCATTACGGGTAATGGAAAGTCCCAAACCAGTTCCCCCGGTTTCTCTGGAACGTGCTTTATCCACTCGATAAAATCGTTCAAATACATTATCTTGTTCATCTTCTGGAATACCTACTCCAGAATCTGCCACCTTTATATAGAAGAATTTGTGATCCGCATTTAAGGAAACACGCACCCATCCATTATCGTAATTGTACTTTACAGCATTTTCTATTAGGTTATTGATGGCTAGTGATAATTTCACCTCGTCCACTTCTGCCATAATAGCACGATAACTTTCAAAAATTAATTCTATATTTCGTTCGGCTGCAATTGGTTTTATTCTCTTTAAAATCTGCTCACAAAGTTCACTAATGTTAATGGTTGTGATATTTAAAACTCCAGATGTTTTGTCCATCTTTACCAACGAGAGCAAGTCCGTAATAATTTTATTTTCACGTTCAATCTCTGCATTGATATCTATCAAAAACTCACGATACAATTCCGCAGGTGCATCCTCCTGTTGTAACAAGGAATCTGCCAACACCTTAATTGATGTAATCGGTGTTTTTAACTCATGAGACACATTAGATACAAATTCCTGACGAGAACTCTCTAACGTTTCCAGTTTCGTTGTCATACTATTGATAGAATCTACCACATCTTCTACTTCAGTATAACTGTCTACGGTAAGTTTTTCACCTAAAAATCCGTCCGTAATTTTTTTGATTGAAGTCGTCAATTCTTTTAGTGGCTTTATTACTGATAAGGAATAAAATACCGCAATTAAAATGATAGCCAAAAACAAAATAGCATCCACGATATATATATTTCTTTGGGCTTTATGCGTTCCTGCTAAAACAGATGCTTCATCCACAGATACCGCAATATAACGATCCGCATTTTGTTTGGATGATATAGGTTGTACAAAAAATAATTTTTTGTTAGTAGTCACCTTTACAAAATGATTATCCTTTTTTGCTTGCTGCAATGCTTTTCTTTCTTTTTGAGACAAAATTCTAGAAACAGGTATAGCATCATCTCCAAATTCAGCAGAATTCTCTATTTCATTTTGAAAAATGCATTCGTTTCCTTTTATCATGTAAGAACTCATTCCATAGGCTTTTTTTAAATACGCAATATATTGCAATGTATCTTTCTCTGATAATAATTTCTGGCTTGTATCAGAGTTCGAATCCCCAAGCATATTCACTATTTCTTTGCTTTGTTTTTCTAAATTAATATATGCCTGTTCAATTGCACTTGAGCGGTGCGAAACAAAGGTTACCCAAGTTATAATTCCTATTATTGCTACACCAACAAGAATGAGTACAGCCATTAGCTGTACTCGTAATGTTCGCATAAAACGAAACTTTTTATTCTTAACCTTGGAAGAAATATCCTACACCCCATTTAGTATGTATATATCTAGGCTCACTTGGGTTTGCCTCTATTTTCTCACGAAGTCTACGAATATGTACATCTACCGTTCGTACATCGCCTGGATAATCATATCCCCACACAGTATTTAATAAGTTTTCTCGACTGTACACCTTATTTGGATTAAACATTAATAGCTCTAATAAATCAAACTCTTTGGCTGTCAAATTAACTTCTTCTTCATTGATAAATACGCGACGACTATCACAATCAACCTTTAATTCTTCAAATACTGCTACTTTAGAAGCTTCTTCTTCCTCTGCTTTTGTATTTTTACTTCTTCGCATGATTGCCTTAATTCTTGCTTTTACTTCTAGAATGTTAAATGGCTTTGTAATATAATCATCTGCACCATATTCCAGTCCTAAAATTTTATCCATATCATCGCCTTTGGCTGTCAACATAATAATAGGGACATCGGAAAATTCTCTAATTTGCTGACAAACCTCAAATCCTGTCAACTTCGGAAGCATAACATCTAATAAAACAACATCAAAGTCATTGTTCTTTACAAGTTCCAGCGCTTCTTCCCCATCATATGCACACGTAACACTCATACTGTCCTGTTCTAAGCTAAAACGGATTCCTTTCACAATTAGCTTCTCATCATCCACTACTAATACTTTTTTCTCCAAACTACTCACCTCATTATTATTCTTCTTTATGATCTTTATTCATCATGTATGAAGAATACATGATGAACTCACACTGTAATGTACGCTTCGATTTTACTGTATACACCATCCTTGATTCCGGTAATATTTTTTATCTCTTCTATACTTGAAAACTTTCCATTTTCCTGTCGATACTGCAAAATACTGTCTGCCTTTGAAACTCCAATTCCAGGCAATGTCTGCAACTCTTCGGAGGTAGCTGTATTCAAATTAATCTTGGACTGTTTTGTTGTATCAGAAGAAGTCTCAGTAATAGTATCCTGCTTTTTTGCTGTTTTGTATGGGATGCATACCTGTTCCCCATCCGATAATAATTGCGCCTGATTAATATCACTATCCGCTGCCTTCTTCTCTAATCCTCCAGCAGCAGAAATCGCATCACAAATACGTGCATCTACGGAAAGTTCATACACTCCTGGCTTTTTTACTGCCCCACATACATGCACATGAATTGAAGATACCTCCAAAGTCTCTGCCTTCTTATCTGTATCTTTCTCATCATTCTGTGTAATAACAACCTTCTGTTCCTTCTGTTTCATCAAAGTATTTTCTGTGCCTCTATGACTCAATACATATCCACCGCCAAACAGCAAAAGGAAAACACAAATTGTGACAACTTTTATTATTTTATTCAAATTCATTTACAAACCTATTACCAAGTATCCCTTTATACAGTTGTATCATTAATATTTTACATATTTTTATTCATGATTACAATACTTTTTTTACAAATCCATAAAAAAAATAATACTTTTTTGTTATATTTGAAGATATGGACCCTTTTTTCACCAAATAATCCATCTATTTCCATTTAAAAATAATAACGCCAACTAAAAAAACAAGAATCCCAATGCATTTTCTCCACTCAAAATTTTGTTTATCTATTCCAAACAATCCCAATAATTCAATCAAATAAGCAACCAACAACTGTGCGCATACGATAAACATCTCTGCTCGTGCTGCTCCCAAAGACGAAATACTTTTTATTACTGTGATTGTAATAAATGCCCCTATAATTCCTCCTAACAACAAATATTTGGGGGTTACATGAAAAATCTTACTAATAGGAATATTTTTTTCCGAAACATAATAGGCACATATACATACCAGAAAAGCAGTCAATTGTACAAACATGGCCGTCAACCACGTACCAGTCTGTTTTGTGGCACCAGAATTAAACACTCCCTGAATGCTCATTAACGCGCCTGAAAGTAAAGCAATAAGAATTCCAAACATACAAATTACCTCCCATAATGCTAATAATAATGATTAGTATTTCAATAAATTCATTATTTATACGATATAGAAGGAAAACATCACAAAAAAAGCCTCTTACGCATAAGGTAAGAGGCTTTTGCCTGTAACTAAATTTCCGCCAAAACAGAATCTAAAATAGATATCATTTCATCTACGTTTTCTGTCGTAATAACCAATGGTGGAACAAAGCGAATAATATTGGTTCCTGCATTAATTAAAATTAACTTCTTCTCTAGTGCTTTTTGGATAATTGGACCAACTGGAATAGAGAATTCCAATCCCTGCATAAGACCAAGTCCACGACGTTCAATAATAAAGTCATATTTGTCGTTCAATTCATCCAATTTTTTTTCAAGATATGGTGCTACCTCTTTTACATGTTCTGTAATCTTTAATTCATCATACAAATCAAACACAGCATTTATAGCTGTTGTTACAAAAGGATTTCCACCATAAGTAGTTCCGTGGTCTCCTGGAACCAATGCCTTTGCAACCTTCTCATTTGCAGCAAATGCACCTACAGGAACACCACAGCCCAATGCCTTTGCCGTAGTCACAATATCTGGTTTAATTCCGTATTGTTCGTACGCATACATAGTACCAGTTCTACCCATTCCACACTGAATCTCATCACTGATTAATAAGATATCTTTTTCATCACATATCTTTCTAATCTCCTGAATAAACTCTTTTTCTGCAGGATAAATACCACCTTCCCCTTGCACTGTTTCCATGATAATAGCACAAGTCTTATCTGTTATCGCATTTTTTACACTTTCCAAATTATTATAATCTGCAAAAACTACACCACCAATCAATGGTTGAAATGCTTCTTGATAATGTGGATTTCCAGTTACTGCTAACGCGCCTAAGCTTCTACCATGGAAGGAATGATTCATAGAAATAATCTCATGATTAGTATGTCCGTCGCGTAAAAATGCATACTTTCTTGCAAGTTTAATAGCACCCTCAATGGCCTCTGTTCCACTGTTTGTGAAAAATACACGATCTAATCCAGTTGCATTTACTACCTTTTCAGCAGCCTCTGGAAGAGATGGAGAATAAAAATAATTTGAAGTATGGATCAGTTTATCAATCTGTCCTTTTAATGCATCATTAAATTTTTTATTATTATAACCTAACGCAAAAACTGCAATTCCTGCTGTAAAATCTAAATACTTGCTTCCGTCTACATCATATAAGTAAACGCCATCCCCTTTTTCCAGCACAATCTGGTAACGATTATATGTATGAATTAAATATTTCTCTGCTTTCTCAATATATTCCTTTGTCTGCATTTTCTTACCTCCTAATACTGAACTTCATGCTCATAAAGCTTATTTTCATCATCTATAATAGCAGTACCAATACCTTTTTGGGTAAAGAACTCTAGTAACAGACAATGCTCTTTTCGACCATCCAGAATATGAACACGATTAACCCCATTGTTTACAGCGTCAATACAGTTTCGGATCTTAGGAAGCATTCCTCCGCTTATCTCTCCACTTTCAATCATTTCATCTGCTTTTGCAAGGGTTAATACAGAAATCAGTGTATTTTTATCACTTGGATCTTTACATACACCATCAACGTCTGTTAAGAACGCAAGTTTTTCAGCTTTTATTGCTCGCGCAACTGCACAGGCAGCATCATCCGCATTGATATTGTAGCTTTCATAATCATCACCCAAACCAATCGGGGCAATTACTGGAATAAAATCATTATCCAACAATGAATCAATCAATTCGCTATTTACTTCTTTCACATCACCAACAAAACCAATATCCTGTCCATTGACTATTTTTTTATCAACTCTAAGCGTTCCACCATCTTTACCGCTGATACCAACTGCTTTTACTCCCAGCTTTTCAATACGCTGTACAAGACCTTTATTTACTTTATTAAGAACCATCTCCGCAATTTCCATCGTTTCCGCATCTGTAACACGAAGTCCCTCAACAAATTTTGTCTCTTTTCCAACTACATTAATCCACTTGCTAATTTCTTTTCCGCCACCATGTACAATAATGGGTTTCATACCAACTAATTTTAACAAAGCAACATCCTTGATAACACTTTCCTCCAGTGTTTTATCAATCATAGCACTGCCGCCATATTTTACTACAACTTTCTTATTATTAAAATCGCGAATATAAGGCAATGCCTCAATCAATGTTTCCGCCTTGATCAAAATTTGTTCCATTTCTTTTGATTCCATTATTCCTGCTTCCTTTCCTTTTGTTCTTTATATTTTAATCTATCTATTTTTAAGAACGATAATCACCATTTATTTTTACATAATCATATGTCAAATCGCAGCCCCATGCAGTTGCGGTTTCTTTTCCATCTTTCATATCTGCAATAGCAGTTACATGTTCCGCAGATAAAATCTTAGTCGCTTCTTCTTCGCTATAATCTGTTGCCATTCCATTTTCAAACAGCTTGATTCGCTTTCCATTACTTTCAATATATAAATCTACAATTTCGGGATCAAATTCCACACCAGAATATCCAAGTGCACAGATAATTCTTCCCCAGTTTGCATCACTTCCGTATACTGCTGTTTTTACTAGATTAGAAGTAATTACAGATTTGCTAAGTGTAATCGCATCCTCTTTGGTTTTTGCATTTATAACGGTTGTCTCAAACAGCTTTGTAGCTCCTTCCCCATCTCCTGCCATCATCTTAGCCAACGTATGTGTTACAAGTGCCAAAGCATCGCAGAATAATTCGAAATTTTCTCCTTTGCTTTTTATTTCTACATTATCTGCTTTTCCATTGGCTAACACAATCATACTATCATTTGTCGATGTATCACGATCTACGGAAATCATATTAAATGAAGAAACTACATCTGTACTAACTGCATCTTGCAATAATTCCTTGGAAATAGCAACATCTGTAGTAATCACACATAACATAGTTGCCATATCTGGGTGGATCATTCCAGAACCCTTTGACATACCTCCGATTGTTACTATCTTTCCATCTAATTCAAATTGTACGGCACATTCCTTGGAAATAGTGTCTGTTGTCATAATTGCCTTTGCAGCNNTTGTCATAATTGCCTTTGCAGCAGCACTTCCTGCTTCCAAACTATCATCCAGACTCTTTGCCATCATATCAATTCCATTCTTGGCTCTCTCAATCGGAATCTGCATACCAATAACACCTGTAGATGCCGTTAATACAGAACGAAGTGGCAATGCAAGCGCATCTGCTACTGCCTGTGCCATCTGTTCATTCACCTGTAATCCCTCTTTGCTGGTACAAGCATTGGCAATTCCACTATTTAATACGACTGCCTGTGCATACTCTTCTGTTTTTACAATATCGCGATCCCATTGTACTGGTGCTGCTTTTACAACATTTTTCGTAAACACACCAGCTACTTTAGCAGGCACAATACTGTACACCAATGCCATGTCGTCTCTTCCTTTATATTTTATCTGGGCAGCAGCCGAAGTTGCCTTAAACCCCTTTGCTGCAGTTACTCCACCTGTTATCTTTTTCATAAACACGTACCTCCTTGATTGAAGAAATTCTATATACTTAAAAATTTTATTTTTTCTCGTTAAAAACCACGATATTATTTTCGTTTAATATGTAATCATAACAATTTAAGTCTCTACGCTCTATCCATCCTAACTCATGCCAACATGCATTTCCCGTTTCGTTTTCAGAAAACGCTACCAGACTCACTTTGCTGACCTTTTCCTTTTTTAACGCTTCTAAAGCATATTGCACCATTTTGGTAGCAATTCCTCGATTTCTATGTGTGCGTTCTACACACACATGATAAAAGCACCCTGTTCTACCATCATGTCCACATAATATGGAGCCGATAATTTTTCCGTCTTCTTCTGCAACAACACTTGTTGTAGGATTTCTTTCAAGGAAACGGGTAATTCCTTCTTCCGAATCATCAATTGTGCGGATTCCAAATCCTTCTATACTTTTCCATAATGTAAATACATCAGAATAGTCCTCCTTTTTCATAGCACGAATCTGCATGAGAAATCCTCCTTTTATAAGGACCATTTTGCAATGTCCCAAATATTCTCTTAAAGTTTTAATAATTATACAACTTTTTTTATTTTTATGCAATCCCTGTTTCAGGTTTTTTTTATTTATTTTTTACCCCTCTTTTTGTCTCCATTTTCCTGTCGTTTAGTCAAAGAAATACGAACCCAATTTTTTTGTGTGTTCTTCTAACTTCTGTTCGTCTGTTCTTTCACACATCACTTTCTAAGGTTACTTTTCTACATCTATTTTTCCAAAATCTTACTGCCACAAAGACTCCCACCCATGTTTGGAATTTTATTTTAACAGTATAAATAGTATTCTGTCAAAGCAACCACATATCGATAGATATCTGATTTCAAAATCAGAGCAAATCTCGGATTTTTGAAAAGTAATACTTGAATAATATTTCATTTTGTTATATAGTAAAAAAGAATTATTTGTAAACATATCCAGAAAAACTGTTTTATTTGTGGATGCATATTTATGCATCTTCATGAATAGTAAAACATTTATAAAATGCAATGGAGGTAATTGGTTATGAAAGAAAAGGTTGTTTTAGCGTATTCAGGTGGACTTGATACTACTGCTATTATTCCATGGTTAAAGGAGCATTATGATTATGATGTAATCTGCTGTTGTATCAACTGTGGACAGGGTGAAGAATTAGACGGTTTG
>FR899721.1:5072-8523 GCA_000437275.1 Clostridium sp. CAG:411 | reverse complement strand
ATGTAGTAGACGAATTTTGCGATGATTACATTGTTCCTTGTGTACAGGCAAATGCTATTTATGAAAATAAATATTTATTAGGAACATCTATGGCTCGTCCTGTAATCGCAAAAAGATTAGTTGAGATTGCAAGAAAAGAAAATGCCGTAGCAATTTGTCACGGTGCAACTGGTAAGGGAAATGACCAGATTCGTTTTGAACTTGGTATCAAAGCATTGGCTCCAGATATTAAAATTATCGCACCATGGAGATTAGATACATGGCAGATGGATTCTAGAGAAGCTGAAATTGAATATTGTCAAAAACACGGTATCAACCTTCCTTTCTCTGCTGATTCGAGCTACAGCCGTGATAGAAACTTATGGCATATTTCTCATGAAGGTCTTGAATTAGAAGATCCTGCAAACGAACCTAATTATGATCACTTATTAGTATTAGGAACTACACCTGAAAAAGCTCCTAATGAAGGTGAATACGTTACTATGAAGTTTGAAAAGGGTGTTCCTGTAGAATTAAACGGAAAGAAAATGAAAGTTTCTGAAATCATTACAGAATTAAATACTCTTGGTGGTAAGCATGGTATCGGTATTGTTGATATTGTAGAGAACCGTGTAGTTGGAATGAAATCCAGAGGTGTATACGAAACTCCAGGTGGAACAATTTTAATGGAAGCACATCAGCAGTTAGAGGAATTAATCCTTGACCGTGATACATACGCTATGAAGAAAGATATGGCTAATAAATTTGCTGGAATCGTATATGAAGGTAAATGGTTTACTCCATTGCGTGAGGCTGTACAGGCATTTATCGAAACTACACAACAGTATGTAACTGGTGAAGTTAAATTCAAATTATACAAAGGAAACATCATTAAAGCCGGTACTACTTCTCCATACTCACTTTATAACGAAAATCTTGCATCCTTTACAACTGGTGATTTATATGATCATCACGATGCAGACGGATTTATCAATTTATTTGGTTTATCCTTAAAGGTTCGTGCTATGAAAATGGCTGAAGTAGAAAAAAACAACAAATAAAACCCTTTTTAATCTAAATTAAGGAGTATGTACAAGCAAATGTTTGTACATACTCCTTTTTCTTTTTTGAATGATTTGCAAAATTCACAATCACATATATCTTCTTTCACACTTTGCAAAACACCGTTCTGTTTCCTACAATTCATTGCTTTTTCACACAAAATATGTTACATTTGAAATGGTTGTGCAAAACAACTGCAGAAATGCTTATTAGCGCCAGAACCTAGTAACAGGAATTACTATTTTCCCGCTATTCATGCCATCTTCTATTTCACTTGTTTTAAAAATCAAATAAAAATCCCCCAATATAGCAATATTCGGATTTTTTGAATATTTTTCAAACAGTTCTTATAGAATAAACTATACTCTATTTTGGTATAGAAAACGGATTGCATAACAGTAGGCTATGGTAGTTCTACTATGGTTGACGAGGTAAAGGGAGTATCGAATCTTCGGCGGATGCCCTTTCGTATTATGGGATACGTGATATACAGACAAACTGTCAGGTAACTGAAAAACAACATCTGTATAACCCAAATAATAAAAAAAGGAGTTTATAGCTATGTGTGGAATTATTGGCTATACAGGTAACTTAGACGCAAAAAAAGTCTTAACAGAAGGTCTTCAGGAATTAGAATATCGAGGATACGATAGTGCAGGTATCGCATATTTTAACAAAGACAAAATACGAACTATCAAAAAAGAGGGAAAGGTTTCTCTGTTATGTGATGAAGTGAAGCAAATTGCTCAGGATGATGTTACAACCTGCGGAATCGGACATACAAGATGGGCTACACATGGAGGTGTGTCTACCACAAATTCACATCCGCATACTTACGGACGCGTTACACTGATTCATAATGGTATTATTGAAAATTACAAAAAATTAGAAGAAGAATTTCGTCAAAAAGGACAGGAACCGATTTCACAGACAGATACCGAAATCGCTGCTATGGTCATTAACGATTGTTATGATGGCAATCCAGTAAAAGCAATCAAAAAAGCCGTTGCAAGACTGGAAGGTGCCTACGCTTTTTGTATCATGTTTGAGGATTATCCAGGTGTAATCTATGCGATCCGTTCAGGAAGCCCTTTGGTAGCAACAAGCACACAAAAAGGTTCTATAATTGCCTCTGATATGGTAGCACTTTTAAAGTACTCGAAGGATTATTTTGTTTTACCAGAACACCATATCGCAAGACTAACTGAAGATGAAATTGTAGTTACAAACATGGAGCATCAAGTGGTAGAACCTAAAATGCTACATGTCAATTGGGATGTTGCTTCTGCTCGTAAAGGCGGGTATGATTATTTCATGTTAAAAGAAATCCACGAACAGCCAGAAGCACTTCGAAATACCATTGGTCCACGTATCGTAGATGGCTTACCAGATTTTAGCGAAGATAACGTACCAGATAGTTTATTTACAAATGTGAACCGTGTCATCATTACTGCTTGTGGTACTGCAATGCATGCAGGGCTGATTGGGAAAAATTTAATCGAACGTTTTGTGCGGATTCCAGTTACTGTAGATATTGCATCCGAATTTCGTTATCAGGACCCTATTATTGATGAACATACTTTAGTGATTACAGTTTCTCAGTCAGGAGAAACCGCAGATACTTTGGCTGCTCTCCGCTTAGCAAAAGAAAGAAAAGCAAAAACATTGTCTATTGTAAATGTAAAGGGATCTTCTATCGCAAGAGAAAGTGACTATGTGTTATACACACATGCAGGCCCTGAAATCGCTGTAGCCAGCACAAAAGCTTATACGGTACAGTTATCTATTATGTATTTAATTGCATTCCGTTTTGCTTATGCCAAAGGAATGCTCCCAGAGGAAAATGTAAAACAACTAATTAAAACACTGGAAAATACCGTAAATATTGTAGAAGATATTCTAGATTATGATGCTGAGGTAAAACCAATCGGAAAAAAGCTAAAAAAATCAGAAGATTTATTCTTTATTGGTCGCGGATTAGATTATGCTTTATCCTGCGAAGGTTCAATCAAACTAAAAGAAATCAGCTATATTCATTCAGAAGCTTATGCTGCTGGTGAATTAAAACATGGAACAATCTCACTAATCACAGATAATGTTCCAGTAATTGCACTGGCAACACAACAAGATGTATACGCAAAAATGATTTCTAATATTCGAGAGGTTCGTTCCAGAGGTGCTAAGGTTATTTTAATTACAAATGCAGATGCCCACGTAGATGCATCTTTATGTGATTACCATATCATGTTACCAGAAATGGATGATTTATTTACACCATTTGGTGCAGCTATTATATTACAATATATTGCATACTATGCTGCCGTTAGTCGTGGCTTAAATGTAGACCAACCACGTAACCTTGCAAAATCTGTTACTGTAGAATAAAACAACTGTCCGAACAACGAGAAAA
>FR899721.1:461-5048 GCA_000437275.1 Clostridium sp. CAG:411 | reverse complement strand
AAAGCCATATCCAAAATGGATATGGCTTTTTTTAGACTGGCTATCCCAATAGAAATGTATAAAAACAATAGCCACAGAAAATAAATGGAGCAAAAGCAAACGGCTCCTCTTTTGAATATTTCTTGCAACAAAGCAAATATATTGCGTAAATCGTCGCAAAAATTAACGCAAAAAACAACACAGATAAGGAACGTAAATAATCAGAAAAAAATCCAATTAATCCTATCAGCTTCACATCTCCAAATCCAATCGCTTGTCTAGATATCAAATAAATAACGAACAAAATTCCAAAACTAACAATCCCTCCCACTATCGCAGGAAACAATATGTTTTTTAAGGAGCAGTCATTTATAACCCATTCGATGCCTAAAAAAAGGATTTGAAACAGTCCTCCGAAAACTAACAAAATGTTAGGAATTAACTTTGTCTGTGCATCCACAACTGCAATACAATATAATATTTGATATAAAGTAAGCAATCTGGTATAACTTAAAAGATTCGTTGTGGCTCTTTTTGCAACCCACGCAAAAAGAATAGTAAGGCACAGTGACAATACATAATTTCTGATCATACGCCTGTTTTCTAGATCCTGCTTCTTTCCTCTTACACATAAATAAAAATAGGCAATGCTCTGCGTTATAATGATTAAACTGATTTGTAGTACCTGCATTTCTTTCTCCTTTGTGTTATTTTTACAAAAATCATTATACACAAAAGATGTCGAAAAATGCTTTTTTAAGACAGACAACCAATTTTGCAGATAGACAACCAGCTAAATTAAATTTCTAATCCCAGTTTTTTTATTTCTTGATAGAAACGTGCAAGTGGAAAGCCTACTACATTATAGTAGTCTCCTTCAATGCCTTCCACATATTTTGCAAATTTTCCTTGTATTGCATATGCTCCAGCCTTGTCTAATGGTTCTCCTGTCATACAATACTTTTTAATCTCCTCTTCTGTAATCTCCGAAATCTTCACCTTCGTAGCTTCAACAAATTTTTTTACATCAACGCTTCCATCTGCATTTTTTATCAACAGACACACACCTGTATATACCATATGCGTATGCCCCTGTAACTTTGAAAGCATTTCTATTGCCTCTGCTTCGTCTTTTGGCTTTCCTAAAATAGTTCCTTCATTACAAACGATGGTATCCGCACCAATTACGATTGTATTAGCAGGTGCTTGTTTTGCTACATCCTCTGCTTTTATACTGGCCAACTCTTCTACCACCTCTTGGGGTTCTGTAGCCGAAGTGATTTCTTCTTTTTGACTGGGAATAATCTGAAACGTTACACCAGCCTGCTCTAAAATTTCTTTCCGCCTTGGCGAACCCGATGCCAAAATGATTTTATATGTCATTTTTACTTTTCTCCTGCTTTTTCTACTGTATTTTTTCTTTCTTCCACGGTTTCTATCATTCCTGAATCTGCATATGCCGCTGTATCTGTAGGAAGATGCTTCTTTTTCAGATTTTGATTTACCGTCTTTTTAATAATATGATAAATAACACCAAAAGTAGGAACACCAAATATCATTCCTAAGAAGCCAAACAAACCTGATCCAAGCATAATGGCAAAGATAACCCAAAATGCAGATAGCCCTGTTGAGTCTCCTAAAATCTTTGGTCCAATAAAGTTTCCATCTAACTGCTGTAAAATAACAATCACAATAATGAAAATAATACCAGACTTTGGATTTGCAAGAAAAATTAGTATTGCACTTGGAACGCCTCCGATATATGGTCCAAAAAATGGAATAATGTTTGTCACTCCAACAATCACACTTACAATCAAAGTATATGGCATATTTAAAATAGATAAAATAATAAAGCACAGTACGCCAATAATACAAGAATCGATAATCTTACCTGATAAAAAACCAAGGAAAATTCGGTCACTATCTCTTGCCAATTCTAAGATATTTTCTGTTGTTTTCTTAGGGAAAACAGCATATAATAGCTTTTTGGTCTGCCCCTTAAATTTCTCCTTTGTTGACAGCACATATATGGAAACAATCAGTCCAATAAATACATTTTCTAATACATTGATAACTCCTACAACGCCCACTGTTATTCTTGAGAAAAATGTATCCATCTTTCCAAGCAAATCCGTCTTAATCCAATTCTCAATATATTTTTCTGCTGAAATAACTGCATCTTGTATCAAGTCATCATATTTTTCATTAATTGACAAACTACCTATCCATTTTGCAAAAGTATTTACATGTCCAGGCATATCACGAACCAGATTAGTTATACTGATAAGCAAATCTGGCAAAACTGCATATATAATAACAGTAATAATAACAACCGCAAAAACAATGGACAAAATCAGACTGATGGAACGTATTCTTTTTTTTGCCTTCTTATCCTCTGGACTTTTCTTGCTTATCTTAAAAAATATCTTTTCAAACCACTTCATAATAGGATTTAACAAGTATGCAAATACTAAACCAACCAAAATTGGTTGCAGTATATTCATCAAGGCATGAAATGCTTTCATAACATCAGAAATATGCACAATAATAAATGCACACAATACACTGGCTACAATAACAAGGAAACACATAACACCCTTCCACATAAAATCCTGTAATGGATGATTCTGTAACTTTCCATTTTTGTTCTCCCTATGAAATGATTTCTCCTCATCAGACGATTGCGTTGTTACAACCATCAATTCCTTTTTTTCATTACTCCCTGTCCCTGACATCCTTTGAATTGCCCCCTTTTCATTTTTCTCTCGATTGGACGCATTTTCCTATAGAGTTAAAAAGGGTATTCTAAACAGAATACCCTTTGTTCTTAAAAGAAACTCTTTATAACATTCCTTCTAATGTTTTGCGAATAGCTAAAATAAAGTTCTGGCTATTTACTACATTTACATTTTCTAATGTTGTAATCAATGCTAAATCCTTTGTCATTGTTCCATTTTCAATCGTAGCAATGGTAGCTTCCTCTAACTTATCTGCAAATTTCTGTAATGCATCATTATTATCTAATTCTCCACGCTTTCTAAGAGCACCTGTCCATGCAAAAATTGTTGCAACAGAGTTTGTAGATGTCTCTTCACCCTTTAAATGCTTATAATAATGTCTTTGTACAGTACCATGAGCGGCCTCATATTCATAATTTCCTTCTGGAGATACCAATACAGAGGTCATCATTGCCAAAGAACCAAATGCAGAAGAAACCATATCACTCATAACGTCTCCATCATAGTTCTTACATGCCCAAATGTAACCACCTTCTGATTTCATAACACGAGCAACTGCATCATCAATCAATGTATAGAAGTAAGTAATTCCTGCTTTTTCAAATTTATCCGCATACTCTGCATCAAAAATATCTTGGAAAATGTCTTTGAATGTATGATCATATTTCTTAGAAATAGTATCTTTTGTAGCAAACCAAAGATCCTGTTTTGTATCTAATGCATAGTTAAAACAGCTCTTTGCAAAGCTTGTAATAGAAGAATCAAGGTTATGCATACCTTGTACAATACCTGCACCATTAAAATCATGAATTAATTCTCTTATTTCAGTTCCATCTTCACCAGTGAAAACAATTTCTGCTTTTCCAGCACCTGGAATCTTCATCTCACTACCCTTATATACATCACCATATGCATGTCTTGCAATAGTAATAGGTTTTTTCCAGTTCTTAACACATGGCTCAATTCCTTTTACTACAATTGGAGCACGGAAAACAGTTCCATCAAGAATAGCACGAATTGTACCATTTGGACTTTTCCACATTTCCTTTAATGTATACTCTTTCATTCTTGCAGCATTTGGTGTAATTGTCGCACATTTAACTGCAACACCATATTTCTTTGTTGCCTCTGCAGAATCAATTGTAACCTGATCATTGGTTGCATTACGATGTTCCAATCCTAAATCATAATACTCTGTGTTCAAATCAACAAAAGGAAGTAATAATTCATCCTTAATCATTTTCCACAAAATTCTGGTCATTTCGTCTCCATCCATCTCAACCAATGGTGTTGTCATCTTAATTTTTTCCATTTTCGTCCTCCTTGCTATGTTTAGAGTCCTACGAGTAAGATTGCATTTTACCTAGTAAGCATTTTTACTCTTATAAAAGCTCTTTTTCTATTTACCTGTATGATTTACTCAAAAACTATTATAACGGAAATATCAGTCAGAAACAAGGAAAATATCAAATTAACTAATTCTTCTATCGCTTTTTTGGAAGTTTTTACTATGAAATTTTAATTTTCTTTACCGTACTATACTTTCCATATACTCTAGTTCCATTTACAGTTTTATATGCCCGCACTTTAAAATAATAGGTTTTTCCTTTTTTTAAGTTTGGAATAGAAACCGATGTTTTTTTCTTTCCAACTTTACTATTATTTGAAAAGGTACTTTCCGTAGCGTATAACAAAATATATCCCGATGCATTGGACACCCCTTTCCAACTAGCTGATACATTATATTCTTTTGAAGAATCCGTGGAAGCTTTTTCTATCGTATTCTCTGTAACCTGTAATCCACTAACCTTGGCTACTTTTGTAACTGCAATCTCAATGTCACTGATCAGTTTGCTTAATGTCTTTTTCC
>FR899721.1:0-417 GCA_000437275.1 Clostridium sp. CAG:411 | reverse complement strand
TGCCAATCCTTTTTTCTTTTGATATTTCTTGACAATTGTACTATCTGCCTTACTATATTTTCCGTTTACTTTAATAGCATACCCTAATTTTTTTAGAGATGCTTCTACCCATTTTACATCATCCCCCTGCATAACTGAAGATTTATAATAAATGGTTCTGGTAGGAACCTTATATTTTCCTAATGGATTATATGTAGTCGTAGGTTTCGCATTGGGAATTTCTGTTGGTTTAGGAACCGTTGTTTCTGTAGGTGTTGACGTCACTGCCACTGATGTAGTTACCTGTGGTGTCGCAGTCGCTGCAGGTGTTGCTTTCGCCACTTCTTTTATTACTCGATAAGTAGTAATTGTACTCCAAGTAAGCTTATATATTTTAGAAACAGGGATACAACATCCTTCCGCTTCCGTTGTATAGGC
>FR899720.1 GCA_000437275.1 Clostridium sp. CAG:411 | reverse complement strand
TTGCCAATAAAAATTATACACTAACCCATGGGATTCTATGTTTAGTAATATTCCCCACTATATTCTCTCGCCTTCCTACGAAACCTTCTTGTGGTAAAAACCTATTTATCGACTTTTTTTCTAGCAATCGCACAATAATTCTGTATCACAATCTGCAATGTTTTCTGGTCACGAAACTCATTCACTGTCGGATAATAGGTTAGTCCCAAATCAATCGCATTTTTTTCTCCATCAAGCATTTTATTGTATTCTGTCTCCCCAAAATGTGCAATGATATACATTCGAAAGGTTTCTACATCTCCAAAGTAAATGCCTTCTATTCGATCTCCCGCATCATTTATCAATTTACACTTGAATACATTCTTGTTTTTTCCAATCACCGCCCCACTCAAAAAGCGAAAATGCTGCTCTGCAAAAATAGGCTTTGTGTTTCCTTTTCCAAAGGGTTCTAATAATTCCAACTGCTCTACAAATTCTTCCGAAATATAACCAATTGGCATAGGTACATCTATCCATACTACCGGGCATAAATCTTCCTCTGTAAGCACTGTATTTTCATTCAAGCACCTTCTAAGCTCCTCTAATTTTTCCGTTTCCATAGACACTCCTGCTGCCATCGGATGTCCTCCAAATCTAGTCAGCAGCTTCTTACATTTATTCAATTCCTCAAACATATTGTAAGCCTCAATAGAACGCCCAGACCCCTTAATTCCGTCTTCCACATCGGTAAATACAAGCACTGGCTTATGGTAACGTTCTCGAATTCTACCCGCTATAATTCCAACCAAGGATTCATGGCAATCTTCCAATTTTACAACTAACACTTTATCCTGCATTAAGGTCGAATGCTCAATTTTTTCAATTGCCTGCTCCACGCCCTTTACTGTCATTTCTTTTCTACTTTCATTAAGCGCTTTCAATTGTTCTGCGATCACCAGTGCCTCTCTCTCATCCTCACACATTAATAAATCCAATGCAATTTTTACCGTTTCCAGTCTTCCTGCCGCATTGAAACAAGGACCAATGATAAATCCAATATGATACGCAGAAATCGTTTTTCCATCCAACTGATTCACTTTTAAAATTGCCTGTAATCCTTTATTATTCGTGTGTTCCAAAAGTTTTAACCCAGTTTTTACAATAATACGATTTTCATCCTCTAAATCCATCACATCTGCAACCGTAGCAATGGCTGTATACTCAATTAACTGTCTCTGCTCCTCTACAGCTACTCCATATCGTTGATACAACACCTGTGCCAACTTAAATGCAACCCCTGCTCCACAAAGCTTCGGAAATGGATACTGACATTCTTTTTGTTTTGGGTTTACAATAGCATCTGCAACTGGTTTTACAAAGTTACGACTTCCATCTTCCTCTTCTTCAAAAGGCACTTCATGATGATCCGTTACAATCACTGTCAATCCCTTATCTTTTGCATATTGCACTGCATCCAACGCTGCAATTCCATTGTCACAGGTTATCAACAATTTTGCTCCCTTCTGCAAAGAATCATCCACAATTCTACGATTTAATCCATATCCTTCTGTGACTCGATTCGGTGTTTCTACAAAGCATTTTGCTCCCACTCGTTGAAATGCCGTATGCAAAACCATACTGGAAAAAATACCATCTACATCAAAATCACTGGCTATTGCTATCGTTTCTCCTGCATCAATTGCTTTCTGTAACAAATTCACCGCCTTTTCCATATCCAACAATAAAATAGGATCATATAAATCTTCCATGGTACCCTTTAAAAATTTTCGTATTTGTTCTTCCTCTTTTACACCTCGATTCACCATAATTCTGGCTAACACAGGGCTGATCCCATACTCAGCCGCAGTTTTTCTAAAGTCTCCTTTTTTGGTATGTAACATCCATTTTTCCATTTTTTAACTCCTTTGTATGGAAGGAAAAAGACACTCCCCTGCAACCGCAGGACAGTGTCTCCTTCCTCATAATGTCCATCACAGACATACCCGTTTTATTTTACTGTTGCTTATTTCTTCTTTGAAGAAAATAATCTTTTTACATGATACCACAGTGCACTTGTCAAACAAATTGAAGAGAATGCCCCAGCAATCAGACCAGCGATCAATGGAATTGTAAATTCTCTAAGTGAGCTAACTCCAAGTAGTAATAACATAAAAATCATAATAAACGTTGTTAATGTTGTATTGATATTACGTGTAATTGTCTGACTTACACTGGTATTTACAATATCCTCTAAATCTGCTTTTTTACCCATTGCTTGTCTGTTCTCTCGGATACGGTCAAATGTTACAATGGTACTGTTGATTGAGTATCCTAAAATTGTAAGCATACAAGCAATAAATGTATTTCCTACTGTAATAATACCTAATGCAGAACCAATACCATATGCCATCAAAACAATAAGTACGTCATGGATCAATGCTAAAATCGCACTGGCACCAAAAGTAATATCCTTAAAACGAACAGCTATATAAAGCAACATCAATATTACAGCAACGGTAATTGCCATCACTGCATCACGCTTCATTTCATTACTTACCGATGCACTAATTGTTTCTGATTCAATAGTATCTTCTTTTACATTATATTTTTCTGAGACTGCCTTTGAAAGCTTTTCTCTTTGGGCTTTATCCAAAACAGTAGTCTTAATTGTTAATGTGTTCTTTCCTTTTACTTCTGAAATTTCAGGATTGACAGAAAGGGTATCCTTCACCAATTTTTCCACATCACTCTTAATATCATCCGCTACCACATCTTTGTTAAAAGCAACACTAGTAGAAGTTCCGCCCTTGAAATCCAATCCATAGTTTAATATTGTTCCCGTATTTGCTTTATTATAAATCAAAGAACCCACACAGATTGCAATAAACACTAATGCAACTGCTACAAATTTAGGAAAGTTCTTAACAAATGCAAATTTTTTGGTCTTTTTTGCTTTTCCAAAGAACTTAACATCTGTAGCACCTAACGAAATTAATGCATTTAAAGCAAATCTTGTTACAAATAATGCTGTAAACATAGATAATAAAACACCAATTAACAATGTTTTCGCAAAACTTGCCACTGTACCTGAACCAAGTAACAACAAGATAACAGAAGCAATAATTGTTGTAATATTACCATCCACGATAGCAGATAATGCCTTATCAAAACCATTTTTCATGGAAGTCTCTAAACTATTACCTTCTGCAAGTTCTTCCTTGATACGGGTAAATATAATAACATTCGCATCTACTGCCATACCGATGGAAAGCAAAATACCTGCAATACCAGGTAAGGTTAATGTAACATTAAAACAATTTAGCGTGAAGCTAATCGCACCTACATAGAAAATTAATGCAATACTTGCTGCCAATCCAGGGATACGATAAAAAGCAATCATGAAAGCTATAATAATGATCAATCCGATTACACCTGCAAGCAAGCTAGACTGAATTGCAGAATCTCCAAGCTTTGCACCTACAACCTGTGAACGAATTTCTTTTAATGAAATAGGAAGTGCACCAATACGAATTGTAGACGCCAATTCCTCTGCTTCTTCAATAGAGGATTGCCCCTCAATCTGTGCCTTACCTCCAGTAATTGCTTCAGAAA
>FR899719.1:127493-134090 GCA_000437275.1 Clostridium sp. CAG:411 | reverse complement strand
CCTCTACTTATTTGTTTCAAACTTTTACCTCTTTTCTAAGCATCCTTTGTATCCGTATTTCCCTTAATTTTAATCATCTTTTCCCATACACGGTTTGTAGAAGGGAACAGATCACCAAACCCTCTGTCATTGATGCGAACCAAACAGGTATACACATCCAAAAACTCCAGATTAAGTTCCAATCTTGTCGTACGATCACAGTTTCTTAATCCATCCATCGAAATAAAATGCCGTTCTTCCTGTCCTCCGATTACATACTCAACCTTCAATTCCACCTCGGTTTCCTGATCCGGTATAAAACTGATAGAATTATTGGCATTGTACCAAGCGGTTCCCGCTGAAACCACTGAATACTCCTGCTCTCGTCCCGCACAAAATACAGGCATAGATATATTAACAGGTAGCATTTCCTCTCCCAAGTACAAATAATCTTTTAGCTTTCCCTCACCAATCGCATCTCTGGCCGCATAACCAGCGCCTTTGGCATATAAATTCTGTCCTGCAAACACTCTTCGTCCAATGCACAAACGCTTCAATGCATCTTTACACCAATTTCCTTCAAACCCTTTTCCCGTCACATAAATGGTAGAAACAATCTGTTTGTGCAACACATTTAGCGCAATACTTTCAAAAAGATACGCAACATTCTCTCTTGTAGGGTCTTCCTGCAACATTTCATAGGAAAGTGTATCACAAAAATCTCTCTTTTTAATTAGTACCGTATTAGGCTCCGTCCTTCTGTTTATTGACAATTGATAATACACTAATCCTTCTTCGTTGTAATCAAACAATACTACATCATTTACATGTAATTCCTTCGGTTGATTCATGGCATAGTTTACAAAACATTGTTCATGACTTTGCACATTGGCACGCAATCTGCTAATACCCAGATTTTGAACTGCCTGATAAATATTTTGAATCAATACAATATTTTTTTCTTTTACGGTAACTACCAGACGGCGAATCGTGTTGTTTGGATATTCTACTTTTAACAATCCTAACACGCGCTTTAAAAAACGCTCCAAAAGTTCACCCGGCTGATACTCATGCCCAGCAACATTAACCACTTCTCCTTTGGAAGCTTTAGAAACAATTCCCTTTACCAATACACCATCTTGCTCTCGGTTCCAGGCAAATGCTTCCTCTCCAAAAGTCCATTCAGCAGTATCTCTTCTATAAAAGAGAACTGTCGGAATCATATATTTCTCTACATTTCCATTTACACATATCGATTCCGGCTCATATGTCACTGAATTAAAGCAGGTAATTTGCGATACATCCTCGCATAAATCCACACCTACCAGCAAAGTTCTCTCCTCCGCCATCTGAAACTCTCCTTCCGTCTATCTTACTCTAACATTTTAAAACCAGTTCTTAATACATATTGATTTTTTTCGTAACTCTTTATCAGGGTAAGTAGTGTCTTCTCGTCTTTCATCTCTCTAGCCACCAGCATCATGTTAATCTGTCCAAACGTATCCTCATCCTCCACGTCTGTCTTATCATCACCTTTTACAGTAATGCTTTCTGTAATAATCGGCTCCTCTTCGCCATTTATTTCTTCTACATAATACTGCAGTGTTTCATTTTGAAACAACATAAAATGTGCGACAAAAATTCCCTGATACATGTTCTGCATCTCGATTTCCGAAAATCCGTCTCCCATTTCCTCATCTTCAATAAAATAATGCAAAATTACCTGATTCGCTGGATTTGTTTTATATTCCACAAAATTCATATGTTCAATGCCACCAGGAAATCTCATTTTTTTCGTAAACACTTTGAAAAATGGGAAGATAACTCCTTCTTGTATCAATCGCTCTACAGCAGCCTGAATAAACGTCTCTTGTTCATTGTTCCATTCTTCCAATGTGCTGTAATATTTCAATAGTGCATATAATTCTGTCTTGTTTTCTTCAATCAACAACTCTTTTTTTACGATTTCAAAGAAGCTTTCGTCTACTACCCTGTCACGCACTAAATATTTATAACAATAATAACTGACAAAAGCTTTAATCAAAGTACGATTGCGTCCTGCATTGTAAAAGGACATAAAAACAGCCATAGCATCCTGCACATAACTTTCTGCAAATAGGATTTGTCCTAATAAACGTTCTTCCAAAGCAATTGTATCTAAATCGTACTCTTTTGCTTCTTTCCATACAAGGAACATATCTTTTGTAGTTCCCAAATAATATTGTACAAGATACTTTAAAATAGTCTCGTCATATTTTCCAGCGCGGAACACATAAAATGCCATATTGGCAAGTAAGGTATCTTCTGTTTCCATGCCAATTTTTTTAATCATCTTAGAACAAATCGCACGTAACCGTTTTACTGAAACACCTTCAAAACTGTATTCCTTAATCTGTTTATAAGCTAAATCATATAAACCACGAATGATACAATACTCAATAATAAGATTACGATCAGAACTACGCATACCATGCAAATCAATTTCTAATAAAAGTGCCTCTAACGCCTCTCCTTCATAGTTATCGTAATAATTCTGAATTAAGTTCATAATCCACTTTTTGCCGTATTCTGGTTTCATCCATGCTGTATCCATATATTTTTGTAATTTAGTAATTGGAATATTTCTCTTGTGGTAATATTCAATTCGTTCATAAATATACATACACACCATACGATTGGATGGATTGTAGGAAAAACACTGTTCAGCCAAAACATCTCGCTTTAACAATTTTTCTATGCTCCATGGTACGGATTTTTCATATCTTCTACCTGATGCATCAACAATAAACACTTTTGCTTTTTCTGTAAATATATCTACATACGCATTTCCATCCTTGTCCAGTGGAGTATATACTTCCTGCTCTGATTCCTTATGCAACACAACCACACCTACCATATCTGGATGTTTACATACAACTCGTTGCTTAAACAATACATAAGGCAAGTCCTGTGCAATGGATGAGGATACTCCAATTTCCGGCAAAAATGCACGATATAAAACAGCTAAATGGTAATCTATCCTATGTTTCTGTAACTGGCTTAACATATAAGAACGCATCTGTTCTATATAAACAGGATAAATATCGGTTAATTCATCCTTGTGTTCTACGATATTCGCAAATAAAAATGCCTTTTTATCTTCTAATAAATTCGTATTATAGGAGAAATACAAATATACTTCCTGTGGCAGTAACCCTGCATACGTATCATCTATAGAATACATATAATATTCATATAACTGTGTCAGACGCAACTGCTCCTTAATACCTAATTCATACCAAGCAAAGCAACTCTGATCAGACCGATCTGCTTTTATCAGCATACTACAAATTGCTGTCAACACATCCTTATTCTTGTATCTATCATAAAATGTCACCAAATCAAACAGCACCAGACGATGATACATTTTCATTCGCTCCGCTAAATATGCATACTGTACTGCAACCGTTTCTGAAAATAGCCACATTTTCACCCCCATATGCATCGCCTGTATTGTACATGGTGTCAACTCAATCATCAAAGTTGGGTCCTGATTGATGATATTGCACACCTCATAATAGAGAACAGGGCTAGTACAACCAAGGGCAAACTGCTCTTCTATTGCCATCAGCTTTTCTTTTGGCTCCTGCTCATATTTTTCGTCCAAAAACAAAAGGAACCAAAGAAGCGCCCATTCACTTTTACTTTGCTTATAGCAATCTCGAATTTCTCTCAAAGCATACTGCAAATCAGAATCTTTTCTTGTAAACAATACTTTTAAATACAAATATCCACAATAGTCCACAATTGTATTCTTCTTTAGAATATGTTCTTCATTTTCTAAGCTATCCAGTATTTCCTTTGCTCCAGCATTGTCTCCTGCCACCATTTTAAGATGCATCTGATACAAGTCTAGTCTACGACTATATCCTAATTCTCCTAAATTTCGTTTTACTGCAATCATACCTTCTAACTTTGTAAGTACATTTTGCATTTCCTGTACATAATCACTCACTGCAATACGATTGCTTCTAAAATTGATATAATTATTGACAAGCACAATCTCACAACGTTTAATCTTCTTTTCATCATAATCCCGTTCCATGTGCTTTACAATCTTTTCAACTTCTACTATATATTCTAGCTTCTGACAAACATTTTGAATTGTAATCTTTGCATAGTTCTTCCCTGCACGTAACTTTTCATTTTTTATAGAGTAGGTTATCTCACAACTAGCTCCTATAAAATCCGCAGCTCCTATATTTCCCCGCTCCACCTGAAGAAATTCCTGATTAGAGGTAATCTTAGCATCCAAATATCCCCACGTATTCTTTTTCACAAAGAAACTATCCGAAATGTTTTCTTTTTTTACTTGATAGGATGCCGTATCCTTCGATAAAGAAAGTTCAATCTGGTCCTTCTTTTGAATACATACCAAAAATTCTTCCAATGCCTGGTTATATTTTCCACTTTTAACCAATCCATTATACAGATTTAAGTTTTCAACATCTTTCTTTAAAAATATCTCTGCAAAGTCTGGCGATTTAAAAATACTGACTGCCTGAGACCAATTAATCTTTGCTAAATTAGCATAGTGAAACAAGTCTCTCACTTCACCAAAAGATGCCTCTATGCACTTTTCTGTAACAACAATTTCAAATGGCAATTCTTTTTCACCACAGGAACTTACAATACTGATAATTCCATTTATTTTGTCTTTTGCACGAATGTCTTCTGCATGAAATATATATTCAACAACTGCTTCTGTTCCAACAAAAGAGGTTTCTGTAAGACGCAACAAATGAGAGGAGGAATATAATAATCCTTTCATATGTCTCCCCTCTGTATTCTTTATCGTAAAAGTACCCTTTACAATACGCCCCGTCTCTACCTCAATTTCCAACTTATCTTCGGAACATATAATCTTAGGTAATTCATATTCAAATCGTTCTCTTGATAACTGTGTTATTTTTTCTTTCAATTTTATCCACCTGCAACATTACATAATTTGCTTTTTTTACACTTTCTATTATAATGGTAAAAGAAGTCTTCTATTGTCCGCCACCAAATGGGCATAATTTCGACTAAATACAATATTACTTAAATTATAACACCAATAACCAACATTATTCAACAAAAAAAGGAAGGATTTTAAAATGAAACATGTAGAACACTTTCACGGTAGTGATTTAGAAAAAATAGAACAAATTTATCACATAAAAAAAGAAAATATTACAAGCTTCTCCGCAAATGTAAATCCACTGGGGATTTCTTTTAAGTTAAGAGAAACGCTTGCTTCTCACATTGATGCAATCACCTCCTATCCAGACCGAGAATATACCAGCCTTAGAAAAGCAATTGGTCGCTATATAAATGCCAATTATGAAAATATCCTTGTTGGAAATGGTTCCTCTGAACTAATTTCAATTCTCATTCAGACAAAAATGCCTAAAAACGTACTTCTTTTAAGTCCCACCTATTCGGAATATGAACGTGAAGTTGCACTTTGTGGCGGAGAATGCCATTACTTTCAACTAAAAGAAGAAGATAACTTTGTATTGGATCTCGACAAACTGTGTGCCACTTTGCAACCAGATGTAGATTTACTGATTTTATGCAATCCAAATAACCCAACGTCTTCCCAAATTACAGTTGAAACTATGAGAAAACTATTAGAACACTGTAAACAAAATGATATATTGGTTATGGTTGATGAAACTTATGTAGAATTTGCCGAGGATGTCTCTCTTATTAGTGCTATCCCACTGACAGAAGAATTTAACAATCTTTTTATTCTTCGCGGAATTTCTAAATTTTTTGCAGCTCCTGGATTACGTTTAGGCTATGCCGTCAGCAGTAATCAGGATTTAATTACCGCCATCAATCAGAAAAAGAATCCATGGACCATCAATAGCCTTGCTGCAATTGCTGGTGAAATCATGTTTTCTGATGAGAAATATATCAACAAGACAAGGGAGCTAATCGCCACAGAACGTACAAGAATATGTAACAAATTATCAGAATGTACACAATTAAGGCTATATCCTTGCAATTGTAATTTTGTTTTAGCCCGCATCCTAACCCCCGCTGTCACCGCACAGGACCTCTTTGATGCAGCGATACGAAAAAATTTAATGATTCGAAACTGTGTTACATTTCCATTTTTGGATGAACAATATTTCCGTTTTTGCTTTATGTCACCTGAGAAAAATGACGAATTAGTAAACGTGATTTTTGATACACTTGCTATTGAAAACGAAAAATAAATATGTTAAAATGTAAAATAGTGATTTTAATTTCACAAATAATAAAGTATAAGGGGGTTTTTCTTCATGAGAATTTTTACTAACGAGTCTCTTAATATAAACGAGATTGATTTCACTAAATGCGAAACCATGAATGGAGATTATATTGATATTGCAACTACCAGACCAAAACTGTTAGAAAAATATATTGGAATTTTCGAACGATATATGACAAAGTATCCAAAACATGCTAATTATGAAATTTGGAAACGATATATCTCTGTCTTTGAAAATAGTTTATTAGAACAAATCTAATGGGTATTTTTTATTTATAAAATGTATTGTTGCTAGAAAAAAGCAGTTAAGATTACTCTTAACTGCTTTTTTCTAGCTC
>FR899719.1:24906-127470 GCA_000437275.1 Clostridium sp. CAG:411 | reverse complement strand
TTCTAGCTCGTTTATATTATGAACCTACTTTTAACACTCGCTTATTTACAATAAAGTCGCTTTATTAGCTATTAACTATTTTCTAATTCCGCGATAGATAATGTCTTCTCTTCCTGGTCCATTTGATACCATAGTAATTGGCACTTGAAGTTCTTTTTCTACAAATTCAATATACTTTCTGCAATTTTCAGGAAGTTCTTCATAATTCTTAATACCACGAATATCTGTCTTCCATCCTGGTAATACTTCATAAACAGGTTTTGCCTTCTTTAAATCTTTTGTAGCTGGGAAATCCTTTGTAACTTTGCCATCTATTTCATATCCTACGCATACAGGAATTTCATCTAAATATCCTAATACATCAAGTACAGTAAAGGCAACTTCTGTTGCTCCCTGTACACGACAACCATATCTAGATGCGACACAGTCGAACCATCCCATTCTTCTAGGTCTTCCTGTTGTTGCTCCATATTCTCCACCATCACCGCCGCGACGACGTAATTCGTCTGCTTCCTCTCCGTGGATTTCGCTGACAAATTCACCTGCACCAACTGCACTGGAATATGCCTTTACAACAACAACAATATTCTTAATCTCATATGGTGGAATACCAGCACCAATAGCACCATATCCGGCTAATGTAGAAGATGATGTTACCATAGGGTAAATACCGAAATCTGGGTCCTTTAATGAGCCTAACTGCCCCTCTAACAATATATTCTTACCATTTGCTAATGCATCATGTAAAAACTTAGATGTATCACAAACATATGGCTCAATCATATCCTTATATTCCATCAATGTAGCATATAATTTTTCCTGATCAATAGCAGGTTTATGATATAAATGCTCTAATATTACATTTTTCTGTACACAGATGCGCTCAATCTTTTCCTTAATTGCCTCTTCTGTGTCAAATAATTCTGAAACCTGAAAACCAATCTTTGCATATTTATCTGAATAAAAAGGAGCAATTCCAGACTTAGTAGATCCAAAAGATTTACCTGCAAGTCTCTCCTCTTCATACTGGTCAAATAAAACATGGTAAGGCATTACAATCTGCGCTCTATCAGATACTAAAATCTTTGGCTTTGGCACACCTTGTGCTACCAGATTATCTACTTCTTTTACTAAATCCGGAATATTAAGTGCAACACCATTTCCAATAATACTTGTAGTGTGATTGTAAAATACACCTGATGGCAATAAATGAAGCGCAAACTTTCCGTAATTATTTACAATAGTATGACCTGCATTGCTTCCACCTTGGAATCTAACAATGATATCAGACTCTTCTCCAAGCATGTCTGTAATCTTACCTTTTCCTTCATCGCCCCAGTTAGCTCCTACAATTGCTGTTACCATATGTATTCTTCCTCCTAAGTCAAGCGGATATTCGCAATCCGCTCTGCTACTTGCTCATAACACTATTAGCTACTATCACAGCATATCAGAAAGGGCTTATACCTCTCCTGATACAGCAAGTTCCCAACCACCACTTATTGCTCTACGCAATAGAATTGAAGGACTTGCTTGATAATGTTAAATGCCTACCTAAAACAGGCTAATTTACGAGTTTCTCACAAACCAAGTTTCATTTTACTACATATTGACAAATAAGTAAAGTTACAATTTTTGCATTTATACAATCTTTGCTATTTTTATGCTCTTATCCCGATATAAATCTACAAATTCATTCTTTATGCGTATCAGTGGTCTTGTCCATGCTTCACGATTTACTGCAACAATTTCTCCAGCTCTATCATCTGACAATAAAACAGTTGCGCCAATATACGACTGCACTGTTTTTTCTACAAATAACATCAATACTGCTGGATCATATTTTTCAAATCCATCTTCCAGCATGATATCCAATGCCTTAAACGGACACATTCCCTTTCTGTAGGAACGGTCTGCTGTCATAGCATCATAAACATCTGCCAACATTACAATCTTGCTGAAATAATCAATTTTATTTTTACCAATCTGCATAGGATACCCTTTTCCATCACAACGCTCATGATGCATGAGTGCTGCATATTTCACATGCTCATCCAAATCCAACTTGCTTAAAATCTGGTATCCAAGTTTTGGATGCTGCTGTACGATATGAAATTCTTCTTCTGTAAGTTTTCCCGGTTTTGAGATAATTTCATTTGGAATCTGCATCTTTCCAATATCGTGTAATATTCCACTCATTGTCAGACTGTAAATATCACTATTGGGAAGTTTTAACCATTCTCCAATTAAATTACACAAAATAGAAACACTAATGGAATGGGCAAAAGTTACATCATCATACTCTCGCATACAATTTAACATGTCAAACACATGGTACGACCCATCTGCTTTTTGCATAATGGTATCCACCTGTTTCGTTAATTGTGCCACTCCATCAATATCACTACTTTCTAATATGCGGGCAAATGTCCCCTTCAACCCCGCAACTGTATTATCAAAGTTCTTTTTAAAACGAACAAACTCTTTACTTTTTCTAACCTTTTCTTCTCGAGAAGGCTGTTGTTCTGATTTGGATACTTCAACCTCATCGTATACAGCAATACGATATATGCCATATTGCTTTAACCGTTTCACAATGTCCCTATTCAACACCGTATTATGTGTCAACACCAGTTCATTTGTGTCTGTATAAACATCTTTGGCAACAATCATACCATCTGTAATATCTGAAATTCGTATTTCACATATCTGCATAAGCCATCCCCCCTCTATTAAGAGAGTACGTTACCCCTTAACCTTTGCATTTATACATTGATTTCAGCCGTTAATCCAAGTACATCCTTATTTTCTTCTAATACAGGTTTTACAATATCACTGATAAATTCTTCTACCTGCTCTTCTGAACGTCCTGTATACTTACTTGGATCCATTGTCTTTTGTAATTCTTCTAATGTTAAATTGAAAGAAGGATCTGCTGCGATCAACTCTAACAAATTGTTATCCAATCCCTTTTCTTTCACATTTCTTCCTGCTTCCATTGAAAGTGTACGAATCTTCTCATGCAATTCCTGACGATCTCCTCCAGCCTTTACCGCATCCATCATGATATTTTCTGTTGCCATAAATGGAAGTTCAGACATAAGTCTCTTCTCGATAACTTTTGGATACACAACTAATCCGTCTACAACATTTAAATATAAATCTAAGATACCATCAATTGCAAGGAATGCTTCTGGTACACTAAGTCTCTTGTTTGCAGAATCATCTAATGTTCTTTCAAACCACTGTGTTGCAGAAGTGATTGCTGGATTCATTGCATCCACCATGACATATCTTGCTAAAGATGCAATTCTCTCACTTCTCATTGGGTTTCTCTTATATGCCATTGCAGAGGAACCGATCTGGTTCTTTTCAAATGGTTCTTCTACTTCTTTTAAATGCTGAAGCAAACGAATATCATTTGAGAATTTGTGTGCACTTGCTGCAATACCTGCTAATACATTCACAACCTTTGTATCCAACTTTCTAGAATAAGTCTGACCTGATACTGGGAATGTATGTTCAAATCCCATCTTTTGTGCAATCAACTGATCTACTTTTTTAATTTTCTCTGTATCGCCCTCAAACAACTCTTTGAAGCTTGCCTGTGTACCTGTTGTACCCTTACATCCTAACAATTTCATATTGTTTAAGGTATAGTCCACATCTTCTAAATCCATCATCAATTCCTGTAACCACAAAGTTGCTCTTTTACCTACTGTAGTAGGCTGTGCAGGCTGAAAATGAGTAAATGCCAAAGTAGGCAGTCCTTTATATTCCATAGCAAACTTAGAAAGCTCATTAATGATATTTACAAGTTTTTTCTTAACTAACTTTAATGCCTCTGTCATAATAATTACATCGGTATTGTCTCCTACATAACAAGAAGTTGCTCCAAGATGAATAATACCCTTTGCTTTCGGACACTGCACACCATAAGCATATACATGAGACATTACATCATGACGAACTAATTTTTCTCTTTCCTTTGCTACATCATAATTAATATCATCCTGATGTGCCTTTAATTCATCAATCTGTTCCTGTGTAATATCTAATCCTAGCTCATGCTCTGCTTCTGCTAATGCAATCCATAATTTTCTCCATGTTTTAAACTTCATATCCTGAGAAAAAATGTACTGCATCTCCTTACTTGCATATCTTTCCGATAACGGACTTGAATAACGATCTGTACTCATCTTTATAGTACTCCTTTCTTTTTTACACTGTTCATTTTATTTATCATACTCGCCTCGAATATCGCTCTTTGGTGGTTCAACAGGATAATTTCCTGTAAAACATGCATCACAATATCCATGGGAACCTGCAATCAATTCATCCAAACGCTCTTTTGACAAATATCCAAGACTATCTGCACCAATAATTTTTCGAATTTCCTCCACACTATGATGGTAAGCTATCAACT
The DNA here is from genome assembly GCA_000437275.1 of Clostridium sp. CAG:411. Classification (GTDB taxonomy): domain Bacteria; phylum Bacillota; class Clostridia; order Lachnospirales; family Lachnospiraceae; genus CAG-411. Next base: position 123,044 of record FR899719.1, on the reverse strand, counting down.
GATCGCTGGAAGGCACATCTGTACCAAAATAGCATGGATACAAAAATGGTGGAGAACTAATTCTTACATGTACTTCTGTAGCTCCTGCTGCCTTTAACATGCCTATAATTCGGTCACAGGTTGTACCACGTACAATCGAATCATCTACCATAACTACACGTTTTCCATTTACAACATCTCGCAAAGCATTTAATTTTATCTTTACCGCAGATTCACGAACCGACTGCTTTGGCTTAATAAATGTTCTTCCGATATAATTGTTCTTTATAAATGCCATACCATAAGGAATACCAGACTGTAAGGAATATCCCATAGCAGCCACATTTCCTGATTCTGGAACACCTACTACAATATCCGCATCTACGGGATGCTCTTCTGCTAAAATCTTACCCGCCATAATTCTAGAATTGTATACACTAACCTTATCCAAACAACTATCTGCTCTGGCAAAGTATATATATTCAAAAATACATCTGGCATGCTTATCTTGACATAAAGAACGGTCAGACTGTAATCCACCTTCTGGACTGATTGTAACAATCTCTCCTGGCTCTACATCACGAATAAATTCTGCTCCTACTGCATCCAATGCACATGTTTCAGAAGCAAAGAAATATGCGTTGTCTCTTTTTCCAATTACAAGTGGTCGGAAACCAAATGGATCTCTTGCACCAATCATTTTTCTAGGACTCATGACAATGAGCGAATATGCTCCTTTAATTTGCTGCATTGCATTCTTAACTGCCTGCTCAACTGTAGGTGTTGTCAAACGCTCTCTTGCAACCAAATACGCAATCACTTCTGAATCAATCGTGGTCTGGAAAATTGCGCCGGTAAGTTCAAGCTTTTCTCTTAATTCTACTGCATTTACCAAATTTCCATTATGTGCCAATGCAAGTGTACCTTTAATATAATTTAACACCAAAGGCTGTGTATTTGCATTTGTACTGGCTCCAGCCGTAGAATAGCGAACATGTCCTACACCAATATCACCCTTTAGCTGCTCCAATTTTTCTGCATTGAAAACCTCATTGACAAGTCCCATTCCTTTGCAGGAAGAAACCTTTCCCTTTGGTCCCTGTGTTTCACTCACCGCAATACCAGCACTTTCCTGTCCACGATGCTGTAAAGAAAATAAGCCATAATAAATAGAAGAGGCTACATCATTTCCGTCAAAATCATACACACCAAAGACGCCACATTCTTCATGTAACCCAAAATCTACTCCATCGTCCATAAATTCACTCATCGATTATACCTGCGCATGTCCAGTTTTGCATAACAAAGGACTGCATTCCTTTCTATAATACATTCAAAAGTGGACAATAAAGCATCCTTTGTTGTCCACCTATTCGCTTGTAATCCATAAATCTTTTATCTGAAGTTACAAAGTTAAAAACTATTTTAACCTGCAATCTGAATTATGACAAAGATTCATCAATTATCCCTTTATATTTAATTATAACAACGATAAAAAGATTCGCAATACCTTTTTTTATATTTTTGACAAATCTCTACTTTTCTCTAGCTTTCCCGACTCCTTATTATCGTTCTAACAAATCTGTATTACTTAATATAATTCCTCTTTTAATTTTTACTTCTAATATTCGCTGCACAGATTCATCGATACTCTTCTCCTCAATTTCTCCATTTTCTACCGCTTTTTTTACGGCATTATAGGCATCTTTTACATCTGTGCTCATCAATACAATATCTACTCCTGCTTTGATGCAATTTACTGCGGCTTCATCGGCATCATACTTTTCTGTAACAGCCCCCATGTCCATGCCATCTGTAATAACCACACCTTTAAAATTCAATTCTTCTCGCAACATATTTTGTATCACAACCGTTGACATAGAAGCCGGTACGGTATTTTCTGTTACTTTACTAATTGAAATATGCGATACCATTACAAAATCTGCACCCGCATCAATCCCCGCTTTAAATGGCTTAAACTCTCTGGAACGCAAACTCAATAAATCTGTATCTGCATTTACAGGGGTATTGTGAGAATCTCCTGTTGTACTTCCATGCCCTGGAAAATGTTTTAAGGTAGCACTAATTCCTTGTCCCTGTATTCCTTTTACTACCTGCTTTACAAATTTGGAGACTAACTTAGCATCACTTCCAAATGCTCTGTTTCCAATTTCCGTGTTGTATTCATTGGTCTTTACATCTGCCACAGGAGCAAAATCCAAGTTGAAACCTAATTCCTTTATCTCACTGGCAATGGTCTTTCCCATATTATACGCATACTCTTCATCTTCATTTTTTCCAACTTCTTCCATTGGTGGAAATGTTGTAGTACGCATGTTGCTATTGTTTCCAACGCGTGCCACATCGCCTCCTTCTTCATCCACTGAAACAAACAATGGAATTGGTGCATTTCCCTGAAGATTTGATATTAACTCTTTTGTCTGGTCGATGCTTTCAATATTTCTAGCAAAAAGAATGACCCCGCCTATCTTATAGTTTTCCAAAGTATTTTTCATTTCATCCGTAAATTTACGAAATTCATAATAATTTCCATGGCTATTGTCCAACTGTTCCAGATTTACAATAAACATCTGCCCTATTTTCTCTTCTAGTGACATTTTTTCCACGATTGCTCCAGCCATTGCCTGTACTTCTGTCTGGTCTGTCACAACCTTTCCCCCGTCTGGAGTCTCTGTCTGTTGTACTTCCGGTGACGTATCCATTTTGTCCTTATTTGCATTTTTACCGCATCCCACACTTACTGTGCAAAGCAATATACATAAAATTAATGCTATCTTTCTTTTCATATTGTCTATACCATATAAGCGTCAAACTTTTCACTTTGTCGCTATGTCCCTTTCTTTTATTTATACAGAAGAAAGAACCATTCTTCTATTGAAAAATAGTTCTTTCTCATAGTATCTCTCTTTTATTTTTTTGTCAAGAAAGGAAATTTTTACTGTAAATTTGTATAACCCATTAAGTGTTCATCTACTTCCTTCGCAGCATCTCTTCCCTCTCGGATTGCCCATACAACCAAAGATTGTCCTCTGTGCATATCACCTGCAACAAACACATTTTTAACATTTGTCGCATGAGAATTTTGTGCAGTTTCCACATTTGTTCTTTGATTCAGTTTTACTCCAAAGGCATCTGCAATATACTTCTGTGTTCCAAGGAAACCTGCTGCAATTAAAACTAAGTCAGCCTTTATTTCAAATTCGCTTCCCTTTATTTCCTTCATGATATTACGACCTGCTTTTTTGTCAAAAACGCTCTCAAGTTTTACACAAATCGCTTTTGTCACATTGCCTTTTTTGTCTTTTACAAATTCTTTTACTGTCGTACAGTAAATTCTTGGGTCCTCACCAAACACTGCAATATTTTCTTCCTGACCATAATCTGTCTTGCTGACACGAGGCCACTCTGGCCAAGGATTGTTTTCTGCTCTTTCATCTGGAAGTTTTGGCATCATCTCTAACTGTGTAACAGATTTTGCTCCATGACGAATAGAAGTTCCTACACAGTCATTACCTGTATCTCCACCACCGATAATCAAAACATTTTTACCTTTTGCACTAACAAAGCTTCCCTCTTTCAAAGAAGGTATTGCAAGTAAACTCTTTGTTGTTGATTTTAGGAAGTCAACCGCATAATAAATTCCATTTGCATCTCTTCCCGGCACTTCAATATTTCTTGGATTAGATGCTCCACAGGCAAGAACAACGCTGTCATACTCTTTCATAATTTTCTTTGCATCTACCTGCTCACCGACATTTGCATTTAATTCAAAAGAGACTCCCTCTTCTTTCATAATATTAATGCGGCGTTCGATCACACTCTTTTCCAATTTCATATTTGGAATACCATACATCAACAATCCACCTGGTCTGTCTTCTCTCTCGAATACAGTCACACTATGTCCACGTTTATTTAACTGATCTGCTACGGCTAATCCGGAAGGTCCTGATCCAATTACAGCTACCTTTTTTCCTGTACGAACCTTTGGTGGTTCTGCCTTAATCAATCCATTTTCATATCCGTACTCTACAATACTGTTTTCATTTTCCTTAACAGATACAGGATTTCCATTTAAACCACACACGCACGCTTTTTCACACAAAGCAGGACATACTCTTGAAGTAAATTCTGGAAAGTTGTTTGTTTTACGAAGTCTTGCAACTGCTCTTTCATAATTGCCACGGAACACCAAATCATTCCACTCTGGAATTAAATTGTTCAGAGGACAACCGGCGGCCATACCGCCGATTACCATACCAGCCTGACAAAATGGAACTCCACACTCCATACATCTTGCTGCCTGTGCTTTTCTATCTTCTTCTGCCATTGGCTCATGAAATTCATTAAAATGTTTAATTCTTTCTAATGGCTTCTCTGCCAGATTTTCTTTTCTATCATATTCCATAAATCCGCCGATTTTACCCATTTCATTTCCTCCTTACTTTCCAACATTTACATAAAATGCTTCAATTTCAGCCTGATCTTTTGAGTATCCCTTATCTTCCATTGCATGAATTGTATGCAATACTCTTCTATAATCATGAGGAATGATCTTCTTGAATTTTGGCAAACAATCATCAAACTTATCCAGAATCTTCTTTCCTTTCACAGAATTGGTTTCTTTTACATGTTCCTCAATCATTGCCTTCAATTCCTGAACATCTGACAACTCTTCTACTTCTTCGACTGCAACTAATTCTTTATTTACTTTCAAATAGAAATCATTATTCTCGTCATATACATAAGCAACTCCACCGCTCATACCTGCTGCAAAGTTCTTTCCTGTATTTCCTAATACAACGACACGGCCACCTGTCATATATTCGCAACCATGGTCACCAACACCTTCAACTACGGCTGTGATGCCAGAGTTTCTAACGCAGAAACGCTCACCTGCAACACCGTTGATGAATGCTTTTCCTGTTGTACCGCCATAAAAAGCTACATTACCGATGATAATATTTTCATCTGCCGCATATTTTGCTGCTTTTGGCTGTGAAACAACAATCTTACCACCAGATAATCCCTTACCACAGTAATCATTACAATCTCCAGTCAAGCGAAGTGTCAAACCGCTTGGAATAAATGCACCAAAACTTTGTCCACCGCTTCCGTCACATTCAACTTCAAAGGTATCTTCTGGCACATCTGTACCCCAACGTTTTGTAATTTCCGCACCTAAAATAGTACCTGTTGTACGATTTAAGTTGTTGACTGTAATCTTAGTTTTTCCTCCCTGTTTTTTATCAATCTTAGGTCCAAACTCTTTTAATAATACAGTCTCATCAATTGTTTTATTTAACTCAAAGTCATAAATATCGGTTGGATTAAAGCACTGGTGTTTGTCGCTAACATAAGTAGTATCCAAAATCTTTGAAAGATTGATTGCCTGTCCCTTTGTTGTAGCGGCATCTTTTTTCTTTAATAAATCAACTCTACCAACTAATTCATTTACTGTACGAACACCCAGTTTTGCCATATATTCACGCAATTCCTGTGCAACAAAACGCATAAAGTTTTCTACATACTCTGGTTTACCCTGGAAGCGTTTACGAAGCTCTGGATTCTGTGTAGCAATACCAACTGGACATGTATCCAAGTTACATACACGCATCATAACACAACCCATAGTAACCAATGGAGCTGTAGCAAATCCAAACTCTTCTGCACCTAACATAGCAGCTACAGCTACGTCACGACCATCCATAAGCTTACCATCTGTTTCAATTACAACTTTTGAACGTAATCCATTCATGATTAATGACTGATGTGTTTCTGCCAAACCTAACTCCCAAGGAAGACCTGCATTGTGAACAGAACTTTCTGGAGCTGCACCAGTACCACCATCATAACCTGAAATTAAGATTACGCCTGCACCTGCCTTTGCAACACCTGCTGCAATGGTTCCTACACCAGCTTCTGAAACAAGCTTAACCGAAATTCTGGCATCTTTATTCGCATTTTTCAAATCGTAAATCAACTGTGCCAAATCTTCGATTGAATAAATATCATGATGTGGTGGTGGGGAAATTAAACCTACACCAGTTGTTGAATTACGACATTTTGCAACCCATGGATATACTTTCTTTCCTGGAAGGTGTCCACCTTCTCCAGGTTTTGCTCCCTGTGCCATCTTAATCTGAATCTCGTCTGCACTTACCAAATAACGTGAAGTTACACCGAAACGACCAGACGCAACCTGCTTAATGGCAGAACATCTATCTTCACTTGTTCCCTTTGTAACTAAACGGTCCAGACTTTCTCCACCTTCACCACTGTTTGACTTACCACCCAAACGGTTCATGGCAATTGCCATACATTCATGTGCTTCCTTTGAAATAGAACCGTAAGACATAGCACCCGTCTTAAAACGTTTTACAATATCTTCTACGCTTTCTACTTCTTCAATTGGAACACCTTTTTCTGGATAATTAAAGTCCATCAATCCGCGAAGGTTACTCTCGCTTTCCTCTTGATCCATCAATGCAGAGTATTCTTTAAATACTTCATATTTTCCTTCTCTTGTAGCTTTCTGTAACAAATAAATGGTCTGTGGATTATAAAGATGTTTCTCCTTACCACTTCTTGCTTTATGTGTACCATTACTTTCAAGTTCCAAATTCATGCCAAGATCCAATGGATCAAATGCCTGTGAATGTAATGTTTCAATTTGCTTCTCAATATCTGCAATACCAATACCACCCACACGGCTTACTACTCCTGAAAAATATTTATTGATAACTTCTTCATTGATACCAATTGCCTCAAAAATACGAGAACCCATATAAGATTGAATGGTGGAAATACCCATCTTAGAACCGATTTTTATGATACCATTCTTAATGGAATTCGTATAATCTTCTACGGCTGCGTAATAATCTTTGTCAAGCATATCGGTATTTACCATTTCGCGTATCGTATCCAATGCAAGATATGGATTGATTGCGCTGGCACCAAAACCAATCAATGTTGCAAAATGATGTACTTCTCTTGGCTCTGCTGTTTCAAGGATAATAGACAACTTTGTTCTCTTCTTTGTACGAACCAAATGCTGCTGTAAAGCAGAAATAGCAAGCAAAGAAGGAATAGCAACATGGTTTTCATCCACACCACGATCTGATAATACTAATACGTTTGCACCATCTTTGTAAGCACGATCTGCTTCCATACAGACACGATCAATGGCTTTTTCCAAAGAGGTAGCTGTGTAATAAGTGATTGGAATTACTTCCACCTTAAAGCCTTTTACATTCATCATCTTAATTTTGAGCATATCTGTGTTTGTCAAAATTGGATTGTCAATTCGCATAACCTGACAGTTTTCTTCACGTTCCTGCAAAATATTACCTGCACTACCAATATAAACAGAAGTAGATGTTACAATCTTTTCACGCAATGCATCGATTGGTGGGTTAGTAACCTGTGCAAATAACTGTTTAAAATAATTAAATAATGGCTGTGGGCGATCTGACAATGGTGGTAACGGTGTATCTGTACCCATTGCTGCGATTGGCTCTGAACCATTCATTGCCATTGTAAGAATACTGTTTTTACATTCTTCATAAGTATAACCAAAGGCTCTTCTAAGTCTCTGTGTCTGTTCTATATCATATTCCTCAACTTTTTTGTTTGGAATCTTTAAATCTCTTAAATGAAGTAAATTATTGTCCAACCATTCACCATAAGGCTGACTGTTGGCATATTTTTCTTTGATTGTATCATCATCAATCAATTCACCCTTAACGGTGTCTACCAATAACATTTTACCTGGACGCAGACGATCTTTCTTTACAATCTTTTCTTCTGGAATATCCAGTACACCAACTTCTGATGAAAGAATGATATTTCCATCATCTGTTATATAATAACGAGATGGACGAAGTCCATTACGGTCAAGTACCGCTCCCATAATATCTCCATCTGAAAATAGAATAGATGCAGGACCATCCCATGGTTCCATCATAGTTGCATAATACTGATAAAATTCCTTCTTCTCACGGCTCATGCTGCGATCATTTGCCCATGGCTCAGGAATAGCAATCATAACAGCTAATGGCAACTCCATACCACTCATTACTAAAAATTCCAGTGTATTATCCAAGCGTGCAGAGTCTGAACCACTTCGATCTACTACAGGAAGAATTTTATGCATCTCCCCTTTTAAATACTCAGATTCCATGGTCTCTTCACGAGCATGCATCTTATCTGCGTTACCTGCAATGGTATTAATCTCACCATTATGCACAATAAAACGGTTTGGATGTGCTCTTCTCCAACTTGGCTGTGTATTGGTACTAAAACGGGAATGTACTAATGCAATAGCGGACTCGTAAGCTTCGTTCTGCAAATCCTGGAAAAAGGATCGAAGCTGTCCCACAAGGAACATACCCTTATATACGATTGTTCTACTTGATAAAGAAACTACATAAGTATCTTCATTCGAAGAATTTTCAAATACTCTTCTGGCTATATATAACTTTCTATCAAAATCTAATCCTTTTTTTACACCTACAGGCTTCTTAATAAATGCCTGTACAATATATGGCATACAATCTAAGGCTGTTTTTCCAAGTACCTCTTTATTTACTGGCACTTCACGCCATCCTAAGAATTTCAATCCTTCTTTTTCAACAATAAGTTCGAACATTCTCATGGCACGTTTTCTGCTCAACTCATCCTGTGGCATAAAGAACATACCAATTCCGTATTCTCTTTCCTTGCCAATGGAAATTCCTGCCTTTTTAGCGGCTTCGCTAAAGAATTTGTGGGAAATCTGTAATAAGATACCAACACCGTCTCCAGTCTTACCAGAGGCATCTTTACCTGCACGATGCTCCAAATTCTCTACAATTTTCAACGCATTCTCTACTGTCGCATGTGACTTAACACCTTTTTGGTTTACAACTGCACCAATACCACAGTTATCATGCTCCCATCTTGGATCATATAAACCTTGTGTCTTTCTCTTACATTCTTCCATTGCAACACATTCCTTTCTACTTACTTCGTTATTTGAAAATGTAGAATTTTGTCTCTACATTTATCAACCTATCATATCACATCCTAATTGCCAATGAAAAGTAAATCCCAACATTACCATTTATTGGCTACTCACTCGGCAAAGGAAAGCGAAATACTTTTGTATTTCGCCACAATCTGTTGCGATATTCCATCTTTGTTTCAAGCTCCTGATAACAAGTTGTTTATAGAAACATTCTTGCGGAGCTTTTTGCTTTCTAATTATACAAAGCAAAAAAGGCGCACTTGGATAGACTTCACCTATCCAAGAACGCCTTTGTTCTTTTGTCATTATAATATAGTTCTTCCTAAAAAGCAAGTCATTTTTACAAAAATCTACTTTTCAATTTTATAAAAATTTGCTACAATGAGACCACTAACATAAAATAGACAAGTATTGTCAGAAAGAAATGGTAAAAAATATGATTTTAAACGTAGAACATTTAAGTCATGGATTCGGTGACCGTGCCATCTATGATGATGTCTCCTTCCGTTTATTAAAAGGAGAACACATTGGTTTAATCGGTGCAAATGGAGAAGGAAAATCCACTTTTTTCAATATTATAACAGGTAAACTTATGCCAGATGAAGGTACCGTTGAATGGGCAAAACATGTCCGTGTAGGTTATCTAGACCAGCATGCAGTCTTAACAAAAGGTATGACCATTCGTGATGTATTAAACTCTGCCTTTTCCTTCTTATATGAACAGGAAGCCAGAATGAATGAATTATGCGCGCAAATGGCAGATGCCGATGAACAACATTTAGAAAAAATGATGAATGAATTCGCAGTCATTCAGGATTCGCTGGACATGCATGACTTTTATAATATCGATTCCAAAGTAGATGAAGTTGCCCGCGCACTTGGACTCATGGATTTAGGCTTAGAACGTGATGTTACAGAATTAAGTGGAGGGCAACGAACAAAAATTCTATTAGCAAAGCTTCTACTGGAAAAGCCTGATATTTTATTACTGGACGAACCTACAAACTACTTAGATACCGTTCACATCGAATGGTTAAAACGATACTTGCAGGAATATGAAAATGCATTTATTCTAATTTCTCACGATATTCCTTTCCTAAACAGTGTTATCAACCTTATTTATCACGTAGAAAACCAACAACTAACTCGTTATGTTGGTAATTATGATAAATTCCAAGAAGTTTACGCTGCAAAGAAAGCACAGTTAGAAGCGGCATACGAACGACAGCAGCAGGAAATCAAAGGACTAAAAGATTTCGTTGTAAGAAACAAAGCCAGAGTTTCCACACGAAACATGGCAATGTCCAGACAAAAGAAATTAGACAAAATGGATAAAATCGAACTTATGAAAGAAAAACCAAAACCTGAGTTCCACTTTAAAGAAGCAAGGACTTCTGGGAAGTTAATCTTCCAAGCAAAACAGCTTGTCATTGGATATGAAGAACCACTCTCCACTCCAATCAATTTGACAATGGAACGAGGAGAACGCATTGTATTTACAGGTGCTAATGGTATCGGAAAAACTACTTTATTAAAAAGTATTTTAGGTATGATTCCTCCTTTACATGGTAAGATCACTTTAGGCGATTATCTATACAAAGGCTACTTTGAACAGGAAATGACAGGTGCCAAAAATAATACCTGTATCGAAGAAATCTGGAGAGAATTTCCATCCCTTAGTCAATATGAAGTGCGTTCTGCCTTAGCCAAATGCGGACTTACGACAGAACATATCGAGAGCCAGGTACGGGTATTAAGTGGTGGAGAACAGGCAAAAGTACGTCTTTGCAAATTAATTAATCAGGAGACAAATGTACTTTTGTTAGACGAACCAACCAATCATCTTGATGTGGATGCTAAAGATGAATTAAAACGTGCTTTACAGGCATATAAGGGAAGTATTGTTTTAATCTGTCATGAACCTGACTTCTATGAAGATTGGGCAACAAAAGTAATTGATTGTTCCAACTGGAGTACAAAATTATAATTTTATAGAGTAAATAGAAAAGATGCACAAGGCTATTCCCTGTGCATCTTTTTATTCTTCGTTTTTTATTTTCAGTGTAAGTATGGTAATACATCTTCACTATATGCTCTCAACACTTCTCCTACACTCCATGCCTGTGTATAACATCCCCGACTGGTACAACTAAAATCTCCATCAAAGATTTCTGCAATTCCATTCAAACAACCATCCTGCATGTGATCACTGAAATATTGGCACATCTCCAATGCTTTTTTTACTGCCTTTTTGCTATGTTCATACACTTTACAATATGCAGTAATAAAACCTCCTGAAATATATCCCCAACTGGTTCCCATATGATAGGCTCCATCACGATCAATCAGTTTTCCAATATAATGCGCCTTATATTCCGCATCCTCTGGTGATAACGAACGGATTCCATATGGTGTATACAGATGTTTATATACCGTCTGTACAACCGCTTTTTCTCTATCTCTAGAGAGCATTGTATAAGGAAGAGATACTGCCCAAATCTGATTTGGTCGTATTCTGTCATCTGGAATTTCTATGCCATCCTCTCTTTTTTCGATACAATCATAAAGACAGCCTTTCTCCTCATTCCAGAATTTTTCACAAAAAGTCTCTTTCGTTTTTTCTGCTAACACATGATATTGCTTTGCATCCTTATGAAATCGTTCTGCCAACTGCTCCATCACGCAAAGTGCATTATACCAAAGTGCATTAATTTCCACTGCTTTTCCATGTCTTGGTGTTACAACCCAGTCTCCAACTAACACATCCATCCATGTCAACTGATCTTTTCCGCTTCCGCCTAAGATTAATCCGTCCTCATCCATTTTAATTCCGTAATGTGTTCCATTTTTATAATAGGAAATAATTTGCTCCATAGCTGGATAAAGTTTTTCTTCTACAAATTGATAATCTTCTTTCTCTCCCGTATACTCCAAATATTTATATACCGAATAAAAGTACCATAATGCTGCATCAATCGTATTGTATCTTGGTTCTTCTTTACTGCTATTTGGAAATACATTAGGAAGCATTCCATCCTTTACAAACCAAGAAAAGGATTCTAAAATCTGTCTTGCCTCTTTAAAACGCTTTGTAGGTAGCAATAAACCTTGAAATGCAATCATAGTATCTCTTCCCCAATCCATAAACCATGGATAGCCCGCAAGAATCGTTTTCAAATAGGCAGTGTTTCCCTCTACTTTGTCCGCAGTAGAAGTCTGCAATTTTTCCTCCTGCTCTTTTGGTACTACAACTTTTCTCTGTACCACAAACGCATCTGCTGCCCATGCAAGTTTTTGCAAAAAGACATCTTCACCTGTCTGTGCCATAATTTTGTGCATTCTTTTCTTATACTGGTCTGCAATAGCAAAACCATCTCCTACCGCTTCTTTTTCAATGGTACAGGTAATATAGAATTTCTTTTCTTCAAATGGTTGCAAATCAACTACAACGTCATAAGGCGTAAAATGGTTGTCTACTCCCATAAATCCCGTACGACAATCCATACAATATACTTGATTTTCTTCCACCAAATAATTTGGTGTTGCCATAGAAGTTGGAAATGTACTTCGGTTTACATAAGTTCCTTCTGACGCATAAAATGTAATATTCATGTCCTGTTCTTTTGGCACTAACGTTAAAAATGCTCCTTCTTGCGTCATATCAAATTGTAACTGTGACGCCTCTATCGTCACTCCATATGGTTTGCAATTAAATTGTGGGGTAATATGAAGGGACGCTTCTTCCATCCCATTTTCTACCTCGTAACATACTACAACCGTATTTTTCCCGTACTCTAAACTAATTGTCTTTTTTATTGTAACATCCTGAACCTGATAATAGTATGTTGGTAAGATATCCAGCTCAAAACGGTTCAAATATTCATACCCTTTCTTTTCATACCCAATATACTCTTGTGCCGCCAAATCATACTCCTTCCCGTCTATGGTGACACTCTCCCACACATTGGATAATACGGTATAACGATCGGCTGGCGGATTCATCGAAANCTGGCGGATTCATCGAAACCGTCAGATATCCGTTATGCATTCGATTAGATGCCCCAACCACTGTACTATTTGCCAATCCTCCTATGCCATTTGTAAGAAGCCATTCCCTTTCAAGTCCCTCTTGTAATGTACGAAACTGTCCTCTCCCTAATGTATACTTTACCTTACTCATATATTTCCTATTCCTCCTCTATTTTTATAATACTTTTCCATACTCCAAAAAATTTGTATCAACATGGAAATAAGAATGTCCACAAGCATCATAATTCCCAAAACAAGCAATCCTTTGGCAGGAATTAATACAAACATAAATATATTGTCAGCAAACAAAACTGCAACTATCAATCCCGTCAATAGTATTAATACCATAGAAACCTTTTTCCAATTCCAAGGTCTACATAAACGCAATACTAAAGTTAAATTTGCGAAAGCCACGCCTACCACCGTCATCGTTGAAATAACCGCTTCCGACAAATTTAATGGCCCTGAAGCGACAACAATCGCAACAACATTGCCTAAGGCAAGTAAACCTGTCGGCAGCGCACTGGCAAACACTTTTTTTAGAAACGAACCTGATACCACATTATAATTTGGTTCCAATGTAAGCAAAAATGCTGGTGCTCCAATCGTGAGAGAACCGATTAATGTCATCTGTATCGGTATCAGTGGATATGAAATTTGTATTGCCAAAAATAAAAACAACAACAAAACGGAAAAGGTAGTCTTTGTCAAAAACAAAGATGCAGAACGTTCCAGATTGTTGATTGCCCTTCTTCCTTCTGCCAGAATTTTAGGCATGGTAGCGAAATCCGAGTTTTCCAACACTACTTTTGCTGTTTTTCTTGCCACATCACAACCGCTTCCCATAACAATGCTGCAATCTGCTTCTTTTAGTGCCAGCACATCATTCACACCATCTCCAGTCATTGCTACTGTATGTCCCTGATGCTGTAATGCCTGCACCAATTCTCTCTTTTGCTCTGGTGTCACTCTTCCAAATACCGTATAGCGTTTCACCGCAACCGCAATCTGTTCTGGTGTTTTTAATTCTCTGGCATCAATATAATTTTCAGCATCCGACAGCCCTGCTCGCTTTCCAATTTTCATTACTGCTTTAGGATTATCTCCTGAAATCAATACAAGACGTATTCCCTGTTCCCTAAAATAATCCAATGTCTCTTTGACATGAGGACGAAGATTATCCCGTAATACAAGAAAACTCAGAGGTTGTACCCTTTCTATTCGCCCTTGCTTGCTGTCTCCTTCTAGAAGCTTTACAAAGGCAAGAATCCTCTCTCCACGTTCCAAATACGGATCTACCTGAAGTTTATAGTTTGCATACGCCTCTCCAAGAAGCATTTCCGGTGCTCCCAATAAAAACGTACCTTCCTTTTCAAATTCTACCGCACCCCATTTTCTTTTCGAGGAAAAATCCACGGTTTGTTTTACATTCCAGTTAATCTTCTCCGAATATTTTTTACGAATTGCCTCTGAGGTACTGGTATCTTCAGATATGGCTGTCAAATATGCACAAATTCGTTCGTGCAGTTTTTCTTTTTCAAAAATAATTTCATCCGTTACTTCCATCGTACCCTGCGTAATCGTACCCGTCTTATCCAGACAAAGCACATCCACTCTGGCTAAATTTTCAATGCTGAACAATCCCTGTACAATCGCCTTTTGTCTTGCAAGTTTTATCACACTTACCGCCATTACCACACTAGATAACAGTACCAATCCGTCTGGTATCATATTAACAATAGAAGCTACCGTCTTTTCCACAGCCGCTTTCAATCCCAAATCCAAAAAATAGTATTCTTTGATAAACATGGCAATTCCCAATGGAACCACAAATACGGATAATATTTTAATAATCTTATCAATAGAATCCTGAATTTCTGATTTTGTCTTTTTTGTGGTTTTTACCTGTTTTACCAGTTGATTTGCATAACTATCTGCACCTACAGAAACAACCTGTGCCAGTACCATTCCACTAACCAAATAGCTACCCGAAAATAATTTATCTCCTGCTACCTTTTCGACTGCATCGCTTTCTCCTGTCAACATACTTTCATCTACTTCACAGCAACCTTCTAACACTTGTGCATCTGCACAGATTTGCTCTCCCGCATGAATCTCTATCCAATCATCCTGCACAATCTCTGTCGAAGCGATCTGTATACGTTTACCATCTCGCCAAACAAACACTTTACTTTCCATTAAAAGTGCCATGCGATCCAATACTTTTTTTGCCCGTAACTCCTGTACAATTCCAATTACGGCATTCCAGAAAATCACACCCAAAAACAACATATTTCGGAAGGAATGTACCAACGCAACACATAACGCTAACACCAAATTTAATCCATTAAAAAAAGTAAAAATATTTCCAAATACAATTTCTTTTACTGATTTTGATGCCACATCACAAGCTGCATTTGTTTTTCCTTTCCGTATCCGTTCTTCTACTTCCTGCTGATTTAATCCTTTTTTCTCTTTCATATTAAGACTTCCTTGTTTTCCTCTTCATTCATTCTGTATACTTGTTCATCCTACATATTTTCTTTTGTCTATATGTATTTTAAACAGTATAACACAGAATGCAGCAAAATGTGACATACTTATCAAAAAATTTGCAAATTAATACATTTTTGTTATACTAAGGAACAGAGGGAACACAAAATAGCAATGAATAACATAGAAAGTGAGGCTTATTTATGAAACACATGAAAAAAATTTGTTCTTTTCTTTTAGTATTGGCATTTACTCTGCATGTATGCACACCTGCAGTTCCTGTCCAGGCGGCTTCTGCTCCATCGGTACATGCACATGCCTATGTAATTATGGATGCAAATACAGGAAAGACACTACTCTCTAAAAATGCACTACATAAAATTTATCCTGCCAGCACCGTAAAGCTGATGACAGCTCTCGTAGTTTTAGACAAATGCAAAACTACCAAAAAAATTAAAGTTACACCAAAAATGTTGAAACAAGTTCCATCTTCTGCCGCAGTAGTAGGGCTAAAAACAGGAAGCAGTTATTCCGTTTCTTCCCTGTTACATATGTTGTTGCTACCTTCTGCCGCTGATGCCGCCATTGTATTAGCATGTGGAACTTATGGAAACACTGCCTCTTTTGTAAAGGCAATGAATAAAAAAGCAAAAGCACTGTCCTTACCATATACCGTATTAGACAATCCAATCGGACTGGATATTGGAGATAATTATAATAAATATTGGAGATAATTATAATAAAACGTATACAACCGCCAGTGATTTTGCAATTCTTGCACGACACGCCATGGCTAATAGTACCATACGCTCCATTGTGGCAAAATCCAGTTATCGGGTTCCAAAGTCTGGAAAGGTTAAGGCTTTTACTATATATAATACGAATAAATTTTTAGGTAAAGTATCTTATAATACTTCTCTCTATCAGATCATCGGTGGAAAAACAGGTACTACAAAAGCTGCTGGTTCTGTTTTAATTACAACTGCAAAAGATAAAAATGGGCATGAACTTATTTGTGCCTTTTTCGGAAATAGTTCTAACAGTCAAATGTATACAGATATCCGAAAACTGTTAAATTATACTTTTAAACAGGGAAAAGCTGGAAATTTAGCTTATAAGAAGGGATTTTGGGACACTCGATACCGAAAAACAGAAACTTTAATCCGAAAATATTATAATAAAGGTTGCTTTTCTGTTTCCGACCGTTTTTACCCTACAAAAAAGGCATCACAAAAAAATTTGCTCTCTATGATCAATAAAATTTCTGGAAGCAAATTGAAACCTAAAAATTCCAACGCTACCTTATCTGTGTTAGACTTTTCTTGTATTCTTTACAACCAAACAACCGCTTCTAACACAGAAGATACTACTGCTTCCGATCAGGCAGAGGAACAAATCGACCTGTTAAAAAAGAAATGTAACACTTATAAAAACAGTGCTTCTTGTTCCCAAGATGAATTAAAAGCATTGGCTTATGTCATTGACAAAAAGATTCTGCCTTCCTCTATCACTAAAAACGTAAATACAATTATTACAAAAGAGCAAGCAGTTCAAATTGCGGATGCCATGAGATAATAAAAGAAATACAAAAAGGATGTATGCCATGTGCCACTCTCTAAACGTTTCCTTTTAGAAAGCAATCATGCATACATCCTTTTTATGCTTTAAAACATTTCTCCTATAAGAAAATCGAAAAATAAATCTTAACTCTTCCCCTTCTCTTACAGAAAATCCAACAATGACATCTGATTGGTCATTGGCAAATCTCCCAGCAAACCTAAGTCTGCCATTAAATCTGTTACTGTACTACTAACTTTACATCGATTTTTAAAATCTTGTCTAGATAAAAATTTTCCTTGTTTTGCAGCTTCTACTACAGCATCTGCCGCTTTATCTCCCAATCCATCAATCGTACTAAGAGAAGGCATTAACTTTCTATCTACAATCTGAAAATATCTGGCTTTTGCTGTATAAATATCAATCGGTGCAAATTCAAATCCCCTTGCATACATTTCTAATACTAGTTTCATATCCTTTAATGTATCTTGCTCTTTTGCCGTCAACTCATTACTTCTTCTCTTATAATCTGCCATATGATACTCTAAACGCTCTCTTCCCAGACACATCAATTCATAGTTAAAGGAAGATGCACGAATACTGAAGAACGCTGCATAATAGGCTAATGGATAATATACTTTAAAATAGGCAATACGGAATGCCATCATAACATAGGCTGCCGCATGTGCCTTTGGGAACATGTACTTAATTCTTCGACAGGATTCCATATACCACTCTGGTACTCCCGCTTCTTTCATAGCTTCTACCATGTGATCCTGCAATCCTTTTCCTTTTCGTACGCTTTCCATGATTTTAAATGCCAGACCATTCTCTACTCCCATATGAATTAAATACGTCATAATATCATCACGCGTACAAATGGCTGTAGACAGTTCACAATTTCCCTGTGCAATAAAATACTGTGCATTATTTAACCATACATCCGTTCCATGCGATAACCCAGAAATACGAACCAAATCAGAAAAAGTTTTCGGCTGTGTATCTCGAAGCATCTGCATAACAAATTCTGTACCAAATTCAGGTACACCAAGGGAACCCAAATCACAACCATCCAAATCCTCCGCGGTAATGTGCAAAGCATCCAAATTGGCAAACAAGGAAAGTACCTTCTCATCATCAAAACGTATCGTCTTTGCATCCACTCCTGTCAAATCCTCCAACATTCGAATCATGGTAGGATCATCGTGTCCCAGAATATCTAGTTTCAATAAGTTATGGTCAATAGAATGGTAATCAAAATGTGTGGTAATTGTTTGTGTTGTCATATCATTGGCTGGTCTTTGTACGGGAGTAAATGAATAGATTTCCTCTCCGATTGGCAATACTACAATTCCTCCCGGATGCTGTCCCGTGGTTCTTCTTACTCCAACACACCCCTGTGCAATTCGTTCCATTTCTGGTCTTCTTTTATGAATTTCTTTTTCTTCAAAATATTTATAAACATAGCCAAAGGCTGTTTTTTCCGCTAGAGTACCTATTGTTCCTGCACGAAATGTCTGTCCATCTCCAAATATAACCTCGGTATAGTCATGTGCATGGTTCTGATATTCTCCTGAAAAGTTCAAATCAATATCTGGCTCTTTATCCCCATAGAAGCCAAGGAATGTTTCAAATGGAATTTCATGTCCATCCTTCATTAGCGGCTCTCCACAAACCGGACACAGTTTATCCGGCATATCACAACCAGACTTTCCTGCATATGCCTTTACTTCTTCTGAATCAAAATCTGAATAATGACAATTTTCACAATAATAATGTGCCGGTAACGGATTTACCTCTGTAATTCCCGACATGGTAGCAACAAAGGACGAACCAACAGAACCTCTGGAACCAACTAAATATCCATCCTCGTTTGACTTCCATACAAGCTTCTGTGCAATAATGTACATTACGGCAAATCCATTTCCGATAATAGATGTAAGCTCTTTTTCTAATCGACTCTCAACTGGTTCTGGAAGTGGATCTCCATACATAGAATGCGCCTTATCATAACATATTTGACGCAAATCCTGATCCGAGTTTTCAATGACCGGAGGGCATTTATCCGGACGCACAGGAGAAATGTATTCAATCATATCTGCGACCTTATTAGTATTCGTAATAACTACTTCCTCAGCCTTTTCACTTCCTAAATACTTAAATTCTTCCAACATCTCTTCTGTTGTTCGTAAATATAAAGGCGGCTGCATATCCGCATCTGCAAATCCCTTTCCTGCCATAATAATCCGACGGGCCTGCCATAATAATCCGACGGTACACCTCATCTTCAGGATCAAGGAAATGCACATCGCAAGTGGCTACACAGAGCTTGTGGAACTGTTCTGCTAACTCTACGATCTTTTTATTGTATTCCTGTAAATCCTCATCTGTTGTAATGTCAGCATAGTCCGATTTTTCAGAACGTTTCATAAATTCATTATTTCCAATCGGTTGAATCTCCAAATAATCATAGAAATTTACAATTCTTGTAATTTCATCCTGTGACTCTTTGCGGACCAAAGCACGATACAATTCACCCGCTTCACATGCAGAACCAATAATTAACCCTTCTCGGTTTTCTTCCAACAAACTTTTTGGTATTCTCGGTCTTCTGTTATAATACTCAATATGAGATTTCGAAACCAAACGGTATAAGTTAATACGTCCCAGTTCATTTTTCGCCAATATAATAACATGATACGTTGGTAACTTTTTAATGACCTCTGGCGATAATTTTCCCGATTTATTAATATCAAGTAAGGTGGTGATGCCTTTTTCTTTTAACATTGCGATAAATTTCACAAAAATTTCCGCTGTCGCTCCCGCATCATCCACCGCTCTATGATGACTTTCCAAAGAAACATGCAACTCTTTTGCTACTACATTTAATTTAAAACGATTCAATTTTGGCAGCAACATTCTGGCAAGCCCAACCGTATCAACAACTGTAAAATCCGTTTCAATTTGCATCTCTGCTGCCTTCGTTCGAATAAATCCTACATCGAAAGACGCATTATGTGCAACTAAAATACATCCTTTACAAAATTCCAAAAACTGCGGTAAGATTACATCAATCATAGGTGCATCCATAACCATTTCATCTGTAATATGTGTCAGATTTTCAATTTCAAAAGGAATTGGTATATCCGGATTTACAAAGGTACTATATTTATCTACAATTTTCCCTTCTATTACTTTTACAGCACCAATTTCTATAATACGATCTCTTGTAGCACTAAATCCCGTTGTCTCAATATCAAATACAACACAAGCATCGTCCAGACTTTGTCCTTTATCATTTTCCACAATATCCTTTACATCATCTACCAAATATCCTTCCATTCCATAGATAATCTTAAAATCATCATCTTTGTCCAGACAATGGGCTGCCTCCGTAAAGGACTGTACCACACCATGATCCGTAATGGCAATTGCCTTGTGTCCCCATGATTTCGCACGTTTAATCATCGTCTTTACATCCACTACTGCATCCATATCACTCATTAGAGTATGAGCATGAAGTTCCACTCGTTTCTTTGGACTGTGATCCTCTCGTTTTGTTGTAAAATCTCCAATGGTCTTAATTCCCACAACAGAACCGATTGTAATTTCTTTATCAAAACGATCAAACACTGCCATTCCTTTTATTCGAACAAATGCACCTTTGGAAAGTTTTCCACTAATATCCTCTAGTTGCTCATTTTTAACAAATATTTTTACAGTGATGGTATCCGTAAAATCCGTAACATTAAATATGACAATGGTCTTTTCGTTTCTGATTTCTCGTTCTTCTTTACTTAATATCTTTCCAACGATTACAACCTCACCAATCTCATCTACAATTTCACTGATTGGTACACTATCCCCTTCAAAAGAACGACCATAAATAATATCAGGATCGTCTGGAAGTCTTCTATAGGCAGATTTGCTTTTATCAAACCGTTTCCATTCTTTTTTCTCTGCTTTTGCAGGCTCTTTCTCCTTTGCCACCTTTTTTTCAGAAGTTTTTTCTTTTTCTACCGTTTTTTCCTTTATCTCCTTACTAAAATACGGAACAAAAAATTCTTCCTCTTCTTCTTTTTTCGGTGCATCATGATACTTAAATTCCACCTGAACCTCATATCCAAAACGTTCTAAAAAAAGGTTTTGAAAATATTCTCTCAACTCGGCTGAACGTTTAACGGATAAGAAATTACGTTCGCAGTCAAAAATTAATTGATTTCCAACAAATTCGTAGGATGCCGTATTAATAATTTCAAAATCAATAATGCTTTTTTCTTTTAACTCCAGCAAAAAACTTTCATAATAGATAGGCATCAATTTTTCTGCTGTATATTGCTCTGATAATTCATACTGTTCTACAAACACTATATCGTTGATTGCACTCTGAAATACCTGTTTTTTTAACTGATACTCCATCTTTTTTATGTTTGTAAATGTAATGAGTCGATCACTCTTTATATATATGGACAGTTGTTTTTTCCCTTTGGAAGCCACCATTTTTTTCACATCAACATGTTCAAATAAATCCTGCATATCTTTGCTGACGGTTAAATTATCAAATGCTTCAAAAAAAAGCATAGTTAATCCCTCTTTCTCTTAATCCTAAATTCTCTACCGTTTTCTATTTCAATCTAAAAAATATTATCTACATGCACCATAAAATCGCACTTGTCATCCAAATACAATCTATTTCCAATTTAATAATTCCTCTCTTAACGCAGAAAGCAATTGTTCTTCTGGTACTTTTTTAATGATTTCACCCTTCTTGATAAGAAGTCCTTCACCTTTTCCACCTGCAATTCCTATATCCGCTTCTTTTGCTTCTCCCGGTCCATTTACGACACATCCCATGACTGCAACCTTTATGTCCAAAGGAATATCTTTTACCATATCCTCCACCTGATTTGCCAATTCAATCAGATCAATTTGTGTTCTTCCACAGGTTGGACAGGATACTACCTCAACTCCTCCTGTTCGAAGTCCTAAGGTTTTTAATACTAATTTAGCTGTTTTAATCTCCTCTACTGGATCTCCAGATAAAGAAACACGAATTGTATTTCCAATTCCCTGATATAAAATTGCCCCCAATCCTACTGAAGATTTTATATTTCCAGAATATACGGTTCCTGATTCGGTAATTCCTACATGTAACGGATACTTTATTTTTTCTGCAATAATTTCATGCGCCTTGATACACATCAATACATCCGATGACTTAATACTAACGACCAGATTATCATAGCCCATATCTTCAATTAACTTTATCTTATCCAACGCACTTTCCACAATTCCTTCCGCTGTAACCCCATGATACTTCTCTACTAAATGCTTTTCAAGAGAACCACTGTTTACTCCGACACGGATTGGAATCTGACGGGCCTTGGCTTCATCTACGACTGCCTTTACTCTCTGGTTATCTCCTATATTTCCAGGATTAATCCGTATTTTATCTGCTCCATTCTCCATAGCCGCAATTGCCAGACGGTAATCAAAATGAATATCAGCAATGAGCGGAATGTGAATTTCTTTTTTTATACTTTTTAATGCTACTGCTGCCTCTTTAGTAGGCACTGCACAGCGAATCAATTCACAGCCAGCCTCCTCCAGCCGTAAAATCTGTTCTACCGTAGCTTTCACATCCTCCGTTTTTGTATTCGTCATAGATTGAATCAACACCGGATTGCTTCCCCCTAAAATCCGATTACCGATTTTTATTTCCTTTGTCTGCTCTCTTAATGCACCCATGGCTCTCCATCCTTTCCCATAAATTATTTAGCCGTTTTTATTATAAATTATTTCTTATTCTTTCCTCTATATTCTAGTCCCATTATAACATAAACAGCCCAGTCCTGCACTATGCAGAAACTGAACTGTTTTCCTACACAAGCAATACACCAACGATTACATCTTTGGGTATTCCATATGAAACTTCATTCTATTTTTTTACCAATTTAACGTCCACTAATAATCCTTGCAATATCATTATAGGTGACAAACACCATCAATACCATAAGTAATACAATTCCAATCAAGTGAACGATGCCTTCTTTTTCACGATCTACTGGTTTTCCTCTTAGTAATTCAATAAATAGGAAAACCAATCTTCCACCATCCAATGCTGGAAATGGTAATAAGTTCATAACACCTAAGTTCGCACTTAAGAAGATTGCGATATTTAATAGATTTAACATTACATCTGCCACTGTTGGACTTGCATCTACGGTACTACCTATCATATCAACAATACCAACTACACCAGAAACATCATCTTTGCTTACCTTTCCATGTATCATCATACCAAGACTTTTTACGGTACTTTCAATCCAAAAACGGATTTCAGAACCACCATATCTTACAATTTGAAAGATATTACCTTTTTCTCGTTTTGCCGTAGAAAATTGTAAGGATTTTATTGTGGCATAAAATGGTTTTACTGTTACCTCTTTTTCTTTCCCATCTCGTTCATAAGTAAGCACAACATCCTTTTCTGTCAGTGGGTTCGCCTCTAAATAGTTTGCAAGATCCTCCACTGAGTTTAGCTTCGTTCCATTAATAGAAGTAATTACATCCCCTACTTTTACTCCTGCCTTATCCATCGGACTATTTTCTTCCACGCTGGAAACCGATGCCTGATTCATGCTGGATGGTGTATAACTATATCCCAAACGATAATAACTGTAATTCGGATCTACCTTTGCTTCTTTCTTTTTTCCATCCTTTGTTACATATTTTACAGATAAAGGCTTATCTCCTACATCATGTAAACTAAGATAAATACTACAATCTGATCCAATTGTAATCTTTTTGTTATTAATCTTTGTAATTCGATCTCCCTCTTTAATTCCTGCCTCAGCCGCAGAGGAATTTGGTGAAACATAGGTAACGATTGCTGGATTATATCCAATACAACCAATTAAAATAACAGAAAATACAAAGGCAGAAAGAAAATTGAAGAATGGTCCTGCTGCAAGAATTGCAATTCTTCCCCAAATACTAGCATTTTGAAATGCATCCTTTGAGTCATTCTCCTCATCTTCTCCAACCATCATACAAGATCCACCAATTGGAAGTAATTTCCAAGAATACCATGTATGATTTTGCCAATCCTCACGACTTTCACAATATTTTTGAGAAGGGACCAACTTAAAAGTCATGCCTTGTTCTGTTTTTACAATCGTGAATAAACGAGGACCCATTCCCACAGAAAATTCTGTAACACCTACTCCATTTTTCTTCGCCAGCAAAAAGTGACCTAATTCATGCAACACTACAATTACTGTAAAAATAAGTAATGCAATAATAATATTCATCTCAAACCTCTTTCCGCGTTGCTTTAAACCCTTTGAAGCTGTGATAGCAACGCAAACACAAGCTCCCTCATCTTCTTATTTTATAAAGATGGCCATTTCTTTTCAATCATTTCATAAACTTCCTGCTCAATAGCAAGTATCTCTTCCACTGTTGGATTTGCTATCCACTTATGTTTGGACAACGCATACTCTATTACATCTATAATTTCCAAATATCCAATCTTACGATCTAAAAACATCGCAACCGCTTTTTCATTGGCTGCATTGTATACAGTCGGTAAACTTCCACCTTTTCTCCCTACTTCATAAGCAAGTCTTAAGCCTGTAAATGTATCCATATCTGGCTTTTCAAAATCAAGATGCGTCAATTGTTCAAAATTCAGGCGTTCCCCTGGAAGTGGTCTTCTCTCTGGATAATATAATGCATATTGTATTGGCAAACGCATATCTGGCGTTCCAAGCTGCGCCATCACTGCTCCATCTTCAAATTCTACCATAGAATGAATTACACTCTGTGGCTGCACTACAACCTCAATATCGTCAATTGGAACTTGAAATAACCATTTTGCCTCCATTACTTCTAGACCTTTATTTACCATAGTAGAGGAATCAATGGTAATCTTTCTTCCCATAGACCAGTTCGGATGTTTCAAGGCATCCTCCACTTGTATATTCTGTAGCTCCTCTTTTTTTCTACCGCGAAATGGTCCGCCAGAAGCAGTCAATAAAATACGTGTAATTTTATTTTTTCTTTCTCCATTGATTGATTGAAAGATTGCAGAATGTTCACTGTCTACTGGTAATAATTTCACACCACATTCCTGCACTAAAGGCATAATGATATGCCCTGCTGTTACTAGGGTTTCCTTATTGGCAAGTGCTATATCCTTTCCTGCCTTAATTGCCGCAATCGTTGGTTGTATTCCTATCATACCCACTACTGCTGCCACAACAATTTCCACTTCCTCCATCGTTGCACAAGCTGTCATTCCATCCATGCCAAATAATACTTCCACCTGACAATTTTGCAAACGTGCTTTCAATTCCTCTGCACGGTCTTTTTCCCAGACTGATACAACCTTGGGCTTAAACTCTAAAATCTGTTTCTCTAATAAATCAATATTACTTCCCGCTACAAGTGAAACCACTTCTAAATCATCATTATTTCGCACAACATCTAATGTCTGCGTTCCTATAGAACCCGTAGAACCTAATATTGCTATTTTTTTCATATGACACCTCTACTTTTTCTTCCATTTTTGCATTTATTATAAATCATTTCTATCCAAAAGTATAATCTCTAAACTATATATTTGCAATCCTATACTAAATAATATTGCTGACAAAAGCATCTAGCTCTTACACAAATGTACCGTATTTCCACTTTTGCCTTTAGTAGCAGCCATTATAAAAAAGTAAAAAAGATAAATGCTAATGGTGCAGTAAATAAAATACTGTCAAAACGATCCATAATACCGCCATGACCCGGAATTAATGTTCCATAATCTTTTATTTCATAATTACGCTTAATAGCAGATGCAGCCAAGTCACCGATTTGAGAACAAATTGCTCCCAATCCTCCTACTATTGTAAATAATGCAACAGAACAACCATGCTCTGCTAATGGTTCCTTAAATATATATGCATAAATACCTGCAATTAACATAGCACCAACAACACCGCCAGTACATCCTTCTATCGTTTTTTTAGGACTTAATTTCGTAGGCAGCTTATGTTTTCCAATCAGTTTTCCTACGCAATAGGCACATGTATCGGAACCCCACGCAGCAATGAACACGATCCATACTAAATAAACTCCGCCATTCATGCAACGAACCTGATATAGACAAGATAACATCATTGTTACATAAACCAATCCAGTAAATGTCATAGCAATTTCTTTAAATGTATATTTTGGATATAAAATCACATAGATTGCCATAAACACAAGTAGCACTGCCAACAGGAACACCTGAATATAATTTTCTTTATCAAATAACAAGAGCAATTCATATCCTATGGTTGCTACATATCCCGCTATACCTAACACACTTTTTTCTAATTTTAAAACACGATACAGCTCAAATTGTCCTATTAGCGATAATATACATACCACTCCCAATAAAATAGGGTGTCCAGCCCAAATGGCTGCAATTGTCAAAATAACAAGTATAATACCACTAATTAATCTTTCTATAAACATAACGATCCTCCCTTACGGAACATTTCTACACAATACACTTACTGCCTGTATATGATGGTATTGAAACGTTACTATTTAATACCACCATATCTACGGTCTCTCTGTGCATAATATGCAATTGCCTTTTCCAACTCTTTTTTGTTAAAGTCTGGCCATAAAACATCCGTAAAATAAAATTCTGCATATGCCATCTGCCATAACATGTAATTGGAAATTCGTTGCTCTCCACTGGTTCGAATCATTAAATCTGGATCTGGTATGCCTTTTGTATCAAGATAAGATGCAAACTTTTCCTCTGTAATATCATCGACAGAACAAGTTCCCTTCTCAATCTCTTTATACATATTCTTCATCGCACGAATCATTTCGTCACGACCACCATAATTCAATGCAACCGTGAAATTCAAACCAGTATTCACAGAAGACTTTTTCTCTAACTCAATAATCTGATCCTGTAAATCCTGAGATAACCGTCCAATATCACCAATTACACGTACACGCATATTATTTTTACTGCTTCGCTCCAAACAGTTACTTAAATATTTTTTTAGTAACTTCATCAAAGCAGCCACTTCATCTTCTGGTCTTTTCCAATTTTCAGTAGAAAATGCATATACCGTGAGATATTTGATACCTAAGTCCCATGCATCCTCACAAATTTGTTCTACCGCTTTTGCTCCTTGTGCATGCCCAACATTTCGAGGTAAAAAACGTTTTTTAGCCCATCGTCCATTTCCATCTAAAATAATTGCAACATGTTCAGGTACCTTATTTTCATTTCCCATCGTAGCATTTCCTCACTTTCATTTTATCTTGTCCTGCAATTTTCGCTTCCAATCAATTGAATACGTATTTCTCATCCTTATCTTTTCAAAACCTTTACTCAGACTAACTCCTACTTCTATCAATGATAATGACACAATAGGCGTACCCTGCCATATGGATCTTCCACTTTGGCACAATACGCCTATTATTTTTTCTATCTAACAAAGGAGTATTTCCATCTCCTTGTCAAATCTAAATTGTCATAATTTCGGAAGACTTATTCTCAATCATTTGCTCTACTTCAGCTACATATTTGTCTGTCATTTTTTGTACCTGTTCTTCAGCCTGCTTTGCTTCGTCATCAGAAATTTCATTTGCTTTGTTTTGCTTCTTAATAGAATCATTTGCATCTCTACGGATGTTACGAATTGCAACTTTAGCATTTTCGCCCTTCTTCTTTACATCCTTAACTAATTCCTTACGACGATCCTCTGTAAGTTCAGGAAATACTAAACGAATAATCTTTCCATCGTTATTTGGAGTAATACCTAACTCAGAAACCATGATTGCCTTTTCAATCTCTTTTACTAAACTTGCTTCCCATGGCTGAATTTGAATTACTCTTGCCTCTGGAACAGAAATATTAGCTACAGTCTGTAATGGTGACGGTGTACCATAATAATCTACCATAATCTTATCCAATACATGTGGATTTGCTCTTCCTGCACGAATTGTAGCATACTCTTCTGATAAAGCATTCAATGACTTTTTCATCTTCTCTTCAAACTGTTCCATTCTATATCCTCCATTTCATCTTTCTTAAATCATACGGTAACTTTTGTTCCATTAAATGAGCCATTCACTGTATTTACAATGCTGTTTTCTTCATTTAATCCAAATACTAATAATGGCATTTTATTTTCTAAGCACATAATCGTTGCTGTTAAATCAATTACTTGTAACCGTTGATCCAATACTTCCTGCATTGAAACTTCATCATATTTCTTCGCATTTGGATTAACCTTTGGATCACTGTCGTATACACCATCAATTGCTTTTGCCAGTAAGATTACCTCAGCTTCCATCTCAACTGCACGAAGAACAACTCCTGTATCTGTTGAGAAATATGGATGGCCTGTTCCACCAGCAAAAAATACTACCATACCTTTTTCAAAATACTTATTGGCTCTATCCTTTGAAAATGGCTTTGTCATCGTTCCACATGTAAATGGAGTCAATACCTGTGTCTTCATTCCTGCTGAGCGGAAAATTTCAGATACATAAATACAATTCATAATCGTTGCAAGCATACCAATCTGATCCGCCTTTGTACGGTCAATATTTTCACTAGTTCTTCCTCTCCAGAAATTACCACCACCAATGACAATACCTACCTGAACACCATCATCTACTAACTGTTTTACCTGATTTGCAACTTTAATGCATGTAGCTTCGTCAAATCCTGTTTTCTTTTCTCCTGCCAAAGCTTCACCACTAAGCTTTAAAAATACTCTTTTATATTTGCCCATTATTCTATTCTCCATCAAAGAAATTATCAATATCTACTTCAGCATAAGCTAACTTACAGTATCCATCTACAACAGCACCATTGTTGATCTGTACTGATTTTGCTGTAATGTTACCCTTTACAATAGCTGTTGAATCAACTACAACAGGTCCATTTACATCAATCTGACCTCTTACAGCACCAGAAACAGTCGCTGATTTTGCTGTAACATCACCAAGAACGATAGTTCCTACGCCAATCTTTACATCTCCCTTACTTTCAATACCGCCATCCAGACGTGGAGTGCTTACAACTACATCAGATGCCTTTAAGTTACCGCTTACATTTCCATTGATTGTAAGCTTTCCTAAACATTCAACGTCACCAGTAATTGTACCGTTAATTTCCAAACCACCATCTGAACTAATAGAACCATTAATAATAGTTCCCTTTGTAATTACAGTTACTTCATCCTTTGCTTCTACATTTTCAAGATTGTTTTCCATAATATTTACTTCCTTTTCTTCTATATTATTATCTTCTATTGCTACCTGTGTTTCATCTTTTGCTTCTTCCAAGAATGCATTTTCTTCATTCTCCTCTGGCAATGTCATATCTACTGTTTCTTCTACTTTTGCCTCATTTTCTTCTGGCGCAGCTTCCACAGTATTTTCCTCTATCACATCTTCCTCTGCTTCTGATTCAACTTCATTCTGTTCAGTATCCTCAACAGGTTCTTTTTCTTCTAAAAGAACATTATCTTCTGAACCCTGCTCTATTATATCAGCACTTTCATCACCCTGTACAGCATTTTCCGCCTCTTCAATTTCATCCGCAGTATCTGTAATAGCTGTAATATCTTCTGCTAAATCTTCCACAAATGCTTCTGTTTTTTCTGTATCTACCTCTGGCTCAGGTAATTCATCCACTTCCGAAAGTGTTTCTTCCCGTTCACTTTCTTCAATCGCTTCTTCTATTGCCTCTTGTAACTGATGCTCTGATGCAGAAATTGCAACTTCCTCCAGTTCAACCTGTGGTAATCTATCTTCTGCTGAGTCTTCTACATTTGTTTCCTCAAGTATATCATTTACTGCCACATCTTCTTCATTTTCTTCCATCAAAGGCAATGCTACATCTTCTACTTCTGGTATATCCATAGTTTCTACTTCTGGAAGAGGTTCCTCTTCCACTTCAGGAGTATCCATATCTTCGCTTTCCTCCACTGATGGAAGTTCTTCTTCTATTTCCGCCACCTCATTGTTCTGATCTTCATCTTCCACTGGAAGTTCATCATCCAGTTCTGTATTGGATAGATTTTCCGTCTCAATCAATGTATCCGTAAATGATTGAAGCGACTCTATCATTTTATGAATATCATCTTCGGTATCTTTTTCTTCAATATCCTCTACCTTTAACGAATCTTCTAACACTTCTGTATCCGAATTATCCTGCGTTTCTGTTTCTTCTATAGAAGCATCTTCTTCCTCACTTTTCTTTTCATCCACATCAGTATCAGTATCGGAAGCACTTAGTTCTTCTAACGCTGCAATAATATCATTATCGTCAAAAGACTCTTCATTTTCCTCTGTAGAAGTATCTTCTTCACCTTCATTCATATCAGCCAATTCAGAAAGTAAATCCCCCACATCCTCTGATACTTCATTTTCGTTTTCCTCTTTGTCCTTGATTTCTAAATCTTCTTCCTGCTGGTCATCTAATCCGAAAAATTCCTCATCTGGAAGTAACTCATTTACTGCTTGTGATATATCTTTTCTTAAATCATTAAAAAAACCCATCCAAGCACCTCCTCATCCTCATTAATTATTATTTTACTTCATCTGCTTTTATATGCTGAACTGGAACTGTTGTATCATTTATTGCCAAAACATTCGCTTTCATTTTTTTTAACTTTTTTAAAATAGTTGGCAATATCTCAACTGTTTTTTCTTTTCCAGCGCTATCATGCATAAGCACGATTGAATTATCATATTGATTCACGCCAGACATAACACTATCTACCATTTCTTTTTTTGTATAATTTTTTCCTGTTGCATCTCCATTTATAACATTCCAATCGTAGTATATGTATCCTGCCTTATTCATATAACGAATAATCTCTTTCATATCCACATTACTAACTGTATTGCTACTTCCACCTGGAAAACGCACATATTTAGGTCTAATTCCTACCGTATCATATAATAAATCGCTTAATTTACTTAAATCCTTTTTATAAGCACTTACAGATTTGTAAATTTTTTGATATTGATGGGTATAGGAATGCATAGCAAGCGTATGCCCTTCATTATAAATTTTTTGATACATTTGTTTAGAATGTTCATCCGTTTGCCCTATCACAAAAAATGTTGCTTTTACATCATATTGATCTAATATTTCTAAAATCTTCTCTGTATTTTTACTAGGACCATCATCAAACGTCAGATACACTTTTTTTCCTGTTATCTTCGTTTGATCTTCCACAGAAGCCTTATCTTCATCCTCTGCATCTTCTTTTGTTTCTTTTTTATCTTTTACATTCGCTGCAAGAGCAGTATCTTGCTGCATACTTTGTTGTCGAAAATTATAGTTTTCTGTAAACGATTTTAATTGTTTTTCTAAATGACTCACTTTCGCCCATAAAGTCAAGCACAAAATCGAAGGCAACAATAAACAAATAATCACAATTGCAACAATTATTTTCTTTAGTCGGTTCACTCGCTTGCGACGTGCCTCTAATTCCGCATTCTTTACTCTGCGCTTGTCATCGCTCATTGAAAACCATCCCTTCACTTCTTTCATTTATATGCATATGACACAACTATTTTTCCCTGTTCACACACACTAACGATTATAATATAAACAACATTAAAAATCAACCTAGAATTCTCATGCATACGTGGACTCTGGCTTTGTTACACGCACAAATAAAATAAGCCCTTTCTGTCTCTCATTATGATTGACAAAAAAGGCTTATGATTTTGTCTATAAAATTACTTTAACTGTGCTGCTACTTCTGCGGCAAAGTCACTTTCTACCTTTTCAATTCCTTCACCAGTCTCGTAACGTACAAAGCCCTTAATTTCAAGTGCAATACCTTCTGCCTTTGCAACGCTCTCAACATACTTTCCTACAGACTGCTTACCATCTTCAGCCTTAACATAAACCTGATCTAATAAGCAAATTTCCTTTAATTCTTTGTTGATACGTCCCATAACCATACCATCAATAATCTTTTCAGCAGCATCTGGCTTTTCTTTTAATGCCTGTGCCTTTAAGATTTCTTTTTCATGCTCGATATAATCCTGATCTACTTCGTCTCTGCTTGTATATTTTGGATTTAAAGCAGCAATCTGCATTGCTACATTCTTTAAGCATTCTTTTACTGCATCACTATTTGCATCTGTCTTTGCTTCTACAATAACACCAATCTTTCCGCCTGCGTGAATATAGCTTTCAATCACACCATCAGTTGCCTGAAGTTTTGCGAAACGACGAATTGTCATATTCTCTCCGATAACAGCAATCATGCTTGCAAGATTTTCTTTTACAGTCTTAGATGCATCTTCACACCATGGCTCTTCTAAGAATGCATCTACATCTGTAGCTGAAGTAGCTGCAACCTGAGCTGCAACCTGAGAAACAAATGTCTGGAATTTTTCATTCTTTGCTACGAAGTCTGTCTCACTGTTTACTTCAACAATAGCTGCTGTCTTTCCATCTGCACTAATGTTTGTAGCAACCATACCTTCTGCTGCAACACGTCCAGCCTTCTTTTCAGCCTTAGCTAAACCATTTTCTCTTAAAAATTCGATTGCCTTTTCCATATCACCATCAGTAGCTGTAAGTGCTTTCTTACAATCCATCATACCTGCACCTGATGTTTCTCTTAACTCTTTTACCATTGCTGCTGTAATAGCCATCTCATTTACCTCCACAATTTCTTTTTATCTTTATCTTTTCTGACATACCTGTCCTGTTTTAAACTGACAGACATATCACTTTACTTACTAGCACAAATGATGGAATGCCCATATGAGCATTCCATCGTTTCATTCTTACTCAGCGTCTGGGTTTCATTCTTACTCAGCGTCTGTGTTTTCTTCAGCTGTTTCTAACTGTTCTCCCTGATTTGCTTCGATAACAGCATCTGCCATCTTAGCTACAATCAACTTAACAGCTCTGATTGCATCATCATTACCAGGAATTACATAATCTAATTCTTCTGGGTCACAGTTTGTATCTGCAATACCAATCAAAGGAATTCCTAATGTATGTGCTTCCTGTACACAAATTCTTTCCTTCTTAGGATCAACAACAAAGATTGCATCTGGAATAGTCTTCATATCCTTGATACCACCTAAGTTCTTCTCAAGTTTATCCCATTCCTTCTTTAACTGAATAACTTCTTTTTTAGGAAGAACATCAAATGTTCCATCCTCTGACATAGCTTCGATCTTCTTTAATCTTGCAATTCTACCTTTGATTGTCTCAAAGTTAGTAAGCATACCACCTAGCCATCTCTCATTTACATAGTACATACCACAACGCTCTGCTTCTGTCTTAACTGAATCCTGAGCCTGTTTCTTTGTACCAACAAAAAGAACTGTACCGCCATCTGCAACAATATCCTTAATTGCATTGTAAGCTTCATCAACTTTACCTACAGATTTCTGTAAGTCAATGATATAAATACCATTTCTTTCTGTGTAGATGTATGGAGCCATTTTAGGGTTCCATCTTCTTGTCTGATGTCCAAAGTGAACACCTGCTTCAAGTAACTGTTTCATTGAAATTACACTCATAATATACCTCCATTGGTTTTTTCTTCCGCATAGATCATCTTTCTGCCAAACCAAAACTGGCACCATTACAGAAATCACTATACGTGTATTTTCTCATACCATCCAATCTTAACATATGTCTTTTTCAATTGCAAGTATTTTTTTGTTAAACGTATTTAAACCTATCTATTTTATATAGTATCTATTTTGTAATTATTTTTGCTATTTCTTCATAGGTAGAACCTTTTGGCACCTTATAGCTACCTACTCGTATCATAGATGCATATCCGTTATCACACAAAAAACTATCAAATTCTTCCGCATCTTTTACCAACTGCAAATCATAAAATGTTTTTGCTATTTCATCTGACCACATTCCAGGCTTAATTTGCACGACAACCAATTCATTGCTTGCATTTGATTTTTGTACTTGTGTCTGCTTTGCCTGTTTTGCTGGCTCTGCTGTTTGCGAATTTTTCTTTCCCTGCACTGTGCCTTGTTCTTTGGATGTTTTACTATCAGAAGACTCTGTACTTTCAGGCGTAACATCTGGTTCCTCTGATGCGATTGCAGATGGAGTTGCTGTCGCACTTTTATTTAGTACCTGTTCCAGTGCATCTTCTTTTTCAATCATACCAAGTTTAAAAGCCCGTTGCTTTATTTCTTCATCAGAAAGTATATCTTTAGGAGAACCAAACAATAATACAACAGATGATAAAATAATTCCGGCTCCTAATCCTCTTAAAAAATATTTTGTTTTCATTTATCTTCTTGCTCCTTGAAACAAATCAATTACTAATTTTACTTCTCCTTGTCCCTTACCTAACAGCTTCGCAATTTCCATAATGCTTTTTCCCTCATTATACAAATTCAAAATCACTTGATTCTGATTTGCGTCTTCCTGCGGTTCTGTTACTATCATTTGCTCCTGTTCTTCTACTTCCTGTGTTTCCACAACTGGTTTTTCCTCTTCTGATGGAACCTCTTCCAGTTGATTTCCCATTCTTTCAAGTGCAGACATTTGTGTCTCCGCTTTTGGAGGTGTACTTACTTCAACCCCCACTTTGTTCTCGTCTTCCACCAACACTCCAGAACGTTTTAGCTCCAGTTCGTCTTTCTCGTATTGTTCTTGTTGCTTCATCTGTTTTTCAAGTTCTTTCTTGATCCGCTTATGTTGAAGCATCTTCTGTTTTTCCAATTCCTTATTTGCAAGTTCTTCTAACACAACTTTGGATTTATCAATTTCTTGCACAAACGCTTTCATTTCGTTTTCTTTTTCATTTAGCATATCATATAGAAATACTACTTCTTTATGATTTTCTTCAATTTTTCCCAATAATTGTTCTGAAAATTCATTTACTGCCATTATCTTTTCATTGGAAATATGTGCAAGTTGTTCATCAACACGATTTAATTCAGTATTAATCGTATCTTCTACGATTTTCTCGCTTTCTGACTGCAATTGCTTTTTATTATCTTCTAATAACTGATTCAGATATTCCTCATTTACCTTAGGTGTATCCTCAGTTGCTATCTCTTTTTTGTCCATTACTTTTTCCGAAAGGAAAAAACTTACAATAATAATAGCCAATCCAACTACAATTAATAATAAATAATAACCCATCTTTTGCTCCTTTAAATTTTAATGTCAAACTTACTTTGATTTAATTGTGTTTCCGTTTTTTCATCGCCTTGCTGTTGCTGCTTTTTTTGTTTTCCGTCCCTAGCTTTTCCTTTATTCCCTTTTCCCTTTTCTCTGGCATCATATCGGTACTCTGTTTTTTCGCCTTTGGACGATTGAATGACCGATTCAGAATTTTCTTTTATATGCTTACCGAATTGTTGCGCCATATTTTCATGCGCATGCGCAAGCTTATTCTGATCACTCAATTGTTGCTGGGATGCTTCCTGCGATCTTGGAGCTATACTTATCATATCAATTGGTCTTATCGGCATACTTTTTCCCTTCCTTCTAAAGCGTCATTGTTTTTATTAATGCTCTATCCTTTACAAACTGTGTACGATGCATTTCACTTCTGACAAAATAGCTGGCACCTGCAATCACTATTTTCACACTAGGATATGCGATACTAGAGATTTTAATTCTTCCATGGCTATGTGCTTCCATTTCCTCGCGAAGTTCTTCCGAACGCTCCTCTGCATTTTTAATATTGTCTTTTAATAGAGCAACGCTCTTCTTTGCAATCTGAAATTGTTTCATCTTGTCCTCAGGAATCTTTTCTCCTTTTTTTACTTTATTGGCATAAACTCCTATCGTACGATTAAACTTTTCAATTTCTTCTGTCATATTTACAATTTGTTTATCAAGCGATTGATACTCCTCTACTAATGCTGGGTCCATACTTATCTCCAGCAAGGTTTTTGTTCCCATCGTAGAGCCTGCAACTTTCATGGATATATTTCCTTCTGCCAAAACGCTTCCTCCTATGATTAAGCCTCTTTTACCAGTCGAAATAATATCTCCCTTGGCTTGCACTTTACTATGCATAATTGCATCTGTTGTTATATTTCCGCCTGCTGTTACTTCTGAATTTTCAATAAACTTCGTAACAATATCTGCTCCTGCTTTCAGAATACCTTTGTTCATACCCTGAATACCACGTCGCAAAACAATTTGCCCGGCTGCTATTAACGTAGCACCTTCTACAACACCATCTACAATAATATCACCTTTTGCTTCAATTTTAAACCCGGTAATTACATTTCCCTTTACATGTACATTACCATCATACATAATATCTCCTGTCGTCGTACTAACATCCGCAGGTACTTCATATGTATTCGATACAAAAACTTTATCTCCCGTTAGTGACACATGACCTGCTATATCACTATACATTTTTGTATTGTCATCTGACAAATGAATATTATGTCCATGCTTTAAGGTCTTTACTGCTACTTTTGCCTGTTTTATCGGCTCACCAGATACATCAATTCCTGGTTTTCCCAAGTCTGCAGGCTCTAACGTCGCAAGTAATGCACCTTCTTCTATATGATTAATATTGTCAATTTGGTGAAAGTCAACACTACCATCCTCTTTAATGGTTGGCTTAAATGTATTTTCAACCTCAAAATGATATGTAATCTTTGCATCCTTTCCTTGTATCGGTAAAGTTGCCTTTGCGATTACAAAATCTGTACAAAACTGTCTGGCTTTCAAATAAATATCAATATTTCTTTCTATAATTCCATGTCTTATCCCATTATGCTCTAAATCACTCATAATTTCTTCTCTTGAAATTAATTTTCCCTTATTTGAAGGTGGATAAAACCTCGCTATCACTTTAGTCTTCTTTGGATTAACTTCCAAACGCATATATTCATTCTCTGCATACACTTTTTCTGTGGATACTCTATACTCCTTTGGCTCTTTTCCAATCTGATCCACAACATGTTTTAATTCCTTTACATCAAACTCATCTAATTTGATTCGATGTAAGTAAAACAAAATATCATCTAAATTAATTGGTTCCCCATTTTCTACTGGTGGAAAAAACTTTAGATAAGTTCCATCCTCTTTGTGAACAATTTGAAAAAATCCGTTTTTATAACGCATTTTCCCACCCCCTCATCACTTATTACCTACCAAAACATTTCCATATTACTTCCCAGTTTCTGTCTCATTTTTTGCAATGCTTTTGTATGAAGCTGTGAAACTCTAGACTCAGAAACCTCTAAAATATGACTGATTTCCTTTAATGTCAGGTCCTCATAATAATATAATGTAATCACTTTCTTTTCATTCTCTGTTAATTTTTCTAAGGTTTGTATCAGAACTTCTTTCATTTCTTCTCGTTCCATTACTCTTTCAGGTTGTTCGAAATGAGAACTAGCATCTGTATCTACTCGAACCTCTGCCCCCTGTTCTAAAAATTCATCTAATGAAATTAAATTCGTAACCTTAGTCTGACTTTGCCAATTTGCAAGCTCATCTGCCGTAATTCCTATCTCTTCAGCAACTTCCTCATCTGTGCCTGCTCTTCCATGTTCTAACTCCAATTTTTGATAAGCCTGATCAATCTTTTTTTGCTTCTGACGTAATGTTCTTGGTATCCAGTCCATTTTTCGGATCTGATCCAAAATAGCCCCTCGAATCCGCAAACTTGCATACGTCTCAAACTTTACACCTTTTAATAAATCAAATTTATCAATCGCATCAATCAATCCGAATGTACCATAGCCTACTAAATCATCATATTCTACAGTATATCCCAAATACATGCTCAATCTACCTGCCACAATTTTAACCAAATTTGCATATTCAATTATAATCTGTTCCCTAATTTGTGGAGAATGTTCTTTGGCATATTCTTCCCACAATTTATTTCTACTCTCTTCGTTCATGTATTTCCTCCATACGAATTGGATGTTCCTTCATTATGACTCCTCTTCTTCCTCCAACTCGTCCTTTTCTTCCAAGTCATCCTCTGTTGCCTGTTCTTCCTCTAACTGTCGTAATCTTTCTGTCTCTTTCCATTCTGCCATACGAATCTCTTCTTCTTCCTGCATCTTTTGCTCACGCATAACATTGATGATGACACGTTGTGCTTTCATACCAATCAACGCAAATATAATCAGCACCACTAACAGCACTTCCAAACTATATGTAACATCATAATCACGCATTAGACAAATCAAACAGGTTATGGCTCCTGCTAATAACGTTACCCCAGCAGGTATAAACCGAATTTTCATCCTTATCGCTCCTCTATTTTTCTGAACAATTCTATTCTATATTATTTTTTGTGTTTTTCCAACTGTCTTTATTAAAAGTTCTCCTGTTTCTGGATAAAACTCGATTGTTCGTCCATAAGAATCCCCTGTATCTTCCGCTATAATCTTAATACCTAAACTTTCTAATTTCTTTTTTGTTGCCTCAACATTTCTTTTTCCAACACACAACATAGAGTTTTCAGAAGAAAACGCAAACATTTGCGCTCCGCCCGCAATTTTAGCTATCAAACGTCGCTTTTGTGCACCATTTTTTTCCATCAATTGAATCAATGCATCGATTCCTGTATCTGCAAATTTAGCAACATTAGAATTGCTCCTAATCTGTGTACTATCTGGCAGCATTATATGTGCCAGTCCTGCCAATTTTAAAGTAGCATCATATAAAACAATTCCAACACAGGACCCCAGACCAAGAGTTGTTATTGCATCGGGAGATGAGCAAATATTCAAATCTGCCATTCCAACTCTAATCATATTCCCCACTATCACTCACCTACATTCCCAAAGAAGATAAAATCTTTTCATATGATTCCTCTGTTGGAATCAAAATAAAGAAACCATTTACAGAATAGTCTGTTTCATTAAACTCTGACTCAATCAACAATGCTTTATCTCCTAATTCCCCAAATGCAATCGCTGGAACACTCAAAATTGCCCCAGCCATATCTATTGCCATATAAGGAATAGATTCAACGATTTTCAAATTAGTCAATGAAGAAAGTGCCGATAAATACGCACCCGCAATTATATTGCCAATTTCTTTTAATGCAGACAAATCCATCTCAGAAAATCCATCTGTGGTGGACGCATTTTCTCCCATTAGTCTATTCACTAAATGACGCGCAGCAGAATAATCTATCATAAACATCATCATTCCACTCACATCACCAGTCAAATTTAACAATATACCAACAACTGTCTTTTCCGCTGATCCCACAACATCTGACAATTCTGGGAAGTCTAACAATTCAACCTTGGGAACTGTCATATCAATCTTAGAATGTATAAGTTGGGACAATGCTGTTGTAGCATTGCCCGCACCTATATTACCAACTTCACGCAAAACGTCATAGGACATTCCATTCATATCATTCAACCCTTCAAAATTTTTCTGAGTTGACATATCCATCACCCCATTTACGCATTTGCTTTCTCTTTATCTTTTTCCTTTTCTATAATTACACCAGCAATATTTAATAGAGAAATTAAACTTCCGCCATGCTTTCCAACTCCATATAAAAATGTTGACTTTTCATCACTCTCATTGTAGCTAGGCTTCTCTACTTCTTCTTCGTTTAAAGTTATTACTTCTTTTACTTCATCAACAATAATACCAATCGTTGCCTGTGCTTCTAATTTAATAATGATAATTCTTGTAGCACTGGTAAATTCGTCTGCCTCTAATCCAAATTTTAATCGTAAACTCATAACTGGAATTATTTCACCACGTAAATTTATAACACCCTTAAAATATGGCTGTGCTTTAGGTACTCTTGTAATATTCTGCATACGCACAATATTATCTACATATTGAATATCAATACCATACTGCTCATTTCCCAATTTTACAACTATGTACTGTTTTCCCTCAGAAGAAACTGCTGTATTTAGTTCATTCTTATTTGCTGTTTCCATATTCATGACCCCCTTAGACTAACGTATTTGCATCAATAATCAATGCAACTTCACCATCACCAAGTATTGTAGCACCACTGATAATCTTATTGTTATTAATGTATTTTCCGATTGATTTAATAACAATTTCCTGCTGTCCGATTAAGTTATCTACTACAAGACCTGCTAACTTTTCACCCTTTGCAACGATAACAACCGTCAGACTTTCTGGTTGCTCTGCTCTTGGTTCTACATCAAGAATGCTGTCCAGACGAATCAATGGAATAACAGTACCTCTCAGATTGATTACCTCACTAGACTGTACATATTTTATGTCAGAGCAAGGAATATCTTCGATTGTTTGAATGCTGCCCAAAGGAATTGCATATTTTTCATCCCCTAATTCAACCATTAATGCAGTAATAATTGCTAATGTTAATGGAAGTCGAATTGTAAATGTACTTCCTTCTCCTCTTACAGTCTTACACTCAATGTCTCCACCAAGTCCCTCAATCTTACTCTTTACAACATCTAGGCCAACACCTCGGCCAGATACATCTGTAACCTTATCTGCGGTAGAAAAGCTTGGCTTAAATAACAATGCAATCAAATCATTGTCAGTCATGGTCTCTGCCTGTTCTTCTGTAATGTTTCCTTTTTCGATGGCCTTTCTCTTAACTTTTTCTAAGTCAATACCAGCACCATCATCACGTACTTCAATTACAACATTATTTCCATCCTGATAAGCATCTAAGAAAATAGAACCAACTTCAGGCTTACCTGCCTTTACACGTTCCTCATTGCTCTCCAAACCATGGTCAGCAGAGTTACGAAGTAAATGCATCAATGGGTCTCCAATTTCGTCAATAACTGTACGGTCCAATTCTGTCTCTTCACCTGTCATATATAATTCCATCTTTTTATCCAACTTTTTAGATAAGTCACGAATCATACGTGGGAATTTATTAACAACACTTTCAATTGGCATCATACGAACTTTCATAACTGACTCATGAAGATTTGTTGTAACTCGTTCCAGATATTCAATCTGTTCATTAAAATTACTATTGCTCTTTCCAGCTTCTCGACTTCCTCCAGCGTTTAAAGATACTAAACCATTCTTTGCAATAATCAACTCACTAACTAAGTTCATTAACACATCTAATTTTTCAATATCTACACGGACAGAACGATTGACAACAGGCTTTCCTCCTGTTTTCTTTTCGTTTGTCTTTGCCTTTTTAGCTGGTGCAGTCGCTGTTGCTGTACCACTCTTTGCAGTTGCAGTCTGTGTTGTAGTAGCTGCATCTGATTTTTCAATATTTTGCTCCACTGTTAAATCTAAATCAAATACTTCAACTATTGCTTTTGAGATTTCGGAAATACTTAACACTGTACTCTTTACAGCCTCAATATCTTCCTTAGTAATAATCAATACAGTAAAGTCCTGTTCGAACTTTTCATCTTCAATATCCTGTACATCTGGAATTGATTTGATTACATCACCAATATCTTCTAATGCTTTAAATACTAAAAATGCTCTTGCAGCCTTCAAAATACAATTTTCGTCTATCACAACACGAATTCCATAAATATTTTGTCCTTCATCTTTTGCCTTTTGAATCGCATGCTGTTCAAAATCTGCAACCTGCATATTTTTAAATACCGAATCATCATCAGAGGCAGTAGAAGCAGTCTCTTTCTTTTCTGTCTTTTCTTCTTTTTTAGTAGCTGCAGCAGCTTGGTCACCACTTCCACCATTTAAGAATGAATTCAAATCGTTGATAATATCATCATTTTCTTCATCACCCTCATCACCGGAATTAATGATAACATCCAAATAGCCCTCTAAGGCATCCAAACCACGGAATAATACATCTACCATTGCTGGCTGCACCTTGATTGTCCCATTACGGATTTCTGAAAATACATTTTCCATATCGTGAGTCAAACGTTGCATTTTTTTATATCCCATAGTTCCAGCCATACCTTTTAATGAATGTGCTGCACGGAAAATTTCATTAATGGTATCTGTATTATCTGGTTCTCGTTCCAAAATCATCAACTGATCACTTAAATTCTGCAAATGTTCCTTTGTTTCATCGATAAAAATCTCTAAATACTGACTTACATCCATCTTACTGCACCCCCACATGCTTCCTAATCGCATCTGCAATATCTTGTAACGGTAATATCTCATCTGCTAATCCACTCTGATAAAATACTTTTGGCATTCCATATACCGTACATGTATCCGCAGTCTGCGTTATGGAATAAATATTGTTCTTTTTGCTAAGTTGTCTAATACCCTCTGTGCCATCTCCACCCATTCCGGTAAGAACAACACAGACAATTTCCTCATAATCACTTTCTACCAGTGATTCATACATAATATCTGCACAAGGTTTTAACCCATTTCTTGCAGCTTCCTCTGTAACCCTTAAAATCTTTTTTCCGCCTTTGCTGTCAACTCGTAATTGGGAACCACCTTTTGCAATATACACAGTTCCTTTACTCAAAACATCCCCATCTTCAGCTTCCTTCACATGTAACTGACTCATTTCATCCAAGCGCTCTGCTAAAGATTTTGTAAATCCTTTTGGCATATGCTGGACAACAATCATCGGTGCGGCTAAATTAGGTGGTAATTTTGGTATCACTTGATGCAATGCCTTTGGTCCACCAGTTGAACACGCCAAAGCAATTAACTTTCCCCCTCGAACACTCCCCTTTCCGTTTCCTTTCGTAATTGAATTTATTGAAATTGGCTTTTCTCTTCTTAATGGTCTTTTCACTGTAGTGCTTTTTTGCATTACTCCCATCGTTTCTTCTTGAGAAGTCGCCAATTCGATGCATTGTAATAATTTTTCTTCAAAATGTTTTTCTTTTGCTATTACAAAATTTTCTGGCTTTGTAACAAAATCAAATGCTCCATGCTCTAGAGCGTGAATAATCTCCATTGCATCCGACTTTATAATACCACTAATTACAATTACCTTTGCTTTCATCCTTCTAAGATCCAAATGTAATAACAACTCATCTGCATTCATATCTGGCATAAAAAAATCTAAAAGTACCGCATCATATTTCTGCGGATTTTCATTTAATAAGGCAAGTGCTGTTTCACCATTTCTTGCAACATCTGCCACACAAAATCTATCATCTTTGTTAATTATATCAGATAACACCCTTCTCATAAGTGCAGAGTCATCTACAATCAAAATATTTTTTTTCATGAAAACTCTCCCTCTTCCCGTATTTGAAGAATTACAACATACCCTTACGAAGCATCTTTCGTTCCTGTTCAAAAATGAACCGAACAATCTGCTCTCTTTCATCTCTGTCAATATCTACAAATTTTACTCTTGTTTCATAAAAATCTGTTCGCTTTGGCAAAATATCGCTTTTTACAACTTCTGCCTTTAATTCATAAATCTTTGTGTCCTCATTCTGGCTAATTGGAATACGCAGA
The DNA here is from genome assembly GCA_000437275.1 of Clostridium sp. CAG:411. Classification (GTDB taxonomy): domain Bacteria; phylum Bacillota; class Clostridia; order Lachnospirales; family Lachnospiraceae; genus CAG-411. Next base: position 79,551 of record FR899719.1, on the reverse strand, counting down.
TAAAGCAACGCCCCCTTCTTATGTAAATTAAATGAATTAAATCTAGCACCACCACCACTTATATCTGTTATCGTAGCAAGCAGCCATTTGCTTCTTACTTCATTTAAAATCTTTTTACAACTCAGTCGGGCTTCCTCATTTGCAAAATCGTTCATCCGCAAACGACGTTCCAGGATTTCTTCTTCTCTTGTATAATTTCGATAATCAATATCTATGATTTTTTCCAAACGATAATATTGTCTTCTCTGGCACTTTTCTAAATCTGATTGAAATTCACCAACCAATAGGAAAATATTATTTTCTTTATAGCGATCTACAATTTCAATCTGTGCCTGAAACAACCCATTTGAAGTATAAAAACATACTTCATACAAATCACCAACAGTCAATGGAACCATTCGGCTGCCTTCCATTGGCATCGCCAGTTTAATCTGGTCATCTTCTGTATAATCAATTAACTGACTAATATACTGTCGTCTCACCTCATTTTCATCAAGTTGAGCACTAATTCGATACATTTCTACTTTGTCCCCTATATTAATAACCTGTTCTCTCATGCTTACCTCCTTAGTACAAATCAAACAACTATTTTTTCATCCTTGCATGGATTAATGTCGTAAAAAACTTTTTGATGCCCTTCTCACTTGCCTCTGAATTTGTCGTATTTGCACCCAACGTATCAGAAAAACGTATAATTGATTTTGCTGCTGGTGAATTGGGATACGCCATCAATAAGGGCTTTTGTTGTATAATTGATTTTGATACACAGTCATCATTGTAAATGTAGCCAAGAAACTCCAATTTGATGTTCAAAAACTTTTCTGCTACTATACTTACTTTATCAAAAATTTCCTGCCCCTCCTGCTGATTTTTCACACGGTTTGCTACTAATCTGATTTCAGTTTTTGAGGATTGAAATTCCTGTGTATTGTTCAATGTTTTCAACAATGCATACGCATCTGTTATCGAGGTCGGTTCTGGTGTCACAACAAGCAAGATTTCCTCACTCGCTGCCGCAAAATCCAACACCGAATCTGCAATTCCTGCACCAGTATCAATAATAATCACATCTGCAATACTGTCTAATTCTGCCAGTGATTGCATTACATAAAAAAGCTGGTCTCTTGTCATACTGGCAAGCTCTTTAATCCCCGAACCTCCCGAAATAAATCCTACCCCTTCTGGTCCAGTTGTAATAATATCTTTTAGCCTTTTCCCTCGAAACATTAAATCAGCCAAATTAGCGGCTGGTCTTACCCCCATCATTACCTCTATATTAGCCAAACCAAAATCAGCATCCAAAATAATGACTTTTTTTCCTTGTCTTCGCAATTGCAATGCCAAGTTCACAGAAAGGCTTGTTTTTCCAACTCCACCCTTTCCACTGGTGACCGTAATAACACGGGAAGTCATAGAAACCGATTGATGCATCTTAATAACATTTCTTAACTGTTCTGCCTGGTCCATACGTTACTGACCTCCCAACAACTGCTTCGCAATTTTTTGTGGATTGATTTTTTCAATGTCATCAGGGACTGTCTGTCCTGAAGTCGAGTAAGACAATGCAGCTCCGGTAAGCATCTTAACATTTAATATATTTCCGATACAACATGTTTCGTCAAGTTTTGTAAAAATCAAATTATATTTCGTAACCTTTGTATAGGTTTCTGAAATTTTTACTAAGTCTTTATATTTTGTCGTCGCACTCAATACCAGATATACATCTCGCATTTCTTCCGGAATAGCCTTGATCAATCTCTCAATATCTTCTGTCTGTTCCATATTTTTATGTGATCGGCCCGCTGTGTCAATCAATACTACATCATAATCTGCATATTCCTCTTTGGCTTTTTTCATTTCTTCATCTGAATATACAACCTTTAATGGAACCCCCAAAATATTTGCATAGGTACGAAGCTGTTCCACCGCAGCAATTCGATATGTGTCCGAAGTAATCAACGCCAATTTCACTTTTTTATGCAACTTCAAATCTGATGCAATTTTAGCAATGGTAGTTGTTTTACCAACCCCAGTAGGACCAATAAAATAGATATACTTTGTCTGTTCTCCTGCACCTTTTATTAAATTTGTCTTTCCTAATTTTAATACAATTTTCTGATAAATGCTCGCTAAAATCTGGTCAATGGCAGTATCTTTTTTAATTGTATTTTTAATTTCATCCAAAATAAGATCCGCATAGTTTTCTTCGACCTCATTATTAATCAACTGTTCACGCACTAAACGAATACATGCATCTGCTTTGCTTTCAGCTACTGGCTTTTCCTCCTTTTCAATCTTCTGCTTTTGCTCTTCTTCTTTTTCTTCTGTAAACATCTGTTTTTCTAACATTTGTTGCAAATTATCCAATTTATTTTCAATTGTCATTGCATTGTCTTCCTGGGAAACATCCTCTTTTTGCTTTTCTGCTTCTAAACGCTGCGCCTCCTGTATATTACGTTGTATCTCCTGCATTTTGGAAAGCATTTCTTCACCGTTAGAGTAGTCCTGCTCCTCATCTACCGCAGCCGTAATCTCCACACTAGGTTTTCGAAACATTTTCTGTATCCCCTTAGGTTTCACTGTTTTTATATTCATCACTGTAGCATTTTTGCCAAGTTCATTTTTCGCAAGCAATATTGCCTCTTCTTCTGTTTTTGCCTGAAATTTTTTAATCACCATTATACTGTCACCATCCCAACTGATTGTAATTCAACATTCGATTCAATTTCATTATAAGAAACAACGATCAAATCTTTAAAATACTCCTCTGTCATTTTCTTAAAATACATACGAACAATTGGAGACGTAATTACAATTGGATTTTTACCCAAGTCTTCCAGCTTTGTCATCTCTGTCTGTAATGCATTTATAATTGATTGCTTTAATTCTGGATCTAGTGCTAAATAAGCTCCCTGTTCCGTCTGTTTCACAGAATTCATAATTTCCTGCTCTATTTTTGGATCTAGTGTTACCACACTTGTCATTTCATTGAGAGGAAAATACTTGTTAGAAATCGCACGTTTTAAATTCTGTCTGGCATATTCTGTCAGGACATCGGTGTCTCTGGTCGTTGGCGCATAATCTGCTAATGTTTCAAATATAGTAATTAAATCACGTATGGAAATTCCTTCACGCAATAAGTTTTGTAACACCTTCTGAATTTCGCCTACACCAAGCAACTTAGGTACTAATTCTGCTATCAATGTACTATTTGACTCTTGTACATTATTAATTAAGTTCTGTACATCCTGTCTTGTCAACAATTCATCTAAATGTCCACGTATTACTTCTGTCAAATGTGTTGCAATAATTGACGGTGGATCAACAACCGTATATCCCATTGACTCCGCACGCTCTCTTTGGCTTTCTGTTATCCAGATTGCTGGCAAATGGAATGACGGTTCAAAGGTTGGAATACCTGTTATCTCTTCTTCCACATATCCAGGATTCATAGCCATATAATGGTCGAATAAAATTTCTCCCTCACTTACTGGTACTCCCTTTATTTTTATAACATATTGATTTGGATTTAACTGAATATTATCACGCAATCGAATCATAGGAACTACACAACCTAACTCTAACGCAATCTGTCGTCGTATCATAACAACTCGGTCTAATAGATCTCCACCCTGATTTACATCTGCCAAAGGGATAATTCCATATCCAAACTCTAATTCAATCGGATCAACCTGTAAAAGTGATACCACATTTTCAGGCCGTCGAATTTCCTCTGCTTCTTCCTCATCGGCATTTACTTCTTCTTCAATTTCCTTTTGTCCGACCTTTGTACTAATAGAATGTCCCGCCGCTAAAAAGGCAGCACCATAGGCTACAAAAATAGGAGTAGATAATGGGGTTACAATTCCCAAAAAGCACATACTTGCGCCTACGATATATAATACTTTCGGAATGGAAAATAATTGTTCAATCAATACATCTGCAATATCTGCTTCCTTTGATACTTTTGTAACCAAAATACCAGTTGATAAAGAGATTAAAAGTGAAGGTATCTGGCTACATAAGCCATCACCAATTGTCAATATTGTATATTTTGATAATGCATCGTTTGGAGTCAGACCTTGCATCATGATTCCCATGACCAAACCACCTATTAAATTTACAAAAGTAATAATAAGACCTGCGACAGCATCTCCCTTTACATATTTTGTAGCACCATCCATGGCACCAAAGAAACTGGCTTCGTCCTGTATTTTTTGTCTTTTTGCTTTTGCCTCTTCATCTGTAATCGCACCAGTATTTAAGTCGGCATCAATCGCCATCTGTTTACCTGGCATCGCATCCAAGGTAAAACGAGCGGAAACTTCCGCTACACGCTCAGAACCTTTGTTGATAACCATAAACTGTACTAAAATTAAAATACCAAATACGATAATTCCAATAACGAGATTACCACCACCAACAAAGTTACCAAATGTATTAACAACGTTTCCTGCATCTCCTTTTGATAAAATCAATTTTGTAGATGAAACATTCAACGAAATTCTAAAAATAGTTGTAAATAGCAATAAAGTTGGAAAACTTGACATGCTAAGTGCTTCCCGTGAGAATAATGCAGTAAACAAAATACTCAACGCAATACCAATGTTTAGTGCAAGTAACCCATCTAATAGAAAGGATGGGATTGGCACAATAAAAAAGATAATCGCAGCAAGTAAATATATACCTAATACTAAATCTGCTTTCTTCATAAAGGTTTTCCTCCTTCTTCGCCTAACCTAAAAGTTCCTTACTTTATGTCATGTCTGATTCTTCAAACCATATACATAAGCTAAAATTTCTGCAACTGCCTGATATAATTCAGACGGTATCTCCTGTTCCAATTCAACATTGTAATACAACATTCGAGCAACAGGTTTATTTTCTACTATTTCAATTTGATTCTCTCTTGCAACACTTTTTATTCTTTCTGCAAGATAATCTGCACCTTTAGCAATGACAACTGGTGCAGATGCTGAATCTCTATCATATTTTAAAGCAACTGCCAAATGCGTTGGGTTTGTAATTACTACATCTGCATTTGGTAATTCCTGCATCATTCTTTTTTGTGAGGCTTCACGCATACGAGCCTTAATTTTTCCCTTAATCTGTGGATCTCCTTCTGAATTTTTATATTCATCTTTTAATTCCTGTTTTGTCATTTTCATATCTTCCGCAAATTTACGCTTTTGATAGATATAATCCACAGCCGCTATCACTAGAAAACTTACTGAAATTTTTATTCCAATATTTATTATAAGATTTCCAATGACCACCAATGCTTTTGGTATGTCATATGAATAAAATTGAAACAAAAGTGCATACTCGTCTTTTATTTCGTTATATACTACATAAGATAAAACTCCAACCTTTGCAACAGCTTTCAACAATTCCATAATTTTATCTTTAGAAAATAATCGTTTCATTCCTTTCACAGGATTAAATTTATCAAATTTCGGTTGTAATGGCTTTGCTGTAGGTTCCCACTTTACCTGTGCTACGTTAAACACAATCGCAACTACAAAAGCAATCAATATCAATGGAGCACTTATAATTACAATCTGAAACAATGCATCTCTCAATATACTTACCCAAGTATTTTGTGTTACCTTTTCAGATGCAATGGTACTAATACTTCCATATATAGAACGAAACGCTGTTAGAAATCTAGTTCCTATATAGCCAACAAATACCTCTAACCCCAAAAATAATCCAAGAAGCATAAATGCAGTTATAATATCTACACTTTTAGCAACCTGTCCTTCTTTTCTTGCATCCTGCAATTTTTTAGGTGTAGCCTCTTCGGTTTTTTCACCTCCAGGACCTTCCTTTGCAAATAATTGCAGATTATAATTCAAATAATAATTCATATTTATCATATCTTTTCTCAAGTCCATCCCATGAATCACTTTCTAAGGTGACATTGCTTTTATTACTTCATTTACCATCAATTTCATTTCATCATACAGCAAATCTGCCACAGTCGGAATGTACTTAGCCGCAATAGCAAGTAAAATCAGTCCTACAAATACTTTTAACTGCATACCGATTACAAACATGTTCATCTGTGGTGCCACTTTAGCTAAAACTCCTAATACAACATTTACCATCAATGTTGCTCCAAAAATAGGTAAAACAATTCTAAAACCCAATATAAAATAATCTTTTATAAAGGTAACCATAATTAAATATAGATTGGCATGAACGGTAACCTTTCCTACGGGTATATACGAAAAGGCATCTATAATAGCCCTTAAAATATATCTGTACAAATCAGTTGCAAGCAGTAACAACATAATAAAGTATGTGTATAAATTACCTGTAACTGTTGTAGACATATTAGCAGTAGGGTTTACTACATTAACCATAGAAAAACCAATTTCCATATCTATAATCTGTCCTGAAAAACTAAGAATATAGATACAACAACTCATAATAAATCCCATTATAAGTCCTAACATAAATTCTGAAATTACCAATCCCGCATATTCAATTACACCATTGTAAACTAAAGTGTCTTTTTCTAAACTTTCATATAAAACAACTGCTATAAAAACACTCAGTCCCACTTGCACTCGTCTAGGAATATTCGACAAACTAAAAAAAGGAGCCGAAAATATAAATCCTGAGATGCGAACTAAAATCAACAGAAAAAATTCTAAATTTTCAATTGTAAAATTCATATTTTGGCGACCTTCTTCTTATTTTCATCACCGTGTTTACTGAATATAAACACTGAAATTTTTACATAATTCAGTCATATATGTAGTAATACAATTCATAATCCAATTACCACATATAACAATAGTTACTAAAATCGCTAAAAATTTAGGTACAAATGTAAGTGTCTGTTCCTGTATAGATGTGACTGTCTGAAAAATACTAATCAACAATCCGACTACCAATGAAACTAATAACATCGGTGCAGAAACTTTTACAATTAACCATACTGTAGCCATTGTAATATTAATGACAGTATCTTCGGTCATACTCTATCTCCTTCTTTCTTATTTGCTAATAAAATGACTTGACGACCTCTCCAATAATTAATCCCCAACCATCAGCCATGATAAATAATAATATTTTAAATGGCATAGAAATTGTCGTTGGTGGCAGCATCATCATACCCATAGACATCAATGTAGATGCTACAACCATGTCTATAATAATAAATGGCAAATAAATTAAGAAACCAATTATAAATGCCTTCCTGAGTTCGCTAACAATAAATGATGGGATAATTACAGTCGTCGGAATATTATCTACGGAATTATCTAATTCTTCTATAGATACATCTGCAATCTCCAAAAACATCTTTAAATCCTTACGATCCGTCTGATCAAGCATAAACTTTCTAATTGGTGCCATCCCTTTTTCAAAAGCTTCTTCCTGTGTAATCTTTCCTTTCGAAAACGGTTGCACTGCATCCGTATTTACTTGTGAAAATACTGGAGACATAATAAACAATGTCAGAAAAAGTGATAATCCAATCAAAATCTGATTCGGTGGTGTTGTCTGTGTACCTAGTGCTGATCTTGTAAAATGCAAAACTACCAATATTCTCGTAAAGGAAGTCATCAATATCAAAATAGATGGTGCAAGAGAAATAACAGTAAGCACAATCAAGATTTTCAACGAGCTTGACAAAGATGTGCTTCCATCATTTGTAGAAATACTCAAGTTGAAATCGTCTCCACCTTCTGTATCTAACTTCCCGCTTCCATCAATCTCATCGACTTCTGTTGCATGTATAACCTGCACATGATTTTCAGGAACGAAAAAAAAGGTCAGTGAACACACGCAAAACAATAGTCCAAATATTCTAGTCAAATTCCTACCTAGTCTTCTTATCATTTTTAACATGCTTACCAACCTCTACTTTTTATTTTTATTTTTGGGAATCTTCTCTTTTGCCTTTGCCAGAATCTCTTTAAAATCTGGCAAAGGCTTGATTTTTTCCTCAGAAATTGTTAAATCTTCTTCTTTCACCTCACCTAAATATGAAATTTCGTCTTTACCAATTCCCAGAACGAAAAATTTTTTTCCCACTTGTACAATCTGTATTACCTTGTTTGGGCCAACACGACTTCCCTCAATTATTTTAATGTTTTTATTTCCATATTGTCGTTGTTCCATTCCACCTATCCATCTGGTAACAAAGTATACCACAACCAGTAGTAAAATAAACACTACAATAAGAGATAAAAACTGTATAAAATTCTCAAATGAATTTCCCATAACTGAAAGAATAAAAAACATATTTAGCCCACCACTTTTTTAATTGCTTCTAATACTCGGTCTGCCTGGAACGGTTTTACAATAAAATCTTTTGCACCAGATTGAATTGCCTCAATAACCATTGCCTGCTGTCCCATCGCAGAACACATAATAACAGTTGCATTTGGATCTGCTTCTTTGATTTTCTTCAAAGCCTGAATACCATCCATCTCTGGCATGGTAATATCCATCATAACTAAATCTGGTTTTGTTTCGTTATACTTTTCAACGGCCTTTAAACCATTTTCAGCCTCCCCCGCAACATTGTAACCATTTTTAGTCAAAATATCCTTAATCATCATTCTCATAAAAGCTGCATCATCACATATTAAAACATTCTTAGCCATAATCCTCTCTCCTTATCCTCTACTACTATTTTACAATTTCAGTCACCCTAATACCGAAATTTTCTTCAATCACAACAACTTCTCCCTTGGCAACGAATTTTCCGTTTACCAAAACGTCAATTGGTTCACCTGCAAGCTTATTTAACTCAATAATTGTTCCCGGTGAAAAGTCTAATATTTCTTTAATTGATTTATTAGTTCTTCCAAGTTCAACTGTAACCTCCAAAGGAACATCCATAATCAAATCAATGTTCTCCTGCTGATTCAGTGGAACAATTGCCTGGTTAAACTGTTGAAATTGAACAGGTTGCACATTTACATCAGGCATTGGCATACCATACATTGGTTGTTGTACCATTCCCTGTGGCATTGCCACCTGTTGCTGTGGCATACCTTGTGGCATTGCCTGCTGTTGTGGTATATTCTGCTGCATTGGTGCCTGTTCCTGTTGTTGAAGCGGTGCTGGTTCAGGACTTGGTGCCTCTGCCGCCTTATTTGTTGTAGCGGCTTCTGCAGACTCTCCCACAAATTTTTGATATAAATCCTTTGCAAAATCAACTGGATATAATTGCATAATTTGGCTATCTACAATATCTCCAATTTCCATTTTGAAAGAAACCATCACAAATTCGCCATCGAGAAAAGATGTCATCTCGTCTTGTATGCTGTCGCTTAAATCAAGCAGGCTAGCCTTTGGTGGACTAATGTCAACCTTTCTTTCTAACATCGAAGATAACGATGTAGAAGAAGCTCCCATCATCTGATTCATAGCCTCACTAATTGCACTCAAATGCAAATCTGATAACTCATCAGCAACATTGCTTCCATCACCACCCATCATCAAATCGGTGATTACTTTTACATCTCTCTCATCTAAAATTAAAACATTACTTCCATCCAAACCCTCTATATAAGCAATTTGAACAAAAACACATGGTCTTCCAAATTTTGATGATAACTCATTCAAGGTAACAAGCGAAACAACAGGAGTTGTAATCACAACTTTTTCATTTACAAGTGTTGACAGTGTTGTCGCAGCACTCCCCATACATATATTAGAAATCTCGCCAACTGCATCCTTTTCAACATCAGATAATCCTACTGTACCTGTATCATTATTCTGACCATCGCCATCCTTTAGTAATGCCTCAATTTCTTCCTGGGATAACATTCCATCCATTCTTACATTTCCTCCCTTATTACTGACGTCAATCTAACTGCATACATATCCGAAGAGGCTCCCGGAACCGCAGTAAATTTGTTGATATTACCCACATAGACATTTAATTCATCATCTGTCTTTGTGTTCAATCGAATGATGTCACCAACCTGAATATTTACAAAATCATTAACTGATATTGTACTCTTACCTAAAACTGCTTTAATTGGTATTTTAGCTCTTGAAATTGTATGTTCTATCATTTCTTGATAAATCTTTTCATCTTTCACCTGCATACTAGCATACCAATATTTTGTATTTAATTTATCAATTACATCTTCTACCGTCGTATATGGAATACAAACGTTCATCAGTCCCTCTACTGTTCCAATGCTTAGATTCATTGTAACAATAGCTATCATCTCACTTGGTGAGATAATCTGTGCAAACTGTGAATTGGTTTCTATTCTCTCTAATCTAGGCTCAATGCTAATCACACTTTCCCAAGGTTCTATCAAAAGATTTGTGCAAACATTCATTACACGTTCAATTATAATCAACTCTACTTCCGTAAAGTCCCTTGTCTTGTCTAGTGGTTTTCCACTTCCACCCAGCATACGGTCAATAATTGTATACCCTAAATTGTCAGCAAGTTCAAGAATAAAATTACCTTCTAACGGAGCAACACTTACCACACCTAATATAACCGGATTAGATAGTGCGTTAGAAAATTCAGAATACGTTATCGCTTCTGAATTCATCACATCAACTTGTACTGTCTTACGAAAATAAGCAGGCAAGTTTGTGGATAACAGTCTGCCGTAATGTTCAAAAATAATTTCCAAGGTTCTTAAATGTTCCTTAGAAAACTTAGACGGTCTGGCAAAGTCATATACTTTTACACTTTTATCTGCATCATCTTTTATATCGTCGGCATCAAAATCACCACTATTCATCGCTGCCAACAAATTGTCAATCTCATCCTGCGATAAGACCTCGCCCATTTATCTCACCTCATCCTATATTCTTAAGCTTGTCTTATACTTTTTACTTTAAAATAATATAGCTATATCATATCACACTTTTCGACTAAATCAAAGCAAAATTTCACTTTTTAGTTCATTTTTTTCATTTTTTGACATTTTTTTCTAAAACTTCACATTTTGCAATTCACCATTCTACTTGTGTGCTATAAAAAAGTCTATCCTATTGCTCTCATGCTAATAAGTTCTATTTCATACTATTTATTCCAGATTAGCCTTTCATTATTTATACGTTTATACTCGAATGCTACTTGCACAGACAAAAGGTATGTGTTGTAATACCTACCTCTTTCCAACACATACCTTTTATGATTTTTCCATTATTGGAAACACAAATTATCAAACGAAACGTCTATAATCGCATCGGATTCGAAAAAGTCCTGTAATTTATTTACAATATCTGTCTTTAACTGTGTCTTATCTGTTGTAATTCGCTCGTAATCATAACTTGCAATTACATTTGTAACAATTTCAATAACGTCACTTCCCTTATTATCTAAAATTGATACTAGGTCTTTATATCCGTCTGCGGATTTATTTACAGTTACATATACGGCATCCAATTGTGCATAATGTTTACTTCCATCTGCACTGTTTTGTAAATTAATTGTTATAGTCCCCTCTGATGCATTTTTAAAAGTATGATTCTCCTTATCTTTTACACTTACAACTGCATCATCATTCTTTTCTGACGATTCTAACTCCAAATCTACCATCTGAGAAATCTGTTTTACCAGGTTATTTGTTCGGTTCATGGCAGGAACTGTTGTAAAAACAATCACTGCTGTCAAAATTACATTGATAACCGCCAATGCCATAATAATAATTGTAAAAATATTCTTTTTCATACTCTACCTCCTCATATTACATTTTCTTATAGATTATTTATTTTATATCTTCTCTATAAATCTTAATTTCTACACGCCTGTTCTTAGCTCTTCCCTCTGCCGTCTTGTTACTTGCGATTGCATCATACTGACTACGCCCTGACGCTTCCAACGTCTTCGGATTTAGTCCTTTCTTATTAACAAAGTATGTCCACACACTAATCGCACGAGCAGTTGAAAGTTCCATATTATCTTTATATTTAGAACTTGAAATCGGAACATTATCTGTATGACCCTCAATTTTTATCAAAGAATTATCATACATTTTTAAAATGTCACCAACTCTACTTAAAATCGGCTTTGCATCTGGTAAGAATTCCGCTTGTCCAGAGCCAAATAATATTGCTCCACTTAAAGAAATTTTTACATATTGATAATTACTATCTATACCCAACTTCACATTATCTTGAAGTTTTCCATTCTCTACCATTTCCGATAGTTCGTCATACATTTCTTCTACTTCTTCGCGCTGTTCTTTTTTTAATTCTTCTTTATATTCTTCCATAGGATCCCCATTTTCTGTTTCCTCGGCAGCTTTTCCCATGTCACTAAAATAATCATCCAAATTGTTCAACTGACTAACACCGCTGGATATTAGCACTCCCTCACCAATTGCACTTCCACCACTTTTAAAAATACCAAAACTTTCATTCAGAGAAACCACTAATTCCTCATATTTCGAACTATCAACGGAAGACATTGAAAACAGCAATACAAAGAAACAAAGCAACAAGTTCATCAAATCACTAAAGGTCGACATCCATGCTGGTGACCCTTTTGGTGCTTCTTCTTGTTTTCTCTTTGCCATTATTCTTCACCACCTTCGCCTTCTGTCAATGCTCCACGCTCTTTTGGTGCAAGGAAAGATTTCAACTTTTCTTCAATTACACGAGGATTCTCTCCTGCCTGAATTGATAGCAAGCCTTCTACCATAATATTTCTTACAGTAATTTCTTTATCATTATTTGCCTTTAACTTTGTAGCAGTAGGTGTTGCAATCCAGTTTGCAAGAATGGAACCATAGAATGTCGTAACCAAGGCTACCGCCATATTCGGACCAACCGAACTAATATCACTTAATTGTTTTAACATGTTAATCAATCCAATCAGTGTACCAATCATCCCCCAGGCAGGTCCCATACTTGCCAAGTTCTCCCAGAAAGAAATTACGGTTTTATGTCTATCCTCAACCGCAATCTGCTCTGTTTCCATAATACTACGAACCAATTCAGGATCTGTACCATCTACAATCAAAAGCAATCCTTTTTTCAAAAAGTCATCATCCACATTTGCTGCCGCTTCTTCCAATGCAAGCAATCCTTCTTTACGTGATATATTTGATAAATCGATAACTTGTTTAATTACCTCGATTTCATTTGTCGTCTTCTTTTTTAATATTAACTTAAAACTTTTCAGATTTGATAAATATTGTGGAATTCCATCTGTCATAATGAGTGTACACATAAATGATCCACCAAAAGTAACAAAGATTGATGTAAGATCATAGAAGTTACCTAACGCCGCTGCTCCCTGATCTCCAGTTACAATTCCCAAAATCATAAAACCAAAACATAAAAGTAAACCTACAATTGAAGCTATATCCACAATTTACACCACCCATCATTTCACAAAATTCATAAAAACGTTCTTTTTATATTCTAATGTTTTGTTTACAACTTCCTCTGCTTTTTCCTGCACAATAAATTTGTTCCCAGTTGTAATAGTAATTACAGTATCTGGCGTCTCTTCAACCGTCTTAATCAATTCTGCATTCAAGACGAATGGATCACCATTTAATTTTGTTAAATTAATCATAATAACCCCCTTCTCCCCATTACCTAATCATTCTGTCATTCACTTCTGCTATTTATATCCTATAAACGCAGAAATTCCGTGCCATACTTAGTATGGCACAGCCTTTCTACATTTTTAATATTATTATAACTAATTTTGACATTTTTTGCAAATCTTTCTATTTTTTTCATCACGCAATATGTATACGACTTGTCAAAAAAGGAAATCCTCGCATACATATCTTGCAATGCACATCCTAAAAGATATTTTCACAGCATTCTATTATCTCTTAAGATTTATCAATTCCTCTAACATCGTATCAGATGTTGTAATAATTCTGGAATTTGCCTGGAAACCACGCTGTGTAGTAATCATATTTGTAAATTCTGATGACAAATCTACATTTGACATTTCCAATACACTTGTATTTATCTTTCCGCCAGCTTCTGTGATATCCTTTCCAATACCATCAAAATCTCCTGAGTTCTGTGTTGTTGCAAACATACTATTTCCCACAGATTCCAAACCAGTAGCATTTGCAAATGTTGTAACTGCAATCTGTCCCAAAAGTTTTGAAGTACCATTATCATAAGAACCATAAATCTTGCCTTGGTTATCAATGCTAAGACCAATCATCTCACCCATGATACGTCCTGCTCCTGTTCCTGATGCATCCTTTGTACCTCTTTGAGATTCCATATTACACTTTCCATTACCTGCATACTGTGTCAATGTAGAGAAATCAATATCTACATCTGTAAATGGTGAACCTTGTGCTGTAGTATAATTATTACCTAATGTAAAGGTTAAGGAATCCCCTGCTGTGTTTCCTTCTCCTACGCTCTTAAATGAACCAGAAGAAGTATTGAAAGTTAATGTATTTCCATTTCCTGTTGCTGTAAGTTTCAATTCTCCATTTGTAAGCTTAGCCGTATATGTTGTTCCTCCAAGCGTAAATGAAAGTGGTGTAGTAGCACTATCTGTAACAAGTTCTTTTGTTCCATCATCTTTTACTGTGTAAAAAATAGACTTACCATCTTCATCTAAAATATCCGCAGGTTCAACCGTATACTGACCATCAATTGCTTGTCCATTTCCATCAACCGCCTGCTTTAATGCTAATTTCAAGCTATAGCTATTTCCAAGACTATCATAAAACTGTACCTGCATTGCAACACCATTATCGGAAGACAATTGTTTATCTGTTGCATCCACATTACCAGTAATATATGTATTTTTCGTTGCTTCTGGTGCTGAACTCATATTTTCTGCACTCATAACAGTTAATGGTTTTACTACATCTCTCACAATATCAGTTCCAGTTGTATCAACACCCCAACCCATAACAGATGCACCTGCAGCCGTACATAATGTACCTGAACCATCTACAAAGAAAGAACCAGCCTTTGTAAAATAATTAGAACCTCCATAATTTACAATAAAGAATGCATCTCCTTCAATCATACAATCCAAAGTACGGTCTGTAGATTGTGATCCACCTGTATTATCTACAGAAGTAGTAATTGATGCTACTTTTGTTCCAAGACCAATCTGTTTTGCGTTGGTACCAGTAACTCCTGTTGCACTGTTTGCGCCAGATGCACTTTGTGTTGTTTGATATAATACATCCGAGAAGTTTACACTACTTGCTTTAAATCCTACTGTATTAACATTTGCAATATTATTACCAATTACATCCATTCTTGTCTGATGTGTCTTTAAACCTGCTACACCAGAATATAATGATCTCATCATAAGTCATTTCCTCCTATTTTGCGCTATCTATGCGCTCCCCTTTTGATGTGTCACCTTTTCTGTCATTCAAAGGTGCGAAGCCCCCAATAAGGTCCGGCTTGTACACATTTCATTTTCAGTTACCCAATTACAGCCCCATCAATGTTAGTAAAAACAGCATCTTTTACATCGTTCACCGCAGTAATCACTGTATTATTCTTCACATTTACAATAAATGCCAAGCTATCTACCATAATCAATGATTCCTGTATTCCTTTTTCTCTTGCACGATTTGTTCCATTTTCTAATCTTTGAACCTGTTCTGTTGACAATGCAATCTTTCTACTTGCCAATCGTTCATTCGCATGTTTCGAAAAATGCAAGGATGATCTTTCTGCTGTTTCTTGTTCTTTTTGTTGTAAAACCTGTGCAAAGCTCGCTGATCCATTCTTTTCTTCCACATTTGTTTTTAATTTAGAAGAAATATTTTTCGATGTACCTAGCTGCTCCCGCATACTTTCGATGGAAGCATAATTATTCTGTAAAATATTCATAGCCCTCCCACCTTTCTTTCTAATCAACAGTTCTATATACGCTTTTCTTTACACTTCATCTTTTGTTTCTGTTTCTTCAGTTTTGTCTGTTTCGTCTGGTGCTTCTGGCTCTTCTGGTGTTTCCGGCTGTGTTCCTTTCACACTCAAAGTAACTTTACCAGATATGGTTGTTGATGCAGAATCATCGAATATAAATGCTATATCATATTTCTGATTTGTACCCAAACCTGAAATAGCCTCTTTCTTAATGGTTAATATACCATTCTTCTCGTCATATTCCATGTTGCTTCCATCAATCAATTTTCCATTGATTGCAACATACACTCCACTTGCTGCATAATTTCCATCTCCCATAGAAAGAGAAATCTTAATATCCTTTGGATCGTCATAATCAAATGTAACATCCTGCTTTTCTGTCCTTGGACCATATTTATTTTGTAAATATGTCTCTCCGAGAACAGCCGTCACATCACTTGCTTTATAGGAATTTCCATTTATAGATACATATGCTGTGCTTCCCTTTAGTGACACAGAATCGACAACTCCTTCGATTGTCTTTCCATCCGATACAACGTTTACTGTTTTCCCAACCATAGTAAATGCCTGTGTATTACTCAGGGTACTACTCATATTTTGCATTTCCTCTAAACTTGAAAACTGTGCTAACTGTGCAATCCATTCGGTATCTGATGATGGTTCCAAAGGATCCTGATACTTCATCTGTGCAACCAAAAGTTGTAAAAATGCATCCTTTCCTAAATTACTTGAACCCTTTATAGAAGTCTTCGTGGAACTAATGGCATCATTATCTGCAACTTTTCCATTATTTACTGCTGCTGTATCCATGTATTTCCTCCTCTCTATGCTGTAAAATCAATCTGATTTCCATTGCTTTGCATTATTTTTATTGCTAACTGCTCTTTTTCCGATAATTCGGACAAATCATCCAAATGCTCCAAATTCAAATTTCTATGTAGCTGCTTTGCATATCCATTACGCTGCTGCTCCTTCTGTTCCTCGGCATTTGTTTCGTTTCCTTGTTGAAAACTAAAATCAGATACACTTACTTCAACTTTATCAACTTTAAGTCCCTGCTGTCCAAGTGTTTCTCTTAACTGCTGTATCTGACTTTCCAGTGCTTGTCTGGCAACCTCTGTCTCTGTTACAAATTGTGCGGTAATATGACCTTCTTTTGTAACCACAGAAAGATTTACTTTTCCAAGATTTTCTGGATTTAACTGCATTGACATTTCGGAAGTATCTTCTGTAACTGCCACTTTAATCTGTGTAACAACCTGTTCCACAACTTCTCTAAATTGTTGGATCACTTCCACCTTTTCCTGTATTACTTCTACTTGTCCTACTTCATTTGTAGAACTTGTATTTGTAATAATCTGGTCAAATAATGGCTTCTCCGTTTTTTGGTGTTCTGTTGATGAATTTCCATCCTTTTCTTGACTAAATTCCTTTCCGTCCGTTTCTGTTTCTAAGGTATTTTGAAACGTTTCAGAAAGTTTTTCTTGTCCATCCTCTACAGAAAACGCTTCTTCCACTTGGTCATCCTGTTTTACAGGCGAAACATCCTCTTGCTTTGTACTTTGTACCACACTTTTCTCAGATGCAATGATTACCTCTGAATTCGTTGGTTCTAACACATCATTTGTAACAACATCTTCCTGCACATCCAAATCCATTTCACTTGAAATTGTCGTATCTACCTCCGCTGTGTCAGTATTGTCAGAAACAATTTCATCGGATATTCCATCAGAAACAGGCATTTCTTCTACTGTTTGATCTGTTGCCATCACAACATCTTCCGAATTCAAATCAACTGCTTCAAATTCTTTTACAATAGCTTGAAATGTCTCCTGACTACCTTCAGATGGTTGCATATACATCATCGTCACATCATCAATACTTTGCAATATTTCCTGAAATTGTGTTCCAAGATTCTCATCTGTCAACAACATAGTAGCATCATCACACCCTGCCTGCGATAGAACGAATTGCTGAAGATTATTTACATTTAGTAAGTCTGAAAATTGTAATCCCAATTGAGACATAATATCTTCTAACTCTTTCACATCAAGATCAAATGTATCGCAAAGCTGCTGTTTTACCTGATTTAACCATTCAGGTACCTTTTCCGCTATTTCTTTTGAAATAGTTTCCTCATTTACACCTTCTGTTAATACATTTTCTACTGTATCACCTTGCAATTGTCCTTGTCTTTTATCGTTTACAACCTGCACAGCAGTAGCATCTTTATTCACTACTAATTTTTTTCCAGAGGATACTGTATTCGTATCTTTTACCTGTTTTGACATAACCTTTCCAAAATCATTGGATTTTTTGCTTGCAAAACCAGTACTAGATGATTTCGTTGTACCTTGCACATTTTGAGCGGATGCCAGTTCCATCATCTGTTTTATATTCTGCACACCTTTTTCCTCCTTCCCTCAATATTATATTTTATATATAGTATGGCAATGCCGAAGCATCACTCTTACTACCCCCTTAAATGGTATCTATTATTTTTTTGCCAATGTACGCTTCGTTATCTTAGCAGCAATATTAGAATCTAATTGCTCCATAATAAGCGCACTATTTTCACTTGGCATACAAGACAATATTTGACATACCAAATCTAAATCAGCAGATGTCATCTGATCTAATACTTGTGCTGCGGATGCTGGATCCATCTGTGCATATTTATCTGCCTCATCCTGCACCTTCTGATTGTACTGCACATCCTCAACTACTTGGCGATAAATTTCAGCCGCATTATCAGGATCTATTTGTTCATAATACTTTTGATATTCCTGAATATCTGGCGCATTATCTGCATATACAACCTGTTCATCAAATTCTTTCTTTTCCTTTGCAAATTCGTCTTGCTGTTTTTCAAATACTTGCAATCTCTTAATTTCTGCTTCTAATTGAGAAATATATTTAGAATCAACTCCACTACTACTACTCTGGGAATCCAATTCCATCTGTAACTCTTTAATTTTCTGGATTGCCTCATCTAATGTATAATCGTAGTTGTCATCTGTACTGTTTCCAGTAGAACCTTCCGGTAAAATCTTGTTAATAACCGGCACATCCTGCAAAACAGGAGCAAGCACTTTACTACCGAAGCCACCTACATCTGCTTTTACTAAAACAACAAAAACCCCTAGCCAGATTAAAACAATCACTATAATTATTAAGGCTGTTACAATCTTACTAGCCGGACTTTCTTCTTCCTTCGGTTTCTTTTCTTTTTTTTCAGGAGTTTTCTTTTCCTCATCTAATTCATCGTCTTTTTTTGCCATTTTCTACACCTCTTTTACAAAAAATTAACTATATTTATTGAAGCAACTGTGACAAATTAGTCTTCTTTTTTGGATGTTCCAAACGTATAACTAACTAATTCGTCTACTTCTTTTTGTTCCTGCGCATTTAACTCAATTTTAAAGTCTTCAAAAGCCTTTTCTCTTAACTTTTCATATGTCTTTCTTTCTACAACTGCATCATTTAATGCCTGCCTTGCACGCTCAACTTTCATTTGAGCATCTCGAATTACAACCATCTGTTCTTGCATCCGATACTTTATAATTTCAATCGCATCTTCGTTAAATTTTATCTTTTCGAGTTCAAGTACATCGGACATCATTTGTGTCAATCGCCTTTCATACTCATCTTTTTTTGTTTCTAGTAATTTTAATTTATTCTGCTCTCTATCAAGCACTGCTAATGCATCTGCATATACGCTCTTTGCTTGATCCTCCAGCTTTCGTTTTATTTCTAAAATATTTTGCATCTTAAAAATAAACTTAGCCACGTTACTCCTCCTATCTCTGTTTCAAAGTAAAATTACTATATCCCTCTTTTATTCTTTTGGAGACTCGCCAAATATTTCAGATAGTAATTTTTCTTCTTCATCATATGTAAACTTTTCATACACACCTTGACAAAGAAACTTATTTACCTCATCTATTTTTTCAATTGAGTAATCAATTTCTTTATTGGAACCTCGTTTATATGCTCCAATATTTATCAAATCCTCTGCCTCATTATAGGTAGCCAGTACGTTTCTTAACTGCCCCGCAGATTTTTTATGTTCATCCGCAACAATAGAACTCATACATCGAGAAATACTAGCCAACACATCAATGGCTGGATAGTGATTTTTTTGTCCAAGTTTACGAGATAACACAATATGTCCATCTAAGATTCCTCTTGCCGTATCCGTAATTGGTTCGTTCATATCATCACCATCTACTAAGACAGTATATAATCCAGTAATCGAACCTACTTCCGAATTACCTGCACGCTCTAATAATTTGGGCATTTCCGCATACACACTTGGTGGATACCCTCTTGAAACAGGCGGTTCTCCAGAGGCAAGACCAATCTCTCTTTGTGCCATAGAAAATCGTGTCAACGAATCCATCATAATCAGCACATCTTTCCCCTGATCACGAAAATACTCTGCGATAGCCGTTGCTGTCTGCGCAGCTTTCTTTCTAATCAAGGCTGGTTTATCAGAAGTCGCAACTACAACTACTGATCGAGCCATACCTTCCGGCCCCAAGTCTCTCTCAATAAATTCGCGTACTTCCCTTCCTCGTTCTCCAATTAGTGCGATTACATTAATATCTGCCTTTGTATTTCTTGCAAACATTCCCAATAATGTACTTTTTCCTACACCACTACCAGCAAAAACACCAATACGCTGTCCTTTCCCAATCGTATTCAATCCATCGACTGCCTTTACTCCCAATGGTAGCACTTCATCAATAATTTTTCGTTTTAAAGGGTCTGGTGGGGTAGCTTCAACCGAATATCCAGCTCCCTTTTGTTCCAACTGGGTTCCATCAATCGGAATCCCTAATCCATCCAATGTCTTTCCTAAAAGTGTATCATCAGCATAAACTTTTAATGGTGCTCCAGAATTTTCTACATAACTTCCAAGTCCAACTCCCTCTACATTATCGTAAGGCATTAGCAAGACTCTGTCATCACGAAATCCAACCACTTCTGCTTTTACTGCTTCTCCACCATTTTTAGGGATAATGTAACACATATCGTTCAATTTTGCATCGGGACCAATTGATTCAATTGTCAGTCCAACTACTTTTGCTACTTTTCCAAAATGTTTCTCATACTGTTTTTCAAGTAGCTCATCATATTTTCGCATATCTATTGCCATATCGTTCCCCGTACTCTCTCACTTTTGTAAATGTATAGCAGAATATACCCCACCCAAATATATAATTCCTGCTATTATATTTACCATACTACTACCAATATTTACATCATCATTTTTAGATTTTCAATTAAACTCTGCATTTGCACATCCAGACTACAGTCAATAATCTGCTTATCTGCTTCCAGCAAACACTGATTCTTCTTCAAGGTAGAATCAAGCACAATTTCCATCTCACAATCTTTGTCTACAAACTCAAGTAATCTTTCCTGTTCATTTCGAACCATCTCCACATCATCCGCAGAAACCCTGATTACTAATTTCATTGTTTTCCCTAGATTTTTCAAAGATTGTTCCATCAAATATAAAATAATGTCTTTTTTATTTTCTACTAAAACACCTGTCAGCTTCTTGACTAGATTGATGACTAATTTTACAAAATCAGGTTCTAGTTGCTCAACAAGCTGCTGGTATTCTTCTTCCAGTTGTTGTGCTCTTTGTTCTAGTTCTTCCTTTTGGGATGCAACTTCATCATTTGCCTGCACCAAGCCATCTTTATACCCAGCCTTTTTACTTTCTTCCAGAATTTTTTCTTTTTCTAATTCTGCAGTAATTTTGGCCTGTTCTACCAATTTTTCCGCATCTTTTTTTGCCTGTTCTAAAATTTTACCTGCTTGCTCATGTGCAGCATCTAAAATTTCTTCATTCTTTATTGCATTTCCATGTTCTTGTTCTTCTTGTTCGGCAAACATTTCCTCTGGAAATTCCTCGTCAAATTCTTCTCTCTCTTTGTCTCGAACTTCCACTTCCCCATGTGTAAGTAACCCTGGTATAAAATTACCAACTCGGCTGTCACTTTCAACCACACATTTTTTATCTTCTGTTACATTAAAATTATAATACTTTATTAAATTAGACAACGATTTCGTCACCTCCACCCCTTGAAATAATAATTTCAGCGGAGTCTTCTAACTTACGGATAATATTTACAATCTTTTGCTGTGCCTCTTCAACATCCTTCAAACGAACCGGTCCCATAAATTCCATATCTTCTCGAATCATAACAGCAAGTCGTTTTGACAAGTTGTTGAAGATTACAGTTTGTACTTCTTCCGTTGAACCCTTTAGTGCCATAGCAATTTCATTGTTATCCACTTCTCGCAAGACACGTTGAATAGATTTGTCGTCCAAAGAAAGAATATCCTCGAATACAAACATCTTTCTTCTAATTTCGTCAGCCAATTCTGGTTCTTCAATTTCCAATGTTTCAATAATATGTTTCTCTGTACCTCTGTCTACCGTATTCAAAATTTCAACAATGGCATCCACACCACCAACAATGGTATAATCCTGGTTTACCAAAGATGCTAACTTTCTTTCCAATACCTTCTCTACTTCCTTAATTATATCTGGTGAAGTACGATCCATCTGTGCGATACGTTTTGCAACATCTGCCTGTTTTTCAGGCGGAAGTGCAGCGATAATAACCGATGCTTGACTAGAAGATAAATAAGATAAAATCAACGCAATGGTCTGTGGATGTTCGTCTTGTATAAAGTTAAGAAGTTGAGTCGGATCTGTTTTCTTAACAAATTCAAATGGACGAACCTGTAAAGAAGCTGTCAGTTTTCCAATAACATCTTTTGCCTTTTCTGAACCAAGTGCTTCCTCTAACAACTGTTTTGCATAAGAAATACCACCCTCGGCAATATACTGCTGTGCCAGACACACTTCGTAAAATTCATCCAACACTTCTTCCTTTTTGGATGCTGAAACACTTCTTGTATTAGCAATTTCCAATGTCAATTGTTCTATCTCATCTTCTTTTAAATGCTTAAAAACATTTACTGATTTTTCTGGCCCTAAACTAATTAATAAAATAGCAGCCTTCTCTATACCGCTCAACTCATTTTTCATTTGAAAACCTCCCTATCCAACTACACCCAAGCAAAGCATGTCACACATGCCCTCCTTGGGTGTCTAGTCAGAAACAACTTTTATCTATACCTGTCTGCCTTTAGCCCCAATCCTCATTAATCCAGTTTCGCAACAACTGTGCAACCGCTTCTGGATTTTCATCAACGAATTTCTCAATCATTCTTCTAGTTTCTGATTTTTCGCCAAATTCAATATCCTCTAAGGATTGATTTTCCTTCGTCGTAGCAAGCAATTGCTCTACTGATAATTCTGGTTCCAACTCCGTTGTTTCCATTGGAGCAGTTCCCTTAAATACCACAAAGATTAATAATGCAACAATCAAGACAGCTAAAACTATCATCAATATGTTACTATAAGCAACCGGTGTTTTTGTCATTTCGTTAAAGACTGGCTGCTCATAAGCAACTACAGAAATATCTGCTGTTGAAATTCCTGTAGCCTTTGCAATCAAATCTGTCACTTCCGTTGGTACATCAAGCTGGGTTGGTTCACTATTTTGACTTTGGAATGTTTCAAAATCTGTACCGTCCAATTCTCCGTTTGCTTTCATTTGCTTCTCATCATATATTTTATATTTTTTCAATACAATAGCAATCGATGAATTTCCTGCATCCACTGCACCAACTGCCTGAACAGTCGTCGTTTCTTTTTTATTTACATCATATTCATATTTATTAAGTGTAACCTCAGAACTGTTATCGCCACTACTTTGAAGCATATAATCTGTATCATCTGCGTTAGAATCTGTTCCAGGGATTCCGCCAGAACCACTACTTCCTTTTGAAGAATATTCATAACTTGAAGAATATGGTCCCTGATCTTTTCCTTCTGGTGTGGAATACTCTGTATATAAAGTCTGTACCTGATCCAAATTAAACTGAATATTAGATGTTCCTATCTCTACTTCATTGTAATTCGATTTTAATAGAACCTGTTTTACATCATTTTTGATAATCGCACGCAATGTTTCCTGATATTCCGCAGTTGATGTGGCGTTTCCACTCAATGTATCAGCGCTTGTACCATCAAATAATAAATTACTGTCCGTATCTACAATAGTAACTAAACTGGTATCTTTATTTCCCACTGCTGTAGCAAGATAATTTGCCATACCTTGTAGCGCGGATTGCGATAGTTCATCTGAAAGCTTCAACATAACAGCAACCGAAGCATCTTGATCTTCTGCAAAAATAGTTCCATCATCCGTTGGTGAATTTATAGATACATACGCTTCATCAACACCTTTAATCGATTTAAGATATGTACGAATTTCACTCTGAAAAGCTAATGTATATTTTTTACTTTTTTCACCTTCTGTTGTTTCAATACTGTTATTCAGCGCAGTCTCCCAGTCCATATCGCTCGAACTATGCCCTACGATTTCATTATTTCCCATTAAAAGCATAGCATCAGTAGTCTTAGACTGATCTACCTTTATTTCGTATCCCGATGCTGTCTTGTCTTTTTTATAGGCAATTCCATCATTATCTAATAATTCTAATAATTGTGTTACGCTTTGTTCATCCTGCAATGTAACCAAATGCGTATAATTTGTCCGTGTCAACACAAAAACTAAGATTCCGATTGCAATTAAAATCGCAACAACAACAGAAATAATAATACCTTTTTGTTTTGCACTATATTTATTCCAAAATTCTAAAAGTTTCTCGGGTACTTCCTTCAATTTATCTAACATGTTACCATTCTCCTACTGTCCTTTCCTCATATCACAGGTTGCTTAAACTAAATTGTTAGAACTGCATATTCATAATATTATTATATGCATCCACAACCGCATCACGGACAGCAACCGTATACGCTAACGAAATATTTGCCTTTTGCTGCGCAATCATCAAAGTATGCGTATCTTCAGACAATCCCATTGCATAATTCAGTTCTTCCTGCTCTGCTACATTTGTATAATCATTGGTTGTATTAATCAAATCCAACGCAGACTGAAATACATTCTCAAACGAATCCCCCTCATCTTTTACAGATGAAATAAGCCCATCGTAGCTATTGGAAAAATTACTCACCCTGTCAGTTGAATAGTTATTGTTATAAATGCTATTCAAATTACTCGTCCCCGATAAACTACTAATATCTAAACTCATGTATCTTCTCCTTATCCTTCAGAATTAATCTCCCAATCATTCCTTCGCTCTTTTTTCACAAAGCCTTTTATACGCCTCTAATTATTTTCCAATCTGTAATGCCTGTGTCGTCATAGCTTTTGTTGCATTAAACGCTGTAATATTAGCCTCATATGCTCGACTGGCATCAATCATGTTTGTCATTTCTGTAACTGTATTAACATTAGGATAATAAACATATCCCTCTTCATCTGCATCCGGATGGGATGGATCATATACCATCGTCATAGGTGTAGTATTATCCTCAACAATTGCGGAAACCTTTACTCCATTTCCAATTGAACTGGATGCCACACTTAAATAGTCATTGAAGCTATTTGATGGTTTTTCTTCAAAAACAACTGTTCTTCTTTTATATGGCTGTCCATTTTCATCTCTAGTCGTATTTACATTTGCGATATTTTGTGAAATTATATCTGTTCTTAATCTTTGTGCTGTCATTCCACTAGCACTAATATCCATAGCCCCAAACGCTGACATATCTATCACTCCCTCTGTTTATAGCATTATTTACCGATTGCTGTACGCAGCCTTGCAAACTCCTGTGAAATAGCATCCGTCATGACACTATACTTAATTTGGTTCTTAGCCAACTCCGCATTTTCTGTATCAATATCGACATTATTTCCATCTAGTCGATAACTCAAATTGGAATTATCTGTATAAATCGTTGGCTCTAATGTAGATAAATCCATATTATTCACATAGGAATCCATGCTGTCCCCGCCAGCCAACTGTTCAATCAAATACGTCTCAAACTGTACATCCTGACGTTTGTAATTTGGTGTATCTACATTTGCAATATTATTTGAAATAATTGTATTACGCAACCAACTAGCATCTGTTGCCTGCTGCAATACATTGATATAATTATAGGCACCTGAACTAATCATCCTATCACCCCTTTTTTGTTTTCTATTATATTATAACAATATTTCACAAAAAAACAAGAAATATTACAAAAAAAACTGAACTATTACGAAATTTTGTCTTTTGTGAATATGTTTTTTTACTTTTTTCCTCGTTCCAATTCTTCAAAAACAAGGTCATTTAAAACTCGGATATAGGTTCCCTTCATACCTGAAGACCGCGATTCTATAATGCCTGCACTCTCAAATTTACGAAGTGCATTCACAATAACCGAACGGGTGATCCCAACTCTATCTGCAATTTTGCTTGCAATGAGCACACCTTCATCTCCATCTAATTCACTAAAAATATGTGTAATTGCTTCTAATTCTGAATAAGATAATGTACTAATTGCAGAACGTACCACCTGCTCTTTTCTAGTCTCTGCATCATTTTCTTCATTTACGGCACGAAGCATTTCCAAGCCTACCACAGTGGAACCATATTCGCTTAGTATAATATCATCAATACTATAAGCCTTTTTTTGTCTGTACACAAACAAGGTTCCCAAGCGTTCCCCTGCAATATCGATTGGCGTTACAATTCCCTGATAATTTTTCTTTTCTTCTAATTCAAATCCCAAAGTTTCCATATTAACATTTTCCTTGGTAGAAAGAATATTAAGTAATCTTTCATTCAGCATTTCATCAATATAATCGCCAACACTACCCTCAAGCAACTCTGTAATTTCATCAATACTAGCTAAATTCTTTACTCCAAGAACTTTTCCCTTTTTACTGATTACAAGTGTATTAGAATCAAGAATATCACTCAGCACTTTACAAATATCATTAAATACCACCTTATGAGAACTATTATTGTGTAACAATTTATTTATTTTTCTCGTTTTATCAAGTAACTGTACGCTCATTTTTATTAACCTCCTGCTTGGCTATATTCGCGTTTTATACTATTGTTCTTTCTTTGCACTTTTTACAAATCCACAATTTTCATCCAGGCACACAAGTTTTGCTCCTTTTTCAACAAGGACGCCTCCACATTGTGGACACTTCTCTTTTGATGGACGCTGCCATGTCATAAAATCACAATCAGGGTTTGCCTCGCAACCATAATATCGTCTTCCTTTTTTGGTCTTTCTGATTACGACTTCTTTTCCACACTTTGGACAAGGCACCCCAATTTTTTCCAGATAAGGTTTTGTATTTCGACATTCTGGAAATCCTGGACAAGCTAAGAATTTTCCATGTGGTCCATATTTTACAACCATATTTTTACCACACAATTCACAAATCACATCCGTAACTTCGTCCTGAATCTCAACCTTCTCCAGTTCTTCCTGTGCCTTTTTCACCGCAATCTCTAAATCTGGATAAAAGTTACGCACAACCGTTTTCCACATAATGCTTCCATCTTCCACTCCATCCAGCAGTGTCTCCAAATTAGCAGTGAAATTAAAATCAACAATACTAGAAAACGATTCTTTCATAATTCCATTTACAACTTCACCAATCTCGGTTACATACAAATTCTTATTTTCCTTAGCCACATATCTTCTTGCAATAATCGTACTAATCGTAGGTGCATAGGTACTTGGACGACCAATTCCCAAATCCTCCAAAGTCTTAACCAACGATGCTTCTGTAAAATGTGCTGGTGGCTGTGTAAAATGCTGTGCTGGATTTAATTCATTTAATGTAAGTTCCGAATCCATGGAAATCGACTTTAGCATAGCACTCTTTTCTTCTTTATCATCTGCTGCCGTGTAGACACTCATAAAACCATCAAACACGATTTTAGATGCCGAAGAAGTGAAACGATATTCTCCAGCATCTATTTTTATGGATGTTGTCTCATACTTTACATTTTCCATTCTACTTGCAACAAATCGTTTCCAAATAAGCTGATATAATCGGAATTGTTCACGACTCAAATCTTCTTTCACCATAGTTGGTGTTAAGTCAACATAAGTAGGTCGTATCGCTTCATGGGCATCCTGAATTTTCTTTTTCCCACTTTTTTCATTCAAAGTCTTAACTACATATTTTTCACCATAGTTTTCTTTGATAAATCCTCTTACCGCCTGATCTGCTTCATCTGATACACGAGTAGAATCTGTACGCAGATAAGAAATCAAACCTACCGTACCTCTTCCTTTTATGGCAATTCCTTCGTATAACTGCTGTGCCACTCTCATTGTCTTTTGTGTAGCAAAATTTAATGCCTTAGATGCCTCTTGCTGTAATGTACTTGTGGTAAATGGCAACGGTGCTTTCTTTATTCGCTCACCTTTTTTAATATTAGCTATTTTAAATTCAGCTTTTTCAACTTCTTTTTGAATCTTCTTTACCTGTTCTTCATTTGTTATGGCAATCTTTCCATTTTTATCTCCATAAAACTTAGCAATCAATGGTTTTCGTTCTTTACTAACTTTCAAACTAGCTTCCATTGTCCAATATTCTTCCGGAATAAATGCATTGATTTCTTCTTCTCTATCGCAAATTAAGCGTAATGCAACCGACTGTACTCTACCAGCACTCAAACCACGTTTCACTTTAACCCATAAAAGAGGACTGATGCTATATCCTACCATACGGTCAATCATTCGTCTTGCCTGTTGCGAATCAACCATGTTCATATCAATATTACGTGCCTGTTTTATAGATGCCTTTACCGCTGTCTTTGTAATCTCATTAAAAGTAATACGACTATACTTTTTATCATCCAGTTTTAACGCATTGCACAAATGCCATGAAATAGCTTCTCCCTCTCGGTCCGGGTCAGTTGCGAGATAAACTTTATCTGCTTTTTTTACTTCTTTTCGAAGCTTCGCCAATAATTCTCCTTTTCCTCGGATTGTAATATACTTAGGTTCAAAATCATTTTCAAAATCAATTCCCATCTGACTCTTCGGAAAATCCCTTACATGTCCATTCGATGCAACTACCTCATAGTTTTTCCCTAAAAATTTCTTAATTGTTGCCGCCTTGGCAGGTGATTCCACGATTACTAAATACTTTGGCATTGTAACACTCCCTACTACTTTCTATTTATCACTAGAAAGTCATCAAAAAAACTTTCCTTTAAAATACCATTCTACAATGACTTTCTTATCCTCTTTCAAAAACATTTCTAAGCATACACTATTTTTTTTATCAGCGCAAGACTAATATAAGTTTTTTTGCCAAAATTTTCGCACAATTCCCAAAAATTGCAATTCATGTATATACAATACGTCTTATTTTTACAGCCATCCTTCTATTTCTTATCCCTTGTACCCTCTTTTTCTTTTCTGCCTATTTAACACTCCAACAAAGCAAATCAATAACATCGGATATAATAATTTTTCACACTTTGCCTGATAACACCCCTCATTTCCAATTTCACTAGCAAAGAGAGTGCTTCTGCCATAATCATTTTACTTTCGGAAAGTATCGTGCTAATATGTTTTTCCTCCAAGGTAACACAATCATATATTTTTTGTTCCTTCGCTGATAATCTCACCTTTTCTTGTTTTCTTCCTTTTTGTTCCAATAACATATTAATATGAAAATTTTCAATTATATCTGTGGGGCTTACGACAGGCGTTGCTCCTTCCTTAATTAAATTGAGACAACCTTCACTAAGCTTATCACCAATTCTTCCAGGAATTGCAAAGATATCTTTTCCCTGTTCTAATGCCAAATCCGCAGTAATCAGAGAACCACTTCGTTCTCTTGCCTCTACGACCAAGATACCATCACTCAACCCACTTATAATACGATTTCTTAATGGAAATTGGAACGCCCTCCCTGGCACTCCAGGTCCATATTCTGAGATTACGCCTCCTTGCTTTGACATATGCATGTACAATTCAAAATTTTCCCTTGGATAACATATATCAATACCGCAGCCCAAAACAGCATAGGTATCCGCATTTCCCTCTATCGCTCCCTTATGTGCATAACTATCAACCCCATATGCCATTCCGCTAATAACCTGTATCCCAGCTTTTGCCAATTCTCTTGCATACCATTTTGCAACTTCTTTTCCATAGGCTGTACAATTTCTTGCCCCTACAATAGCAATAGAAATCTTCTTCTCGCTCGGAAGGTTGCCACGCAGAAAAAGAGCATATGGATAGGACGCAATATTTTTTAATTTTTCTGGATAGGCTTTATCATGCACCGATATAATCCGATTTCCTTGCTGATACATCTTTTCATATTTTCTTTTAATTGTATCTATATTTCGATTGGATATAATACACGCCACATCTTTCTCAGTAATACGTGAAACCTGCCGTAACTCGTTCTCTCCTGCCTTAAAAATCTGTTCTTCTGTTTTAAAATATTTCAATAATTCCTGTATCTTAATTGCTCCTATCGCTGGAAGTGATGCCAGCCAAAACTCCAGCTCCTTTTGTAATAAACTCATCTTTAATCCCCCCAATACTTTTTATCAAACCCTCTATAACAAACCGCCTCACTCAAATGCACATCTAAAATACGTTCACTTCCTTCTAAATCCGCAATTGTCCTTGCAACCTTTAAAATCTTGTGGTATCCTCTTGCACTAAGTTCCATTGTTTCAAAAATCTGTTCCATCATTTTCTGTTCTTGTTTCCCCAACACACAGTATTTTTCTACCTGTTTGGCAGAAAGCTGCCCGTTATATCGAACTTCTTCCTGATAGTATCGCTCCTCCTGTATCTTTCTTGCCTTTTTTATTCGTTTTCTTATCTCACAGGAACTCTCCGCTTTTCCTTTTTGTATTAAATCCTTATAGGTCACTTCCATAGCCTCTACACTCAAATCAATTCGATCCAACAATGGTCTGCTAATTTTATTTAGATACCCTCTCACTTGCCGTTCCGAACAACGACAACGATTTCGGTCTGGATAAAAACCACATTTACAAGGATTCATAGCTGCAACCAACATAAATTTTGCCGGGAAAGTATAGCTTCCCTGCATTCGAGAAATAACAACCTTGTGTTCCTCTAATGGTTGTCGCAACATATCAATCGTATTACTGGAAAACTCTGGAAGTTCATCTAAAAACAGCACACCACCATCTGCCAAACACACTTCTCCAGGCTTTACATGATACCCTCCTCCAATCAATGAAGTCGGTGTTACGGAATGATGTGGACTCCGAAAAGGTCTTTTTTTAATATAAGCGTAATTTTCATCTAACAAACCAGAAATACTATAAATTTTGGATATTTCCAAACTCTCCTCAAATGTCAGTTCAGGCATAATAGAAGGAATCCTCTTTGCTAACATAGTCTTTCCCGCACCAGGAGGACCTACCATCAATACATTATGCATGCCACAAACCCCAATTTCTAATGCTCGCTTCACCATTTCCTGCCCGGAAACCTCTGAAAAATCTTCCATTCTTTCTTCTATCTGCTCTGCAAATGCTGTTACTGTTGTAGTTGCTATTTTTCGGTCTAATGTAAAATATTCCACCACTTCTTTTAAATTTTTTACCCCCTTTACTTTAATTCCTTCCACCATTGCAGCCTCTGCCACATTTTCTCTGGCTACAAAACAATATTTCATTCGATTCTTTTTCGCTGCATATACCATAGGAAGTACACCATTTACCCTCTTAATTTCCCCATTTAGACTTAATTCTCCAATAAACATTGCATTTTCCAAACATTCTTGTGGTATTCTTCCAAAGGCAGCTAATAACGCTACCGCAATAGCAAAATCAAATGCCGTACCTTCTTTTCTAATATCCGCAGGGGATAAATTAACTGTTATATGTTTCGTTGGGATACGATATCCGGAATTTCGTACAGAAATACGAACACGGTCTTTGGCCTCTCTTGTCTCTGAACTTAACAGACCAACTAAAGAAAACATGGGAAGTCCATCACAAACATCGACTTCCACAGAAATGATATGTGCATCAATCCCTTGTATTGCTGCACAATAACTATGAAAATACATAGAAACTCCTTTCACCACAGCGATGAAAGTATATTACCTTGTTTCATTATATCAAAAAAAGCACTTTTTGCAAGTGCTTTTCTGTTGTCAAATCCTAGCTATACTATCTACGCAAATCAATCGACATTACAACTAGCCCTCTGTAATTTGAAATTTACCAAACTTGTTCTAAGTTATCGAATTTGAAAAACGCAAATCTTTTATTTACTTCACAATATTTTTATTTTGCAGCTTTTCTATTTCCCGTCGAAAACTATCCATATCCTCAAAATCTCGATATACAGATGCAAAACGAATATATGCTACCGCATCTAAATGCTCTAAACGATTTAATACCATTTCCCCAATTTCCGTTGTAGATATTTCCTTTTCTTCACGTTCAAAAATAGCAGCTTCAATACCATCTAACAATTCGCTCTGCTCCTCCATGGAAATAGGACGTTTTATACAAGAACGAAAAATACCTTCTTTTAACTTTGCCCGATCATACGGTTCTCTGGTAAGATCCTTTTTTATTACGACAAGTGGTAACATTTCTACGTTCTCATAGGTCGTAAAACGCCTCTTACAAATCTCGCATTGACGACGTCTTCTGATAGATGTATCATCATCCGACGGTCTGGAGTCAATTACTTTTGTATTTTCTTTTCCACAAAATGGACATTTCATACTCTCATCCTCAATCTTTCATAAACAATGTCTAAACCTATTAATCCACTAAAATAATTATATGCAATCTTACTTTCCCCGTCAATCAAAACCTCTCTTACTATTTACAAATAAACAATAGTAAATTATATAATTTTTTTAAGACATTCTTTCTCATCTATTTCCACAAGTACAATGTCTGGTCCAACATTAGTTATACATTGAAACGGAATCACAAATTCATGGTCCCTTCCCAAAATTCCCCATAATTTACACGGTCCTGGAACAATAATCGCAATAATTCTTCCTGTTTCTAAATCAAATTCTAAATCCGAAATAAATCCCATTCTTGTTCCCGTACAGATATTGATAACTTCCTTTTGTCTTAATTGACAAATCCGCATATATTTCTCCCCTTGCAAATCAAGCCTATTTTACTATATGTTTTCCCCTCTCTTTTATGCCTGCTCTTTTGCATATAATTTCTGACCTGCATAAATGGACGAATTTCTATTTATTACAAAGGCTACCATACATACCAGCGCGAAATAAGGAATGTTTGCAAAACCAAACACTTCTCCTCCAATAAAAATCGGAGCAAGCATCGTATTCGTTGCACTACCAAAAACAGCCGCATAACCAAGCGCTGCAACAAACTCCACAGGCAAACCAAATACACCAGATAATACAACGCCTAAACTTGCACCAATTGAAAACAATGGTGTCACTTCTCCCCCTTGAAATCCTGCTGCTAAAGTTATAATCGTAAAAACAAGCTTCAACACCCAATCATATAAATAAATCTGTTCGCCATAAAAACTTGCATGTATTAAATTTGTTCCAAGCCCTGCATATCTTCCGAAGTAAATTGCAAGAAGAAATATACTCAAAAAAGCTCCCGTTACGCCAATGCGTATATATTTATTAGGAAACCATTTTGAAAATTGTTTCTTTCCCCATTGCAATCCTTTTGAAAAAAGGTATCCTACGATTCCAAAAAGTGCACCTAATACGATTAGTTTCAATATTGTTTTTTCATCAAAAGAGAGTTTAACATTTACTGCACATGCAAACTTTTCTAATCCTAATTTTCCAGACACAATGCTGGCTGTATAGGCAGCTAAAAATGCTGGAAAAATCGCTTCATATACTAGAATCCCCGCAGTCAAAACTTCTACTGCAAAAAAGGTCGCTGCCACAGGGGTTCGAAACAAACCTCCAAATCCTGCCGCCATTCCAACAATCAAAAGAATATTAGAAGCATTTTTTATAGGAAGCTTTCTACCAATCTCATAAGAAAGCGTGCCACCAATCTGTACAGCAACCCCTTCTCTACCTGCACTTCCTCCAAATAGATGTGTAATCCATGTACCAATTGTTACAAATGGTATCAAACGCAAGGGAATTTCCTTCTCTTTGCCATGCGCAACATCAAAAAGAAGTACCATCCCTCTGCTGCTTTTTCCTCCATAACGTTCATAAGCAAAAACAATAAACAGACCAGCGAATGCCAGAAACGGAACGAAATATCCAGGATGCGCATCTCTTACATCCGTTATCAGCAATAGAACTCTTCCAAATAAGGCATCTATCGCACCAACTGCAGCACCAATAGCAACTGCAACGATACAAATTATCATTCCCTTTATATATTTATTTTCTGTGCGCATTCTATTTCTTCCTTCCTATTTTAATATCATACCAGAAACCTTTCTAAAATCTCCATCCATAATGGTATATTTACTTTTTAAATCCTCTACACATTCTGGAGAGATTTCTGTATGAATATAGAGAGAATCCATTCCCATTTCATAAGAACCACGGATATCAGAAATAGAATCATTTCCAATCATAATACTTTCCTTAGGATTCAAGTGATAACGCTCCAATAATTTTGCATAAAAAGATTTTCCCGGTTTCTTGCATCCTTCCTCGGAAGAAATCAAAATGCCATCAAAATATTTTTCTATGCCTAAATATGCTAATTCAGGTCTGGTAAAGTTTTTCTGTGCATTAGATAATAAATATACTTTCTTTCCTTTTCTTTTTAATTCCTCTAAAAATGGTATAACACCATCATATAAGCGAATAAACTTAGTTGACACCACTCGAAACATATTCATAATAAATTCTACTTTTTCTTCTTCTATCTTCACCTGTTTTTCTTCAAATAATCTCCGAAATACTTTTGCCAAATCTATTTCTGGATATGGCTCTGTTTCTTTCATTTTTTCTTCCAATTCTTTACTATAAAGCTGATATTTTTGTTTTAACTCCTGTCTTTCATAAACAGCTCCATAAAACCCCATTATTTCTGTCATCTTATCCCACAAATAGGCTTTATTTTCATTTGTACGAATATCCACTAAAGTTCCATATAAATCAAATACATAATTTTTATACATAATATTCTCCTTTGCAATTTAATGTACTCTCAGAATCTCCCTTGCACCCACTTTTGCGACTGTTTTTCCGCCAGCTATACACAAATTTAATCAACGTACGCTCCACGTACGCCTCATAAATTTGTGCATATCTGACAAAAAAACATTTTGCAAAATCAGGCACAAAGAGACTCCGAGAGTATATTTTATTTAGCGTTGCTATTATACTAATTTTTTTTAGGGATGTCAAAACTAATCTGCCCCCTCAAATACCAAATAAGCAATCCATTTTAAACATAAAAAGTGCCAATTACCTCTCGATAATTGACACTTTCCAGTGGGCACAAATCTTCTATTTTATTTATGGCAATGTCCACCACAAGCACTGCAATTTCCACCGCAACTACTCTTTCCGTTCTTTTTATCCTTTACCATTGACCATATAATAGCTCCTACTACAGCCAAAAGTATCAAAAGCACAACTAAAGTTCCTAAAATAGATCCCATATTTCTGCCACCTTTCTTTTTGAAAACTTACGCTTTCTTTTTCGCAGGGCGGAAAAGCAAGTATAAGAATGCAATAATAATTATAATTGCTACAATAAATCCAATATGGAATGTACCTGCTAAAACTAATTCGCCAATGTTATAGATACATAATGCTACTAGGTAAGCAAAAATACACTGATATGCAATAGCGAATGCAGTCCATTTACCATTGTTCATTTCACGTTTAATGGCACCCATTGCTGCGAAACATGGCGCACACAATAAGTTAAATACAAGGAATGAGAAACCTGCTGCAACACACGTACTTGCTCCAAATGATGTTGCAATGTTTGAAATTGCACTGGCATCTTCTGTTGTATACAAAATTCCAAGAGTAGCAACGATATTTTCTTTTGCTACTAAACCTGTTACGGCACCTACGGCTGCCTGCCAATTTCCCCATCCTAATGGTGCGAAGATCCAAGCAATACCTCTACCGATTGCTGCTAAGATACTCATATCCATCTGATCTTCTGCTAACATCTGATAATGTCCATCTACGAAACCAAAGTATGATAAGTACCAAACTACGATTGTAGATAATAAGATAATAGTTCCTGCCTTTTTGATGAAACTCCATCCACGCTCCCACATACTTCTAAGAACGTTACCAACTGTAGGCATATGATATGCTGGAAGTTCCATAACGAATGGTGCTGGATCTCCCTCGAACATCTTTGTTTTCTTTAAAATAATACCTGAACAAATAATTGCTATAATACCGATGAAATATGCACATGGTGCTACCCATGCAGCTCCACCAAAGATTGCTCCTGCCATCAATGCAATAAATGGAAGTTTTGCACCACAAGGAATAAATGTAGTTGTCATAATTGTCATACGACGATCCTTCTCATTTTCAATTGTTCTTGATGCCATAATACCTGGAACACCACATCCTGTACCAATCAAGATTGGAATAAAGGACTTACCTGACAATCCGAATTTGCGGAAAATACGGTCCATGATAAATGCAATACGAGCCATATAACCACAAGCCTCTAAGAATGCAAGGAAGATAAATAATACTAACATCTGTGGAACGAAACCAAGTACAGCTCCCACACCGGCAACAATACCATCTAAAATCAATCCACTAAGCCAGTCAGCACAACCAATCTTATCAAGACCTGCTTCTATAAATACTGGAATACCTGGAATCCAAATTCCATAATCTGCCGGGTCTGGTGCTTCACCGTTGTACTTCTCAAGTACACCGATTGCATCTTCTAAATCAGATTTTGAAGCCTTTTCTTCTGTAGTTTCCAAAGTTTCTTCATCTTCTGATTCATAAGTAACCTCATCTGGTGCTGTTGCTGCAAATTCTTTTAATGCCTTCACAGCATTATCTCCAGAATAATCTTCTGCTTCGCTGTCGATTGCATCTTCTACATCTGCTGTATCTACACCTTGATCTGCACTACCTGAAATATAACCTTCTACTAATGCAAGTGCTTCATCATATGGTTCTGCATCATCATTGTAATCACCTCTACCAATTCCACACAGATACCATCCATCACCAAACACACCATCATTTGCCCAGTCTGTTGCAACTGTACCAACTGTTGTTACAGATATGTAATAAACGATAAACATGATAACTGCAAAAATTGGAAGTGCTAAGAAACGGTTTGTAACAATTCGGTCAATCTTATCCGAAGTTGTCATGCTACCTTTTTTGTTCTTCTTTAAACACTTGTCAATAATGCTTCCAATATAAATGTAACGTTCTGATGTGATAATACTCTCTGCATCATCATCCATCTCTTTTTCACAAGAAGCAATATCCTGCTCAATATGTTTTACCTGCTCGTCTGTGATCTTTAATTTTTCAATAATCTTTTCATCACGTTCAAACAATTTAATCGCATACCAACGCTGCTGTTCTGCCGGCATATTATGAAGAAGCAATTCCTCGATATGTGCCAATGCATGTTCTACAGAACCTTCAAAACGATGTCTTGGCTCTACATGATTTGCCTTCTTAGCAACCTCAACTGCCTTTTTTGCTGCCTCTTCAATTCCCTGTCCCTTTAAAGCTGAGATTTCAAAAACATCAACCCCAAGTTCTTCTGCAAGCTTTGCTGTATTAATTTTATCCCCATTCTTTTTTACAATATCCATCATATTGATGGCTAATACAACTGGAATTCCTAACTCAACTAACTGTGTAGTCAAATACAAGTTACGCTCCAAGTTACTTCCATCCACAATATTTAATATTGCTTCTGGTCTTTCATCAATCAAATAATTTCTGGCAACTACTTCCTCCAGAGTATAAGGAGATAATGAATAAATACCTGGCAAATCAGTAATTGTTACTTCCTTGTCGTATTTTAATTTACCTTCCTTTTTTTCTACTGTTACTCCCGGCCAGTTACCTACAAACTGATTGGAACCTGTCAACGCGTTAAATAATGTAGTCTTTCCACAGTTTGGATTTCCTGCCAATGCAATTTTAATTCCCATTTTTACCACCCTGTCTTAAAAATTTTAAGACGCAAACGGAAGAATAAAAGATATTTGTTTGCTTTTTTCCTTTCTTTTTATTTCTTTTATTCTTTGCTGAAAGACACTCTTTATTCTACTTCAATCATCTCAGCATCTACTTTACGAAGAGATAATTCGTAACCTCTAACGGTAATTTCTACCGGATCACCCAATGGTGCAACCTTACGGACAAAGATCTCTACTCCTTTTGTAATGCCCATATCCATAATTCTCTTCTTGACTGCACCTTCACCCTGTATTTTTTTTACTTTTACAGTGTCTCCTACCTTGGCATTTCGCAATGTACTCATGTGCAATTTCCTCCTACTTTAAATCATTATCTTAATTGCCATCTCTTTACTTACGGCAACTCTAGATTCCTTAATATTTACAATTAAGTTTCCACCAATATCTGAAACAATCGTAACTGGTGAACCAACAACAAAGCCTAAGCTTTCTAAAAATTTTCTAGTCTCTTCTTTTCCGCCAATTTTTTTAATCGTGTTACTCTCTCCAATATTACACATAGTTAATGGCATCATGGTGCACCTCCGTTTCCGAAATGATTAGTCTATACTAACCCTTCCACTTTTTTATAGGTGTTAGCGACTTCTAACACCCACTCCATATGTTAGAATAAACTAACTATTTTGTCAAGAGTTTTTTATCAAAAAGGTTT
Source organism: Clostridium sp. CAG:411 (assembly GCA_000437275.1). Lineage (GTDB taxonomy): Bacteria > Bacillota > Clostridia > Lachnospirales > Lachnospiraceae > CAG-411. The sequence goes on along the minus strand of FR899719.1, from coordinate 40,906 downwards.
TTTCTTTTGATATTTTTTTTAAATTCTGTTACAATAAAATAGGTCATACTTTCAACACCAAACAACGGGGGAATTTTTAATTTTTTGAAAGTCATCATAAACAAATGAAGGAAAATGAAAGAAAGGTGTTAATACAATGCAAATAAAAGAATCTGGGGAAGATTATTTAGAATCTATATTAGTATTATCTAAAAAACAAGAAAGTGTACGAGCTACTGATATATGTAACTATTTTGGCTACGCTCGTGCCAGTGTATCTGTTGTGATTAAACGTTTCCGACAGGACGGCTATGTAACAGTTGACGAAAACAATCGTATTTCTTTAACAAGTAAGGGCTTGGAAATTGCAGAACGCATGTATGAACGACATCAGGTTATTTCTTCTATTTTTATGCAACTTGGCGTAGCTGAAGATGTTGCACGAAAAGATGCCTGCCGTGTAGAGCACTATATCAGTGATGAAACTTTTAAAGCCATGAAAAATCATTTCTTATCAAACTCAAACAATACACAAAATAACGAATAAAGGTTTTGTAAACAAATTTTATTAATCATAAGTAAAAACAGAGGTGCCAAAACAAAAGTTCTGACACCTCCAAAAATTTATTCTAAACATCTACTCTCTTGACAGCAACAATAAATAATCTGATATTGTTCTGCCGTTTTTTTCAATAATCTTTTTGCTCCCTCTAATTTATCATCATCTAGATTCACAAAAGGATCATCTAAAATCAAAAACGGTACCTCTCGTTGGTACATGGCATCCACCATAGCCAATCGAAGACATATACCAATCAAATCCTGATATCCAGCACTCAGCATTTGGCTATCCCTTCCCATCCCATATTCTTGCATACATACTTGCATATTAACATCCATGGAAAATAACCCTGACAGTTGTTCATCCACAACTGCTATATATTTATCAAAGGATTGTTGTAATGGATTTTTATACTTTGCAGTCAACGTTTCTTTTGCCTGCTGTAATGTATCTTTTGTCATTTTTAGCAAGTCATATTGGTGCTGTCGTTTTTCTATCGTTTGAAATAGCAGCTCTAATTTTTGTTTTAATGCAAGTTCTTCTTCTGCAACTTCATCTAATACTGCAATTTGTCTCTCTAATGTAGTAAGTTTTTCTTGCAGTTGTTCTAATTTTTCCTCTCCTTCCTGCATTTTTCTTTGCATATCCTGAATATCCATATATATATCACCTAAAGCAGAACCATTTTCACTTATTTTATTCTCTCGTTCGAAACTTTCTCTTTTCTTCTGAGCAACTTCATACTCCTCCATAACAGAATAATACTTTTCTAACAAACCTTCTAATTTTCTTAATTGTTTTAATTTATTTTCCTCTTGAGGCAAATGATAGGTTTCGAAAAATTGGTTTATCTCCTTTTCACACATTTCTCTTACCTTTTCCCCATTTTCTCGTGCTTCTATTCGTTTTTTTAGATTCAGCACTTCTCCTAACATTCCCTGCAACGTATATAAGTGTTCCTGCGCTTCCTTTTCTTCCATAATTGGATATGCCTGCAAAAACGCTTCTATATCTATATCATTTACAGAACTATCGTCTTCGTCTGTTTTTTCTTCCTCCTTTTCCATAAATATTATTTTCTTTTTCACCATTATACTTAATACAATTCCTGCCAAAAATAATAAAATGCCAAATAGTGCTTTCCAAAAACAAACGACAATCCCTGCTACAGCCATCCCTACACCAACCCACAGCAGATATGGTATTGTTTCCCCTTCCTCATATTCCAACTGTTCCATACATTTATTAATGCTTTCTCGATCTGGTAACCCCTCCCAATTTTCACAGACAAAATTCCACAGCTTTTCTTCCTGTTCTGTCACTGGATTCTGCTCTATTTTTATTTGTTCTAGTTGTTCCTCTTCCGCAAAAGAAATGATATGTTTTATTTCCTCCAATTCTGGAAATCCTGCGGTAAAATTTTCTTCGATTTTTTCTAATTCATTTTCCTTTTCCTGCTCCTGACCAGTCAATTCCTTATAAAGCAGCAAGTTGGCTTCTCTTTCTTTTCTATCTCCATATTCCAAAATTTGTTTTTTCAATTTTTCTTGTTCTACTAAAACACCTTCTCGTTCCCGTTTGCATTCCATATATTGTCTCTGCAATTCTTCCCGTTCACTTCTTTTTCGTTCTCTATCCAAAATCATGTTTTGATATTGATACACTTGTATTTGCAATTTTGCCAACAATCCTGTTTTGCGCTTCGGTGTCAATTGATTTAACTTTTTTTGTAACAGATCACTTGCTTCTGAATAATGATTCAAATCATACATCTGCTGTGTAAGGTTTCCGATTTTTGCATGAATATTATCCGTTGCCAATGTAGCACAATCAAGTTGAGATACATAAATCGTCTTTTGAAAAGAATCCTCATCTAATTGAAACAAATCCTTTCCTATGTTTTGATCAAAGGCAGTAGACAACATTCCTGTTTTCGCATCCCGTAAAACAAACTGATCCTCCCTTGGACTCTCCCCAAAGCTTCTCTCGATCTGGTAGTATTGTCCATTTGTTTCAAAAAGGATGCTTCCTCCGTATACGCCCCCCTGCCATGGCTTATATTTTTTTCTTTCTCGTATGCCTTTGGAGCGTTTTTTTTCCTTCGAAAAACCATAAAACATTGCTTTTAAAAATGTTGTAAATGTACTTTTTCCCCAACCATTTTTCTCGCAAATCTGGTTCAACCCCTGTTGGAAATTTATATCTACATTTTTTAATTTACCAAAATTTTCAATGTGACAGCTAATCAATCGCATTCTGTTATCTCCTCTCCGGAAAGTGCCAATATTCCGTATCGAATCATCGCAATTTTATCTTCTTCTGGCAAGTCCATATTTTGAATTTTTCTTACAAATTCACCCTTTAAACTTTCATCAAATAAAAAATCATTGTAATCTATTATAAATTTTGTATGATCTTCTAACTGAAAGCAAAAAAACTGTTCACTCCATTTTTGCTGCAAATACAAACTATTTTTTTCACATTCTACATCTACCTGCCCCACTAAACATATCTTTATGTAATCTTCCCCAGACACCTTGCTATCTTTTAAAATACCATCTATTTTTCTTGCAATTTCCAATGTTGTCATGCAACCATCTACAGGAACTTCTATTTCATATAACTTACGTTTTCCCCAAGGGATAAAGCTAGTCGTAATTTGACTTTCCTTTAAGTCAAGAAGTACAAAACCTTTCTGTCCACATTCATCAAATCCTCTTCCCTCTAGGCATCCGCTATAACAATATCGTCCTCTCTGGTCAAGATACCCTTCAAAAAAAGAATGGATATGCCCCAATGCCAAATAGTCAATATTTCTATTTCTAAATAATTCAATCGGTACTACATCCTCTGTCGTTATCGCATGATTATTCTCTGTAATTGCACCATGCAGCATAACAATATTTAATTGCCCCTCTTCTAAGTCCAATGTTTTCGCCTGCTCATATAGAGAATCCCCTTTGCATTCTACTCCTGTTATTACAATATCATCACACACATAACTGACCCAATCTCTGTCAAACATATGAAGATTCGCAGGTAATGCTCCCTCTTTTTTTTCCTTTTCCCATAAATGGCGATCATGATTTCCACGCAAATAAAAAAATTCTAACTCTGAATATCTCTGAAACAACTCCAAACATGCTGTTGCAACCCACATAGGCGGCTGTGCTGTATCAAATACATCCCCTGAAAGTAAAATAGCATGTACTTGTTCGTTTATTCCATATTGAATCATACGTTCAAAATTCTCAATCAATTCATAATTTCTTTTTTGAGCCTGTTCTGCTGTTAAATTTGTAGTTAAATTGGATCCCAGATGCAAGTCCGCACAATGGATTAGTTTCATTTTTATTCATCTCCTTTTAGAATAATTCTAGAATTAAACTCTAACACAATCCCCTACGATAGAGTAAAAGGAATGCAGGAAAACAGCCACTATAACAGTAACTTACTCTTCCTGCATCCCTCTTTAATATTCCCCTAAGATAATATCTGCAATACTAACATCACGCGTTTCCCATTCAGGGAAAATCTGCAATGCCTTTTCTACAATAAATAATAAATTTTCAACTTCTTTGTAATCCCCGTAAAATTCTAAAAATGACTTTTCTCTTATGGCAATACACTCCTCTTTATATGCCTCAATCATTTCTGTCATCTTTAAATTTCCCAAATTTCCGTCAATTACGTTTTCCATTGCAGTAAACATTTGCTCTTCAATCGGACGTCCATAAATCTTATGCCCCTCATTTATCAACTTTCCTACAGAAGAATCCTCTCCTAATAAATTGTTAAACCATGTCTCAAATTTATTTTCAATTTCTCCCTGCTTTAAAATTTTCCTACTAATACTTAATTCCTTTGGATTCGACTTTTCATTTTCCAAACGATATTGGTAAACATACTCTCTGCTCTCTTCCTGTTCAACCATATTCGGAAGAACAATTGCGTCCTTTTCAATCTCTAATGCTTCTGCCACAACCTTTTGTTCTGCCTCGTTCAAATACTCCAAAATTGTATTTTCAATTTTACCCTCATCGAAAAATAATACATGTGTCATAAAGTAGCGGCGTTCCTCTTCTGGCAACCCTTCAAATTGACGTACCTTTTCAATATTTTGTTTTATGCGGTTTTGAAGTTTATGCTTATAATCATCTACCAATGTACTACTTGCATTAATAAATCCTTTTTCATAAACATAAAATTCTTCTATTCGTTTCTCTACGCGATCATACTTCTCTAACCCTATTTTAAGTGCATCACGAATTTCCTGCAATGCCTTTGGCATTTCTTCCTGTACATATGCCATAGCCTCTAAATTTCCAGCCTCAAATACCTCGCTAGGAAGTTCTAAAACACGTTTCTGGCATTTTAATAGTTCATCATAATGATTTTGTAATATCTTTCCCCTTTTGCAATGACTATAATCTTCAAGCATTGCCTCCATTATCATCTTCAGCTCCTGAAATCTTGGATTCCAAATTGCATAATATCCATATTTCATTTGCCCCGTCAGAGAAGTATACATTTTTTCCGTCATAGATGTAAGTTTTTTTATTGTTTTATCTTTATCTTCCATTTTATTACCCTCTATTGGTGTTTATTCTCTGTGCTATTGTTCTTTTTATTTTTATATTTACGAGCAATACATGCAAGAATGAAAATAACTGCCAACATAACAAATACTGTAGTTCCGCCAACTCCTAAAACATCTGCATTCCAAGGTTTTACTGCAAAAATCAATAAAAGAAGCATTAAAATAGAAATTACATTGGATCCAGTTAAAAGATAGATATACTTTCTTTGCCAGCGATTTTCCGCTTCTGAACGTAGACGAATTTTTTCCTGACGCTCCAACAATTTAACTAAACGATTCAATTTTTTCTCATACCCATTTTGCATCGTTTCAATTTTGGCACACATATCTGTAACTTGCTCACACATTTGATCCAGCGATTGCTTGTCAGGCAGTTTCTGTTCGACCATTTTTCCTTGTTCTTCCAACATATAATCGAATTTATCTGCAACATTTTCTAATGCCAGATCGACCTGCTTTTCTACCGCTGCCTGAAATTTGCTCCATTCCTCTGTTCCATGCTCCAACATCTCTGCGGTATACTGCTTAAACACATCCTCATATCCATTATGTATCAATGCAAGTCCTTCTGAAATTTTAGCAGTGCTTTTTTCCATCTGTTCAATGTAATCTTGCAAATTTTCTACCGTAATCGTTTCCTGCAATGTTTCTTTCAATGAATCATTTAATGCAGTAAGTTCAGTCACTAACTCTTCTTTTGCAACATCAACGGTTCCTGATAGCTCCTGCATAAAATCTTTTTTTATCTCTTCGTTTACTTCCGTCACTTGTGTTGAATATGTTCCTAATATAACTTCACACTCATCCTGAAACTTTTTCAATTCCGAATCAATCGTTCCAAGCCTCTCACTCAGACTCTCTTTTAAACTATCCATTCGCCCTATCGTATTCTGTGTTTGTTCTAACACCTGCGTTTCTTGTTCTGTATGTGTTTTATATAAACTTTCGCAATTTTCTAGTTGCTCCATATACTGCTTACAAAGTTCCTCTAAGTCTTTTAGATAAATTTCTTTTGAAATTGTCTCTGCTAATTGTTTCACATAAGCTTCAAATTCAGCCTTAATTTCATTTGCCATTTTGTCATTTCCCCTTTTAGTTCTCGTTCAGTAATTTTCCTTTTTACCCATACTGTTCTTATTCTAACACACTTTTCCCAAAAAACCAATACATGTATCCCCCCCTTCTACAATAAGTTTTTTCAATTTCATGTAAATTTTTTTAAATCAATCTAATAAACACGTAAAATTTTCTTAAAAAAAGCTTGCATATTGTATAATATTAATGTATACTTTTAGGTGTTCGAGCAATTCTTTCTTGGACAGTAATAATGCTGCTATAGCTCAGGTGGTAGAGCGTCGCATTGGTAATGCGGAGGTCACGGGTTCGACTCCCGTTAGCAGCTGTTTTTATTATTCGATAAAAATCCAAGTTATTACATACATTTGAATGGTTATTTTTTTAGTTAATATCAATGAAGGTAACAACATTGGTATTATTTTTTTAGGAGAAAACACCCATTTTTATTTCTCCAACCTAGCTAATATAAGGATTTGGTAACTATTTTGATTTTTAGATAAGAAAGAAACATTTGGATTGGTTACTGAAGATACGATCAGAAGACAACTATCTATACACGCTCAAACAGTAATACAAATTAACAGCGGTATATCTAGAACAGCACGCAGGAGAACCGCTCACGACTAACAAGGAGGATTTATTTATGGCACAAACAGTATTTAACCGAGTGGAAAAAAAATACAAACTTACCAAAGAAAAGTATGACCAATTTCTGGAACGATTACTAAATCACATGGAAATTGACCAATTTGGGAAGCACACCATAAGCAATATTTATTATGACACAGCAGATAACGTACTTATAAGACGTTCAATCGAAAAGCCTGCTTACAAAGAAAAATTGCGTTTAAGAAGCTATGGAACCCCAAGTATTTCCGATTCTGTTTTTCTTGAAATAAAGAAAAAGTATGACAGAATCGTTAACAAACGACGTATTGAGCTTCCACTTCAACAAGCTTACGATTATTTGAATTCTGGTATCCAACCCTTTGAATCCACACAGATTCTAAATGAGATGGATTATTTCTTATCACTCTATGATTTATCCCCAAAACTGCTTCTTGCTTATGAAAGAATTGCTCTATTCGGAAAAGAGGACTCAGAATTTCGTGTTACTTTTGATACCAATATCCGAAGCAGAACAGAAGATTTACATTTAGAACATGGTAGCCATGGTAAACTATTATTTGATGACCAAACACATTTAATGGAAGTAAAAATAACAAATTCCACACCTTTGTGGTTCTCAAAATTGTTATCGGAATATGAAATTTACAATTCTTCCTTTTCCAAATATGGCAGTGTTTATAAAAAACAACAACAGGAACTTGCTAATCTTAATAGTAATAAAGCTAAAGTTCCTACTACAACTAATCCTGTGTTTATTCCAGAGGGAGAATACGACTTTATTGCAGGTTAACCCCAAACAAGAAGATACATACATTTAAAATACAAAACGAGATTACAAGGAGGATTTATTATGTTTACATCTATTTTCGACACTACAAACGGTATTACTTTGCAGGAGGGAATCCTTTCCATTCTTATTGCATTTGTGCTTGGACTTGTTGTTTCTTTTACTTATATGAAAACAAACACAAGCTATTCAAAGAATTTTGCTTATTCTTTAGTTATCATTCCCGCTTTAATCGGTGTGGTAATTACTTTGGTAAACGGCAATTCTGCTGCATCTATTGCAGTTTTAGGTGCATTTAGTTTAATTCGTTTCCGAAGCATTCAGGGAACTTCTAAAGATTTAGCTTACATCTTATTTGCTATGACTCTGGGACTATCTACAGGTATGGGCTACGCATTATTTGCTACAATTTTAACTGTTCTTGTGTGCCTTGTTTTATTCGGCTTATCCTACAGCAACTATGGACAGCCAAAAGCAGAAAAGAAAGAATTACGAATTACCATTCCTGAAAATTTGGATTATACAGGCTTGTTCGATGATATTTTTTCACAGTATACATCTTTCACGGATTTAATGTCTGTTAAAACAACAAATCTGGGAAGTATGTACGAATTACAATATCATATTGTAATTAAAGATACCTCAAAAGAAAAGGAAATGATTGATGCCATCCGCACAAGAAACGGAAATCTTACAATTGTATGCGGAAAAACCAGCTTTTCTAAAGAAGCTTTATAATTAAAAACACTTAAACAAACCTATAAAAACAGCAAAAAACTTCCTCCAACATATCGTTTGGAGGAAGTTTTTGTTTGTTCTATTACATATTTATACTTTACAACATTCTGTGCTTATTTCTTCCAATCGCCTCTCTGACGAACAATCTCAAAGGATAATATTCCCATTGCAACTGATGCATTTAAAGAATCAATATCGCCCTTCATTGGTATTTGTGCTACAAAATCACACTTTTCTTTCACTAAGCGACCTACGCCTTCGCCTTCGTTTCCAATTACAACCCCAATCGGTCCTTTTAAGTCCAGATTGTACATGACCTCGCCATCCATATCCGCGCAAACAAACCACATACCTCGTTCTTTTAACTGTTCAATCGTAGCAGCCATATTGGTAACCTTAGCAACTGGTGTATAATTGAGCGCCCCTGCTGATGTTCTGGCAACCGTTGCTGTAAGTCCTACTGCATGTCGTTTTGGAATAATCACTCCATGTGCTCCTGCCTGATTTGCAGTTCGTATAATTGCACCTAAATTGTGTGGGTCTTCAATATTATCTAGCAAAATAAGAAATGGCGCCTCTCCTTTTTTCTCTGCCAATGCAAACATATCATCAATTTCTGCATATTCATATGCTGCGGCATGTGCAATTACTCCCTGATGCTTTCCTGTCTGTGACATTTGATCCAGTCTTTCTTTTTTTACATACTGGATAATCGTATCATGCTTTCTTGCTTCTCTTGTTATTGTACGAATTGGACCGTCCTGACAGCCATCCAATACAAATATCTTATCGATTGTTTTTCCTGAACGAAATGCTTCAATTACGGCATTTCTTCCTTCTATTGTCAATTCTTCACTATGCATGTTTTTCTTCATCCTCCAAGCTATATTTTACTAATTCGATAATTCGCTCCATCCGATGCTCCAAGTACAAATATCCCATCAAAGCTTCAAATCCTGTTGCATGTCGATAATCAATCATGCTTGCATTCTTAGCCTTTGTATATGACTTTGCATTTCTACCTCTATGATACACCGCTTTCTCTTCTTCTGACAAAATCGGTTCGATTTTATGCATCATCTTTGCCTGGGCAGAAGCTTTTACCATGCCACTTACCGTATGATGAAGCTTATTCGCTCTGGCATTTCCACGTTCTACAACCATAGTACGAATAATCAAATCGTAAATTCCATCTCCAATATATGCCAATGCTAATGGAGAATATTGTGCTGCTGCATGTTCTTTTAAAGAAAAGGCTTCCTGTATTTGCGTAACCAGATCTTCCTTCTGCTGTTTTATGCTCTCGTCCATTTTACGCCCTCTCTTGTATCCTTTAACACAATTCCCTTTTCTAGCAAAATATCGCGAATTTCATCCGCACGTTGGAAATCTTTATTTTTTCTGGCAGCCTGACGTTCCTCAATCAATTGTTCGATCTCTGTATCTAATATCTCTTTGACTGGTTCCACTGGCACTCCAAGTACATCCATAAGGGTAACAATACTCTTTTTTGCCTCCTCTGCCAATGTCGCATCCGAATCTTCCGTAATACCAACATTTACTAACTTAACCATTTCAAATACAGCCGAAATCGCATCTGCTGTATTAAAGTCATCTTCCATTGCGGTGTCAAATTTAGTCTGTAACTTCTTTAAATCCGATATCACCTGCTTTTCCTTTTCGGAAACTTCTGCTTCATTCTTCTTTTTAGCAATATCATCCAGACGCTCTACTGCAACTTTAATTCTCTCTAATCCATTTTTAGCAGCTTCCATCAAATCCGCACTAAAATTAAGTGGCATACGATAATGCGCTCCACTTAACATAAAGAAACGAAGTACATCATATGGATATTTCTCACCAATATCACGAACTGTAAAGAAATTTCCTTTTGATTTTGACATCTTTTCATTATTGATATTTAAAAATCCGTTATGTAACCAATAATGAGCAAATTCTTTTCCATTAGCAGCTTCACTCTGCGCAATCTCATTTTCATGATGTGGGAAAATCAAATCTTCTCCACCCGCATGAATATCAATCTGTTCTCCCAAGTATTTCTTACTCATAACAGAGCATTCAATATGCCATCCTGGACGACCGTCACTCCAAGGAGATGGCCAGAATGGCTCTCCCTCTTTCTTCGGTTTCCAAAGAACAAAGTCCAGAGAATCTTCTTTTTCTTCTTCTCCTGCAACTTTAATTTCTCTGTGTCCAGCCTCTAAATCATCAATATTTTTTTTAGAAAGCTTTCCATATTCTTTAAAGCTTCTTGTTTTGAAATAGACTGTTCCATTCTTTTCATAGGCATGCCCCTTTTCAATTAAGGTGGAAATCATGTCAATCATTCCGTCAATTTCTTCTGTCGCCTTTGGATTTTTTGTGGCTGGTTTTATATTAAGTTCCCGCATATCTTCCAATACTGCTTTAATATAACGCTCAGAAATTTCCTGCGCACTCACACCTTCTTCGACTGCCTTTTTAATAATCTTGTCATCTACATCTGTAAAATTTGATACATAATTTACTTCATAACCCTTATACTCAAAAAAGCGGCGCACTGTATCAAATATAATCATAGGACGTGCATTTCCAATATGAATATAATTGTATACCGTAGGACCGCACACATACATACGAACTTTCCCTTTTTCAATTGGTACAAACTCTTCTTTTTTTCTGGTTAAAGTATTATAGAGCCTCATTTCCATAATCATTTCCCTTCTATTTGCTAATTCATCCGTTTTGGATACTACCTTTTATAGTATCATATCCCTATTTTCATTGACAAGAGGTTTTTGCTTTTTATTTTCAAAACCTCTATGCTTCCTTGCGAACTGTCACTTCCTTTCTTTTTATACAAAATATTCAGTATATCCATATTTTTCTTATTTTCTTCCTTTTTCGAGGTTTCATTTTTTCTTTTTATGTATTCCTCATATATTTATTGAAAAAAAGCAAGAAAAATACTATAATAGAATATGAAACAAGATAATTACGAAACTTTATTTATACATTAAAATAAATATGTTTATTTAATTTTTTCAACGATCAATCTAGTGAGGTGAATTTATTTTGACAACAGAATTAGAAAAACAGGAAGAACAACTTAGCATTCTTGCTAATAAGGCTGAATGCGGTTTAATAAAAATTGCATACAATAGTGAAATGACACTCTTATATGCAAATCCTTATTTTTATACATTGCATGGTTACACCCAGGAAGAATATACAAAATTATTTGGCACGAATGCTTTAGCACGTATTCATCCAGATGATGCACAACGTTTTAAAGCTTCCGTTGCACGTCAATTAAATATGGGAACTGCATTGCGATTTGAATACCGTATTATCAAAAAAGACGGAACCATCAGTTGGTTACTTATCAAAGGACAAATGACTGCGACCGAACAGAGAATTGCATATCTATGTTCTTGTATTGATATTACTTCCATGAAAGTATCCTATCAGGATCTGGCTAAATCCAAACAGGAATTAGATGTTATCTCCAACAGCGTTCCTGGTGGTGTTGCAAAGATCAGAGCTACGGATTTCAAACTACTTTATGCAAATAATACCTATTTTGAAATTGCAGGTTACTCTCGACTTGAATACGAAGAAAAGTTTGATAACATCTGCATTGGTTTGGTTCTTCCCGAAGATGCAACCAAACTACAGGAAAAAGTACAAAAAGCTTTACGCGAACATAGTCCTTTTACTGCTGAATATCGTATTATGCACAAATCCGGTCAAATTCGCTGGTCTCACTTACATGCAACGCTTATGGAGGATACCGATGGTTCACCTATTTTTCTGTGTGTTATCATCAACAATACCATTCAAAAGCAATATCAGAGAGAACTTGAATTTTTCCATGAAAAATCACAAATTTTGGCGGAACTTACAAATGAACGTTTATGGGAATATGATGTGCGCACAAATGTAATGCAACGTTCTGGTAAACTAGATGCCTCTTTTAGTCTTGACGAAACAATACCAGATTTTCTAAATTACATTCAAGACAGCAAGGTAATCCATGTAGATGACCAGAATACCTTTTTAAATGCATTCCAATTTTCTCGTAATACGAAAAAGAATATTAAACTGGAAATTCGAATGAAAAACAATATTGGCATTTATATCTGGTATCGTATGCAAGGTATTGTCATGTACGATGATACAGGAAATCCTTATCAGGTGATTGGAAAGACCATCGACATTGATGCTTCCAAACAACAATACCTGAAACTACAAGAGGAAACTACCCATGACAATTTAACACAATTATTTAATACGAATACGTTATCTACAAAAATAAATGCAATTTTACAGGAAAAGTTGCCAAGTCAAGAAGCTACTCTTCTTTTCCTTGATTTAGACCGTTTTAAAATCTTAGTAGACCATTATGGGCAACTGGCTGCGGATGAAATTTTATCCAAAACAGCTTTATTGTTACATGATACTTTTCCTGGACAAATTATTGGACGTGTTGGAAATGACCAATTTGTTGTCTTTCTATCCGACACAAACAATCTGGAAGAAATCGATCAAAAAGCAGAGGCTGTTTGCCAACATGTTCGTGAGATGAAAATTGACGCAGTAGATGATGTCCATGTTACTTGCAGTATTGGTTATTTCTCTACCAAAGCCTCTGATTTTACATTTGAGATTATGTTGCTTCGTGCAAACGTAGCTGTAAGAGCAATGAAATCAAAAGGTGGTAATGGCTGTGAACTGTATGGAAGTCTAAAACATAGTTATTCTATTACGAACGAAGCCATTGATAATCAAAAAAGAAATTATTATGACCGCCTAACTGGTTTGTATTCTTTGCCTGCTTTTATCTTAGAAGGCGAAACACAGATGGACCAAAAGCAAGACAAGAAGATTGCTATTGTTTATTTTGATATTAATTCCTTCCGCATTTTTAATGCAAATTATGGATTTACAATCGGAAATAAGATATTAAAATATTTTGCTCGCGTCTTGGAAGAGGAAAAACGCGAAAACGAAATGTGCTGTCATGTGGAGAAAGACGAATTTGTATGTATGCTTTACTATGATACAGCCCAGGATTTGGCTTTACGTTTTACAGACATGAAAACACATTTTAGTGCTACAAATATGAATATTGAAGACTATTTCCGATTAAACTTTACTTGTGGTGTTTATTTTTCAACTGGAGAACGAGAAGACTTAGCTTCTATGATCGATAAGGCAAACTATGCAAGAAAAGCTACGAAAGGCGTTACGGAAGTCAGTCATTATGCTGTATATAATGGAGATACCGAAAAGAAAGCCAAAAAGCAGCTTGCTATTGAAGCTTCTATTGAACAGGCTATGAAAAATGAAGAAATTGTTCCATTTTTCCAACCACAATATTCTTTACATACCGAGCAAATGGTTGGTATTGAGGCTTTGGCTCGTTGGAAAACAACAGATGGTACTTCTCTTCTACCAGAAGATTTCTTCCCTGTTTTAGAGGAAAATGGTTTTATTGTGGAACTGGACTTTTACATCATTGAACAGACCTTGAAAATTTTCAAAAGTTGGATGGAAAAAGGCTTACCTCTATTCCCAGTATCCTTTAATATATCTGGTTCCCACCTTCTTACAACAAACTTTGTAGAACGTTTGGTAGCACTTATGACACAGTACTCTGTTCCAATTAACTATCTGGAATTAGAGATTTCTGAAAAAGTATTTGTTACCTCACCAGAAACAACGGTATTCCTTGTGCAGGAACTGAAAGATTTAGGTTTTAAAATTATTTTGGATGACTTTGGTAGAGAATTTTCAGCCATTAATAGCTTAAAAGATTTAGATATTGACGGTGTAAAACTTGACACTGCCTTCTTCAATGGAAAGATTCGCAAAGAAAAAGAACGAATTATTTTCAAGAAAATAATCGAAATGGCAAAGGAACTAAAACTATCCGTTTCATCCGAAGGTGTAGAAACAACTTTACAAGCAGAGCAGCTAAAAGACTTTGGTTGTGATTTTGCACAGGGATTTTTATTCCACAATCCTATGTCTGCAACTGAATTTGAAGAGTACATTCTAACAAGAATGAAACCTTAATAAAAATATACATTTGTTATAGCTATTGCGATTTTAATCAACTAACTATGCACAGACAGAGCAACATTTTCCCGTTGCTCGTATCAAAAAAGGAGACATCAATAAGGATGTCTCCTTTTTATAATAGCAAATACGTCTATCTTTAACGCTTACAACCGCCACAGCCGCCACATGGAGGCATCTCTGAATCTGCCACCATAAAATCTTTCATTTCTTCAATTAAGCAAATTGCCTGCGAAGATATTCCCTGTTTTGCACCAGTAAAGCCTAATCCTTCTTCTGTTGTTGCTTTGATATTTATCTGATCCAGTTCTATCCCTAATGTCTTCGCAATATTTTCTCTCATCTTAGGAATATGTGGTAACATCTTAGGTGCCTGTGCAATAATCGTGGCATCAATATTCCCAATTACATATAATTTTTCTTCTAACAATTTTCCAACATGTTCCAGCAACTTTAAACTGGATATCCCCTTGTATCTTTCGTCTGTATCTGGAAAATGTTTTCCAATATCCCCCAAGGCTGCTGCTCCTAACAAAGCATCCATAATTGCATGCAACAATACATCCGCATCCGAATGCCCTAAAAGTCCCTGTTCATGTGCAATCTCTACGCCTCCAATAATCAACTTTCTATTATCTGCCAGTTTATGCACATCATATCCCATACCAACTCGCATCTATGAATCCTCCTTCTCTTTATTCTCCTTTTGTATCTGCTCTCGTACCTTTAAAATTTCCTGATATAACTCAGGTTTATCTTTCTTCATTTTTTGTTCCAGTTTCTTCAAACGTGTCTGTAACTGACTATATTCCTCCCAATTTTCTTTTTTTAGGCGTTCTGTAATTATCGCACGTCTTTTTTCTAATGTTTTTTCTATATCTTGCTTTCTTTTTCCAAGCTTTTCTGCTACTTCATGCAAATGTAATTCTAAATAGTATAATAAAACTTCTTCATCTGCATGGCCAAGTTTATGCCAACGTCTAGTTTTATTATGCTCTAAATACCATCCATTTGACAAGTTTTGAATATCCTCACTGGAAAGATTCTCAATAACCTTTTCTGTATATTCTAACATATACTTTTGTGCATCACTTCCATATGCCCATTCAAACTCATTTATGCCGCGGTTCTGTGCATGCATTACCAATTGCATATGTTCCTTTGTATTTTCCACCAAAGGATATGGAGGATACATATGTACATCACGCAAAGCTGCTGAAATAGTTCTTCTCGCAACACCTTCTTCAATCAAAGCCTGTGCACCATACTGTCGAAGCTTGTCATTTACTTCTCCCTTATGCTCTGTAAGGAAGAACTGAATCCCTTTCTTTTTTAATTTCAAATTCAAGGAAACCAGCAAATCCGCAGCAGACATATCAATATCATTTATTCCTCCTGCATCAATAATTACATACTTGGTATCTTCTTTTATGTTACCAAAAATATCCTGTTCAAATCGATCTATATTGGCAAAAAATAAATTTCCCTGAAAACGATAAATAATGGTCTCTTTAATCTCTCTGGCTCCACTGCTACGCTCCAG
>FR899719.1:23377-24863 GCA_000437275.1 Clostridium sp. CAG:411 | reverse complement strand
TTTCCCGGTATTACACCCACAAAACATCTTGGTGTTTTGGTTGTTCGAATCAATACATCAATGAAAGATAAACAAATACCAATAATAACCCCCTCAACGGTTCCAAAAATCAAAACACCAAAAAAGGCACTTAGAAATATTCCAAGCTCCACTTTACTTTCACGGAGCAACCGCTTGGCAAGTTTAATTTCCATCACTCCAAGTAACGCTGCAATTACGATACCAGTCAAGATAGGCACTGGCAAATACTGAATAAATCCTGTTCCCACCAAAAGCAACGCTAACATACTGATTCCTGCTACAATAGAAGCCATTTGACTTTTACTGCCAAATTGCTCTGTCATAGATGTTCTTGATACACTTCCATTGACGGGGCAGCAACCTAACAATGCCGCACCCAAATTACCCATTCCAAATCCAAATAATTCTCGATTACGTGAAATTTCATATCCATTTTTATTCGCAAAATTATTTTCTGCCAATAAAGAACCCGCTGTAATCACCAACGCAATCGAGAAACTATTCTCAAGGATTGACATATAATCCCAATCATAAAATTGGAAGTGATGTAACTTAGGGAAGCCTGACTTTACCGAAGCTAACAAAGCTACATTATATTTTTCATCAATATGAAATACCGTTGTTAATATAACGCCAATCACCATAGCGATTACAGACATTGGAAATTTAGGCATAATTTTTTTTGAGATTAGAAGAACCACAATTGTGGTAATTCCCAAAAACAGTGAAAACCAATTAATTTTATCCAACACCTGCCCGATTCCATACAACATTTCAAATAATTCTCCTGTTACCGTCCCATGTCCCATAAGTTTTGGAACCTGCATCAATATAATCGTAAAGGAGATACCACTAATAAATCCTCCCATAACAGGCTTTGAAATGTAATTTACCATTTTTCCTACTCGTAAAACCGAAAAAAGGACCAGCCAAAGAGCGACACACAACGTAATACACGGAACAATAGCCAACGCTTCTTTTGAGCCTGCTGTTATCCCCATGGAAGCCAATGCGGAACCTACCAAGGCGGCAGGTGCTGCATCCACACCTATTACAAATTGTTTTGACGTAGATAACATAGCAAACAGCAAAATAGGCAAAACAGAACCATATAATCCATAATAAGCTGGCAATCCTGCAATTTGTGCATATCCCATAGAAATTGGGATAGATACCGCAGCTACAATTAATCCTGCAATTATATCCGACATAAGATAGGAGGCTTGATATCCTCTTAATGTCGGAAAGAAACCAATACGTTTTCCCTTCATTTTCAATTCTCCTCTCTCTTTGCTTCTACATAAAAAATAGAAGTTTACAGTTCTTTTATCACCCCTTCAGGTGTTTTGACATTTTAATCTATAAGATTAAAAAAAGTCTTCAGAAACTCTGAAGACTCCTATTGTTTACTAAATTATAAATATAAAGTAGCGGGAACTGGATTTGAACCAGCGACACCACGGGT
>FR899719.1:19621-23319 GCA_000437275.1 Clostridium sp. CAG:411 | reverse complement strand
CATAAATGGGACCAATAGGACTCGAACCTATGACCCTCTGCTTGTAAGGCAGATGCTCTCCCAGCTGAGCTATGATCCCATTCGTCAAAAGACATTATTTATTATATACAATCCCCTTCTATTTGTCAACTTTTTTTTCAAAAAAATACAGTTCAGTTGCAAGAACTGAACTGTTACTATTTTCACTATATTACTACCGAAGTTAAATTCTTTTCAACTCCCGTAACCTCTGCAAATGTTCTACTTACTCAATCAAATTTAATTTACGAAGAACATTTTCAAATTTATCCTGATCAATTGGTTTTCCCGCATATGCAACACATCCTAATTCAAATGCCTTTGTGACATTTCTTCCTTCATTTAATGCAGTTGTCATAATAATCTTTGCACCATCTTCTTCAGAGATTCCTTTTTCCTTCTCATATTCTCGAATCTGCTTTAATGCCTGATATCCATCCAATTCTGGCATCATAATATCCAAGCAAACCAAATCATATCCTTCATCTGCATCCAACGCCATTGTAAATGCGTCAACTGCCTCCATACCATCTACGGTTACATCACATTCTCCATATTTTGATAAAAATCGAAGCATAAACTTTCTGCTTGCAAAATCATCTTCAGCAATTAAAATCTTCATATTAAATTACCTCTCCCTTTCCTTCTGTACGTACTTATTTCTCCCCACCCGAAATAGAATCTTATATAACTATTATATCTGTTTTTTAAGGATTTTTCCAGCTTTTTTTCCATACAACTTGATTACTTCTTTAAAAAGTGTTACCGTTCAAATAGTTCTCCAAAAAATGTATCAGTGCATCCATTTCCTCATCTGTACCAATTGTGATACGCAAGTAATTATCAATACGAGGTTTATCAAAATATCGCACAAATATTTTTTCTTTTCTCAATGCTTCAAACAATTCTTTGGCTGGAACTGTTTTATGTGTTGCAAATAAGAAATTCGTCTTTGAATCAGGGAAAGAAAAGCCTAATTGTCTTAATCTTTCCATCGTGCGCTGTCTTGTAGCAATAATTTTATCACAATTTTCCTTAAAATACGCTTCATCTTCTAAAGCTGCAACTCCTGTTACCAATGTCAGATAGTCCATTGTATACGAGTTATAGGAATATTTCACATCATTCATTGCCTGAATCAGTGCTGGATGACCAAACGCATATCCAATTCGCATACCCGCCATAGAACGGGATTTAGAAAAGGTCTGTACAACCAATAGATTCTCATATTCTTTTAGTAGTGGTAAGGCAGACTCACCTCCAAAATCAATATAGGCTTCATCTACAATCACAACAACATCCTGATTGTGTTCCAAAATATCACGCAAAAAGTCAAGATTTTCGCAAATGGAAGTCGGTGCATTCGGATTTGTAATGACTACACCACCATTTTCCTTATAATAATCTTCTTTCTTTATACGAAAATCCGCATCTAAGGCTGGTCTTTCATATGGTATTTGAAATAATTCTGCCCATACATCATAAAAAGAATATGTAATATCTGGGAATAAAATCGGTTTATCTGAACCAAAAAAGGTCAAAAATGCCATTCCAAGTACATCATCTGATCCGACTCCAACGAAAACCTGCTCTTCCTTTACCTGATATCTCTCTGCCAAAGCTTTCACAAGTACCTCACTGGTTGGATCTGGATACATTTTTAACTTATCACAATTTACCTCACGAAGCACCTTTTCCACTTCTGGTGACGGTGGATATGGATTCTCATTGGTGTTTAGCTTAATCATTTTTTCAAATTTTGGCTGTTCCCCCGGAACATACGGCTCCACTTTTCTAAAGTATTTTTCCCAAGGTCTCATAACTTTTGCTCCTCCGATCTATTCTTATATATTAATTAGCATACCTCCACAAAGATGGCACAAGTCCAATCCTTCAAAGGTAATTCCTCCGCAATCCTTACAAATAATCTTTTCTGGTAGTATTTTTCGTTCTACTATCTCGTATTCTAAACTTTCGTCAAAAATAGAATCTAACTTTTTCTTTGCTTCTTCCGTCATAATACTACCGACCTTTCAAATTTATTCTCTTTCATTATAGCCAATTCCTATATCAAACGCAACCGTAGGAATCAATGCTCTACTCAACCTCTATTCCACTCTTTTCAAATTCTTCCATCAATGCCTCATCACACATACTGCAATAATGCACTTTTTCTAATTCTGCTTTCTTGTAATCTCATTTTTTATCCAGGTCATAATAACCTCAACTAAATACTCCTGCTGGATGAGACTTAACTCTCTTCCAGGCTTTATTTTATGCCACTTTCTTATGCATTCTCTACAACAAGTTGCGGTGGCATGTTGCGCAATAAATACAGGATGCCCTTTCATCGGGGTTTGTTTTCCGTCATTGGGTATCCATGCTGGAGCTTCTCTCTTTGCAATAAAATCCCTTGCATGATCCTCTATCACAGCTAGCCCCTTTTTCTCAATATATGCAAAGTCATTCTCTTTCAGATGAAAACTACTTCGAAATTTTGATACCGCAAGGCGTTCAAAAAGCTGTTTATACCATTCCTCTTTTGTCATTTTTCCTAAGCCATAACCTCCTTTTTATTTTTTATCTTTTCGATTCTTTTTTTGCAAATCCATAGTTTTATACACAATATATCTTTCATAATAATAACTATGGTCAATTCCTTTCCTATACACCTCTCGATTGTTTATTTTATCTGTCAGTGCATTTTTCAATATATACTTGATTTCTATATCTCTAATTGGACTTCGTTCCATCGCAAGTAAATAGTCTTCTTTATCCACTTGGCTCCAATCTACAACAAATCCCAATTCATTCTTAAAAATCAAATCCAGCCAAATACGTGTACTTCTTCCATTTTCTTCTCGGAATGGGTGTGCTATATTCATTTCAACATATTTTTCTACAATTTGTTCAAACTCTTTTTGTGGCATTTTTTCAATATTCTTCAATGCTTCTCCCAAATACATCACTGGAGCAAATCAAAAGGCCCCCTTTGAAATATTAACCTCTCTAATTTTTCCAGCAAAGGGATAAATATCCTCAAAAAGAATCCGATGAATCTCTGTTAAACATTGTACTGTCCCTGCTTCCAGTCTATCCAAAAAACCACTTTCAAACATTTGAATTGCTTTTTGCTTGCTTATTCTTTCCTCTTCTCTTGCAAGTTCTGTAGAATCTGTAATCCCAAGTCTATTTTCTAACATACTTACTCCTTCCCAGAAAACAGTTTCTCTTTAAGATGAGTCGGAAACTTACATTTAGCCCATTCCCAGAATTACTGCTTATTCTTTCACATTCTATAATACCATAAGCAGAGAAGAAAATACATGATTTTATACTTAGAATATCACGAACATTCGCAACCCGCGTTGCTACTTGCTCATATAAAAGCAGCACTGCGTGCCTTACAATTAGGCATCCTTCTGCTGCTTAATCTTTTCAAAGGCCTTCTACTATTTCAATAAATGGTAAGTCGGTTAAATATATTGTATACATCTAATATTCCCCATCCAAACGAGCGATCCGGTACTACCAGATTTTCTTTTCTCGCCCCTCTTATCAAATAATTTTTTGCAATGGTTGTATTCATGCCTAAATTATTTCTTTTTATAAATGCCCATTGTAACAACATCGCAACGGCCCCCGCTGTATGCGCGGCTGCCACACTGGTTCCGCTTCTT
>FR899719.1:0-19603 GCA_000437275.1 Clostridium sp. CAG:411 | reverse complement strand
TGGTTCCGCTTCTTTCCCCATACCGCTCTCTAGATACTGGTCCGTAGACAGAAACGCCTGGGGCTACTAAATCTGGCTTAATTGCATGATTTGCGGTAAAACCTCTGCTCGAATTTACAAAAATACTATCATTTCTATGGTTATATGCCCCC
Organism: Clostridium sp. CAG:411; assembly: GCA_000437275.1. Classification (GTDB taxonomy): domain Bacteria; phylum Bacillota; class Clostridia; order Lachnospirales; family Lachnospiraceae; genus CAG-411. The sequence continues at coordinate 19,451 of FR899719.1, read as the reverse complement.
ACTGTAATCACTTGATATGTATTTCCCGGATTGCAAACAATGGTATCTGGTGATGGATCTAAAAAACGTGTCCGATCTGCTACAAATTCACGCATAGGCAGCCATATGTGATACCCCGATTCTTCTTCCTCCAAATTATATATGTGGATTTTCCAAATTCCTTCATCCATATCTTGAAAACGCATTGTCACAACTTCATCACCTGAATATTCTTCAATCCGCTGATAATATACATACACCTTAGTATTAGAAAATACAAAATCAATCAATTGTTCATGGGAACGTATCGCAATTCGTTCTGAATATTCGCCCTGCGGTGTGGTAATTCCAACACTGAGTAAAGTTGCCGCATTCGTCCATACTTCAACCGTCATTCCCTGTCTTTTATCTACATTTATCTCAGCAATTTCTTCATTGTTTGATGAAATGACAGATGCAAAATGATGTCCCATATTCGTCTCATTTCCAGCTCCGCAAACAACACAGATACCATTCAAATTTCCTACCCTGTTAATCATAGTGCCGATTGGCGAAAATCCATTATGCCCTCCAGCGTTAGAACCCATCCCTATACAAATAACTAGAGGTTTCCTTAAAATTGCAGACTTAACCCACAAATATCGAATTGCCATCATAATATCATTTTCCTGATAACAGGGTACCCCATCTGGTATTCCATAAAACTCCCGTAGATTTTTTTTTGCCTGTTTTACCTTTACTACCAATAATTCAGCTTCTGGAACCATGCCTGTAAAATCTCGCTCCTGGTCCACATTTCCTGCTGCTATTGCCGCCAAATAGGTCCCATGATAGATTTCATCCTGTTCTGGAACAATCTGCAATGGATTTTCACTTTGTAAAGCCAAGTTAATACTGTCGCGCTCGTATTCGGCACCATAGTAAATATTGGCAGGTGGCGTTCCCCCTCGTTCTGTCTGATCCCAAATCGCAGCTATTCTTGTACTTCCATCCCCATATTGAAACAATGGGTTTAAATAATCGATTCCCGTATCTATAAATCCTACCAGTACGCCACTGCCACTCAAATCAAAATTAGGTCTTCTCCGAAGTTTTAAAGCTCCTGTTGCCTCTACGCTAGACGTATCTAACAACCCAAAACATTTTGGAACTGCTGCATATCCATATTTTTCAAAAGAAATATCTCCATTAATTTCTCTATCCATATAAATTATAGCAAAACTTCCATCAATATTTTGAACACAATTTGTATTATAGATCCATTGTGCTAATCGCACATCTCCCCCTACATCTAAAATATAATCCACAAATTGATCGGAGTAAACAGACTCCTGACATATCAAAAAATCATCCATTCTAATCCCACAATATCCTCTTTTTATATATAAATATGCTTTTTTTTCGAATTAAGACCCACCATTCTCTTTCTGTACTGTTACTCGTTTTCTATATTCCTTCGGTGTCATCTGATATTTCTTTTTAAATATTCGATTAAAATACGAAATATTGTGCATCCCCACTTGCATAGCAATGTCCATAATTGTCAATTCTGTATTTTGCAATAATTCCACTGCTTTATTCATACGATATTCATTAATATACTCCACACAAGTAACACCTGTACATTTCTTAAAAAAGCGCATAAAATATGTATCGCTAAAATGTAATAACTCTGCAAGTTCCCCTATCGTCAATGTTTTTTGATAATTTTCCTGTATGTATTCCAACACATTGCAGATAGCCTGCAAGGTATCCTGTTTCTGCTCATTTGGCAATTTTTTATACACAAAGACCTCTTTAAATAGCGTATAAAATAACTTTTCTAATCTCCACTTTATATTTAGTTCCAATACAGACGCTTTTTCATCACACACCTCATGAATCTCCAATAATTGTCTTTCTAACTGTTCATGGGACGGATGCATTTTTGAAATAACTTGTGGATATTCTATTTTCCCATCCAAAAAAGGCTTCAGATACTTGACATAACAAGCATCCGTAGCCCCATAACTTAGCATATTAATATCCAATAACCAAGAAAACAAGCAACCATTTTCCCCTTGATATTGCTGTAAAGAATGTATTGCCTGTGGCTTTATAAAAACAATATCTCCTTGCCGAAGCACATAGTGTTCTAAATCTACATTAATTTCACAATATCCGCTTTGCATGTAAATAATTTCCACCTCTTTATGCCAATGCATGGCAAACGAAGTAAAATTCATAGGTAGAAGTGTCACATATTGCACAAATGGCAACATAATATCTCCATGTTGTACCTTTTCCTGCAATTGTTCCAGTTTATGTTCCTGCATCTCTTCTCCTCCATATTGTCCGAATACAAGACTTGTGCAAAACTAGTTTCTGCATGATTGCACAAAACCCATTACAGTATCTAGTAACCTGATACTATAATGAGTTTTACATTTATTCTTCACTCTTTGTTTCTTGTTTTGCTATGGCAACTCGATCGGAGCTTCTCATCTCAATCTTAGGAGCACCAGTTCCCTCAATATACTCTCTTGTAATCGTAACCGTTCCAATATTATCATCTTTTGGAATCTCATACATAATGTCAAGCATAAAGTCCTCGATAATTGCTCGAAGGGCACGCGCACCTGTTTTCTTTTCAATTGCTTTCTCTGCTATTGCCTCATAAGCTCCACGATCAAACTGTAAATTCACCTCATCCAAAGCTAATAATTTCTGGTATTGTTTAATGATTGCATTCTTTGGTTCAATCAACACCTGAATCAATGCATCCTTGTCCAATTCCTGTAATGCAAATACAATTGGAAGTCTTCCTAAAAATTCAGGTATCATACCATATTCTCTTAAATCTTCTGAGGTTACCTTTCCCAAGAGATCCTTATCCTTGTCATATCTATCTTTTAACTCACCACTAAAACCGATGTTACTCTGTTTGGTCAATCTTTTTTTAATGATACCTTCCAATTTTGGAAATGCACCGCCACAGATAAATAAAATATTTCTTGTATTGATCGTTGTCATAGGAACCATTGCATTTTTATTCGTCGCACCGACTGGTACTTCCACATCACTGCCTTCTAACAATTTCAACAATCCCTGCTGCACAGATTCTCCACTTACATCACGATTTGTAGTGCTTTGTTTTTTTGCTATTTTATCAATTTCATCAATAAAGATAATTCCTTTTTCTGCCCGTTCTACATCATTATCCGCTGCTGCCAAAAGTTTTGAAAGGACACTCTCTACGTCATCACCAATATACCCTGCTTCTGTCAAAGAAGTCGCATCTGTAATGGCTAATGGTACCTGTAAAATTCTTGCAAGTGTCTTTACAAGAAACGTTTTTCCACTACCAGTTGGTCCAATCATCAACATATTCGACTTTTCAATTTCAATATCATCCATTGTATTGGTAGCAACACGTTTGTAATGATTATACACCGCTACTGAAATAACTTTTTTTGCATATTCCTGCCCTACAACAAATTCATCCAAATTACCCTTTATAATATGTGGAGAAGGAATATTTTTGATATCCAAAATTGGTTGTGCAGCCTCTTTTTTCTTTTTTACCTTCTGTCTATTTGGCATTTCATTTTGTGGTGGCATGTTAAAATTGGGAGAAAAATTCATCATATCCATATATGGTCCCATATTTCCCATTCCCGTATTATTCATACTATCAAAAGTCTTTTGCATACAATCACTACAAATACATATATTATTAGGAATGTGTATCATTTTCCCTGCTCTGCTCTCTGTTCTGTGACATATATAACAAACATCTTCATAGTCCTGATTCTTCTTCAAATCATTTTTTTCATCGCTCATTGTTTACCTCTTTTCCTCTCTATCAAGTTTTTATGTCTCGCAAATTTCCATTTACCATCTGTTTTCTTTCATTATGCCATTTTCTCCTCTATCTGTAAAGTATAGAAAGAAAAACTTTCCCTGCTATGCAAAGAAAGTTTTCTTCTCTATCTTATTCTATTTATGCAGCAAAATTAATTTCCACTTTCTCCAAAGAAGTAATTATAAAAGTTCTGCATGTCATCTTCACTTGAATTGCCCTGGCTACCATTGTTTCCACTGTTTCCGTTATTGCCATTATCTCCGTTGTTTCCATTATTGCCCTGGCTGCCATTATTACCATTACTTCCGTTATTATTATTGCTGTCGGAAGAATTATCTTGACTACTATTACTACTTGAATCGCTTCCACTAATAGATTTCAAAGTATCTTTTCCTTTTAGTGTAACTTTGATCTTCTTTTCTTTATATTTTCCATTTTCATTACGTTTTATCTTTAAAGTAATCTTTGTTCCAACACGATAAGAGTTCACTTTTTCTGATAATTCTTTAATTGTAGTAATCTCTTCATCTCCAATTCCTACAATAATATCTCCTACCATAATTCCGGCATCCTTTGCAGCACCATCTTCACTGACTTCACGCACATAAATTCCAACTGGTATATTTGGCATCTGCTGTTGATCAGATTCTGTAATATTAGTACCAGATATTCCCAAATACCCCTTCTCATCATCTGTCAAAACTTCTCGATCCATCAAATCATTGATGACTGAGATTGCATCCGAAATTGGAATCGCAAATCCCATACCTTCTACTGAAGTGTCTGCATATTTTGCTGAGTTAATTCCGATTACCTGTCCATCTGAATTTAAAAGTGCTCCACCACTATTACCAGGGTTAATTGCTGCATCTGTCTGTAATAACGTCATATTTGTACCTTCATCTACTGCAACAGTTCTGTCCTTCGCACTAATATAACCCACTGTCATGGATTGTCCATATCCTAATGCATTACCAATCGCAATTGCCATTTGACCAACTTGCATATCATCTGAACTTCCAATCTCTGCTGCTGTAATATTTTTCAATATATTCTTAGGCACATCTTTTGTCTTAACAAGAACTACAGCCAAATCTCTTGTACTATCCGTTCCTTTTACGGTTGCCTGAACCATATCATCTTCGGATGCTCCGTTGAAACCTACCATAATTTTTTTCGCATCTGATATTACATGATTATTGGTCACAATTAAAATTTCATCATCTGATATTTTCAAAATAATTCCAGAACCGCTGCCTGTTTCATCCTGATTATAACTACCAAAGTAAGAATTGTAAGTAGATGTAATCGTGCTGTTGATGGAAACAATAGAAGGCATACATTTATTTACAACTTCTGTTAAATTATTTGGTGCATTTACTGCTCCTCCAGACGATACAACCGTTGCTTCAATCGTATTATTACTTGATTTTGTTAAAACTGTATTATTCTGTTTGTCTATAATACCAAGTTTGTTGGAACCAAGTACCACTCCACAAAATCCAACGCCTGCTACAATACCAACCAAAGCTGCTTTACCAACATTTTTTAGTAGTTTATATTCTTTCTTTTTCTTCTGTGGAGGTGTTGGTTGTTGCTGTTGATTTGTAAAATAATTTGCATTGTTATATCCATACTGTTGCTGTCCCATTCCACCAGACTGCTGTTGCCAGAAATTATATTGGTTATTGTTTGGATTATTATTTTGGTTCTGCTTCTCATTCTGAGGTTGTGGTTGAACCGACATAACAAAACCATTTTCTCCAGTCTGTTGTACTGTTTCTTGTACACTATTTTCATTTTCGTTTGTATCCATATCAGTTCCCCCTGTCACATCTATATTTGTATTCTGGTCCTTTTCAAAATCAAATTCGTTTTTTTCACTCATAATAATTCTCCTTTCATCCCTATTGTCTTACCTATTTTTATATGCAAAACTTGTATAAATTTCCGTGTTTCTTTATTACATTTGCTAGTATAGCAGTAATTTGTGTTGAGTTTGTGAAGAGAATGCGTTTCTTTTGTTATCAACTTTTCAGATGAAAGAAATTATGGCATCCTTTTTTCCATTTTAACTTGCACAAAAATTGGCAATACTGTATTATAATATGAGTGTTTCTTTCTTATATTAAACGGATATGCCTGCCATGCAGGTGCCACTATAAATAATTGAAACAATTCAGGGGAGGAGAAACCAATGATAAAAGACAATCAGAAACTTTTAAACCGATTTCTTATAGTAATTGATGCATTGCTTATCGTTTTGGCATTTTCACTATCTTATTTTTTAAAGTTCAGCAAATTTAGCCCATTAATTAAGATGGGATTTTTAGTACCTAAATTCGGCTATTTTTTCCCATTTAATGGGTATGCCTCTGCACTTTGGTTTATTGTACCAGGATATTTGCTCATTTACAACGCCTGCAACCTCTATTCTCCAAGACGGGTTTCAAGCAAACGATATGAGTGCTGGAGCATTATCAAAGCAAACTGTTTTGCCATCCTGTACTTTATTGCAATTCTTTATTTTAAGAAGATTTCTGTGCAATATTCCAGATGGTTTACTCTGTACTTCTTTATTTTAAATATTGTGTTGTCTGTTTTCTTTCGGATCACACTTCGCATTATGTTAAAATACTTCCGAAAAAACGGAATGAACTTAAAACACATTGTCTTGGTAGGATACAGTGATATATGCGAACGTTATATTGATGAAATGTTAGCGAATCGTTCTTGGGGCTATCATATTCACGGAATTATTGATGACCATAAGGAAATCGGATACACCTACCGAGACATTCCTGTTATCGGTAAAACAGAACAACTTACTACACTTTTAGCAAAATACGAAAGTTTAGATGAAATTGCGATTACACTTGGATTACACGATTATCAAAACTTGGAATATATTGTAAGCAGTTGTGAAAAATCTGGTGTGCATACCAAATTCTTACCAGATTACAATCGTATCATTCCAACGAAACCTTATATTGAAGATGTAAACGGTCTTGCAGTCATTAATATCAGAAAAGTTCCTTTGAGCAATTGGGTAAATCGAAGTATTAAAAGAGCGATTGACATTTTTGGTGCGACCTTTGCTTTACTAATTTTTTCAATACCAATGATTATTATTTCGATTATCATAAAAGCAACCTCACCAGGTCCATTGATTTTTTGTCAGGAACGTGTAGGGCTACACAATAAAAAGTTTAAAATGTATAAATTCCGTTCTATGTGCGAACAAACAGAAGCCGCCGAAAAGAAGGCCTGGACCGTTAAAGATGATCCTCGCGTAACCCCAATTGGACGTTTTATCCGAAAAACCAGTATTGATGAGCTTCCACAGCTCTTTAATGTTTTGAAAGGGGAAATGAGTCTGATTGGACCTAGACCAGAGCGTCCATACTTTGTAGAGCAATTCAAGGAAACCATTCCAAGATATATGATCAAACATCAGGTTCGTCCAGGACTTACTGGTTGGGCACAGGTAAATGGCTATCGTGGTGATACTTCTATTAAACGACGCATTGATTGTGATTTATATTATATTGAAAACTGGACTTTAGGACTGGATTTCAAAATTTTGATTTTGACGTTTGTAAAAGGATTTATTAATAAAAATGCGTATTAAGGGGGAATTTTACTATGGCAACAAAGAAAAAGAAACATCCCAAAACACATAAAATGAAAAAACGGTATTGGATTTATGCAGTTGAATTACTCATACTGCTTATCCTTATTCCCATTGGATTTATTGTTTACAAAATCAGTCAAATCCAAACTTATTCAATGGATAAAAGCGTAATTCAGGAAAATGAATATAATGACCCAAATATAAGCAACTACACCAATATCATTCTATTTGGTGTGGATTCCAGAGCCAATGAACTAACAAAAAAGACACGAACAGATAGTATCATTCTCGCAAGCATTAATAATAAAACGAAAGAGGTACAGCTCTCTTCCATTTATCGCGATACTTTTGTATATATTGCAGACCATGGATACACTAAATTGAATCATGCCTATGCATATGGTGGACCTGAATTGGCTTTAAGTACCGTCAACAAAAACTTTGATTTAAACGTAAAAGATTTTATCACGGTTAATTTCAGTGCTTTAAGTAATGTAATCGATGCATTAGGTGGAGTAGATATTAAAATCACAAAAGATGAACTTCATTATGTTAATGCCTATGCAAAAGATGTTGCTAAAATCAATGGTACAACCGTAAAAAAAATCAAAAAACCAGGATTGCAAACCCTAAGTGGTGTACAAGCCACTGGTTATTGTCGTGTACGATATACTGCTGGTGGCGATTTTACAAGAGCCCAAAGACAAAGAACAGTCTTAGAGCAAATTGTGAAAAAAGCAAAAGCGGCAAATCCAATTACTCTTTATAATGTCATGAGTGAAATTTTACCGCAGGTATACACAAGTTTAAGCACAAAAGATATTCTTACTTTTTCTACAGGAATTTTTTCCTATAAAATTACGGAAAACTACGGATTTCCTTTTGAAAAAGAAACTCCAACAATCAATGGTGCTGATGTAGTTACCGCAGTAACTCTCTCCTCAAATGTCAGCAAATGGCATGAGAAGCTATTTCAAACCAGTAACTACGCACCATCCAGTACAGTAGAATATCGCAGTAATGAAATCCAAGGCATGTATTAAGTATAATTATTACTTTTCGACAAACAAATCAAATTTTTATTCTATTTTTTAGTAATTTTGCTTGCTTTTTTTTGTGATTTCTGTTACATTTTTAATAGTATAAGGATAAGGTTTTGTATTTTATCCTTACAACTATACACATTTTTTAAGAAAGTCGAGGACATATAGCATGAGTGAAGAAATGAATATTATGAATGATGATGATGAAGCAATGACTGTCACTTTAACATACGATGATGGTACGGAAGAAGAATGTATCGTTATGGATATATTTACAATTGAAGAACTTGGAGAACAAGAATACATTGCATTACTTTCTATTCCAGAAGGAATCGAAGATGCTGTTGAAGAAAATGATGAAGTTGAAAGCGAAATCTTATTATATCGTTATGAAGAATTAGAAGATGACGATATCAGCTTAGAAGCAATTGAAGATGAAGACGAGATTCAAATCGTTCAGGCAGCATTTGAAAGTTTATTAGAGGAAGAAGCAGAAGAAGAATAATTACTGCTTGCATAGCAAAATCCCCGTCATATCAGATACTATATCCGACATGGCGGGGATTTTTAATTTATTCTTTTTCAGTCTATATCCGTATTATCCAACAGTTCTGCCAAAAATCGCGACATAGTAAATTCCTTACTAAAACGTTCCTTTGCAAAATAAATATACAGCTCTTTCTTTGCTCTAGTCATTGCAACATAAAACATTCGCCTTTCTTCTTCAATGTCCTCCTCCAATACAGCCTTTTGATGTGGAATAATTCCTTCATTTACATCTACAATAAACACAATATCGTATTCCAATCCCTTAGAGCCATGCATCGTTACAAATGCTACTGCATCCTCCTGTTGTACATCTTTCTTTTTCTTTACCTGCTTTTCCAACTCTAATGCATACTGTTCCATATTTTCAAACCATTCTTTATAGTTTTGAAAAGGTTTCGCAAGGTCTGATAATTCATCCAGTATTTCATAAAGTTCTTCCACTTTTATATGACGAAACTGTGCATATTCTTCTAAAAATTCATCATACCCAATCGCTTTTCGTATATAATTGATTGCTGCATAAGGAGTCATATGACTTAATGCTAACAAGTCATCCTCAAACTGCTCTAATCGCTCCTGCATCCACTTTTTATCCTCAAAAAATAAACGTAACCGTTCAAAAGAAATCTCCTGCGTATCAAAAATCTGACGGCTCAAATAACGTTTCGGGCGATTTGCCACTTTTAAAAACAGGCTTCGATCTCGCTTTCCCTGTGCCAATTTTATATAAGCGATTATATCTTTTGCTATCCAATGTTCATAAATATTAGGGATCTGTTCTCTGACACAGAAAGGAATATTATATTCCATAAATTTTCCAATCAATGCCCTTGGTTGCATATTCGTTCGAAATAATACTGCAATTTGCGATAAAGGCATCCCCTGCTTTTGATACTCTCGCACCTTTTCAATAATTTTTTCGTTCTGCTGTTTCAAATCCTCAAATTCACGTATTGCTACTTCCTGTCCCCGTTCATTGTCTGTTCGTATATTTTTCGGAAATCTTGTTTTATTATGTGCAATCACCATAGAGGCTGTCTCTACAATACAGGCTGTCGAACGATAATTGACATCTAAAAGGACTTTCTTTGCCGATGGATACACTTCCTCAAACTGAAGCATAATCTCCGGCTTTGCCCCTCTGAAACGATAAATAGACTGGTCATCATCACCTACAATAAACAAGTTATTATTAGGACGAGCCAACAATCGAATAATATCATACTGTACTTTATTAATATCCTGAAACTCATCTATTAAGATATATTGAAACTGCTGTTGCCACATTTTCAATATATCTGGACGCTGGGTTAATAATTCATAACAATATACAAGCATATCATCAAAATCAATCAATTTTCGTCTTTGTAACGCCTGATTATATCTTGTATATACCTTTTGAAATATATCCTTTGCACAATTCATCGGAAAATAATGCTCCAAGGAAAGCATTTCTCCCTTTACCAGACTAATTTCATTTTCCATATCCTGAATAAATTCATTCAGGTCCTCTATATCCAGTTCCATATTTTCAACAATTTCCAATAATATCCTTTTTTTCTCACTTTCCCGAATAATATTGGATGCTGTATAGTGATACGCATGTTTCAAAATAGAAAAAAATACAGCATGAAAGGTTCCAAAACGAACAGGTACATACTTCCCATCCATAATATTTTGAAAACGCACTTTCATTTCTTCCGCAGCCGCCTTTGTAAAAGTAATAACTAAAATTTTTCCAGGCTCCACTCCATATTTTTCAATTAAAGTCTTGGTCCTATATGTAATTACCAGCGTTTTTCCTGCCCCAGGCCCAGCCAATACCATCATTGGTCCTTTGTTATGTTCTACCGCCTGTTTTTGCGCTTTATTAAATTTTGGCATACTTTTCATTTCCGACATCATTTCTTTCCTATCCCAAACTGTGTATTCTTCCTATTTGCACTACAATATCTAACTATAGCATGAAAAAAAGGGCTTTGCAACCAAACAAAACCCTTCTTTTTATCCTAAGACAATTTTTCAATTGCTGCTTTAATTCGCACTATCGTTTCCTCTTTGCCTAATAGTTCCATTAATTCTGTAGCACCTCCTGGTGTCATTTGCTTACCAGAAACTGCTGTTCTAATTGGCCACATAACAAAACCAGTCTTATATCCTTTTTCTTTTCCAAATGCACTTAAACGTTCAAACAATGCATCATTGGAGTAATCCTCCTGTTGTTCCAATACTGGTAATACTTCTTTCAATAACTCTAACGAGTTTTCTGGATTTGTTTTCATTTTCTTATGTGTATACATATCTACGCTATATTCTGGCATCTCCTGAAGGAAATCAATATGACCTGCAATATCAGGAAATACTTCGATACGCGTTTTTACCATTTCTGCAATTCGTTTAAAGTCCATGTCCTTTTTGATGACAGCCTTGATATAAGGCAATGCCATGTCATAAAATGTATCAAAGTCCATAGCTTTCATATATTCGCCATTCATCCATTTTAATTTTACCATATCAAATACAGCAGGTGCTTTGTTAATACGATGATAATCGAATGCTTGAACCAATTCCTCCAGTGAAAAAATCTCTCGATCCTCTTCTGGACTCCAACCTAATAACGCAACAAAGTTTACAATGGCTTCACGTAAAAATCCCTGCTCCAATAAATCTTCAAATGAAGAATGTCCACATCTTTTACTTAATTTTTTGTGCGTCTCATCTGTAATAAGAGGACAATGAATATATTCTGGTACCTCCCATCCAAATGCTTCATATAAGCGATTATATTTTGGAGAAGATGATAAATATTCATTACCACGAACAACATGTGTAATTCCCATCAAATGATCATCCACCACATTTGCAAAATTGTAAGTTGGGTATCCATCTGATTTAATCAAAATCATATCATCCAATTCCGAATTATCTACTGTAATATCTCCATAAATAATATCATGGAATGTAGTAGTCCCTTCTGTTGGGTTATTCTGGCGAATTACATATGGCAATCCTTTTGCAAGGTTTTCTTCTACTTCTTCCTTCGTTAAATGCAAACAATGCTTATCGTATTGTACAATTTCTTTTCCTTCTGCATTATCACCAACTTTACTTGACAGTCCGGCTAATCTTTCTTTTGTACAAAAGCAATAATATGCCTCACCTTTTTCTACAAGCTGCTTTGCATACTGTAAATAGATTCCCTGTTTTTGTCTCTCACTCTGCACATAAGGACCTACTCCTCCATCTTTATCTGGTCCTTCATCATGAATCAGCCCTGTTTCCTGCAAAGTACGATTGATAATCTCAATTGCACCCTCTACAAATCTCTCTTGATCTGTATCTTCGATTCTTAAAATAAAATCTCCACCTTCATGTTTTGCAACTAAATATGCATATAACGCAGTTCTCAAATTTCCTACATGCATTTTTCCTGTAGGACTTGGTGCAAATCTTGTTCTTACTGTTTTCATAATTTCCTCCGTTCTGTTATCAAAACTGTTTTTCACCTAACTATCGTACCATTTTCATAAAAGCATAATAATCAAACCACAATATTATTCCATATTATTCCATTCATATAAAACGTTAAAATACTTTCATAACAAAGGCAACCATATATTAACTACGAAACATATATTTGCTAATTTTTCAAATTAGCCAAAGCAATTTCCAATTTTCCATATAATAGAAAACTCTGAATCGCTGCCTGCACAAAAATAGTAGATAGTGCAAACACACTATCTACTACTATATAACATATTTTGTTTTTTTTCAACCAATGTATATTAGACATACACAAAAATCACTATTCAAGATATGTAATCAAAGTATCCACTGCATGGTCAATTCCTCCAAAATCACTGCGAATTACCAAATGATAATTGTTTATATCTCCCCACTTTTGTCCTGTATGAAAATTGTAATAGTTATTACGCCTCTTATCAAACTTAATAATGTTTTCTTCTGCCTTTGGCCTAGGCAACCCATACTCTTCAATTGCCCGTTCTACTCTTGCCGTAACATCCGCTGTAACAAATACATTTACAACATTTGTTTGATCTCGCAATACATAGTCCGAGCACCTTCCTACAATAACACATGGACCTTGCTGTGCAAAACGTCTTGTCACCTTCGTTTCTGCTAAATATAATTGATCATCCACCGACATGGTACTAAACCCCATATCCATGTTTCCATATGCACTCATTCCCATCGCAAGCGTGTATAAAAGGCTATTTGTAGCTTTTTCTTCTGCACGTTCAAACGCAACTTCTGCAAAACCACTTTCTTTTGCTGCATTAGAAATAATCTCATTGTCATAAAAAGGAATCCCATAATGTTCTGCCAACTTCTTTCCTATTTCTCGTCCTCCACTGCCATACTGTCTGCTGATTGTTACTACTTTATTCATAGTAATCCCTCCTCTTTATAAATCTACCCTAAAATATTAATAGACCTCTATTTATCTAGCCTAACTTATTTAGAATCTAATCATACATTCATCCCTTTATACTATAATACCATATTTTTTCTTTTTATGCATGCTTTTTTGTTAATTTTAACTAATTTTTTCTATAATTTTAATCAAAAGGACTATTTTTAACAAGCAATTCTAATTCCTTTTCAGTTTTTCAATAGAACTATTTTAATTTCTAGCTTCTATTCCAAAACCTAAAAATATACACAATTTTCATAACTTATCCTCTATTCTATCATATCTATCTAACTCTTCTTTTATGAATCAAAATAGCTTCATTCAAATGAATGAAGCTATTTTTTCACTATTTCACTTTAACAGTTTTTGTCTTTTTCACTACTTTTCCCTTTTTATCTTTAACTGAAACTGTTATTTTATAAACACCTGCTTTTGTAAACGCATTCTTGCAAATTCTCTTACTTGAATATTTCTTAATAATCTTTGTTTTTCCTTTGTAAGTATAAGAGAATTGATATTTATAAGTTCCTGCTCCGCCAGATGCTAAAGACTCTAACTGATACTGTAATTTCTTCAAACGCTTTACATCAAATTTCTTAACAGAAAGTGCTGAAGTTACTTTGTAATCTTTAGAAGCAGTTGTAATCTTTCCACTCTTTTCATCTTTTACATATACCGTAATCACATACTCACCTGCACTTCTTGGTTTCCATGTACCTGATGCAGTTGAAGTATATGCCTTTGTATAAACAAAGTTTCCATATGCATCTTCTACTATAAAGCGATACTTATAATCTCCAGAACCATTTGCTGCATATCCAGTAATCTTTACTGCGTATCCTGCAATCTGTTTTGTAGCTGGATTTGTAGAAACCTTAGCCTCCAATGTCTTTGGTGTTTCTGTTGGCACTGCGGTTGGCTCCTGTGTTGGTGCTTGCGTTGGTTCTTGTGTTGGTTCTTGTGTTGGTCCTTCTGTTGGTGCCTCTGTTGGTTCTTGTGTTGGCTCTACGGTTGTAACAACCTCTGTTGGTGTTGGTGTAACATCATCTGTTGGTGTTACCGTTGGGTCCGGTGTTTTTACTTCAGGGGTTGGTGTTATAACTTCACCCACCTTAGTATAAGTAAACGTAACTGTCTGCTCTTCTGCTGTAAACTTTCCTGTCTTAGAAGTATCCTGTCCTTCTGCCAACTCATATCCTGAAACTGTAGATAATGTCTTTGGTGCATATACCGTATAATTAGCATCCACTGCACCTACACGCGTAATAGTCTTTAATTCCTTGTCTTGGCTATCTACATATTTAACCGTTACAGTTGCCTTTTCACCCGTTGCAAGTGTAATTGTCTTAATCTGATCTGCATCTGTATATTCCTTAGAAGGATCTAATTCTAAGGTTCCCTTTACAGTTCCACCATTCTTTTTATCCGGAACAGAACGCCATGTATCTGCATCCGGTGCTGTTACAATAACATATACCTCAGAAGTCAATGTATCCTTCTGCCAAACATAGTATTCTCCCGTTTCGTCTAAAGTCATCTTATCTCTAGAATCCCAACTTGCACCAGAATAAGAGGCTTTATCATCATAAATCCATACCAAAGGTACTCCAGTCTGTCCACTTGCCTTCTCATATGCTGCTTTACTCATACGAAGATAGAAACCTTCACTTGCCTGTCCAACTGTTGGCTCTTTACTACGTTTATAAGTAAATGTTTTGCTTACTTCTGACGAATCAATACTTGATTTTCCTGTTACTTTAACTGTTGTTGTCTCTTCATATGCTGTATCTTCTCCAATTGTAATATCTGCACTATCTGTAAAGGAAACAGGTGTACAGTCATTAATCTGGTAAGTTGCATCTGTCACATTCTCAGTCTTAATTGTTGTTGTAAATTTGTCTTCTGTATAAGCACTCTTATCTCCTACACTAGCTGTAACTTTTGCTTTTGGTGTTGTATCTGATATCTCTCCTAGTAAAATTACACCCTTACTATCACAAGTTGCAGAAACTTTTCCACCGTTAACTGTATATTCTTCTCCTGAATAAGAATCCAACAATGTTGTTCCATCATCAAACACAGAACTTACATCTACGTCATAGGTTCCTGCACTACCAGGAAGTGAAACAACTACCTTATCTTCATAATCTGTTTTTGTTTCTGCACCCACTGTAGCTTTTCCCTTATAAGTTCTGCTGAATGTATACGGAGAATCAGAAATTTTCTTATGTTGACCTGCTCCTACAGCAATATGATTTCTTCTAAAACGTCCTACCTTTTGCCATACCTCTAATCTTGCTGTATCCATTGAATTCCAATTCATATCCGAACGTACAATCTGATCTCCTGTACATCCTGAAGGACTTTTCCACTCTGTTCTTCCAGATTCATCACCATAATATGTTTGTACGCCACCTGGTAATAACAATAATGAAATACCAGAAGTTCCACCATCATGTGCACTAAGCAAAGAATACTTAAACTCATCTGATCTAGAAGATGGTGTATCATGAGAAGAAATATAACTTAATACATTGAAACTAGAATCATTATTGATTTTTTGTGCATAATCTGAATAAATACTTTCCATTTCCTGTGGCTTTTTATTATAATTACGCTGATAAGAGAAATTAATCATAGAGTCAAATCCACCAGTTGTATAATATGCATCCTTACCAACACCATGTCCCCAATGCTCTCCTGTCATCCAGAAATCATCAGTCCATTGTGCCCCTGGCTTGTTCGGATTATTTTTTCTCCATGTTTCCAATGCCTTACTACATGCACTACTTAATTTTCCCCATTCTTTTGTTTCAATATGTTTTGCTGTATCACAACGGAAGCCATCAACTCCATATTTTTCAACCCAATCACTCAACCATGTAGCTATGTAACCTGTAACGCTTGGTGACAATCCTCTTGCACTCATATTAGCCTTTGTACTAGCTACTTTTTCGTCATATGTACCCTCTTTTGTCCATTTTGCTTTCAAGATACCAGGTATTCCTGGATCATTGGTAGTTTCTGTTTTAAAATCTGGCAATCCATCTAAGCATTTTGTAATTTCATTGCTATCTCCTTCACTACCATCATATCCATTAAATCGACTTCCGATTGCTCTAACCCAACTACTTCCCCACCAATTAGTGGTCCAATCTCCTGATGGATCCATCATACCTTGAGAACCGTTTTGAGCAGCCTCGCCTGTATAATCATTATACCACTGATACTGCGATTCATCCCATGTATAATAAATATCCTTCCAATTTGATGCCAATTTACCAAATCCATATTCATTGGCAGTTTTAGCATCTGCATATCCTGCATGATTCATAACGATATCAAAAATCACTCGTATACCATGCTCATGTGCTGTATCAATAAATGTCTCTAATTCCTTTTCTGTTCCCATATTAGCATCTACATTTGTATAATCTAATACGTAGTATCCATGATAAGAATAATGTTTAAATTTGCTAGCACATAATGCACCATGAATCTGTTCATATGGCGCAGTAATCCAGATAGCATTTGTTCCAAGTTTATCAAAATAGCCTTCCTCTATCTTTTCCGTCATTCCCTTTAAATCGCCGCCATGAAAAGTACCAGTTCTATTTTTATAATCTGCTGCGTTTGCTTCACCTTCTGATCTTCCATAAGAATGATCATTCGATGTATCTCCATTATAAAATCGATCTGTAAGTGCAAAATACACATTAGCATTATCCCATGAAAAAGGTGTATTTACATCTGCTGCAACATCTTCATCAGCGGTGATTTTTCCAGTATCATCCATTGTCACTTTATACACACCATCATCATCCTTTGAGACACCTGTATCTCCTGCTAGGGTACTTGTCTCATTTTTATTTGCTGTTTTTGCATGCGCCTGCAAGACCTTAGTATAACTAGCAACCGGAAAGCTAGTAGCAACTAAACTCGCAGCCATTGCAACAGCCAACGACTTTTTTAGTTTCTCATTTACCATAGTTTTTCCTCCTTCTAGGCACCTTCACTATTTTAAACTACATTAACTAATTTATTTTAACATTTTTTCACAATTTTATCAACCGAATTTCAAAAAATATATGTATATTTTACAGAGTTTTTTTTAATCTTTTAGCATGGAACATAAAATACGCATAAGAAGAACAAGCATTCCATATAATGAATGAAATGCTTGTTTTCCTTTATAACTCTATTCAATAATAAATATCTTCCTTTTAATGAAGAATAATGCTCTTCTTTATAATCTTTTCCGTTCCATTTGCATCTTTTACATATAAATATATGATATATTTTCCTTTTTTTCTAAATGTGTATATTTTAGTCTTGCTTTTTCCATATTTTTTTATCGTAGTCTGTTTTCCTTTCACTTTCTTTACTGCTATTTTGTACCGCAAAGTTCCATATCCTGTAGCCTTTATCTTAAATTTTACTTTTCTACTCTTTATTTTTGTAATTTTAAAACTTTTTACTACAATTCTTTTTACTATCTGAAACTCTTTTACACTACTTATCACATTACCCGAAACACAATCCTGTATCAAAACGTAAATAGCATAATTTCCCGGTCTTTTGGGTGTCCACTTTGCCACATTATCCACGGAAAAATTTTGATAAAAAACAGAAATCCCACTCTGCTTATCCAATACATAAAATTTGTATCGATAATTGCCACATCCACCAATCCCTTTTGCACTCATTAGAATCGGCTTACCAACCGCTAAGGGTGCAGCTTCACTTAATGTAAAATTTATAATATCCAATGTTTCGGCTTCCTCTGCCATTTCCACTGCACCTTCAGAACTTTCCTTCCGTTCCGCTGCATATACAGGTATATTAAAAATTAGTAACATAACTATGATTATTGTACTCCCTAACCCAATAATCTTCTTCTGTATTTTGGCACCAAACATAGTTTTCCCTCTTTCGTTTTACTCATATATTTTACATTTATCTATAATTATACAATATTTGTATGTATTCCTCAACATATCTCATTTTTACTCTACTCTGTTGCTTCAGGCGTTACATCTGCTTTCTTTTCCTTTTCGCCTAATGATACTTGACGACCTTCATGATTTATTTCATAGTTTTCCTTATAAATCAGTTTTGATATCGGTACAATTTCGTACCCTTTTTTCTGCAATCCCTCAATGACAGCTGGTAATGCATCTTTCGTATATTTCGCACCATTATGCATTAGGATGATAGAACCATTTCCAAGCGCCTTATGATTCAACACTGTAGATACAATCGAATCTACACCATAATTTTTCCAATCTAAACTGTCCACATCCCACTGAATACAATAACATCCACACTTTCCCACAGTTTCCACCAGCGTATCATTATAATCTCCATATGGCGGACGGAATAACTGCGGTGTTTTTTTGGTAAGTTCCCGCACTTTGTCATTTACTACTGTAATCTCCTCTTCGCATTGTGTAGCCGAAAGTTGTGACATCTGTTTATGATTCTGACTGTGATTTCCCAAATCATGTCCAGCCTTTGCAATATTTTTGACATCCTCTGGATATTGATCCACCCATCCACCAGTCATAAAAAAGGTAACCTTTATTTTGTATTTATCTAAAACGTCCAAAATTGCCTGTGTGTCTTCATTTCCCCACGCTGCGTCAAAACTCAGACTAACCTGTGGTTTCTCTTTTTCTACACAATAAATTGGTAGCTTTTTCTCCTGCGATGCAACATATACAGATACCGCATCAGATAAGGAGTACACACCTATCACTACAAGTAAAAACGCTGAAAGTCCAATCAGCCCCACTCTGATACATTTTAACATTTCTTCATTCTGATTCATAAAATCACCATTTTGCATTATAAATACTATATGTTACTTTTTCTGTAAATATTCTATCTATACAAACAAAGACGAAAGTAGACATCCCATTTCTATTAGGACGGTATGTTATTGGGTATCTACATTTTATCACAATC
>FR899718.1 GCA_000437275.1 Clostridium sp. CAG:411 | reverse complement strand
AGTAATTTTGTAATAATTTAGCTGGGCAGAAAGATTGTGCAGCTAAAACCGCATAGTCAGTTCTTAAATTTTAATGTGTAAAGAATTTGGCAGATGATTGCACAATTTTTAAAAGAAGGCTCAGGCAAAAAATATATTTTTGTCTGAGTTTTTTTATTCTCTATTAGTGAATCGGCGGGAAATGTCGATAAAAAATAGAAAGGCTTATTTGTGTAAAAAAAGAAAGCTATCATATTATTTTTTGTGATAAGACTGGATTGAAATGATAGAAAGGGAGGAGATTATCATGAAAGAATGGGCGCAAAGAGAGAAGGAAAGGAAACGTCTGCATATTTATGTTATGCTGATTGCTATGCTGACGATCAGTATATTTGCAATTCGCTGGGGAATGAAGTCTGAAGCGGCAAATTTGAGTGATATTTATGTGACAACAGGAGGAGATCCATTTACGCATGTGGTAGATGGAGGCAGCGTTACAATAACCAATGATGAAACGTTGACACTTAATGGGACAGAGAATTCAGATGTAATAAAATGGGAATTGACGGATCTCAATCAAAAGATAGTTTCATTGGAAAACGCTACATCAAAAAGTTGTAACATAAAAATATCTGGTACAGGTAAAACACCGATAAAAGCAACCATAACCAGAGGAAGTGAAACCAAAGAAATTACCTGTTATGTAGAAGTAAAGTGGGGAATTGATACTTCGAATCAAAAAGTATTTTATCGTGTGAAAGATAGCGATAAAGAAAAGGTAGCAGTGCTTTCTAAGGATGATAGCAGTTCAAAATATCCTTCTTCTACAAAGATTTCCATAGGATTAAAAAACGCAAATGACTTGACATGGACAAGTGAAAATGAAAATGTAGTTTGCATCGGTTCAACTTCAGGAACGGGTACGCAGGTTACAGGTTCTGAAGCTGTTTTAAATGCGGTAGGAGCTGGAAAGACTACAATTAAAGTAGATGATGGAACCAATACAGCCACATTGGATGTTTATGTATTACCAAAGATTAAAGGAATTGATGGGCAAAGTGCAACAAATGATTCCTACACGGTTGATACAGGTGCAATTATGGAAACAAATGCACATTTTACATCCGAAGCAGAAGGTATCAAGGCAAGAATGCAATGGGCAATTTATCAGTATGATGAGAACAGAGGAGATTATACTTTACTAAAGACCTCCTTTGATGAAGATAAGGCTTCTGACTTGATACAATTAAAATCAGTAAGTGAAGAATCCAGAGATAAATTAAAATTAATAGGTAAAGCAGGAAGCTATAATATTAAATTTTATCCAAATGGGTTATATACAGAAGAAGAAATAAAAGCATCCAAGACGGGAACAGATATTGGAAATATTAAGGCAGTTACAGTAAGCGTTAAGATTAACTCTAATTTAGGCGATCGTAATGTCAACTTGAACAAAGGAGATAAATTAAATCTTGCAGAAGCGTTAAATGTTAGTCTCAAGGATTTAACAACAAAGTACAAAGTATCAACATATTTGAAAAATGATACCAGTAAGGAAGTTACAACTCCATATATCAAGTATGACCGTACCAATCAAGTGATTGAGGCATTACAGGAGACAGAAAATAACTTTATCTGGATAAATGTAGTAGAGATTAGCTCGCAGAAAACGGTTGCTTCCTTTGACGTTCGTATTGTGGACAATCTTTTATTAAACATGAGCAATATCAGTTTACCAGTTGGTGGTGAGATGCAATTGTTTGTGGTAACAGGTTCTTATGATGGAGAACTTACATGGAAGAGTAGTGATGAAAAATATGTAACCGTAGATCAAAATGGTTTAATAAAAGGTATAGCAAAGACAGATAAAGATGTAACCATTACTGTGACACAGCAGATGTCAGATGGTAGTGTTAAAGTGGCAACTTGTAAAGTTAAAGTCGATGAGACGATACAAAATTTAAAATTAAGCGAAACAGAGACAAAGATTGTTGAAGGCGGAACAAAGACAATTACTGCTTCCTTTACACCAGATCGAAACGAAGCACCATTAAAATGGATGAGTAGTGATACCAGTGTATTTACAATCAATGTGTCATCGGATAATAAGAGTGTTGTAGTAACTGGTGTAAAAGCGGGAACAGCGATACTTACAGCTTTAAATCAGGATAATTATGTTGCTGCAGTTTGTAAGATTGACGTTGTTTCAGAAATAGAAAGTCTGACATTACCAACAGACAATATGACAGTAAGTTTGAAGCAGGAATATGTAAGACTTGTGGCAGAATGTAAGCCAGAGACAGCAGCAAATAATACTTTAATCTGGAAGTCAGAAAATCCAGCTTTAGCAACGGTTGATAACGAAGGTCTTGTTACTTTGAAGGCACCTGGTAGAGTTCGTATTTATGTATCACCTAGTTATGATCCTACACATTCTATTTATGCAGAGTGTTGGTTGACTATTAAACAAGAGGCCGAATCGATTGCATTAAATTCCCATGAGTTGACTGTTGATGTGGGAGAAACCAAAGGACTTGGGTACAGTTTGGCTCCAGAAGGGTCTACGACAAATGTAACCTGGTCATCCTTGGATGAAACGATTGCAACGATAAATGCAAAAGGTGAAGTAACAGGATGTAAAGCTGGAAAGACATACATTATTGCTACTACATCTGAGGGAAAATCAGATATATGTAGTGTCAGTGTAACCCAGGCAGCAACAAATATTGAATTTTTAGAGCAAGAGATAACTATTGCCAACGGTTCTACTTATGTCATACCATATGTATTGACGCCTGAAGATGCAACTTCACCAATTTCTTGGAAATCAATGAACCCAGAAATTGTTTCTGTTGGAGAAAACGGAGTCATTACAGCGCATAAAGTAGGAGAAACTTATGTTATGGCTACCATTGCCGATGGATATTCAGCAACTTGTAAAATTACAGTAACTGAAAAGTCTACAGGCATTACATTAAGCAAGAGTGAAATCGTCTTGGAAAATGGACACAGCGAGAAAATAGGATATGTTTTGGCACCAGAAGGGGCAACTACTGTATTAACTTGGAAGTCCTTAGATTCTTCCATTGCAACTGTGGATAACACAGGTACTGTAGTAGGAAAAAAAGCAGGTTCTACTTATATTGTTGTTACAAGTGAAGATGGATATTCAGAGACATGTAAGGTGACCGTAACGCAACAGGCATCAGGCATTAGTCTGGAAATGACAGAATTAACCTTAGGAGTAGGTGATTCCTATACCGTTGGAGTTACATTTACACCAGAGGACAGTACAGAACGTTTGATTAATTGGTCCTCACAAAATAGCAAGATTGCATCGGTAAATAGCGATGGAACCATTACTGGAGTATCAGTAGGTAATACGGTTATTTTTGCAAGAATTGCTTCAGGTGAAATGGCACAGATTATGGTAGCGGTAAATAACAAGCTTGGAAATATGACGCTTGATAAATCGAAAAAGACGATAACCGTTGGAGCAACATTTACGTTAAAGCCTATTTTTACACCATCAAATGCATCCAACAAAAAGGTGACTTGGTCCTCCTCTAATAAATCAGTTGCTACGGTAAGTACAAGTGGTAAAGTAAAAGGTATAAAAGGCGGAACATCCATGATAACATGTGTATCGAAAGATGGTGGATATACAGCTAGTTGTTTTGTATCTGTAGTAGAAAAGGTAACTTCTGTAAAATTAAATCATACAAGTTACAAACTTACCGTTGGAAAAAATATACAATTAAAAGCCACTGTTTCATCCAATGGTGCTACGAATAAAATTGTAAAATGGACAAGCAGCAATAAAAAGGTTGCTACCGTAAATAGTCGAGGTAAAGTGACGGCTAAAAAACTTGGAACATGTACAATTAAGGCAAAAGCAACTGACGGAAGTGGAGAGTATGCAACTTGTAAAATTCGTGTTATTAGACGAGCAACCCGATTAAGCATCAGTCAATCCTATATTAAATTATATGAAGGGAATTCAAGGCTATTAAAGGCAAAAGTTAGACCTTCCAATGCATCAAATAAAAGGGTAAAATGGAGTAGTTCAAACTCTAGTATTGCGGTTGTAAGCAGCAAAGGAAAGGTAACAGGAGTAGCCGAAGGTACAGCTAAAATCAGTGTAAAAACAACAGATGGAAGTAATATTAAAGCAACATGTGTGGTAAAGGTTGAAAAGAGAGTTCCTGTGACATCTATGACGGTCAGTGCATCGGATATTGTTATGGTAAAAGGAACTTCACAAAATGCATCTGTAGTAATTTCTCCATCTGACACAACGGATCGGATACGATACGCAAGTGACAACAGGTCAGTAGCAACGGTAACCTCTAAGGGTCGTATCAAGGCAATCAGACCGGGAACAGCGACCATTATTGTGTCAGCATCCAGTGGACAGGAGACTAGCATTAATGTGACAGTAGTTGGGTTAAATAAAACATCTATCACAATGCAACAGTATGATTCAGATGATCTGTGGGTGGAGGAAATTAGCGATACAGTAAAATGGACCTCCTCTGATCCGGCAATTGCCAGAGTAACAAATGGAAAAGTGGTAGGAAGAAAGGTCGGAAGATGTACCATAACAGCTACCGTTCGTGGAGTTAAACTGTATTGTAGCGTTAGAATTACAAAAATAAAATAAATAAAACAAAAAGAAATCTTTGTCAAAAGGCAGAGGTTTCTTTTTGTTTTAGAAGATTTATGTGGCTGGCATTATGAGGTTTCTTGAAAGAATAAATGAGTTTAACATGGCTCTTTTGAAAAATAGAAGAAATAAAGTAGATAACAATACCTACTTTACAATCGAACATATGTGTGCTATTATAAAAGCAAACAAATGTTTGGGATTAAGTGGAGGCTGATGTTATGTTAGTTAGTTTACATGTAAAAAATTTAGCAATTATTGATGAAGTAGAAGTAGATTTTAAAAATCATTTGAATATTCTTACAGGAGAGACGGGAGCAGGAAAATCAATTATTATTGGTTCGATCAATATGGCATTGGGGGGAAAAGCTTCGTCTGATATGATTCGTGCAGGAGCTGATTATGGGCTTGTTGAACTTGTATTTGAGATGAAACAGGATAGTGTTTTTGATAAAATGCGTGAGATGGAGTTGCCAATAGAAGGAAATCAGATTATCTTATCTCGTAAGATTATGAAGAATCGCAGTGTATGCAAGATAAATGGGGAAACAGTTACTATGGCAACGGTCCGAGAGTTATCAGGATATTTAATTGATATACACGGACAGCATGAACATCAATCGCTTTTGTCAAAAGAAAAACATCTGGATATCTTAGATCAGTATAGTAAACAGGAGATTGAGACCGAATTAGAGCAGACGGCAGTGCTATACAAAGATTATAAAAAGGCGTTAGAAGAGTACCAAAAAAAGGATGTCTCACAGGAAGAGCGTGCAAGACAACTTGCTTTTATGGAATATGAAAAGAATGAAATAGAGCAGGCAAAGTTAAAAAAAGGAGAGGACGAGGAATTAGCAAATTCCTATAAACGTTATGCCAATGCACAACAGATTGTAGAAAATTTGCAGGGAGTACACCAAATTACAGCAGAAGGAATGATGGCAGTAAATGATCAGATTGGACATGCAGCCAGACAGCTTTGCAAAGTTTCTGAATATGATGAATCCTTAGGAAAAATGCTGGAACAGCTTCAAAACATAGAAGGACTGGTAAATGACTTTAATTATCAGTTACAAGACTATATGGGAGATATGGAATATGATGAAGCAGAATTTATGGAGATAGAAAACAGATTGAATATGTATCATAATTTAAAAATGAAATATGGCGATTCTGTTGAACAAATTATGGCATACTATGAAGAACTAGAAGAAAAGATAGAGCAATATAAAGAATATGATTTATATTTAGAAGGATTGAAAAAACGTGTTGATAAGAAGAAAAAGGCATATTTACAGTGTGCAGAACGTTTGAGCAGTTGTAGAAAGAAAAATGCAGACAAATTAGCAGAAAAAATTAAAAAGGCCTTATTGGAACTTAATTTTCTAGATGTACAATTTGAAATTAATGTATCAGAAAAGGAGCATTATACAGCGAAGGGAATTGATGATGTAGAATTCCTTATTTCTACCAATCCAGGAGAGATGGTTCGTTCCTTAGGAAAGGTTGCATCAGGGGGAGAATTATCTCGTATTATGTTGGCGATAAAGTCCGTATTGGCACAGCAAGATGAGGTAGAGACATTAATCTTTGATGAAATAGATGTAGGAATTAGTGGAAGAACTGCTCAAAAAGTCTCAGAAAAGATGGCTCTTATTGCTGGAAAGCATCAGGTGTTATGTATTACACATTTACCACAGATTGCAGCTATGGCAGATGAACATTTTATTATAGAAAAATTTGTTGAGTCAGAAAAGACAGCAACGCATATTCGTTCGCTCAGTCAGATGGGAAGTGTAGACGAATTGGCTAGAATGTTGGGTGGAGCAGAGATTACAGATGCAGTGAGAAAAAATGCACAGGAGATGAAAAAATTAGCAAAACAAAAAAAGGCGGCTTAAATAAAATATAGACAAAAGGAGAGTTATTTTGAATTAATAAGCATATCTACTCTTTCTGCGAATAGGAACGTTTATTTTAGAGATACTATGATTAACAATGATACTATGCAAGAGGGAGGAAGGCATGTGGACGGAAAGAAAAAATACAGACTGCTGTTGTTATTATTTTTGGTAATCGATATTATATTGATTTTCTCTTTTCTATATATCAAATTGGAAAAGAGAATTCCGAACAAATTATATATGTATGAAAACCAAGAGGAAGAGTTTGCATTTTCACTGCCGCTTGAGGCGAGCATGGAAAAAGGAACGACACAGGTTATTTCAAACCAGACAAAGCAGATAAAGCAAAATATAATATTTAATTTTGGAGAGCCTTTTTCCTTGTATGCACAGGAAAAAGGTTCTTATAACATTCGACTAAAACTGTTTGGAATTTTGCCTTTGCATAGTATATCTTTAAATGTGATTGATGAGCAGGAGGTATATCCGGGAGGAGAAGTAATAGGAATAAAAATAGATACGAAAGGGTTGTTGATTCTTGGGACGGGGACAATTGTTTCTATGAATGGACAGTCGGTAGAACCAGCAAAGAATATTGTGCAAACAGGAGATTATATAGAAAAAATAAATGGTGTAAAGGTCGAAAATAAAGAAGAACTTATAAAGGAGTTAGAACGATTAAAGGATTCCAAGGTAATATTGCAATTGAAAAGAGGAGAGGAAGTTGTAAAAGTTTTAATTCGTGCGGTGGAAACAGAAAAAAATAATTTTAAACTAGGAATATGGGTTAGAGACGATACACAGGGAATTGGTACACTTACTTATGTTACAAAAGATGGAAAATTTGGTGCATTAGGACATGGTATCAATGATATAGATACAGGCTCTTTAATGGAGATTAAAGATGGATATGTTTGTGAAGCTGGTATATTTAAAATAGTAAAAGGAGAGAAAGG
Organism: Clostridium sp. CAG:411; assembly: GCA_000437275.1. Lineage (GTDB taxonomy): Bacteria > Bacillota > Clostridia > Lachnospirales > Lachnospiraceae > CAG-411. The sequence goes on along the minus strand of FR899718.1, from coordinate 17,597 downwards.
ACAACCAGGAGAGATTACAGGATACTTAAAAAAAGGAGAAGAAAATTGCTTAGGAGTCATTGAGAGTAACACTGCCTTTGGCATAAAAGGAAAATTATTTGGCAACTCCAATAAAGGTGACAATGTCTACCCCATTGCATTAAAACAGCAGGTAAAAGTGGGAAAGGCATATATAAGATGTCAGTTAGAAGGAAAAGTAGAACAGTATGAGATTGAAATTCAGAAAATAAATGTAAATAATCGAAATAAAGATATGGTACTTCGCATCACTGATAAAAAGTTATTACAGCTTACAAATGGAATTGTACAGGGAATGTCTGGTTCTCCTATCATGCAAAATGGTAAGATTGTTGGTGCGGTAACACACGTATTTGTAAATGATCCAACGAAAGGATATGGGGTTTTTATCGAAAATATGTTGGGAGAATAGGGGGAGTGACTTATATAGATAAGGGTAGCTATGGGTGGAAATAATGCTATAAAAGTTCGCCAAAGAGAGTTCCTTATGTTATACTATCTGGGATAAGTGTATAGAAAAGCCCCTTTCTTTCTATATTCTATCAATCTGAGTAGAATGTATAGTTTACTGTTTTCAGACATTTAAATAGTTGATTAACGTGATATGAAAACCGAAAATAAAAAAGAGTTGGAGTTGGAGAAAAGTGGATAAAAAACAGACTGGAATTGTGTTGGGAATTATTTTAATCGTTGTATTGTTATTTTGGAAGCCTTTTGCAGAAAAGTGTCAAGAAGTGGGAAAGCAAACAAAAAGTTCTACAGACACAACAAAGGTAATGATAAAGAAGAATAAAACAAAGGAAATGGATCTCAAGAAAAATCAAAAAAAGACACTGAAAGTTTATGAAGATGACAAGCTGGTGGAGAACAAAAATGTTATATGGGAAAGTGAGGATAGCTCGGTGGCATCCATAGACGAAACAGGTACCATTACTGCAAATAAGGCTGGAAAATGCGTAATAAGCTGTCATTCTAAAGGACAGGAGGAGAGTGGGGATTCGATTACTGTAGTGGTACTTCCTGAAGAAGCAAACATATATAAGATGGGCTTTTATATGCAACCGATTCCCCCTGCTATCAAGAAAAGAATGGATGGAAAGTCGTATAAAAAGAATGAAGATATTTCGTATTCTGATTTGCGGTATCTTTCGTTAAAACATTATGGATTTGATGGGAAAATTAAATCTGGAGAAATGGTTGTACATAAAGATATAGCGCAGGATGTAGTAGAAATATTTTATAAACTGTATAAACGTAACTATCCGATTGAGAAGATGAAACTGATCGATGAATATGGGGCAGATGACACAGCCTCAATGGAAGATAACAATACAAGTTGTTTTAATTATCGACTGGTAGCTGGAAGTACACATTTGTCGAAGCATTCCTATGGATGTGCTATTGACATAAACCCACAAATAAATCCATATATTGATAGCAGTGGAACAATCAGCCCAAAAAATGGTGCTGTTTATGCAGATCGTGATAGCAGCAAATGTGATGGAAAATACAAAAACTATATGATTCAAAGAAATGATGAAGTATATAAATTGTTTGAAAGCTATGGTTTTACTTGGGGCGGAGACTGGAAAACAGTAAAAGATTATCAGCACTTCCAAAAAGTGGCAAATGTCGAAAAGTAAGAATTTTTGTATTATTTTACTGCCTGTGTCGAATTATGCGATGATAAAAAGTTGAAAAAAGCCGAATAGAAAGATATAATGCAAAAGGGTGGAAAAACTAATATCATTTTGTTTGATATCGGCCAATTTAGAAACATAGAAACAAGACTAGGAAAATATATGGAGGACTTTTCATGACAAGCATTAACGTAGCTATAGTAGATGACAACGAAAGAATGATTGAGATTATGAAGGGTGTACTGGAAGATAATCCTGCAATACATGTTGTAGGGTCAGCGACAGATGGAATGGCTGCAATGGAAATGATAAACCAAAAGAAACCGGATGTTGTGTTACTTGATTTACTGTTGACACAATTAGATGGACTGAGTGTAATAGAGCGTATAAAAAAACAAGAAACAGTAAAGACGGCATTTATTGTAGTGTCATCAATTAGTCAAGAGAGTATGATGGAAAGAGCTTTTGAAGTTGGGGCAGATTATTATATGCTGAAACCGTTTGACTATGATGCTATGATTGCCAGAATACAGCAGGTATATGCATCAATTACTGACCAAAACTTGGAAGATACAAAGGGAAGATTTTATGTAAATGGTAAAAAAAGCAAGGAATATACCTTAGAAACGGATGTCACAAATATCATTCATGAAATTGGAGTACCTGCACATATCAAAGGGTATCAGTATTTAAGAGATGCCATTATGATGTCAGTAAATGATTCAGAAATGCTTAATTCTATTACAAAGCAACTATATCCAACGATCGCAAAGCAGCATAAAACAACACCAAGTCGTGTAGAGCGAGCAATCCGTCATGCTATTGAAGTCGCATGGAGTCGTGGAAAAATGGATACCATTGATGAGTTATTTGGATATACCGTTAGCAATGGAAAAGGAAAACCAACAAATTCAGAATTTGTTGCATTGATTGCAGATAAGATACGTTTGGAATACAAAATGAGAATATAGTCTGTAAAGATGGAACTATGTCGATGAAATATTGAAATATAGGAAAAGTTTACATGAAATAAACATAAAAAGTTAAATTGGGGATAAAAAAAGCAAAGGGTATTTGTTGCCTGAATGTTCTTTTTTGATTTTAGGCAGCTAATAAAAATGGCAACGGCAGCAATAGAGCTTATAATTATAAAAATAAGCACTTTAATTGAAAGTGTAAATAAGTTATAATTGAATAAGGATTGAGTAAAAGTACGGAGGAGGAAAACGGTATGAAGAATGTACTATTTATCGCTTCAGAAGCGTATCCTTTTATAAAAACAGGGGGATTGGCAGACGTAGTAGGCTCGTTGCCAAAATATTTTAATAAAGAGGAGTTTGATGTACGGGTAATGATTCCAAATTATACAGCCATTCCGGTTGAATATAAAAACCAGATGCAGTATAAGACCCACTTTTACATGAAATTGGCTTGGAGAAGTCAGTATGTGGGTATATTGGAGACGGAATACGAGGGCATCAAATACTATTTTATAGATAATGAGTTTTATTTTAGTGGTTTTCAGCCATATAATCATATTCATGAGGATATGGAGAAATTTGCATTTTTCTCAAGGGCAGCACTTTCCGCATTGCCTTTGTTAGACTTTAGGCCGGATATCATACATTGCCACGATTGGCAGACTGGATTGATACCAGTATACATAAAAGATACCTTTAATGGTGGAGAGTTTTTCCGCGGTATTAAAATGGTTATGACCATTCATAATTTAAAATTCCAAGGTGTATGGGATTTAAAAGCAGTAAAAGATATGACAGGATTAAATTCTTATTATTTCACATCAGATAAACTGGAAGCTTATGGAGATGCAAATTATTTAAAAGGTGGACTGGTATATGCAGATGCGATTACAACCGTAAGCGAAACATATGCAGAAGAAATAAAGATGCCATTTTATGGAGAAGGTCTGGATGGATTGATTCGGGCAAGAGAAAACGATTTGACTGGTATTTTAAATGGTATTGATTATGAAGTTTATAATCCGGAAACAGATCCGTGTATTTACCAAAACTATACACAGAAAAATTTCCGTAAAGAAAAGATAAAAAATAAACGTGCATTTCAAGAGGAACTGGGGCTTGTCAGAGATGACAAAAAGTTCATGATTGGAATTTGTAGTCGTTTGACCGATCAGAAGGGCTTAGATTTGGTTGACTATGTAATCGAGGAAATATGCGATGAAGATACACAACTTGTTGTAATTGGAACTGGTGAGGGTAAATATGAACATTTATTCCGTCATTATGCGTGGAAATATCCTGACAGAGTATCTGCTAATATTTATTACGCAAATGAGATGTCACATAAGCTTTATGCATCCTGTGATGCATTTTTGATGCCATCCTTGTTTGAACCATGTGGATTAAGTCAGCTTATGAGTCTACGATATGGAACTGTTCCAATCGTTCGAGAAACAGGTGGATTAAAAGATACTGTAGTACCATATAACGAATATGAAAGTACAGGTACAGGCTTTTCGTTTGCAAATTATAATGCACATGAAATGTTGAATACGATTCGCTATGCAAAACATGTGTTCCAAAACAAGAAGCGAGAATGGAATAAAATGATTGATCGTTGTATGCAGGCAGATTTTTCATGGGAAACGTCAGCACGAAAGTATGAAGCATTGTATCGAAATTTGCTGGGCGAATAATGAAAAAAGCCGAATAAAAGTTGACATAATGGTGCAATCTATAATTATTGTGAAAGTTGCACAAAAAAATACAAAAAAAGTCTCTTTTACAAAAAAAAGGTTGGAAATGAAAAAAAAAGAAAAGAACGCTTGCATTTTACAAGCAAATTGTATAAAATAATAAGCGAGGTTTGTAAGAACAAACAATTTTGTGAATTACTGTTCGCAATGTTTTGCTTGCAAAACATGGACAGGCAGTATACATTAAAAATTATAATTTTTAGGAGGAACAAAACATGGCAGTAAAAGTAGCAATTAATGGTTTTGGACGTATCGGACGTCTTGCATTCAGACAGATGTTCGGTGCAGAGGGATATGAAGTAGTAGCAATCAACGATTTAACAAGCCCAAAGATGTTAGCACACTTATTAAAGTATGATTCATCACAGGGTAAGTACGAAAAGGCTGATACAGTAAAAGCTGGAGAAGATTCAATCACAGTTGATGGAAAAGAAATCAAGATCTACGCTGAAGCTGATGCTAGCAAGTGCCCATGGGGTGCATTAAACGTTGACGTTGTATTAGAGTGTACAGGTTTCTATACATCTAAGGAAAAAGCTTCTGCACATATTAAGGCAGGTGCTCGTAAAGTTGTTATTTCTGCACCAGCAGGAAATGACCTTCCTACAATCGTTTACAATGTAAACCATAACACATTAAAGGCTGAAGATACAGTAATTTCAGCAGCATCTTGTACAACAAACTGCTTAGCTCCTATGGCTGATGCATTAAATAAGTATGCAGCAATCCAGTCTGGTATCATGTGCACAATTCATGCTTACACAGGTGATCAGATGACTCTTGATGGTCCTCAGAGAAAGGGTGACTTAAGAAGATCTCGTGCAGCTGCAGTAAATATTGTTCCTAACTCAACAGGTGCAGCTAAGGCTATCGGATTAGTTATTCCAGAATTAAACGGAAAGTTAATCGGATCTGCTCAGCGTGTTCCAACTCCAACAGGTTCTACAACAATCTTAACAGCAGTTGTTAAGGGTACAGATGTTACTGTTGAAGGTATCAATGCAGCTATGAAGGCAGCTTCAAATGAATCATTCGGTTATAACGAAGATGAAATCGTTTCTTCTGATATCGTTGGAATGAGATTTGGTTCTTTATTCGACGCTACACAGACAATGGTTTCTAAGGTAGCTGACGATTTATATGAAGTACAGGTTGTTTCTTGGTATGATAATGAAAACTCATACACAAGCCAGATGGTTAGAACAATCAAATACTTCTCAGAATTAGCATAATTCAAGAAGAATAGTGTTAAGCACTTTTATAGACCTAAAAAAGGTCCGGTCTTTTGGACCGGGCCTTTTTGCTTTGCAAAAAGTTTTGGAATAAGAAAAAAGAACAAAAAGAAGTTTTTTAAATTTTAATTGTTCTTTCAATAAAAATGAATTCAGAAAGGAAAATGAAAATGTTAAATAAGAAATCAGTAGATGATATTAACGTAAAAGGTAAAAAAGTTTTAGTACGTTGTGATTTTAATGTACCATTACAGGATGGAAAAATTACAGATGAAAACCGTTTGGTTGCTGCATTGCCTACAATCAAAAAGTTGATTGCTGACGGAGGAAAGGTTATTCTTTGCTCACATTTAGGTAAGCCAAAGGGAGAGCCAAAGCCAGAATTATCTTTAGCTCCAGTTGCTGTTCGTTTATCAGAATTATTAGGACAGGAAGTAAAATTTGCAGCAGATGCAACTGTTGTTGGTGAAAATGCAAAGGCAGCAGTAGCAGCTATGAACGATGGTGATGTTGTATTATTAGAGAACACTCGTTATAGAGCAGAAGAAACAAAGAACGGAGAAGAATTCTCAAAAGAATTAGCTTCTTTATGTGACGTATTTGTAAATGATGCATTTGGTACAGCTCATAGAGCACATTGTTCAAATGTTGGTGTTACAAAGTTTGTTGATACAGCAGTAGTTGGATATTTAATGCAGAAGGAAATTGATTTCTTAGGAAATGCTGTAAACAATCCAGAAAGACCATTCGTAGCAATTTTAGGTGGATCTAAGGTTTCTTCTAAGATTTCTGTTATTAATAATCTTCTTGACAAAGTAGATACTTTGATTATTGGTGGTGGTATGGCATTTACATTCCTTTCAGCAAAAGGATATGCAATCGGTGATTCTTTATTTGAAGCTGATTATGTAGATTATGCAAAGGAAATGATGGCTAAGGCTGAAGCAAATGGTAAGAAATTATTAATTCCTGTAGATACAATGGCAGCAGATAAGTTTGATAACAATGCAAATACAAAGGTTGTTACAGATAAAGAAGGATTAGAAGCAGGATGGTTAGGATTAGATATCGGACCTAAGACTGCTGAGTTATATGCAGATGCTGTAAAGGGTGCTAAGACAGTAGTATGGAACGGACCAATGGGATGTTTCGAAATGTCTAATTTTGCGGCTGGTACAATTGCAGTTGCTAAGGCAATGGCTGAAATTNNAAGGCAATGGCTGAAATTGATGCTACTACAATCATTGGTGGTGGAGATTCAGCAGCAGCAGCAAACCAGTTAGGATTTGCAGATAAGATGACACACATTTCTACAGGTGGTGGAGCTTCTCTTGAATTCTTAGAGGGTAAAGATCTTCCAGGTGTAGTTGCTGCAAATGATAAGTAATTTGTTGCAAAAATTCAGGTAGATAATGATGTTGAGATGATGATCTCAGATAAATAGGGGATTGCAGATGTTTTACCACGTTGTTTCGGATATACAGATGGTATAGAAAAGATTTAAGTGGCAGCATTTGCAATCACCTGTTAAATAAAAATAAAGTGAGGATATTATTATGCGTAAGAAAATTATTGCTGGTAACTGGAAAATGAATAAAACTCCAAGCGAGGCAGTTGCATTAGTAAACGAATTAAAGCCATTAGTTGCAAATGATGATGTAGATGTAGTATTCTGCGTACCTGCAATTGACATTATTCCTGCAATGGAAGCTGCAAAGGGAAGTAACATCAACATTGGCGCTGAAAATATGTACTTTGAAGAAAGCGGTGCATACACAGGTGAAATTTCACCAGCTATGTTAGTTGATGCAGGTGTTAAATATGTTGTACTTGGACATTCAGAGAGAAGAGAATACTTTGCTGAAACAGACGAAACTGTAAATAAGAAAGTATTAAAGGCATTTGAACATGGAATTACACCAATTATCTGCTGTGGTGAGTCTTTGGCTCAGAGAAAACAGGGTGTTTACATTGACTGGATTCGTATGCAGATTAAAATTGCATTCCAGAATGTAACAGCAGATCAGGCTAAGAAGGCTGTAATCGCATATGAGCCAATCTGGGCAATCGGTACAGGAGAGACAGCTACTTCTGATCAGGCAGAAGAAGTATGTGCTGCTATTCGTGCTTGCATCGCTGAAGTTTATGATGATGCAACAGCAGCAGAAATCCGTATTCAGTATGGTGGTTCTGTAAATGCTAAGACAGCAGCAGACTTATTTGCTAAGCCAAACATTGACGGTGGTCTTGTAGGTGGAGCTTCTTTGAAAGCTGAATTTGGTCAGATCGTAAACTACAAGTAATTTTTGAATTTAGCATAAAATTATTTTGTCGATAAAGACTTTGGGCTATTTGAACGGTTATTATTACCGATCAGATAGCCCTTTTGTTTTGTGGCGTGTATCTGGTATAAACTTTTATATAGAAAAACTTGAAAAACGCTTTGATATTTATTATAATAGTGGTGTTTTAGTGGTATCATAAAAAGGAATAAATAGATACAGATAAAGTAATGTGAATGGTTACAAATTTATAGTTCTAATTATTCAGAGGATAGATCTGATTAGTTACTACAATCAAAATAAAATGCAAAGGAGCTTTTAGTATGAGTAAAAAACCTACAGTATTGATGATTTTAGATGGTTACGGATTGAATGAAAAAAAGGAAGCCAATGCGGTTGCTATGGCAAATACACCTGTTATGGACAAGTTAATGGCAGAATATCCTTTTGTAAAGGGAAATGCTAGTGGAATGGCAGTTGGTCTTCCAGAGGGCCAGATGGGAAACTCTGAAGTTGGACATTTGAATATGGGTGCCGGTAGAATTGTATATCAGGAATTGACAAGAATTACAAAAGAGATTCAGGATGGAGACTTCTTTAAGAATGAAGCTTTATTAAAGGCTGTTAAAAATTGTAAAGAAAACAATTCCGACCTTCATTTATTTGGATTATTGTCAGATGGTGGTGTGCATAGTCATAACAGCCATATGTATGGATTGCTTGAATTAGCTAAAAAAGAAGGTATTCAGAATGTTTATGTACATGCATTTTTAGATGGTAGAGATACCGCACCAGCGTCTGGTAAAGGTTTTGTTCAGGAAGCTTTGGATAAGATGAATGAAATCGGAGTTGGAAAGATTGCCAGTGTTATGGGACGTTATTATGCAATGGATCGTGATAATCGTTGGGATCGTGTTGAGAAGGCTTATAAGGCAATTGCAGATGGAGAAGGTGTAACAGCAGAAGATGCATTATCGGCTGTACAGAATTCTTATGATAAAGAGGAAACAGATGAATTTGTACTTCCAACCGTAATTATGGAAAATGGTACACCTGTTGCAACCGTAAAGGATAACGATTCGGTTATATTCTATAATTTCCGTCCAGATAGAGCAAGAGAATTGACAAGAGCATTTTGCGCAGATGAATTTGATGGATTTGAGCGTAAAGGTGGAAGAAAGAATACTACATTTGTTGTATTTACAGAATATGATGTAACAATTCCGAATAAGACAGTGGCTTTCCATAAAGTGGAAATCACAAACACATTTGGTGAGTATCTTGCTAAAAATGGAAAGACACAACTTCGTACTGCTGAAACAGAAAAATATGCACATGTTACATTCTTCTTTAATGGTGGCGTCGAAGAACCAAATAAAGGTGAAGAAAGACTTTTAGTAAAATCTCCTAAAGTAGCAACATATGATTTGCAACCAGAGATGAGTGCCTATAAAGTATGTGATGGATTGGTAGATGCGATTAAGTCTGATAAGTACGATGTAATCATCATTAATTTTGCAAACCCAGATATGGTTGGTCATACTGGAGTGCAAGAAGCTGCAGTTAAGGCTGTAGAAGTAGTAGACGAGTGTGTTGGAAAGGCTGTAGAGGCATTAAAAGAAGTGGATGGACAGATGTTTATCTGCGCAGATCATGGTAACTGCGAACAGTTAATTGATTATGAAACAGGAGCACCTTTCACTGCACATACAACAAATCCAGTACCTTTTATCTTAGTTAATTATGATGAAAATTACACATTAAGAGAAGGCGGATGCTTGGCTGATATTGCGCCTACGTTATTAGAAATGATGGAGATGGAACAGCCTGCAGAGATGACAGGAAAGTCCTTATTGATGAAAAAATAAGAAAAACATTGAAAAACATATATATGCATGATATAATATAAAAATGATTGCTTTATTAGGAGGTGTGAATTGTGCTAAGTACAATCAAGGCTATTTTGACAATTATATACATTTTAGTTTGTGTAGCTCTTACTGTGATTGTTTTGATGCAGGAGGGTAAGGATGCAGGATTATCTGCTATCACTGGTGGAGTATCAGGCGGAAGTGACACATACTGGAGTAAGAATAAAGGACGTTCTGCAGAGGGAGCATTAAAGAGAGCAACAACTGCATTAGCTGTACTATTTATTATTCTTTCTGTAGTGTTAAACTTAAAGGTTTGGTAAAAAATAGAATGATAACCATAGATAAGGTAGATGGATATATTTCATCTACCTTTCTTTTTACTCTATAGGGTGGTATAATAGAACTATAAAATTAGGATTTTAGGATAGGTAGGGTATAAGAGTAATAAATAGATACGATAAAGATTAGAAAGATATAAAAGAAAAAAGAGAAGGGGTGATTGCTATGATGGACAGAATATTACTAGAAGAAAAGAAAAAACTGATATATGGATTTATATCAGAAAAACATTATCGGCCAATAAAAATGAAAGAGATGATGAGTCTTCTTCAGGTTCCAAGAAAAGAAAAGGCAGATTTTCATGAGGTAATCGAAAGTTTGATCGCAGAGGGTAAGATTACGATTGACGCAAATGGAAAGGTAAAACCGCTTTCAGGAAACATTCAAGTTGGAACTTTCTGCGGTACACAAAAAGGATATGGCTTTGTGCGCATTGAAGGAGAAAAAGATGATATTTTCATACCAGAGAATGCTACAAAGGGAGCGTTACACAATGATATCGTGCAAGTAGATATTAATCCTGAAAAAACGGGAAAACGTTTAGAAGGACGTATTGTTGGGATTATAGAAAGAGGAACAGATATTGTTGTTGGTACCTTTTCGAAAAGTAAAAACTATGGCTTTGTTATTTCGGATAATCAGAAGTTTACAAAGGATATCTTTATTCCAAAGGAACACTGTAAAAATGCAGTTACTGGCCATAAGGTTGTTGTAAAAATAACCAGTTATGGCGATGCCAAACAAAATCCAGAAGGAAAGATTATTGAAATTTTAGGACATATCAATGATCCGGGAGTTGATATTTTATCAATTGTACGAGCTTATGGATTACCAGAAGAATTTCCAGAAGGGGTAATGCATCAGGTAGAGGAAGTTCCAGATGAAGTGCCAGAAGAAGCGAAAATAGGCAGAGAAGATATTCGAGATATGATGATGGTCACGATTGATGGAGAAGATGCAAAAGACTTAGATGATGCGGTTTCTCTTACAAAAGAGGGAGATATCTATAAGTTAGGTGTGCATATTGCAGATGTATCCAATTATGTGACAGAGGGTTCTCCTTTAGATGTAGAGGCTATAAAACGAGGAACAAGTGTGTATTTGGTGGATCGAGTGATTCCTATGTTGCCACATGCATTGTCAAATGGTATTTGTTCGTTAAATGCGGGGGTAGATCGTCTTGCATTGAGTTGTTTTATGGACATTGATAAAAAGGGAAATGTTATTGATCATCGAATCTCAGAGACGGTAGTTAATATTACAAAGCGTATGTCATATACGCAGGTGAAAAAAATCATTGAAGATCATGATGAAGAAACGATAAAAGAAAATGAGCCGCTTGTGCCAATGTTTGAGTTGATGGAAGAATTGGCAGATATATTAAGAGAAAAGAGGAGAAAAAGAGGTTCGATTGATTTTGATTTTCCAGAAAGTAAGATAATTTTAGATGAAAAGGGAAAACCAATAGAGGTAAAGGCTTATGAAAGAAATAAAGCAACCAAAATTATTGAAGATTTTATGCTGGTTGCAAATGAAACGATTGCAGAAGACTTTTATTGGAGAGAATCTCCATTTGTATACCGTACTCATGAAGAACCGGATCCAGAAAAAATTCAAAAGTTAGGTATTTTTATTAATAATTTTGGATATAGTATTAAGATTGGTGCAGAAGAAATTCATCCAAAAGAATTGCAAAAATTAATCCAAAAAATCGAGGGAACGCAGGAGGAAACATTAATCAGCCGCTTGACCTTACGTTCCATGAAACAGGCTAGATATACAGTAGCGTGTGATGGACATTTTGGATTAGCTACAAAATACTATTGTCATTTTACTTCACCGATTCGTAGATATCCAGATTTACAGATTCATCGCATTATAAAAGAGAGTTTAAAATCTGGTTTAACAGAAAAGAGAACACAACATTATAATAAAATTTTACCAGACATTGCATTACAATCTAGTCAATTGGAAAGACGGGCAGATGAAGCAGAACGTGAAGTAGAAAAGATGAAAAAAGCTGAATATATGAAACAATTTGTTGGACAGACATTTGAAGGTATTATATCTAGCATAAGCACATGGGGAATCTATGTGGAATTACCAAACACAGTAGAGGGTATGATAAAAGTTACCGCATTGACAGATGATTACTATTATTATGACGAAGAAAACTATAGGATGGTTGGTGAACACACAAAGAAGACTTATAAACTGGGAGAAAAAATTCAGATTGTAGTTTCAGGAGTGGATAAACTCACTCGGACGGTGGACTTTGAACTTCCAAAGCCAGATGAAGAGGAATGGAACGAAAAGGAAATTTTAGCGCGTTATACTCCAACGGAAGAAGAAGTGGAAGCTGCACAACGAAAGGCAGAAGAAAAATTTGAAAAACTTCGTAAGGAGGCAAAAGAAAAAGACCAGTAGAATGGTTAGAAAAAATGTATTTATAGGCAAGGGGAGTCTGTGGAGGACTTCCTTTGCAAAACTGTTATGAAAATAACTTGTTATAGTAATAATGAAAGAGAAAAGGATAGAGGAGAATGGCAAAAGAACCGAGAAAATTAATTGCAAATAATAAAAAGGCGAGACATGATTACTTTATAGAAGAAACCTATGAAGCGGGTATTTCTTTGCATGGAACAGAAGTAAAATCGCTTCGAATGGGAAAGTGTAGTATAAAAGAAGCTTTTGTTCGTGTGGAAAAAGGCGAAGTGTATATATACGGAATGCATATCAGTCCGTATGAAAAAGGCAATATTTTTAACCGAGATCCTTTGCGTGTAAAAAAGTTGTTGCTTCACAAATATGAAATTAACAAAATGATAGGACAGATGCAACAGAAAGGTTATACCTTAGTACCTCTTAATGTCTATTTTAAGGGCAGTCTCGTGAAAGTAGAGATTGGGCTAGCCAAAGGTAAAAAATTATACGATAAACGACAGGATATTGCAAAACGAGATCAGCAGAGAGAAGCAGAAAAGCAATTTAAGAAAAATATGCGATTTTAGCTGGTTTTGCGGCTTGACAAATAAAAAGGTGTGTGATACCATTTTTATGATGTGGACGTTTTTGGACGTGGGTTCAACTCTCGTCAGCTCCACTGAAAGGCAGATCGGTATCATCTGCTAAACCAAAACAACTTTATGGGGTTGTAATGGTTTCGACGGGGATTTTGAAACTCGAGCAGCTATCCGTGGCTCTGGGACCACGTAAAAACCTGGATTAAATATAAACGCTGAAGATAATTTAGCATTAGCTGCCTAAGGGCGGCTTGTCAATCCTAGGCTTCCTGCGACTTGGGAATTGGCATCAAACTTGCAGGGCACCTTATTTACAAAGCTTTGCGTAAGTAAGAGATTTATGAAGCTACTAAAGTCAGCAGGGTGTTAGTTCTCGGCTGATAGAGGGAATGTCAAAAAACTGACTGTGATAGGAGATACTGGAGTGGACGGATTTTCGGACGCGGGTTCAACTCCCGCCAGCTCCACTAAAACTGAACAAATTAAGCTCCTTATATGGTATATCTATATAGGAGTATATTTGTTAGGTGATTAATGAGGATTAAGATAACGGCATTGTATACGGATATAGTGATATACAGTGCCGTTATTTTTATTGTATAATGTAGATGTGAATTTAGTAAATAAGGATTTGTAGAACTGGTATGTTTGATTTCCTGGATTTATGACGATATATATCATATAGCAGTGAGTTAATTTTAAACGGATTTTGAGTTAATTTACAAGGAGGTTTTTATATGTCGATGAATATTAGCGGATTAGGTAATACTTATAATGGTGTCAATACAAATAGTAAACAATATAAAGCTTTGAAAGAAAAAGGTTGGTTATCAGGTGTAATTCAGAACGAAGCCATGATGTCTCCAGAAGAAAAAATGATATATGAAATATTCGGTGGAAGGGATACAATTGTTAAAAATTTGATGAAACAATTTAATTCGGATGGAGATTTATTGAATGCAAATGGAGTGGCAGGAATGGATGTTACCAGCAAAGGTACATCATGGCAGAAACTCACGAATGTATCTGAGGAATACCGTCAAAAAATGTTTGATAATGTGAAGCGAGAATTTATCAAAGAAAACGGTATTTCAAATGGTGATACAACGAAACGTTCAGATATTTTCAAAGAGTATCAGTTAAGTGTAAATAAAGATAAACGTTTAAGTGGTACGTGGACTTTAGAACAATATGAAGGACAGTATAGAGCCGCTATGTATGCAGCGGTGAAATCAGCCAATCCAAATTGGAAGCCGGGACAAAAATTTGATACAAGTATTCTTGATAATGTCGCAAGAGAATCAGTGGAAGCTATGCTTGTTAAAAATGGTAATAGGCTAGTTCGTAATTCTATTGATGTATCGGTATAAAATACGACAAGTTCCAGTTTAATATTCCAAATAACTTGAACCGATAGCAATTATTGCGTTGGGATATGTTGACACAGAAAAGGCATCACCAGACAGGCACTCCCAGAGAGAAAAATGAGGATAGTAAAGTAATCATAGCAATATGACGATATAGAAAATGCAGGGAAGCATTGTATTTCAAAGAGTTTGAGATACAGTGCTTCTGCGTTTCTATAGGAGATAGTCGTTCTATGCGGGAAATAGTCATTTGATGCAGAGGATGATCGAGAGGAATATTTATTTGATATAATAAAGAGTGTTACGTGAAACTTATATGGTTTACAGGCATGAGAGCAATCAAAGATAGGAATGAAAAATATGAACATTATTATTTGTGATGACAGGATAGATGACAGAAAAAATCTGTTAGATTTGTTGTCAGACTATGGTGAGAAAAAGAATTACGAGTTTGATATTACAGAATATGATTCTGGAGAACAGGTTATTTTATCCGATAAAGGAAATAGAGGTTAGAAAAAACGAAGGAGGTTGAGATGATGCAATCAATATCATATTATATTAATCCCAATACAAGAGGACTTACGTCTAATTACAAAAATACAGTTATTAAAGATAAGAAGACCAGAAGCTAGATGCAACTATTTCAGACATAAAGACGGAGAATAAAACCGCTTTTCTTGAAAGTCTGAAAGCGTTTCAGAAGAATAATCCTAATTTTCTCTCATCTATCATAAACCGGGAGCTGACATCTAAATTTTGGGAGATTTGAGAATCGTAATTTGAAGATGTCATATATAGATGGAGGTTAGAGGTTGAATGTAAACACAGTAAGCCAGCTATTGACATATTCAAAGCAGGCAGAAGCAGTGCATATATAGATATAAAAAAAATTCTTGGAAAACCCTTATAAACACTAACTTTTCTGTATGTGTGCTTTCCCTTATGTGTTCCCTTGTGTTATATCGTTCCACAAGGATTTACGAACCCTCATAAGGGCAAAAACAAGGGAAGCAAAATCACATAACACATTATAACACAATATGAATGGACTGTGTGAACTGATTGAAATGCTTTTAGATTTTACAGAAAAGAGGATTGATTGAATGAATATCATATACGCAGAGTACAACATTTACCATAACAGCATTGATATATACACTTATGCCGGATATATCCTGCGGATTGACTGTGCAAAAGCAGAGGAAGGATTAAAGACTACTCCTAATTCAGAATGTGCATTAAATGCTCTTGCAATAGACAACCCTGTAGAATATGCTCGTCTATATCTGGACGGAACTATGCAAATTAGGATAGATGCAGAGGACAGTTTAGAGGTGTGGTAACTATACAGGCGGATTGCTGTAAGAAAGGGCAGTCCGCCTTAATTAATCAAGAAAAATATGAGTGGAATATTAGGGATATTCGTGGTAAAATAGAGAGCGAAAATTTGAATTCTACGGTGGGTGTGGCGAAGAAGTAACGCGGTCGCGAATGCGGGATTGACATGTATGCAATGGGGGATCTTCGGCGATTTCGTGGGTGCAAATCTCACCGCCTGCCATTGTTAGTTTGGTATGAATAAGGGGAATAGTATTGAAACGTGTTACAGATGAAAAATATTCTACATATACACCTTATACGGTTATAAAAACAGGTATTGATGTTAAATGTCCGAAATGTGGAAAACGTGGTATAGTATCGAAGCAAGAAGGAATTTATCAATTTTCATGTACAGCGTGTACTAAATCTATGAAAAAAGAGCGATTCCAGTACCGCTATGATGTCCATAATCATTGTGATAATTGCGGAAGATACTATAGGGTGGATATTACAGAGGAAGCAAAAAAGAATTATCCGGCTCTCCATGTAGCATGCCCTTACTGTGGACATGTAATGCAAGGAAAGGTTCAAAAAACAAAGAAAGGGTATTATGGATGCTACGAGCAAATTGAAAATGGATATGAATCCATTTTTGGTTTAGAACTTTGGTTTTTGTGTTTTTTTGATAGCAAGCCGGTATGGGCATTAAACAGAGCACACCTATCGTATCTAATAGAATATTTGAGCGCAGAGCTACGAGAAAGTCCAAATCCTTTGGAAATGGGTATGCGGACACAAGCGGACCATCTTCCAACCTTTATGAAAATTGGAAAAAACAGAGATAAAATAGTAAAATTGTTAAAGGAAATGTCAATAGCAAAATAACAAAGTAAACAGGAAGTTGAATTTGAAGTTGACGGAGGTAGAATAATGCTTACACATATTGGCACAAATACAATAGAGACGGGGAGATTAATACTCCGAAGGTTTGAATATACAGATGATGACGCAATGCTAAAATATTGGGTTGCAGACGAGAAAATACAATCATTGTATTCTGAACCGGTGTACTCTACTAAAGATGAAGTAAAGGGATTGCTTGACAAGTATATCGGTTCTTATGAGAGAAATGACTATTATCGTTGGGCTGTTGTTGAAAAAACGACAGGTGAATGTATCGGACAGATAGCATATTTTTTGGTTGATAGTAAGAATCATTTTGCTGAAATTGAATACTGTATTGGTTCAGATTTTCAGTGTAAAGGTTTTGCAACAGAGGCAACAAAGGCAGTTATTGCATACGGATTTGATAGAATGAATTTGCACAAGGTTCAAATTTGTACAAAAATTATTAATGCACCGTCAAAACGAGTAATAGAAAAATGTGGTTTTGTATATGAGGGAACATTGCGAGACTATTTTTATATGAACGGAGAATATGTTGGTAGATTGTATTTTTCGATACTAAGAAATGAGTTTGAAACTATGAAATAGGATATTTGCAGGAGAGATAACTTTTAGCTTTTTGAAGAGTTGAAAGCACGCATGAATTTGAAGTTATGGAAGAAATATGAGCATAACAGAGATGCCTACACAAATGCGAAAACAGAACTTGTAAAGCGATATACAGATAAAGCAAGGATTCTGTATGGGAGTAGGTACTAACAACTTTCAGCTTTAGCGAGAGGAAGATAATAAAACGATAAATATTTAATGCAGAGTGCTTCATGCTCTGTAGTTAGTGTATAATTTTTATTGGCAA
>FR899717.1:28980-35485 GCA_000437275.1 Clostridium sp. CAG:411 | reverse complement strand
ATAGGTTCTACCGTTTTCTCTGGTTCAATAGTTGCTTCTACAGTTTTTTGAACATCCTTTTCCGTTTTCTCTGGTTTTGCAGTATCCTTACTTTCAGCCCCACATGCAGTTGCCATCGCTATAGACACAATGAAACAAGTCGTAAGGATTGCTTTGATAATATTTTTTCTTTTCATGCTATCTGTCTCCTCTAATTTTTAATATTGGTGTAGTTGTATGGATAATAATTATCCCGAAGAATTGACTTATACTTTCGACCTGTTCTCATTACTATTTTTCCATAGGTACCACTTTCCTCCGCAGTATCAACGTATTTATCATCACCGTTCATATATACTCTAGTAACTATTACAACATGACTTCCCGGATTAATCAACAAATCATACTTTTTCACATTAGAAGTATTAGAACGTTTAGCAAAATATTTACTACTTGCCAACTGATATGTACCAAAATGCCCTGGTAATTTATACACAATTGATACAAATCCTGAGCAATCCAAACCAGCCGTTTTTTCAATGTAAGATGATGCAGTCGTATTCACATTCCCTGCATAATATCTCTGTTCTATCTGTGTTTTAAAATTGCTGGTATATCCACCCCAGCAATATGGAATATTTTCCACCGAATATGTACTTGTCGGATTTGGATATTGTGCAATCAACCATCCCGGTGCTGCCACATACTTACGTTTTGCCTCAGCCACAACCTTTATATTACGATTCTTTGGTGCATATCTCCATTTTAAAGAATAACGATCCTCTATTCTACTTTTTATAGTCGCATAAGACAATGGACTAACGCTTGTTGAAGTAGAAATAATTTTACCATCTTTATTACTATCTTGAACCTTATTAAGAAATGTCAGTTTCTTTTCTGTATTTTCTGCATTTCTATCTCTATTATAGGATTCTACCGTATCATTTTTGATATTTTTTTGTTTCAACTCATAAACAGTAATTCCTTCCTCATTGGCTACCATCTGATATATTTTCTTATCTTCTACCTGAATATTTTCTGCATCCAATCCAGAATTATGAGCCTCTGGTATCGCATATGTTTCCGGTGTATCTGCTGAACTGTTTATAATACACTCATTTACTTCATCTGTTCCTTCCTTATAACTGGAGCATATGGTTGTGGTATTCTTTTTATCCGAATAACACGCTTCGTATTCAAAACTGTCATCCAAAATATCGTTTAATTCTTCTTCAAGCTCGTCATCTTCTATAGTACTCTCTTCTTTTAAATACTCCATCTGCAACTCTCCGTCTGCATCAAAGTAATATTCTAGTAGTACCCGATTTTTATCACTTAATTGTTTGTTTTCCAAAATCTGCTCTGTTGACACTTTCATTTTCATAAAATAATAGTAAGAAGCATCCGTTTTATTTAAGTCAAGATATACCATACTAAGCACATCGTTCTCTGGTGAATAATACATTCTTACAACATTCTGATTCCACTCTAACTTTAATGTTTTATTATACTTTCCATGCTTATATACTAAAATCCTTGCTCCTGTTGTATCATCTAAGAACACAGTATCTCCTGACACATAAAAAGTATCTGCAGTTATCTCCTCTCCTTCATTCGCAGGAATAAATCCTGGTTCGTTTTTTCCATTTACACCACAGGAAAATACGACAGCATTCTCACTCTCAGTCTTATTGACATTTATCAGATTCTTTTCTTTTTTCACAATAGTTTCCGTTACTTTTTCCTTGCTGTTCTCACTACAAGATAAAAAAGCTGGCATTTCAGTCAACATTGCAACTGTAACCAAAAATGCAGATAACGTTACACCAACTTTTACAATTTTTTTGCTTTTCTTCATTTACGCCTTTTCTTCCTTTCCCAAGTCAATACATTTATTTGTAAAGCGAACCAACAAATTAAAATGCATCTGCATATTTGTCTCTTTTGTTAGCTAGAAGATACCCTAAAATTTTTATCTATTCTAAATTTATCCCCGCTCTCCTTTCTGTTATTTTTTGTTTTATTTTAAGATAAAATTTCAGTTTTATCTTTCATATTGCATACATCTATATTGTTGCTCACTTTTCCATGATTATTGTAACACAAAAACATCAAAATCTAACATTCTTGTCATAAATGAGGCATTTTAGGTCATAAACGTAACAAAAACAAATTTTTTATCATTTTTCGTAATATTTATTTAACATTTTAGTAATATATATTTTATATTTATTCAGAGTTTTTTGTTTCCTACAAAGGCAAAGAAAAGGATATTAAAAAACGACCGCACACTTTGTACGGTCGTTCATCATTACCTTATTTTTAATCTTTAACTATATTTATTGGAGTGTTTTCATTTTATTATTCCAAACTATCCATTCACATTTTGAAGCTTTATTGCAAAAATCGCATCTGCAAGCTCATTTCATCCTCAAATCGTCCACGCAAAACCGTAGTAATTGTCTTACTTCCTGCTTTTTTGATGCCTCTTGCTGTCATACAACTGTGGCAACCTTCAATCCGCACTGCCACATCTTTTGACCCCGTAATCATTTCCATAATTTCTGCAATATCTGTTCCAATACGCTCCTGTAATTGAAGACGTTTTCCCACCATGTCTGCGATTCTGGCTATTTTACTAAGTCCAATCACTTTTCCCTGCGGAATATATGCCACGCTGACTTTCATATCATACATCAATGCCATATGATGTTCACAATAACTAAAAATATCTATATCTTTTACCAGAACCATATCCTTACTATCTGTAATTAAATCCTGTTCAAAGGTCTTATCAAACATGTGAGCAATTTCTTCATTTGTATAGCACATTCCTTCAAAGACTTCTTCATACATTTTTGCTACTCGTTTTGGGGTATCCTGTAAGCCTTCTCGATCCGGATCATCTCCAAGTGCAACTAAAATGCCTCTAATATGTTCCTCGATTGCCTTTGTATCTATCTTTTTTTCTTTCATGTTTCCTGCCTCCTTAAAGACTGTATATCAAACTCCACGTTTTTCCGGATCCCATATAATTTTATGCAACTGCAATTGTATACGCACATCATTCAATTTCTTTTCTATAAGAAAATTTACCATTTCTTCCGGTTCTATTGCTCCAAACACCGGGCTAAAATATACAGAAACACGTTCTTGCAGTTGATACTTTTCTATCACTTGTGCTGCACGTCCTAAATCCTTGCGGCTTCCTGCTACAAATTTTACTGTGTCTTTTTTATTTAACCGCAAAAAATTGGAATGACACATTTTTTCTTCCATTCCACTGGCCCCTAATTTGTAATCCATTGTAAAAGATGGTCTTGGTTCCATATTTGCAAATTCTGTTAAGTCTACACTTCCATTTGTTTCAATTTCTACCCGTAATTCCTTATCCTGCAATAATCTTGCAAGCAACTCTTTTATATTCTTTTGAAGCAGCGGTTCTCCACCAGTCAATGTTACATTTCTGACTCCCGTTTTCTTCACATATTGATAAATTTCTTCCTCTGTCATAGAAACAGACTCGGCATCTGCTTGATTTGCCCACATCGTATCACAATAATCACATCGCAGATTACAGCCTTTCATACGGACAAACACTGCCAGTTCACCGGCACGCGTTCCTTCTCCATTGATGCTGACAAAAGTCTCCACCACCTGGTATGTTCCCATTTCTCTATTTCCTTTCCTGCACCTGTTTTCATAAATTACTCTGCTACATAGGTAGCACAGTTATTTGGCGTTTCGTACACGGTCACCTTAGAAACCGGTAATTCCTTTTTTTCCATTTCCTCGTAAAAATGCTTTGCAAAATTTTCTGCTGTTGGACGAAAAGGAACAGGTATCATACGAAATTTTTCTTCTTCCAATGCTTCTATTGTTTTAGGTTTCAAACTTCCTGTCTCGTAGATAAAGCTATGATCAAAAAAGTCTGTCATTTTTTTTACTTCTTCTTTCACCTGTCCAAAATCTAGAAGCATTCCACGAATCTGTCCAGACTTTTTCAACTGTGCTCCTTTAATCTCCACAAGTACTCTCCATCTATGTCCATGCAGATTCGCACATTTTCCTTCATATCCTGCCAAAAAATGTGCTGCGTCAAAACTATTTTCCGCCGTTAAATAATACATTGCCGTTAAGCCGTCCTTTCTCTTTCATCATTACAAGAACCTCAAAAAGATCTAAATCTTCCGATAATTAAATAAAAGCAGACGCACCACGTCTGCTTTTTCTCAAAATCAGCCCTAGTTTTTTTTATAGACAGGATGGTACGAATGAACTGTCTTTTTGAATTGCCTGTAAGATCAAACATATTATTTTTTCCGAATAGTTCCATTATAATCGTTTAAAATTTTATGTCAAGATACATACGCCAGAATTCCTTCTTTTAACCGTTTTAATCCTTCTTTCAGTCTTTCTTTCGGACATGCCACATTTAAACGCAGAAAATATCTTCCATCACCGCCATACTCTGCACCTTCTGATAAATATAAGCCTGTCTTTTCTCGAATAAACGTGGCAAGTTTTACCGAATCCTCCGTAATTTCGTGACAATCCAGCCACAAAAGATAGGTAACATCCAAAGATACAACCGAAACCTGTGGCAACTCTTTCTCTAAATATTGCTTTACCATCTGCTTATTTCCATCTATATACTCACAAAGCGAATCCAACCATGCTTCTCCCTTTGTAAAAGCGGCTATCGCTGCATCTATGGCAAAAGCATTTGGTTCTGCCACTTCATCTGTATTTAAGGCTCTCCACATTTTATGTCTGAGCGTTGGGTCTGCTGCCATAATTGCAGCCGTTTGTAACCCTGCAATATTAAAAGTTTTCGTTGGCGCCCAAAGACTCACACTGATTTTCTTACAAGTCTCAGATACTGCTGCAAACGGTACATATTCTTTCCCCACTGCAGTTAAATCGCAGTGAATTTCATCTGCTAATACCGTAACATGGTATTTCTCACATAAATTACCTATTTTTTCAAGTGTTTCCTTATCCCATATCTTTCCTACTGGATTATGAGGATTGCAAAGTATCATCAATGTTGTCTGTGGATTTGCTAAATCCTTTTCGAGTTGTGCAAAATCAATCTGATACGCCTGTCCATCATATACAAGTGGACTTTCGAGGACATTCCTTCCATTGTTTACAATAGAATTAAAGAAAATATTATAAACTGGTGTCTGTATCAAAACATTTTCGCCTGGAGTTGTAAGCTTTCTAACCGCACTGGAAATAGCAGGCACTACTCCCGTACAAAATACAAGCCATTCTGGTCGTACTAAAAAGTGATGCCTCTTTTCCCACCAATTTACATATGCCTGATTCCATGTATCTGGAATAACCGTATAACCAAAAACGCCATGTGCAACCCGTTTTTCCAATGCTTCTCGAATTTCCGGTGCTGTCTGAAAATCCATATCTGCAACCCACATAGGCAATTCATGTTCTTCCACATCCCACTTTAAAGATGCGGTTCCTCTACGATTTACTGTAGTATCAAAATCATACATAAACCGCTTCCTCCTTTCCTGTTAAAACTTGCACTCTTAATTTTTTTGTGTATGTTTGCATGTCATAGCAAGGTAATTTTCTGCAAATTAAAATTCAAAAAACCCAGCTAGTATGCCTCTATTCACATATAATCTTTACTTTTTCTGTATCTATCTTATCTTTTTCCAAAATCAATTTATTAATATGATCTGCTTTTATCGTTCCTGCAGTCGGATTCATAACACTTTCTATCGTGCCGTTAATCTGTGCCTCCACCGTAGAATATTCAAAAGCCAATGTTGTATTTAATAATTTGCAATTTTTCATCACAAGATTTTCAATATAGCACATTCCCTGCAAACTTTCCACTGTACAATTAATCAGAGTAAGATTTTTTGCATTCCACCCAAGATACTCACCAGAAATAAACGAATCATAAACAGTAATATTTTCGCTGTTCCAAAAAGCATCTTTAGAAAGAAGTTTTGCATTATGAATTTCTACATTTTTTGCTCCGTCAAAAGAATAGTTTCCTGTAAGTGTGAAATCAGAAATTTTCATATCTTCACTATTCATAGCAAAATAATGTCCATTTGCACTGACATGCTCCATTGTAACATTTTTACAATTCCATAAGGTTTCTTCCGCATTTGGAAATGTAACCTGTTTTAATGTTATATTTTTTGATCTACGAAAGTTTTTAGGAGCCTCAATCACTGAATCCTCTACCAAAATATCATCCGTGTACCATACGCCTGCTCTTGCCATATCAAACCAAGTACAATCTGTTGCCTTTACGTTTTTACTATACCACAAAGGATACTTCCATTTAAACATACTTCCTCGTAATGTAATATTATTACTTTCTTTCAACGGAGATTCTCCAGCATCAAAAATACTATCTAAAATTGTTAAATTCTCACCTTGGAACAATGCACGTTCCCCAGTCAATAATTCCTGTGTAATCGTTTCGTCTCTTCTCACGCTCGTTCCTCCTCTTTATCATCTTTCCCTATCCCCTCAGAAA
>FR899717.1:13535-28934 GCA_000437275.1 Clostridium sp. CAG:411 | reverse complement strand
AAAATAAAGATAAAAACCTGTAACGATTCCTATTTTACTATGAAAGCGTTTCCAAAACAAGCTTATCTTGCACGCTTAAGTGCGATTGTTTTGTGAAACTTGTACACTATTTTAAAGAAGCAACCCACCAACAGTTTCTTTGTTGATGGGTTGCTTTCCTCAATTCTTTTATTTGACTTTTATTGTTTTTGTTGCATATACTGTAGCGGAACTATCTTTCGCATACATCGTCACTTTATAAGTTCCTTTTTTCTTTACTTTTAAAATTTTACTTCCCTTTGTGGAATAACCATAATTCTTAATTGTCTTTTTACCTAATTTGACAACAAATTTATATCTTACCTTTCCCTTGGCAGGTATTACACTTGCCTTCATAGTAATTTTCTTTCCACTTGCCTTTACGGTGTAATCTTTTAAAGTAAAGTAAGTCTTTGTTACATTGAATTTAACACTGGCAGTGCTTGTCTTTCCAGTGAACAAATCCTGTACGCTTACAATAACCTGATATGTACCTGCTACAGTTGGTGTCCATGTAACTTTGTTCTTATCACTATATTCTTTCTGAATATAACTTATTTTTCCTTTTGAATCCTTTGTATAGAATTTGTACAAATAATTTCCTGTTCCACCTGTTGCACTTGCTGTCAAGGTAATTTTATTTCCTAATGCCTGTGGTGAACCCTTACTTGTTTTCAGCGTAGCATGAATTGCGTTTGCATCATCAATATCCGTAGATGGGGTTGTCGTTGGCTTTGGTGTAGTTACACTTGCACTTGGCTTTGGTATTGCAGTATTGGTTGGTTTATTGGTATTACTTGCCGTTGTGGTTGGTTTTGGTGTGTTTGTAACTTTTGGATTATCTGTCGTACCAACTGTTGGTTTTGGTGTGCTTGTCTCGCCTGGCTTATCTGTTTCATTTGGTTTCGGTGTTGCAGTATCTACAGGTTCTTTTGTCTTTACAGGTCCATCCCCCTTTGCATACACATAGGTAACAGTTCCATTTTCTTCAAATTCACCAGTAGCATTTTTAGGTGTTTCTACCAACTTGTATCCATCAATATCTGCTGCATATGTTGTATACTTTTTGCCTACTGCACCTACACGATAGATGGATTTAAGCACTTCTCCATCTTGATCCACATAATTAATCGTTACCTTTCCAGGATCTCCAGATGGAAGTTCTGTTAATTCGTTTGAACTCTTGTCATAAGACATACTTCCCTTTACTACAAGACCTTTGGCTTTATCCGGTGTACTTCTCCACGTACCTCCTGAGTTTGCAGTTGCTCCAAGAGATAGGATAATACAAGCATCCTCTTCTCTATCCTCAATGGTAAATGACCAATACTCGGAATCGTCTGGATCCTGCTGCATAACAGCACCCGGCCATACACCATTTAAAGCAGTCTCCTTGTCATCATTTGTATAAACAAATATATTTGGGGCAGTTGGGAAATCTTTCTTACTAGCCTTTACACAAAATGTGCCATTGCTGATCGCAGGTTCTGCACTACGTTTGTATGTAACGGTTTTACTTAAACTTGAACCATCATCCTCAGAAATACCTGTTAATGTAAGTGTTGTTTCTTCACCATATGCAGTATCTCCCCCAAGTGTGATAGTATCACCAGTGGTAAATTCCTTTTCTGCTCCACCATTAATACTGTATTTTGTATCTTTTGCCTTATTTGCTTTTAATGTTACCTCAAATTTTTCTGCACTATATGTAGCTGTCTTAATCGCACTCTTCGCACTAACACTGGCTTTTACAATACCAGATCCTTGGATTAAAATGACACCATTTTCATCACAAGTAAAGCTTACTTTACCACCAGATACTTCTGCTGATTTTCCAGAATATGCATCGGTAACTGTCTCACCATCTTCAAATACACTTCCTACATTGACATCATAGGTACCTGCCTTTCCTGGCAAACAGCATACTACCTTATCTTCATCTTCTTCCTCTAAGTGGTAGGTTCTTGCAAATGTATATGGTGATTCCTCTAACATTTCATGCTGACCTGCTCCAACAGCTAAATGTTTATTACGGAATGTTCCTACTTTCTGCCAATGCGCTAATACATCCTTTGGATAACTATCCCATGGCATATCCGTACGATAACGCTGATCCAAATAATCACTTCCAGTAAAGTAATCTTTCCATCCAATCTGTCGATTTACTTCATTTCCATAATAAATCTGTACAGCCCCTGGTGCCAATAATAAACTGGTTCCTAAATTTTGACTCTTTTTATCGTCTGCTGTAAATACACCAACTCCAGCAGAATCATCATGAGATGCTACATAACTTAAAACATTAAATTCCGAATCACTGTTAATTGTAGTTGCATAATTACTATACGTGCCCTCCAAACTTGCAATATTTCCATCCTTCGGGAATGAAAAATTAATCATAGAATCAAAGCCATTACTAAAGTATGCACTTTTTCCCATTCCATGTCCCCATGCTTCTCCTGTCATCCAAAAATCATCTGTCCAATTTGCACCAGGCTTGTCTGGATTGTTCGCTCTCCATTCCTTTAATGCGGAAACAGCCTCTGTCTTTAAATCCTTCCACGCATCCAGATCAACATGCTTCGCTGTATCACAACGGAAACCATCTACACCATATTCACGTACCCAGTCTGTCAGCCATTTAATAATATAGTATCTTGGCTGTTTCTTATTTCCAGTACGCTTAAAGTAATCATCTAATTCGCCCTGCTCTTTATCCAATCTTCCTTCCTCTGTCCATTTTGTTACAAGTAATGGTGGCGTAGATACTTCTTTTGCTGTAGACTCTGTCATAACATCTGGCAAGCCCGAAAGACTCATATGTATTTCATCTCCACCAGCTGCATCATAGCCTGGATAATTAGCACGTACAAATCCAGCTCCCCACCACTTAGACCATGCAGAGGATTCTTTATCCCAATAATTTGTACTTTCAGGATCGCCACCCATCAAGTAAGTAGAATTTCCATAATAATAGGACTTCCAATCTCCTTTTAAGGCTCCGTCAAATCCATAGTCTACCGCATCCTGCATAGTCGTATATCCCACATGATTCATTACAATATCCATAACCACACGAATACCCTTTTCGTGGCAGCTATCTACAAATGTTTCAAACTCCTGTGCTGTACCCATATTGGCATCCATATTGGTATAATCCAACGTCCAATACCCGTGATAAGAATAATACGGAAATCCCTTTCCCTCCGGATCTGGATAAGTATTTGCATTATTACTCTTAACGTTAGCAGAAGTATATCCATGAATTTGCTCATATGGTGCCGTAATCCAAATTGCATTTACTCCTAAATCATTAAAATATCCATCCTCAACTTTTTCTGTCAATCCCTTTATATCTCCACCATGGAAGGTGCCAGGATTTGTATAGGTGTCCAATCCTTCTACCGCAGTTTTACCATCTGCCTGCATTCCTCTACCATAAGAGTGATCATTGCTCTTATCTCCATTTTTAAAACGGTCTGTAAGCACAAAATATACAGTAGCATTATCCCAGCTAAATGTTTGATTTACCAAATCAGATGAATTGTCTGCCACAACCTTTCCACTTTCATCCAACTCTACCTTATATACATTTTCAGTTGTATTTTTCGTTTCCGTAACCTGTGCCTTTACTGCCATTCCGTCAATTGGATATCCAGATACCGCCAAAACAGTTGACAAAGTAATGGCTAACAATTTTTTTACCTTTTTTCTAACCATACGCCTTTTCCTCCTAAAATTTTTTACAACTCTCTTCTATTATTTTATCAAATTTACATCATTTTTACCAGTCTTTTTTTATGCAATGCATATTTTTTTAGGAGTTTTCACTAATCCGAAACCAATTATTGTCTTTTTATCCCATTATCCCCAAATGTCTTTTCTCTTTTTATGATAAAAATTATTATTTTTCTCTTTTCCTGTTAAATATTTCCGTACACAATCTTATAATACGTTTTTGCCGTTAATTTATATACAATTGCATATACGATTGTAAAAAGTAGTATACTACCGACGGTACAACCGATAAACAACATCGTGTTACTCATAAAAAACATTTCTAGAATCTTTTTCACACATGGAAAGGCAAATGCAATATGAAGAGATGCTAAAAGAATTGGCAGGAAAAATACCTGTAAAATCTGAGAATGTATCACCTTTTTTACTTCCTTCTGACTCATACCTACTTTTTGTAAGATTTCAAATCGTTCTTTATCTTCATATCCTTCTGAAATTTGCTTATAGTATATAATTAAAACAGTTGTCATCAAAAATATACTTCCGATAAAAATGCCAATAAAAAATAGGCTTGCAAATATACCATAAAATCCATCTCGATTTATAACAAGACTTCGGATTTCGCAAGATATATCCGCTTCTTTTAATGTTTTTTCTAATGTGTCCACAAATGTCTCCATTTTTTTTACGTTTTTCTCTGACATATTAAATGCATAAGCATACTGCATAGTAGGATAAGAAAAACTTCCTTTCTTTTCCAATTCTTTTGCTTTTTTCTGCATTTTATACAATTCTTTCAAATTAGGTAAAAAGAAATTTATTGTTTCACCAAGACTACTCTCGTCTATATCAAAGTACAATCCTTGTTTTTGGTTCCGCATCTTCTGAAATTCTTCTTTTTTTAAGATATGTACTGTATAGTTTTCATCTGCAAGGAAAATCTTTTGTCCATCTTTCAATGTTCCTTTCTCATCATATGCCCAGATTTCATTTTTACCTAATTTCCCCAATTTATTTTTGTTATCTGCTAATTGATTGTATTCCTCCAGGCTATACATAGTTAAATATTGCATATTATCTTCATTAAAAGTTCCGGCAATCATATAATGATTTTTTTCTCCTTTACAGCCTAAATAATTAAACGAATAGCCTTTCTTTACCTGTAATGTCTCTTTCCCAGCTTCCTTAACTTTCTGCTGGATTATCTTTTCCATCTTTTCTATATTAAGTTCTGCCTTGTGTGCATCACACACGATTCGCATATTTCTTGGATACTGTAACCGTAAAACATCCTCAATTCCCGCATATAAAGAAATGGTGGAAGATAAAATAATCAATACTGCTGTACTTAAAATACAGATATTGGCAAGCCCTACCGCGTTTCTTTTCATACGATACGACATACCAGACACCGTAATAAAATGGGATTTATGATAATAAAATCTCTTGTTCTTTTTTAATATTTTCAGCAACATTACACTTCCACTGACAAACAATAAATACGTTCCTAAAATGACCAATAAAACCGCTATAAAAAATGTATTTAGTGCTTTTATTGGATTTTTTGTTGTTACCGAAAGATAATAACCAATTCCAAGGCTGGCAATTCCAAGTAATGCTAACAACCAATTTGCCTTTGGCTCCTTTTCTCCCTTTTTTCCACTTTGCAGTAATTCAATCGGTTTTAAGCGAGCCACACGAATATTAGCAACGAAAAAATTCACCAAATATACCGCTAAAAATAAAATAGTGGTATTAAGGATAGCAGTTTTTGGTATCATAAAATCCAACTTTACACTGGTTCCTATCATTTTAAATAAGATTAAAGACATAAGTCTTGAAAACAAAATACCAATTAGCAAGCCACCTACTAATCCAGTCAGCCCAATGATACAGTTTTCCCAAAACAATACTTTGGCAATGTGTCCCTTTTCTAAACCTAGTATACTATATAATCCCAATTCCCTAGAACGCTGTTTCAATAAAAAACTGTTTGTGTAAAAGATAACCAGCGCGGCAAAAATACCACAAACATAAGTTCCAAACTCCAACACCATTCCCATGGCTTCCATCCCATAAAATCCCTTTGCATGAGAAGCCTCATAAGATATAGAAGATATAATATAAAACATCGCTACCATCATTAAAATAGAAATTAAAAATGGAAAAAAGGTGCTTTTATTTTTCTTAATATTATTTTTTGCTAAGGAAACATACAACTTTTTAGTCATTTACTTCACCCCCAGACAATAATACCGTCAATGTGTTTGAAATCTTTTTATACATTTCATCATTTGATAAGTTTCCACGATATAACTGATGGTAAATCTCTCCATCCTTAATAAATAATACTCGACCTGCATGACTTGCTGCCTTCACGCTATGCGTTACCATAACAATTGTCTGTCCCTGTTCATGAATATCCGCAAATGTTTCCAGCAAATCATCCGCAGAACGCGAATCCAATGCTCCTGTTGGTTCATCTGCTAGTAAAATATCTGGGTTTGTAATCATGGCTCTTGCTACTGCTGTTCTCTGTTTTTGTCCACCCGATACTTCATATGGAAACTTTTTTAACAACTGTGCAATTCCAAGCTTGGAGACTAATGTATTTAATTTTCCATGCATTTCATTATATTTTTTCCCTGCCAATACCAGTGGAAGATAAATATTATCTTCAATGGAAAGAGTATCTAACAGATTGAAATCCTGAAAAACAAATCCTAAATGTTCTCTACGAAATCTCGCCAATTCTTTTTCTGGAATGGATACCAAATTTTTCCCTTTTAACAAAACTTCTCCCGCCGTAGGACGGTCTACCGTTGCCAAAATATTTAGCAAGGTTGTTTTTCCAGAACCAGACTCTCCCATAATGGCTACATATTCCCCTTCCTCGACAGAAAAGTTAATATTTTTTAATGCTTCCACCTTATTGCCACCAAATCTGGTGCTATATACTCTTCTTACATTTTTTACCTCTAACAATGCCATCTTTTCCCGCTTCCTTTCTTTGTATTTCAACTATTGTTTTAACTTTCTTACTTATCATAACAAAAAAAGAAATGTAATGCCTTAACTTTGGCTTACATTTCTTTTTCCAATCTTACACTTTTGTAAGGTTTCTTTTATTTTTGACATACTAAAGCTCCAGATAGATTTAATTAAGACTTGTGATGTTTAAAATCCACCTCTACACAGGTTCCTGTTCCAACAGTGGAGTGTATCCGTATCTCATGCCCCAGTTTTCCCATAATCGTATAAGACAAGTATAATCCAATTCCCGTTGCCTTTTTTTCCATTCTTCCATTATAACCTGTAAATCCACGTTCCATTATTCTTGGCAATTCTTCTTCTGCAATCCCAATCCCTGTATCTTCTATTACCAATACCTTTTCCTGCTTTGATGCCATATAAATTGTTATTTCCCCCTGTTTTGTATATTTTAATGCATTGGATATAATCTGCTTTAAAACAAATACGACCCATTTTTCATCTGTAATTACTTTTACTGTTTCTTCCTCCATAGTTAATCTAATTCCTTTACGGATAAACGTTCGAGAGAAATAACGAACTGCTTGTTTTACCATAGAAAATACGTCATTTTCTGACAACACTAAATCAGATGTCATAGTATCCAATCGCATATACTGCAAAGAGCTGTCTACATATTGCTCAATTTCAAATAACTTATCCGACAATTCTTTTATATATTCCACTGTTGTTTCTTCTAACGGCATCTCCTGCAAAGTGAGCTCCATCGCTGTAATTGGGGTCTTTATCTGATGCGCCCAAAGTGTCATATACTCTCTGTTTTCTCTGTTCTCGTTTCTTCTGGCATTACATTCTTGCTGTTGATGCTGAAATAGTATGTTTAACAAACATTGATAGTCCTGCTCCATGACACCATCCGCCTTCGGTAAAATTTCCAAGGTTTCTGACACATGATTCTTCATTTTTTCTAATTTCAAATGTTTCCTTCTAAATTGTATGTAGTCACAAACGACATAACAACAGGAAAAAAATAGACATAATATGGTAGGATACCACAGTACTTCCAATTTTATATTTGTCAAATAAAAACATCCCGCAAAGGTAAACCCAAAAAGAAAAAACAATAAAAATCCCTTTCTTTTTTCCTTTATATAATCGAACATCATATGAAATATCCTATTCCTTTTTTCGTCATTATAAATTCCTCCACACCAATACTCCTCAACTTTTTTCGTATCCTTGTTACATTCACCGTCAGCGTATTGTCATCAATAAAACTGTCATCTTCCCAAAGTTGCTGCATGATCTGTTCTCTTGTTACCATTTCCCCTGCGTTTTCCATCAATATCTGCAATATCTTAAATTCATTTTTGGTTAGTTCCACCTGTTGCTCCCCATAAAATACAATGGCATTCAACAGATTTAAACGGACATTTTTGTGTTCTAACATATTGATCTGCCCTTTAAAACTGTAGGAACGACGAAGTAACGCATTAATTTTTGCTGTTAGTACGGGAAAGGAAAAAGGCTTTTCGATAAACTCATCCCCTCCCATATCCATCGCCATAACAATATTCATTTCATCATTTTTAGAAGAAACAAACATAATGGGTACCTTAGAAAATTTTCTTATTTCACTACACCAGTAAAATCCATTGTAATAGGGCAGTTGCACATCCATCAAAATCAAATCTGGTTTCTGCTCACTGACATCATTTAAAATATTTTTAAAGTCAGATACACAAAATACTTTGTATTCCCATTTTTCTAAATATTCCTTCTCCATTTTGGCAATTATTTCATCGTCTTCTACAATTAAAATTCGGTACTTTGCCATTTTACTCTCCTTCTAACATTTACTATAATATTGAAAGAGTCACAATCGGGATGCCAACATCCAAATTGTGACTCCTAACCGCACAGCCAAAAGATTTTCAGCCCTTTGTATTCTGGCACTCGACATACGCTCTAATTAAGCTGTCTCATTAAAACTTCCGTCTGCTTTTAGTTTGATGTAACCATATACTTTGCAATTCTTCCGGCAAATTCACTCATATTCTGTGTCTGTAATATCACTCTTCCCGGTCCTGTAAGTTTTGTAAGGAACAATCCCTCTCCACCAAGGAAAATATTTTTTAAGCCTTTTATTCGTTCGATCTCATAATTCATGCCCTTTGAAAATGCGACCACATTACCAGTGTCAACTTTAATCACTTCTCCAGGTTGTAAGTCTTTTACTACCACATCTCCATCTACTTCCAGAAATGCCATTCCTGCTCCTACTAACTCCTGCAAAATGAAACCTTCTCCTCCAAACAGCCCGGCTCCAATCTTTTTATTAAAAATAGTATTTAACGTAACGCTTGGCTGTGCGCATAAAAATGCATTTTTTTGGCATATCATTGGTCCGTTTACCATATCAATTGACATAATCTTACCAGGTACCGTAGAGGCAAATGCTATTGTCGCATTATCCACAGTTGCCGAATAGGTTGCCATAAACATAGATTCCCCTGCAAATTTTCTTGTAAAACCCTTTAATACGCCACCATTTGTATTCGTGTCCATCTTAATTCCTTCAGACATCCATACCATTCCTCCTGATTGCGTATACATTGCTTCCCCCGACTGCATACGAACCTCCACAGCAGGCATTACATCTCCAATTAATTGATACTCCATCTCTCATCTCTCCCTTTTTTCATTTTATATTTCTGGCATTGGCAACCGCATAGTATTTTCCCTTTATTTGTTATGATAACCGATTGCCGCAACTACCATTAATATTACAATACACACAAAACCAACATCAAAAATTCCCAGCAGGATACTTTTATAAGTCAAAGCCAAGTACCCTACCACAAGAATAAGTGTCACATATAGTAATAACCACACTATTGACACAAGAATTTTCACCCATACAGGCAGCCTTTTCATGGCATCCTTCATGCCGTCAAAAAACAAATCCCGTACCTGTTCCCTACGCTTTTTCATACTACTATTCCTCAAACTCGTCCTTATTTAACAAAATACTTCTTCTTATCGGTTTGTAACGCATACAGATTGCTTTTGCAATATTATCTATTTGCATGGACTTTACTGTGCCGCCATACTCACCATCTAATGTCCATGAAATGTCGCTTTCTCCTTCAAACTGTACTGCATTGGTTCGGAAAAAATAAAATCGGTCCGAAGAAAAATCTTTTGTCACAAGCGCATTAATAGTCTGTTGTAGTTCAATTGGATTCTCAGGATTTCTAACAAGTAATGCTTCAAACATTCCATCCTGCAAATCAATTTCCGATTTTTTTAATAAGTTCATTCCACCTACCGATTCAGTGTTGGAAATCATACCATAAATAAATTCATCTTCAAATTGTTTCTTTTCTCCAAACTCATCCACATACTGTACTCTCACAGGATAACTTTCCAATGTGGTAAGACTTTTCAAGCCCTCTAATATATATGCCAAATGTCCCAGTGCATTTTTTGTTTCCTGCGGTGTGGCATATGCCACATTCGTAAATGCCCCAAATGCAGCTACATACGCAAAATAACCTGTGGATGCCTTTCCTACATCGCACCAGAATTTTTTCCCCTTCACAATACCTTTCGCCGCTGTCACTGGATTTTTAGAAATGGAAAGTGTGCTGGCAAAATCATTGGTACTTCCTGTGGGAATATAACCAAAATAAGGACGTTTCTCCAACGGAAGTTCCATAATACCCTGAAAACTTTCATTCAGTGTGCCATCTCCACCCGATGACACAATTATCCCATAATTGACACCAGTGGTTCTAATTGTCTCATAGGCATCCTTCGTACATTGCGTAGGACGAACCGTAATCTCATATCCTGCACCCGCAAAAATATTTAATATCTCAGATAATTTATTTTTTATCTGTCCCTTTCCAGAACGGGGATTATAAACAAAAAGCAATTTATTCTCTCTATTCATCTTTCTTCACCAAAACACAAGCAAAACTGTACTTTTGTTTGTATCGTTCCTTTCCTAAGATACTATTTTTTGTAAACGCGATTAAAATTTTTCTTCGTCTTTGTAAACACATATTTTTTCTTTTTCTCCGTTGCAGGCACCGAAGCACCAAGCAATGTATTTGTGCTTTCCTCCTGTATTTGCTGTACACGCACATAATCCTTATCTCTTATAAGACTTTTTCTCTTTTCCTCTGACATCTTTAAAATATCATATACACTGAACACAGTAAAATTTCTTTTTCCCTGTGCATCTGTAAAACGACACCAAGTAGGAATGGCTGCAACTTCATCTAATGTAACAGCACCATCATCCAACTGAGAAATAGATAACTGCAAAATGACACCTGCATCTCTAGGCTTTGTCACCTGCGAAGAAATAAAGTTCCCCATTGAATACATAATAAAACCAGTTCTAGTCGTTCCATCCTGCTCCGTAATCTTTTGATATTCCATCGGTTGCAACACATGAGGATGACTGGCAATTACCACGTCCGCTCCTGCTTCTAACATCCTTCTATACTGCTGTTGATAAGTGCTATTTGGTGTTTGCTGATATTCCACTCCATTATGTGGAAGTGCCACTACAAAATCTGCTTTTTTTCTTGCCCTTTTCAAATCTTTGTAGAACTGTTCATTTATCAATTTTACTTCATAGTCCTTGTCGTAAGTCAATCCATTCACACCATATGTTCCATTGACAAACGCCACCTGAATACCATTGATCTCTTTTACAAAAATCTTTTTACTCGCCTTCTCCGATTTGTAGGTTCCAATCTGTTCCAACTCATCCGCCTTCAATATATCAATTGTTCTGCGTAATCCGTCAGACCCCTTATCTGCACAATGGTTGTTTGCAGTTGTAAGCAAGTCAAATCCCGCCTCTTTCACTGTCTTCGCAAAAGAATCTGGAGAATTAAAACGAGGGAAATCGCTGATTCCTTTATCTCTTCCCGCAAAAGTAGTTTCAAGATTACCGATTACATAATCTGCTTTTTTAAAATACTTTTTTACATAAGTAAAATTGTTTGAAAAATCATAGTCGTCCGTACTGGCATCATATGCAGCCTTATACTGATAACTGTGTACCATCAAATCACCAGTAAATACCAACGATGCCTCTTTTTTTACTGGCTCTGGTGTGGCTGTAGGTGGTGCCTCTGTAACCTGTACCGTTGCCTTTGGCTCTTTCTGCGTCGTAGTTTCCTTGTTTTCTGCAAGATTGCTACTCTTTCCAGCCGTTTCTACGGTTCTATTGCTAACCTTTTCATACAGTGCATATCCTCCAGCAACCAGTATAAAAACTCCAAGACTAATACATAATGCAATTAATAATGTACTCTGTAGTCTCCTACCTCTTTGTCTTCCATATAAATATTTTTCGCGACGCATATCTCGCCACATAATCTTCCATCTGCTTCTTCTTCTCTTCATCTTTCTTTTCCTTTACTTGCATCCTATTTGTGGTTTCCTGATCTCTCCCTATTATACCAAATAGGAGAATTTCTTCCAACCAGAAATTACGTGGTTCGGGTCTTTTTCCAAATTGCATTCCCCCTTTTATTATGCTAGAATTAGGTTAATCGTAACAGGAACCAACAGGTAAAAGACATTCTTTTCTATCTTTTACTACAAAATAATATAAAAAGCAATATGGTTCTCGTACTTTTTATAAAAAATAAGAAAGGATTGACCACATTTTTGTTGTACAAATAGAATTGCTTATGGTAAAAATTGACTTAATTACAGGTTTTTTAGGGGCAGGAAAAACCACTTTTTTGAAAAAATATGCCCAATATTTAATGGAGCAGGGAGAAAACATTGGCATTCTTGAAAACGATTTTGGTGCCGTCAATGTAGATATGATGCTTTTGCAGGATCTTATGGGAGACAATTGCGAACTGGAAATGGTAGCTGGTGGTTGCGACTACGACTGCCACAAAAGAAGATTTAAAACAAAACTAATCTCTATGGGTATGTGTGGCTATGACAGAGTTTTAGTAGAACCATCTGGTATTTATGATGTAGACGAGTTTTTTGATGTATTACATGAGGAACCTTTGGACCACTGGTATCAAATCAACAATGTCATCGCTATTGTAGATTCCAAATTGGAGCAAACTATGACCAAACAGGCAGAATACTTGCTGGCATCTCAAATCGCACAGGCTGGAAGTATTTTTTTTAGTAAGGTAGATGATTCCACACAGGAAGAACGAGAAGGTACGATTCACTACCTAAATCATGTATTAGAACAATTTCAGTGTAGCCGCAGATTACAAAATGAAATTATTCAAAAAGACTGGTCTCAAATGGAAGACGGTGATTTTGAACAAATCCGTTCTTGCGGCTATACTTTAGATCATACTTCCAAGCTGTGGTTTGATGAGAACGAAGCCTTTACTTCTCTTTATTTTATGAATGTTCATATGCCAGAAGATAAGCTGCGTGAAACCGCAAAAGCACTGTTACAGGATACTAGCTGTGGTAAAGTCTTTCGTGTAAAGGGATTTATGCAAATGGAAGATGGAACATGGATTGAATTAAATGCTACAAAAAGTAATATCCGAATCACTCCCGTACCACAAGGACAGGATGTGATAATCGTAATCGGAGAGCAACTGGCTCAGGATGCAATCGAAAGCTATTGGAAAGACTACTTACCACCATCTGACCTTAACTGATTCAACACAGTTGTCTGCATATGGCAGAGAAAGGACTCAAAAATGACGAAAGAAACAATTCATGCCTATAAAAAACATTTTTTAGATGGTTGTATTAACTATCGCATTCCTATGCAGAATAAATCAATTCTATGCTATGCTTTGGCAGATAAATTAATAGAGCAACCAGGCAACGAAGAACTTAGAAATTTATTGATTGCCGCTGTCAGTGATGATAATTTTCTTATTTCTCACTTTTCAGAACAAGCAAGCGAGAAAAAGTCAAAAGCAGCTTACAAGAAACTTCAGAAAAAAATTAATAAACTGACAAAAAAGATTGATTTGCAAAAATCTCTAAAGGAGCAATGGGAACATATTTCCTCCTATAAAACATTACCCACATACGAAACATTTTTAGAATTTTCCTCTGACTATGAGGAAGAAACCGAACATTTATGTTTCCTATTTCGCAAATGTTTTAAAATTTCCGAAAAAAACTCTCCAGAACTTTACGCAAACCTCCATCACTTTGTTTGTATCACCAGAGCTAATGAAGAATTTCGTGACATTGCTCCCTTCTTTTTCTATCAACTTATGACAAAGTATACAAAGCAACTGGCAACCTCCAGTGAGCCTTTTTCTGTTTATCCAAAACAATTATGGGAAATGCAATTGTATAAGTTTGAAAAAGATTCTGATAGCGACTATGAAACCTATTATCAACTTGGCTGGCTTTTCCGAAAGCTTTGTAAATATTATAAAAAACTGGAATATCCAAATCTGGCTCTTTGCCGCTATGCATTTGAGACTTCCTCCAACCTGATTCAATGGTTACTGCGGGAGGACGAGGAACATGCTAAAAAATACCTTTCTCCTTGCCATTATGCCTTGCATAAACTACCTGTTTTTTACTGGGAAATGGATGAACCCAGTGATTTTGATATTTATGAAATGTTTTCTGTAAATACAGATGCTGACGATTATTATTTTAATGAACTATACGAAGAACATGAACACTTCGACACGATTATTCGTACTTATATTATTAAAGAACATGTAGAATATATTATACAGTTTATGTACGCTATGTACCTTGATGCGGGTCGCGTTAAAAATCTTTTATTGGAAATTTATAATAACTGCATTGCCAAAGAAAAACGCTCGAAAGAAATTCCCAAAGAGAGTATGCTGGTACAAATTTTTGAAATCTTAACAGATTGTATGGATATTGCCGTGACTACAAAAGTAGGCGGTGCATTGGGTTAAGGATAGAGTTTCATTATTGAAACTCTACCCTTATTAGCTTCCTACCTTAATTTTATTCTTAAATTACACAATGTACAAAAATACTCTACGCATTTAATTTGAGTGCATTTTTAGGAGAAATTCTACTCGCCATAACCATTGGAATCCAACCTGAAAATACAGCTATAATTATTCCAAAAAATAATAGAAGAATAAACTGTTTCGCATCACTTTGATATATTGGATATCCGTCTAAGTTCCAAACCCTATATACTTTACTTATATCTGTAATCATTAAAGTAACTATTGCAATGACAGCAGATATACACCCTACCAGCAAATTATGAATAGCTAATATTTTTAAAATATCTTTATTAGAGGCTCCCATAGTCTTTAATACTCCCAATTCATACATTCTTGCATATATATCCAGTTTGGTCATTACATAAATTATAATCACAGCGGCTATAACCAAAATAACTCCAATTGCAGAAATACCAATTATAATCATTGTAAGCTTACTTACTAAAGAATTAATAAGACCACCATTTTCCTTTACAACTGTATATCCATATTCTTTACATAATTGTTCTAAATCCTTCATTGCAGTTTTATCTATACTATTTACATAAACAGTCATTCGATAATTGTCCATATTATTTATCTTATCAATAAGTTCATCCCCTGCAAATAAAGTGATACAATCCGTATCCTTTTTATTTAAAACACCCACAACCGTTACAGTCGA
>FR899717.1:0-13526 GCA_000437275.1 Clostridium sp. CAG:411 | reverse complement strand
AACCGTTACAGTCGATACTATATTAAATTGTGCAGAAATATCGAATTTTTTTCCAATCAACTCTTTCTGAGCCTTTTTAGATACCTTTCCTTTGCGAACATTTTCTTCTGTATATGTATACCCCATTTTTTCCAAATAAAAGCAAGCATCTGAAACATTTAAATAAACTTCTTTATCTGGATTTTTGATTTTTCTTCCAAACAGCAAATTTGCATCCGAACTCATAGTTTTAATCTCGCAGACCTGCTGTGTCTGAACATTTGCTCCTTCTGAAATACAAATGCCCCCTTGCATTTTTTTGCTCGCAATTTTATCAATTAATTTTTTTCTAATATAAATTTTGGCTGATTGGTTAAAAAGTTTATCCTCTACAATCCCCACAATATTACACTGAAAAGTAATATCACTAGTTACCTCACCCAAATCAATCTTCTTTCCCGAAATGCCTCTATCTCCTTTATAAAAATTATCTCTAAAATATTCATTCACTAATATATCTGTTTCTTTTTTGGGACACTTACCTAAAACATCATATCTTCTTTTCATAAACTCGCTATCATTTAAAACAACATATTCAACCTTATACTCATTATTGTTCTCTGTTTTTACCTTTAATATTGTTTCATAAGATGTAACACATTCTTCCACATATGGCTTATGTTTCACTTGCTTAATAAAAGAATTATCTATTTCATTATAACAAATATCTGAATCACTCATATTTACTATTTTGTATTTATCATTTTCTAATACATTTGTATTAATACGTGTATACATAGAATGAATAGAAGCACTAATTCCCATAATAAATCCACAACAGAGCAACAAAATAGTGATTGCTACTACTACAGATACATTTTTTTTTATATTCTTTTTGAATTGACTTAATGAATATCCAAATTCCCAACTCTTTCCTTTGCTTTTATCAAAATTACGTGTACCCTCTGTTTCCTGATTCAAAAGCTTCTTCTCCTGTTTATCATTATGCTTAATAAACTTAACCTTACCATCTTCAATATAAATCAATGTTGTTGCATATTCCTTAGCTAAATTCAAATCATGCGTAACCAAAATAACACATCTGCTTCTACTAACTTCTTTAAATATCTCAAATACTTCTTTAGCATTTACATTATCCAAATTTCCACTTGGTTCATCAGCCAAAATAATATCACTTTCCTTCAAAAGTGCCCTAACAATCGCAACTCTTTGTTTTTCCCCCCCCCGATAACTCTCTTACTAAAAACTTAATCTTATTTTTTATTCCCAGACTTTGCATCAGGTTTACAAATTTTTCTTCATTCCATTGCATATTTGCTATTTTTAGAGCAATTTCCATATTTTCTCGAACTGTTAAACCTTCTAATAAATTGTATTCTTGAAAAATATATGCTATTTTATTCTTTCTTAAATTGGTGTAATCTTTTTTTTCTACTTCGTTATTATCAATAATAACTTGCCCTTGATAATTTTCTTCGATTCCTCCCAAAATATTTAATAAAGTACTTTTCCCTGCACCAGACATTCCTACAATTACATAAAATCCACTTTTATCAAATGTCAATTGGTCAATATCCAAAATGGTATCTTTATCAATTTTTTTTATATCATTTAATACTATCATTATGTTTCTCCAAAATCATCTTTTTTTCTTATTTTAAAAAGATAAAAATTCATGTAATCCTGTAATAAACTATAGTTTTCCCAAATACTCTTGCTTTACTATTTTGTAATTCTCCGTCAACCATCTTTCAATGTTCTCTGCAAAAAATTTATTTTCTTTTAAATTGCAATTAACCTCTTGTATCCCTGCACTCAAATAAAGCATCATATCCGTATCCTTTTCCCCTATAATAAATTGTTCCTTTTTATCAAATTTCTTATAGGCATCCTGCGTATATGTTTTAAACCTTTTATTCCAATGAAACAAACAAGCACTTAGTTCAATTGAATCGTTCAAATCTGCCAATTTTGTTGGCTTTTCTTCTTTTCCTTCCAATTCCTGTTTCCACAAATTACGTTCAAACTTTTCGACTCTGGAACAATCCTTTTTGTCAATACAGTTCATACTTAAAAACAAGTCTGTAACCATACCCTCGCTTTCTTTCTGATTATGTGCATGATAATATTTTTTTATATCCTCTATTTTTTCTTCTATTTTTATTCCATCTATATCCTTCAGCCATTCTACTATCATTGCGGTATCACAAATTCGATCATCCACACTTCTATTTATTTTACTCTCACTATCTTCCTCATCTCCACATATATCATATCCTCCCTTAGAACTGTCATAGGTCGCTTCTAATGCATTAATAAAATATTGTTTATCTAGATTAAAATAATCACAGATTAATACTTCATATGCATAAATATCACCATAATTTAATATTTCGCTTTTCTCACCTCTCTCTTTACTGTACGAAATAACCCTTTCTGCAACCTCTTTCATTTCTTTTTCCATCTCTTGCGGAATAACAATTTCATCTTTCTTTAGCCTAGAAAACAAACGACTGGAATGTGCTAAATATTGAATGGTGTCTAATGCAACAATATCCTTATCTGTGTTTTCAGTCTCAGAAACAAATTTTTTTTCCATAACATAATAACAAATTCCTAATCCGACAATAAACAAAAAAAAGATAACTAGTATTATCTTTAAACCCTTTATTTTATTTGCTTTTTTTTCTTTCATAAAAATTATTACTTATCCTTTCATCCTCTTCCTTTTAATTTATTTTAGAGAAAAAAGAATATTTCTTTTTTCTCTAAAATAAATAAATACATATAGATAATCCATTAAAATCCATAAGATGTATGTGTTGCATGATGTTTTGTAGAAACAAATTTGCCTTTCTTATCTTTAATGGTATATTGTAGCTGTCCATTTTCCCTATATCCAAGCAAGCCACCATATGCAACTCCATACATACTATATTGAAAATTTGCTGTAGCAGCTTTAAGCTTTTTTACTGTACTTGC
The DNA here is from genome assembly GCA_000437275.1 of Clostridium sp. CAG:411. Classification (GTDB taxonomy): domain Bacteria; phylum Bacillota; class Clostridia; order Lachnospirales; family Lachnospiraceae; genus CAG-411. The sequence continues at coordinate 10,544 of FR899717.1, read as the reverse complement.
TAAACCAAATTCAAATCCATCTGTCGACAAACTAGAAAAACCAATTGCAGAAATCGTACACTTTACTGTATTTGATACAAATTTTGTCTTATATCCAGTTCCATTCTTCTTAAATGTAAAACTTGTACTACTATTATCAGAATGAACTGTCCAATATAATGTTGGTGGATCTGTAATTGTTACTCTCGTTTTCATATAATAAGCTCCCTCTGCAGCCTTTTCTTTTTTTATATCTGCATCTGTCATCATATATGTAGATTTTGCATAAGACATATTTTTTGTCTGTAAAAATAACATTATCCCTGCAAGAAACAATGCTACTATTTTTTTGTATTTTTCATTACTTACTTCCCCTCTTTTATTTTAATAGCTGTGCAATTCTTTTCACGCGTTTAAATTTTTGTTTTTTTAGTTTACATGATAATCCAGTGTGTGTCAATTATTTTTTGTCATTTTTTGTATTTTTTAATATTTTATTTTTTTTATTGTATTTTTATGCATTAAAAATGCACATTTGAAAGTTTTTATTCTTTACAAATGTGCGTTTACAAAAAAAACATCTACCCATATACCTTATCAGATTCTACTCTACAATCAAAACTCTCGGTTTCACTTTCTTAATCTTCCTTCCTGTCATATAAGCACAAATAAAATAAATGACAACCATAAGCAGCATTGGCATTAGTTGTGTTGCCATCTGTATCTCACTATGGAAATGATAAATCCCAACAGCAGATAATAGGAAGCCCAATACCCGATCACTCACACAATACGCCACAAGTATCCCCAAAAGAGAACCAATCAGGGCAACAATGGAAAACCGAATTGCCAGTTGAATACGAAGTTTGTGCGAATCATACCCCAAAGCCTTATAAATGCCAAAGTCTTGTTTTTCTCTTACAAATACTTTACTACACACCAAGATAACTGTGATACACACAAAAATGGCTCCAATCAGATAAATAATTTCGGTAAGTCCCTGCACTGCCGATACAATCACTGCAAACTGTGCGTTATCCTCCTGAAAATCGAAATCAGTTTTCTTATCCTTTGCAAAGGCTTTCTTTAACTCCTTTTGCATTTGTGCTGTTTTCTCTTGATTTGAAAATACATAATAAAGCGTTTCCACTTTATTCGTGTCTTTTTTCTCTGCATTTTTCAACTGTAATCGTTCCAACCCTTTCTGTGACATTGCAAAGTTTTTCCCCGCATCATTAGACGATTCATAAATGCCTGATATGATATAATCGGCTTTCTTTTCACCATTTTTCACTTCCATGCGGTCCCCGATCTTTACTTTAAATTCATCTGCAATATACTGAGTTACCATAATTTCATTTTCATACTTGCAAGTCCGTCCCTTATAAACGGAAGTATACTGCTCCGGATCGTCTACCACATAACAAAATGTATATAAATTTTCTAATAATACATACTGTGTGCTCATATGATAGGTTTCAAAATCACTGTATTTCCTTATGATTTTTTCTGCCTGCTTTTTTTCCTTTTCATCGGAATAGTTGGCTGACAGATCCACCCTGGTTGCCATAAGCATATCTCCTATATTGGAATCTTGTTCGAGCCAGTTGCAAATCGTACTGACCAAAATCATAAAAACCATTAAGATACCTGTAATAAAGATAGATGACACATACTGCTTTTTTGCCGATATAAACTGTCGATATGCCAGCGAACATCCCAAACCTTTTTTGCTGATTGGCAATCTGAAACGACTGGAGAAATGTACCGCTCTTTTTCCCTCCCGCATTGCCATAATTGGTGTAATTTCCACCACTTTTTTGGTTTTCCACAAAGTAAATACAGTCGTAACCAGTAAAATACCCATGCAGACAAACAAACTTTTTGGTATCGAAATTGCGGATGACACATAAAGTCCAGTTGCGGGCATAGTTATTTTATTGATTGTCCGAACCAATAAACTGGCAACAGGTATTCCTAAAAAAGTCCCCACAACCGCCATTATCAAATAGGATAACCACGTGGATATCTGCATATCCAGACTGGTAATTCCCAGTGCCTTTAAAATTCCAAGATTTTCGTAATTTTGCTCAATTCCATTGCGAATATTATGGCTTAACACAATCATTGCGGCTCCTAACAACACCAGTACAAATACCACTAATACACCAGAAAAAATATTTGTCAACAACAACATATAACCAACTGCTTGCTTTTGAGACATGGTAATCCAGCAATAGGTGGCATAGGAAGTCTGTTCATTAAGTTTTCTTTCAAACTGCTCATCCGAACTTTCTTTGTTCTTCTTAAAAATACTCAATACTTTTCCAGTCTGTAAATAACTTTCTCCTGCTAAATCAGCGGTTTTCTGCAACTGCTGCATACTTTTTTCATTCACTAATACAGTTTTGATTCCAATCATAGAAGATCCCATATAAGGGTCTTCAAAATAGGAAGCAATTTGATAGGTAAATTTGTGTTTTCCACCACCAATGGTCACGTTGTCTCCAATTTTAAAATCATATAGTCCCTTAAAGCTGACCGGTACACTTATTTCATTGTTTTTTAACACAGGTCTTTCTATTTTTTCCCCTTGTTCATCATACTGCGTATAAGTAAAATTTTGATTTTGATAATCCATAACAATCATGTGTGCGCTATTTTTTTCATTTGCCAATTTTGCATACACTGCAGATTCTTCCTTTACCCGTTCCACCGCCTCACACTGTCTGATTTTTGAAACTACGGTTTTCTCATCCGTTCCCATTTTTTGTAAAGAATCATTTGCAAGAACCAGTCCCAATATATCTCCAAAACCATCTTCTTTCAAAACTTGAATATCTCGTTCTCTGGAATTACTATATATCGTCATAACCGATACCAAAGAAACCGAAACCACAAACAACAAAATGCCAATGCTGATATAAGCACCTTTTCCTTTTCGAAAGTTTCCACGAATAATCGTAAGTATTCCTCGCATCTTCTCACCCCCTACCATTCTAATGAAGTCAACCAGGCATTGATCTGGGTTTCTCTGCTTTTCCGTTCTTCTTCTTTATAATCCGGCAAAGTCAGTTCGCCTAATATTTTTCCATCGGCTAAATAAATAATGCGGTTGGCACGAAGTGCTGCCGTCACATCATGGGTAACCATTAAAATGCTTTGCCCTTTTTTATGTAATCCAGACAGCAAATCCAATACCGTTCTGGTATTGCTGCGGTTTAAGGCTCCTGTTGGTTCATCGGCAAACAAGATGCCCGGTTCATTGATGACTGCTCTGGCAATGGCAGCTCTCTGTGCCTCCCCTCCTGATACCTGTGCCGGCAAACGATTGCCCGCTTCTGCAATGTGCATCTGTTCCAAAAGCTGTAATGCCTTTTCTTTTACTTGTTTCCCACTGCTTTCTTTATTCAGATAACCCGATACCAGTACATTTTCCAACAATGTCAGATTGCTGACCAAATGTATCTGCTGGAATACAAAGCCAAACTCCTGTACACGAAATTTTGACATTTTCTTTTCTTTATAAGAGGTAAACTCTTCTCCCTTATATGCCACTTTGCCACCAGATACCTGATCCATGCCACTAAGACTGTAGAGTAACGTTGACTTTCCCGAACCAGAAGCTCCCATGATAACGGTAAAATCTCCTTCATAAATTGCCAGATCAATGCCGTTTAACACATGATTTTGTACTCCCTCACTGGCAAAACTTTTACTTAGATTTTTTGCCTCTAATATTACTTTTTTCATATCATTTCCGCCTTTCTTTTTTCTTCGCTGTTCGCGTGTTACCGTTCACCAGCAATGTCCTTTCCTTAAGCTTTGAACTTTTACGAAAAAGTTATAATTGGGTTTTCTTGTCCTTTTATAAAATACTTTGCTAACAGCCTCTTTTCTTACTATAGCGAAAAAGTTATTATGAAATCCTTAAGAAACTTTACAACTTATCGCAGTGTATGGAAAAATATAAATGGACACATACACCCCCCTCTTTATTTTCTACAGAAACCTCTCCCTTCATTTGCTCCATTAAATACTTTACAATGAACAAACCTAATCCAGCACCTGGTTCTTTTTCCACATTTTTGACTCGGTAGAATTTATCAAAAATAAACGGCATATCCGCATCCGCAATGCCACCTCCCTGGTCCTGAAAGGAGATTTCATAGTATTCCTGTTCTTCTATTTTCCTATATGCGGTTGTGACATAGATTGGAGACTCCTTTGCATATTTTCTGGCATTGGAAATAATATTCTCGATGCATTGCATAATTCGATTTTCATCTACATTTTGTAAAATTGCCGGCAGTATACTACCCTCTACAATAATATCCTCTGTGGCGCCTTGCATATCTGTACAACTTTCCTGCAATAATTGTTGAATATCACAAGAATTTTTTTGAATAACCAGTCGCTCTAAATCATGAAGGGAATGCAAAAACATATCATTGGTAATCTTTGTGACTTCATCACATTTTTTCAAAATCACTTTGATATAACGCTCTCTGCGTTCTTTTGTGGAGTCCATATGCATTGCCAGCCCTTCCGCATACCCACGTATGGAGGCAATCGGCGTTTTTATGTCATGGGAAAGGGACGCAATTACTGTTTTATTATTTTCCACTGCCGCCTGTTCCGCCTTTTTTGCCTTTATAATTTCCGTCCGCATATGGTCAAACGCCCAGGTAAATTGTCCGAACATATTAACCCGTTCATAATCAAATGGTTTTTCCAAATCCCCACTGGCAATATTTTCTGCAAAACGCTCTAGCTTGACAAAGGGACGCAACACCAGCACATACAAAACACCAAATACCAATAGCAAAACTCCCAAACTGCACAGAAAAACCAAAAACAAGTAACGGTCTGCTCCTGCCTTTTGTACTTGCTGGTTCTTTTCTACATACTGAGTCAATTGCTGTATTTTTTGATTGGTTTCTTTTGAATGTTGTTTTTCCAATTGGGAAATTTCATTTAAAGCAACCAGGATTTCCCCATTCTGCATTTCCCTCTGTTCCATGTTTACCTGTTTTCTATAGTCTCCATAAATCACCACAAAAACAGCGGTCAGAATGCAAATGCATCCTGCCGCTATCTTTCTGGCATTTTTTATAATATCTGACGTAATTCTTTTCTCCATACACTACTCCTGTCCTTTTGATACATTCATCTGATACCCGACACCCCACACTGTTTTAATCAATGCAGGTTTCGATGGATCTTCTTCCAATTTTTCCCGCAACCAACGAATATGTACGGTAAGGGTAGCGGGTTCCACCTGACTAAAGGCTCCCCAAACTTCATTGATACATTGCTCTTTTGTAACAGCCGTTCCCCTATGTGCAAATAAATAGGCGAACAGATCAAATTCCTTCGGTGCCAATTCTACAATACTATGATTTTTTTCCACCATTCTTGCCTGCAGATCCAACGTAATCGTGGTATCTTTCGTCTGCCAAATCGTTACTTTCTGCTGTGATTCCGCAAAGGAATAACTTCTCCGCAAAAGGGATCGGATTCTGGACATAAGCTCTCTTAAAGAATATGGTTTGGAAAGATAGTCGTCTCCTCCTATCTCCAAACCATTGATTCGATCCTCTTCACTTGTCCTCGCACTGGCAAAAATAATAGGTACCTTGGAACGTTTTCGTAATTCCTGGCACAAAGAAAATCCAGTTCCATCCGGCAAATTAATATCCAGCAGAATCAGTTGCGGTGTCTCCTTTTCCAGCTTTTCATAGGCATCCTCCATAGAGGTACAGTGAAGCACACTGTACCCCTCATCCAAAAGCATATCTTCTATCAACATAGACAAATCCACATCATCATCAATAATCATAATCTGCACTTGTTTCATCCGTACACTCCAATCTTTTACAACTTACTGTGATTCTATTTTTTTGCTTTTCCCTTTTTCGTAAACGTTCCATATATAATTCCCAGTGTCACAAGCAATAATAAAACTGCAAATCCCATCCATGCTACTCGGACTGCCATCGTATATTTCTCCGGATCAGCAAAATAGTCAAAATATCCCTTTAAATAGATTCCCATAATAATCAGTGGCAATATATAAGACATATAAACACGTAAACATGCTGGAAGCTTTTTTCCTTCTCCAATGTTTACTTCTTTGTAAAATTGCTCCCAGCCCCATCCATTTTTATGGGTACAAAATGTCACAAAAATCAAACATCCCAATGGCAAAATATTATAGGAAACTAAAAAGTCTTCCAAATCCATAAGATTGGTTCCTTCTCCTAATATCTGAATATGTGAAAGCACATTATAACCCAAAATTGCTGGCAGAGATAACAAAACAAGTAAAACAATATTTAATCCAATTGCCTTTTGACGTTTCCATTTCAATCCATCCATATAGAAGGATAATATATTCTCATATACGGCTACTATAGTAGAGATAGCTGCAAAGGACATAAAGAGGAAAAACATGGTTCCCCATATTCTTCCGCCTTCCATACTGTTAAATACATTTGGTAAGGTAATAAACAGCAATGGTGGTCCCGAATTTGGTTCAATTCCAAAGGAGAAACAAGCCGGGATAATAATAAATCCTGCTGTCAAAGCTACTAATGTATCCACGATTACAATATTTCCCGCCTCTCCAAGCAAAGTATTCTTTTTGTCTAAATAGCTACCAAATATTTCCATAGAACCTACACCAAGACCAAGTGTGAAAAAGGCATGACTCATTGCTGCAAATACCATCTTCCCCACACCATTTTTTTGGATTCGAGTAAAATCAGGAATCAAATAAAAACGAACGCCTTCTCCTGCTCCCTTTAATACAAGCGAATGTACTGCAAGTACAAGCATAAGAAGCAATAGCATCGTCATTATAATTTTGCTAATTCGTTCTACTCCACCTTCCAGCCCAAATGCACAAATACCAAAGGAAATCAAAACAACAAGTATTGTCCAGAAAATCATAGTTTCTGGCTGTTGTAACATCTGTTCAAAACATTTTGTCACACCATCTGTATCCAGCTTCATCAATTTTCCAGTTGCAGATAAATATACATAGTACAACATCCATCCGCCTACCATCGTGTAAAACATCATAAGCAAATAATTTCCTGCCATACCAGCCCATTTGAATGTATGCCATTTTTCTCCCTTCGGTTGCAATTCATCAAATGCATTAGAAATTCCTTTACGACTATTTCGCCCAATGGCAAATTCACACATTAAAATTGGCAGTCCCAGAATCAACAGGAAAAGCAGATAGACTAAAATAAAAGCTGCACCACCATACTGTCCACAGATATATGGAAACTTCCACACATTTCCAAGTCCCACTGCACAACCTGCTGATACCAATATAAATCCTAATCTGGAACCAAATGTCTCTCTTTTTTTCATAGCAATCTCTTTCTATAATTTCATAGTCAACTGAATACGATTCTTTTGCAAATCAACACTCATAACCTTTACTTCTACAATATCTCCCACACTTACTACTTCTAGTGGATGTTTCACAAATTTCTTATCCGTAAGCTGCGAAATATGCACCAAACCGTCTTGATGAACCCCTATATCTACAAAGGCACCAAAGTCGATTACATTTCTAACCGTTCCCTTTAAAATCATGCCTGGTGTCAAATCTTTCATTTCCAAAACATCGGTACGAAGAATTGGTTTTGGCATCTCATCACGAGGATCACGCCCTGGTTTTTCTAATTCCTTCATAATATCTAATAATGTTTCTTCACCAACACCCAGTTCTTCTGCCATCTTTGCCTTATCGCGAACCAAAAGGTTAAGTCCTGTTACACCACCTTTTATATCCTGAATATTTAAGCCGACTTTATCCAATAACTTTGTAGCTGCCTCATAAGATTCTGGATGCACACTGGTACCATCCAACGGATTATCTCCCTCGCTGATACGCATAAAACCAGCACACTGCTCAAATGCTTTTGGTCCAAGCTTCGCCACTTTTAAAAGCTGCTTTCGATTGGTAAAGCGTCCATTTTCTTCACGATAAGCCACAATATTTTTTGCAATCGCTTTTGTAATTCCAGAAACATATTCCAAAAGTGAAGCAGATGCCGTATTTACATCTACACCAACCTTATTTACACATCCCTCAACTACTCCAGTTAATGCCTCACTTAACTTTTTCTGATTCATATCATGCTGATACTGTCCAACTCCAATAGATTTCGGATCAATTTTTACCAACTCTGCCAATGGATCCTGCAATCGTCTTGCGATTGATGTGGCACTTCGCTGTCCTACATCAAAATTTGGAAATTCTTCTGTCGCCAGTTTACTAGCAGAATACACAGATGCGCCTGCTTCATTTACAATAACATACTGTACCGGTTTGTCTATTTCCTTTAGCATATCTACAATAATTCGTTCTGATTCTCTAGATGCCGTTCCATTTCCTACCGATATTAATGTAATACCATATTTAGCAATCAATTCTTTTACAACTTTTTTTGCCTGTTCCACTTTATTCTGTGGTTCTGTCGGATAGATTACTGTCGTGTCTAACACCTTGCCTGTGGCATCTACTACAGCAAGTTTACATCCTGTTCGGAATGCAGGGTCCCATCCTAAAACTACCTGTCCTACAATTGGTGGCTGCATCAACAACTGTTCCAGATTCTTACCAAATACTTTAATAGCTCCATCCTCTGCTTTTTCTGTCAAATCGCTTCGAATCTCCCTCTCAATCGCTGGTGCAATTAAACGACTATAACTATCTGCTATTGTATCTTTTAAAATATCCTTTGTATGTGGATTCTCTTTTCGTATAATATGTTTCTCCAGATATGCCAAAATTTGTTCTTCTGGTGCCTCTACTTTTACTGTTAGAATTTTTTCCTTTTCTCCTCGATTTAAAGCAAGCACTCTATGTCCGGCAATCTTATTGATTTTCTCTTCAAAGGAATAATACATCTCATATACGGACTGCGTCTCCTCATCCTTTGCTGTAGATGTAATAATTCCGTCACGTACAGTCATTTCACGAATATGCATACGATAATCTGCTTCATCTGAAATTGTCTCTGCTAAAATATCTTTTGCTCCCTGAATTGCCTCTTCAATCGTATGCACTTCCTTCTCTTCCGATAAGTATGCCTTTGCCTCTTCTGTAATCGGTGCATTGGTAAGCTGCATATAAATAATATTTGCCAATCCTTCCAATCCTTTTTCTTTGGCAATCGTTGCTCTTGTCCTTCTCTTAGGACGATACGGACGATACAAATCCTCTACCACAACTTGTGTGGTAGCTGCTAAAATTTGTGCTTTCAATTCCTCCGTCAATTTTCCCTGTTCCTCAATGCTTGCCAATACCTGTTTCTTCTTATCCTCTAAATTACGAAGATAGGTCAAACGCTCACTCAGATTACGAAGCTGCTCATCATCCAGTGAACCATGTTTTTCCTTTCTATATCGTGCAATAAAAGGAATGGTATTCCCCTCATCAATCAATTGGATAACGGCCCCTACCTGCCATAATTCAATCTGTAATTCTTCTTTAAGCTGTTTTGCAATGTCCATGTAAATTCTCCCTTTTCTTTTTAGTCTATTTAGGCTATTGCCTTCTATCCACTCTTAAGAAACGCCTGTCCTTCTATTATAAACAATTTTAGAAACTGTTTCAATCTTAGATATACAAGTTTACATACCAATATTTTGCTATTTATTTCTGTCAATTTTATTTCTTCCCATTGCTACATCTCCTGTCGTCCCTAAAACTGCTTTTCTATATAACAAATAGAACACCTCCCTTTATCTATTGCAAATCCGTTTTATCCGATAAAATAAAGCAACTAAAACGAAAACAGGCAGTTTTCTTAAAACACCTCATCAACCAATATAACATTGGAGATTCCTGCGTTTTCAAAAAATCTGCCTGTCTGCATTCACTTTTTATTTTACAACTACAACAATTTTTGCTTTCTTTCCATTATATGTCTTTAGCAAAATCGTTGCCTTTCCTTTTTTCTTTGCTACCACAACACCCTTACTATTCACGGTTGCAACTTTCTTATTGCTCGTACTAAATTTTATTTGATAACTATAACAATCTTTCGCAAACTTTGGTTTGATTGTAAACTTTTTACCAAGCTTCAAGGTTTTCTTCGTAACATTTGCCTTGAGTGTCTTTGGCGCTTTCTTTACCACTATGGTAACTACTTTACTCTTTCCAAAATTATCTACGATAGTTACTTTTGCGGTTCCTACCTTCGCTGCTGTTACAACACCTTTGGCATTTACAGTTGCTATCTTTTTATTACTGCTTACCGCACTGGTGATTATGCCGCCCTTTAGCTTAATTGCAGCTTTTTCCTTTACTCCCATTGTCAGCTTGCTCTCCTGCAATTTCGTAGCATCACCATTTGGTATCGCTGTATCTTCCGGTATTACCGTCTGTCCCGGTGTCTCTAAAGGTGCATTACTTTCCGTCGCAGTAGGTACTGGATTTACGGAGCTTGTAGGCGCTGGTACTGATGTAGGTACAGAAGCCGTTGGTACTGGTGTTACCGGTGCAGGTTTACTGGTTCCCGTAGGTGTAGGACTAA
>FR899716.1:1749-18559 GCA_000437275.1 Clostridium sp. CAG:411 | reverse complement strand
TTTGCCAATAAAAATTATACACTAACATGTGCTTTGTCGTGTCAGGTTTTAGAAAGGTTAAATTTGATAAAATACACTATGGCATAAAAAGTTGAGAAATAAAGATGTTACGGCTAACAATAACATGATATAATGAAAGGCAGTTACAGTAGGAGGAAATAGAATGACGGAGTTAGAAAAGTATTATAATAAATTTAATGAAGAAAAACGGTTAAATAGTAGACATGGGCAGGTAGAGTTTATAACATCTATGAAATATATACATGAGTATTTAAGTACCATAGACCAGCCTAAGATTTTGGACATAGGTGCAGGGACGGGGAGATATAGTGTAGCGTTGGCAGAGGAAGGCTATGATGTTACAGCAGTGGAGCTTGTAAAATATAACCTTGGTATCTTAAAACAAAAGGGAAGTACCGTAAAAGCATATCAGGGAAATGCCAAAAATCTAAAACGTTTTGCAGATGCATCGTTTGATGTGACTTTGTTGTTTGGACCTATGTATCATTTGTTTGGGGAAGATGAAAAAGTGTTAGCATTAAAAGAGGCCAGAAGGGTAACAAAAACGGGAGGCATTATTTTTGTAGCATATTGTATGAACGATTATGCGATTCTTACCTATGGCTTTAAGGAAAAGCACATAAAAGAAAGTGTGGAAAATGGCCGTATCACAGAAAACTTTCATGTTGTATCAGAAGAGAAGGATTTGTATGATTATGTCCGTTTAGAGGATATTGATGCGGTAAATGCAAGAGTTTCGGTAGAAAGAATTAAAATTATTACGCCAGACGGACCTGCAAATCACATAAGGCCTGTATTAAACAAGCTAGATGAGGAGGAATTTGCATTATTTCTTCAATATCATTTGACTGTATGTGAGCGTGGGGATATGATGGGGGCGGCAGCGCATACATTAGATATTTTGCGGGCAGTTTAATGATAGATTGTTTGTAAGACAGTTTCCCAAAAACAACTAAACTTAGACAGGTAAGCCTGCAAAGATATGCTTGTTTTGGGAACGCTTTCATAGTAGAATATGATTGTATGCATTGTGTTCATTATGGTTATTACTATAGTTAAGGAAAGGATTTTGGTTATGGTTAAACATATTATTTTATGGAAAATTAAAGAAGAGAAAACAGAAGAGGAAAAGGCAGAAATTAAAGCGAATGTAAAGAAAGGGTTAGAAGGTTTGCAGGGACAGATTCCAGGTTTGGTGTCTATCCATGTGCAAACAGATTCTTTGGCTAGTTCTACAGCTGATTTGATGTTAAATTCCAGTTTTGAATCGGAAGAAGCATTGAAAAATTATGCAGTACATCCAGCGCATGTAGCAGTGGCTAATTCAGCCGTTCGTCCGAATATGGAAGTTCGTATGTGTCTGGATTTTGAGGAATAATTTTTTATGAGGCAAATCTGGAAAAAGGAAGAGAGAGCACTAACATGGCATTTATTAAAAACTATGTTGGTGCTTGCCATTCCTACAATTTTTGAACAGATTTTATCTACCTTATTGCAGTATGTAGATACAGCGATGGTAGGACGACTGGGGGAGCAGGCTACAGCAGCAGTCAGTGCTACTACTACAGTGACTTGGCTTGTGTCCAGTCTTGCTTCTGCGATTGGGGTGGCGACCCTTGCCATGATATCAAAATCTGTTGGTGAACAGGATAAAAAGAGTGTGCAGAGTATAGCGAAACAAAGCTTGCTACTTGTAGTAGTTGTGGGGATTGTGTTAGGAACGGTTTCTATGCTGTTAAGCCCATTTATTCCTAAATGGATGGGAGCAGATCCGCAAATACAAAAAGAAGCATCCCGATACTTTTTTATCATTAGTATTCCAATGCTATTTCGGGAAGCAAATACGATATTTGGTGCGGCATTACGTGCCACAAAAGATACAGTGACACCTATGGCTGTAAATTTTCTATCCAATATTTTAAACATTATTCTGAATTATGTATGTATTTATTTATTGCAACTGGGTGTAGAGGGAGCCGCAATATCATCGGCTATTTGTTATACGATTTCAGGAACATTAATGTTTCTGGCATATAGAAAAAATGAATGGCTTAGATGGAAGTGGAATACCTTTGCGATTGATTGGGATAAATTAAAAGAATGTGCCAAAATTGGACTTCCAGTACTTGGAACAAGTCTTACTTCCTGTCTTGGGTATGTAGTGTTTGCAGCGCAGGTGTTTCGAATGGGAACAGTTACTTTTGCAGCACATTCGATTGCGGTAACAGCAGAAACTATATTTTATATACCAGGCTATGGATTGCGAACAGCCACTTCTACGATGGTCGGAATTGCGTTGGGTGAGAAAGATGAAAAGAAGTTTGAACGTATCAGTGCGCTTGGTATTTTTGTCACAATGGTGATGATGTTGTGCAATGGAGCATTGCTATTTGTGGCAGCAGGACCACTTATGAGCTTGTTTTCTACAAGCAAAGAAGTAGTGAGTCTAGGTGTACAAATGTTAAAAATCGTAGCATTTTCCGAACCTTTTTTTGGATTAATGATTATTGTAGAGGGTATTTTATATGGCCTTGGGCGAACCAGATATGCCTTTTTTGTTGAAACATTTAGTATGTGGGGGATTCGTATTTTCTTTACGGCCTTATGTGTAAATGTTTGGCATTTATCTTTGCGGGAAGTATGGTATTGTATGATCGCAGATAATATATGTAAGGCGCTTCTGTTGCTATTACCATTACTGTTAAAAAAACAAAGAGAAAAATTGTTTCCAAAGGATGATGTGAAAAGGAGTGAGGGCTGTTATGAATAAACTAAGACAAGTAAAGATATCATTTAATTCGCCAGTTATTTTAGGATTTACTATTATATGCTTTATTACCTTAGTATTAAACCTATTATCAAATGGGGCGGTGAATGTGTTGTTCTTTAGTGTATATCGGTCTTCGATGGCGGACCCACTTACGTATTTCCGATTTTTTGGTCATATACTTGGTCATGCAAATTGGGAACATTATATTGGTAATTTTATGTTGATTCTGGTGGTAGGTCCATTATTAGAGGAAAAATACGGTTCAAAAGACATTCTAATCGTGATACTTACTACCGCGTTTATAACAGGTTTGGTACATTTTATCTGTTTTCCAAAAGTACAACTTCTAGGTGCCAGTGGTGTTGTGTTTGCATTCATTTTACTTGCTTCGCTTACCAGTTTTGAAGAAGGAAAGATACCATTGACATTCATTTTAGTAGCGGCACTTTATATTGGAGAGCAGATATATGGTGGACTTTTTGTAAAGGATGATGTATCAAATTTAACCCATATATTAGGTGGTATTGTTGGTGCAGCATCAGGTTTTGCATTAAAATATAAAGGAACAAAATAAGTAGGAGGTGTTAAAATATGAATCCAATTTCGGCAATGAAAATGAGACAAGCATTTGCGGCTTTTTCAAAAAATCATCCTAAGTGTGTTATGTTTATGAAGTCTGTTTTCTCAAAAGAAATTGAGGAGGGTACTATCATTGAAATGAGTGTACAACGACCGGGAGAAGAAAAGGTAGTAACGAATATAAAAGTACAAAAGTCAGATATCGAGTTGTTTGAAAGTCTAAAAGGCATGAAAATGTAAGAAAGGGGAGTTAATTTGTGGCAAGAAAGTGTAGTGTAGAGCGGGCAAAACAGAGAACGGGAGGTTTTGCTACGGCAAAGAAAAATATTGTAATTCAATATCAGGAAAGAGAACGTTCCACACAAAATTTGTTAGAATTAATTAAGCGTAATGCGTTGGAACAGGGAGTTCGAGAAGAAGATATTATGGAAATTGATGTGTATGTAAAACCAGAAGAACAGATGGTGTTTTATGTCATAAATAAAGAGATAAATGGACAAATAGCTTTTTAAAGTACAGATAGATATAAGGTGTTATACAGAGGAAAAGGAGAGAAGAAACCATGGCAATTACATATGTGGTGGCAAATCAAAAAGGTGGAATAGGAAAGACAACCACAGCAACTACACTGGCAGGAATACTTGGGAAAAAAGGAAAAACATTACTGATTGATGCGGACCCACAGGGGAATAGTACCAATACCTATCAGGCAATTATTGAGGAACAGGCAACCTTGTATGATGTAATGATTGATACAGATAAACTTCCATTAGAAGAAGCGATTCAGCATATGGAAAATGGGGACATTGTAGCATCTGACCCATTACTTAGTAAAGCAGAAAAAATGCTGGATGGCGATATAGAAGGGTTATATCGGTTAAAAGATGCAGTGGAGGAACTGGATGGATACGATTATATTGTGATTGATACAGCACCATCTTTGAATGTGGTATTATATAACTGCTTAATCGCAGCAGATCGTGTGATTATTCCTGTGACAGCAGATTCTTACGCGGTACAGGGATTAAAACAATTGTATGATACGATTAAAGCAGTTCAAAGAAGGCAAAATCCGCAGTTGAAGATTGCGGGCTTGTTATTAGTGAAATTTGCAGGACGATCCAATTTGGAGAAAAATGTACATATTGATTTAGAACAGTTAGCAGAAAGTATGGATACAAAACTGTTTAAGACTGCAATTCGTGAGTGTGTGAAAACGAAAGAAGCACAGGCAAAGAAAAAATTGTTGATTGATTATGCACCAAAGTGTACAACAATGGAAGATTATAATAGTTTTGTGGAAGAATTGCTTTCTGACGAGAAAGGTGGAAAATAAGCATGATCGCAGAAGATATGATGAATTTAGGTAAGAAAAGTTCTGTTATCAGAGAGATTTTTGAATATGGAAAGAAGAGAAAACAGGAAATCGGAGCAGATAATGTATTTGATTTTAGTATTGGAAATCCTAGTGTACCAGCACCAGATAGTGTAAAAAAGGCAATTTTGGAGTTAGTGGAAACTATGGATACGACAGAATTGCATGGCTATACTTCTGCACCGGGAGATATAGATGTAAGAAAAACTATAGCAGAGTATATTAACCGTACATTTCATACAAGTGTGAATGCAGAAGATATTTACATGACAGTAGGTGCAGCCGCATCTTTAACAATCAGTATTAAGGCGTTGGCGCAGGCAGGAGATGAATTTATCACATTTACTCCGTTTTTCCCTGAGTATCGTGTGTTTGTGGAAGCAGCAGGAGCAAATCTTGTAACGGTGGCTTCCAGAGAAGGAGATTTTCAGGTAGATGTGGACGCTCTTGAAAAAGCAATTACCGAAAAAACAAAAGCGATTATTCTAAATTCTCCGAATAATCCATCTGGAGTTGTTTTAACAGAAAAGAATATTCAGGATATTTGTCAGTTGTTGGAAAAGAAACAAAAGGAATATAATCATGCGATTTATATCATTACGGATGAGCCATATCGTGAATTGGTTTATGATGATATTCAAGTGCCATATTTAATTAACTATTATGACAATACAATCGTGGGATATTCCTTTAGTAAATCTTTATCCCTTCCAGGAGAGCGTATTGGCTATATCGTTGTATCAAATAAGATGGAAAATGCAAGAGACGTATATGCAGCGGTATGTGGTGCAGGAAGAGCGTTGGGGTATGTGTGCGCGCCAAGTTTATTCCAACGGGTAGCTGCAAAATGTATTGGACAGACATCAGATATTTCTATCTATAAGAAAAATAGAGATTTATTGTATCAAAGTCTGGAACGCTATGGTTATCATTGTGTAAAGCCAGATGGTGCATTTTATTTGTTTGTACAAGCATTGGAAAGTGATGCAACCGCATTTTGCGAAAAAGCTAAAAAACATGAGTTATTATTGGTGCCAGCGGATGATTTTGGATGCCCAGGTTATGTGCGTATTTCGTATTGTGTAACCACTGAGCAGATTGAGCGGGCTTTACCAGCATTTGAAAAATTAGCAAAAGAATATCAGAAATAAAAATAGTAACTATACAGAGGTTGCCATACCTGTTTACATAAGGTGTACATTACTTGTGAAAGTGTTGTATACACAGTATGTTTGCAGGTGAAGCCTCTGCATAGTTACTAATTCTTTTTTATTTATTTTTATAGAAGTTTTTGTTTTGAACCTAGCATTTTGTTGGTTATTTTTAAATCCATCCACCATCTAAAGACATGATCTGTCCTGTCAAATACTGATTTTTGTGTGTGATCGCATATACAAAATCTGCCACTTCTTCGGCTGTTCCCAAACGTCCAGCAGGAATCTCATTTACCAGTTCAATTAATTCCTCATCTGTTAGAAAATGATTCATTTCTGTGTCAATCGCACCACAGGCAATGGCGTTGACCTGGATATTGCTAGGAGCCAGTTCTTTTGCCAATGCTTTTGTAAATGCATTGATACCTCCTTTTGTGGTAGAGTAAGCAACTTCGCAGGAAGCACCTACATTTCCCCATACAGAAGAAATATTTACAATTTTCCCTTTCTTTTGTTGTACCATATCTGGAACTGCTAATTTACAACAATTAAAAACAGAAGTCAGATTGTTGTTGATTAGGTGTTGCCAAGATTCGATGCTCATATCAGTAAGAAGGCCGACATGAGAGATACCTGCGTTGTTGATTAAAATGTCCAGATGACCATAAAGTTTTTTGATATCTGTGAATAATTTGCATGCAGTATCATAGTCTCCCATATCGCCTACAAAAGCATGACAGGAAACTTGATAACCTTCAATTTCTTTTTTTACATTGGCAAGGAGCTCTTCGTTTTTCAAACAATTAATAATTACATTATATCCCTTTTTAGCGTATTTTATTGCAATTGCCTTGCCAATTCCCCTGGAAGAGCCAGTTACTAAAATTGTTTTTCTGTTCATAAAATTACCCCTTTCTGTTACTATAAGTATAGCACAAAATGGGGGAAAATGAAATGATGCTGTAAAAAGGGTTGCTTGCCATGAAATCTGCTTTCTGTTATACTTATTAAGATTGGGCTGTCAAAAGCATTTTGTCTATTGTAAAATGTTCTTTTGACTTCTTGATTTATTGAGCGTAAATTTGTTAAATTGCCGTAAGTTCGGCATAAAGGGAGAGAAAAACATGGCTAAAAAACGAAAAAAGACAGTCGGACAGGTTTTTTTACAATATTTTGTTCGGTCTATTCTTTGTGTTTTGCTTTTGCTTGCATGTGGTTTTACAAGCTACAAAGCGACGATGTTATATTATAAAGTGACAGGAGCAACAAGCAACAGTGGAAGTCTGAGTAAATATATAAAAGAAATAAAAAGTGATGGAGTTGCGGAAGAAGTAGCTAAAAATTTGATTTTGGCTACGGATTCTGACAGCGGAAAAATTAAGCGTATTGTAATCGAAATCTGTAATAAAAATACAGGGAATATGGATTATATAACCGTGCCAAGCACATTAGAATTTACCATGTCTTACGATTTATATAAAAAGTTGGCTACTGCAAATGCAGATATTCCTCAGATTGTCTGTATGCAAAATATCCATAAATATTTCTCAGGAGAAAGCCTGTATCAATGTGCACAACTTTTGTTAGAGGATGTGATGGACATTGAATTTAGCTATTATACAGTGATACCAGATACTGTGTACAAGGAGATGTTTGTTACTGAAAAAGGCAGTGGCGTTCAGAAATGGAGTAAGTCATACAAAGCAGAAATGGAATCTTTGAAGGATGAAAAAGCATATAAAGCTTTTTTTAAAAAGTATTATGAAAAGGTAGATTCAAACTTACCAGAAAAGAGCAAATGTGAATATATAGATACATATTTAAAAGCAGTACCAAACCAGCTTGCATTTACGATTGTTAGTGGAGAAAAGTCAGGCAAATCTTTTGTGCTTTCTGTGGAAGAAACAAACTTTCTGATTAATAAACTTCTTAAAAACGAAGCCTATACAGAAAAGAACCAAAAAAAGAAGGAAGGGGAAAATACTTCTTCAATGGGATTGGCTATTGAGATATTAAATAGTACCCAGATTAATGGTTTGGCATCTTCTATGCAGGAAAAATTAGTGGAAAAAGGATTTAATATTGCAGGAATTGGAAATTATAGTGGCGATACGTTGGAACATACAAAGATTATTGTAAAAGAGCAGGGAATGGGCGAAGACTTGCTGGCATATTTTAAAAATGCGGAAATTGAAGTAGGAGAATTAAGCCAAAATGTGGATATTCGTATTATTATAGGTAGTGAGGATGGCAATTAGTTGAAGCGGTTACAAATTATGAGGCAACTGTCATATAATTTTAATAGAAATGTAATCGTATTATAAGAACAATATGTTACTATATATAAGATAGACGTTCTTTGAAGTATTTTACTTGGCAGGAAAGAATATGCTGTGCAAGTGTTTAGAGGGATGTATAAATAAACGACTGTGACGAAATGGGGGTGTTGCAGCATGGAAGACAGGATTAATGTATTGAATTTTGACACGAGGCTTATGGGAAAGCAAGATTTTCGACAGGAAGTAGAGTGTTTTTGTAAAGATGGAAAATTGAGATCTATTTTATTTTTATCGGTGCCAATATTAGAGGAGGCTATGGCATCGGAGGAATATTATGAGAAAGTAAAAAAATTTCAGTTTATTTATCCGGGTAGCGAGGATGTATTACTGATGCATCCAGTTGAAGAATATCGGCAAAAAGGATATATGATGGATGAGGGATATTTAGAGGAAATTTTAGATTACATAGAAAAGAGCCATAAAACCATGTATTTGGTAGGGGATTCTTATGATAAACTACAGGCATTTATTGCTTATTTTCAGGAAAATTATAGCGATATAAGTCTAGTGGGAAGCTTTGTGGGCGGAGAACAAATGGAGGATGATATACTGCTAAATGATATCAATGTAACCTGTCCAGATGTTATATTGACTGCGATTGCACCACAATTACAGGAAAATTGGATACAGGATAATTTAGACAAGCTCAATGGAAAAGTATTGATTGGAGCAGATGTATTAGTTAAAAAGGTGGTTGCAAAGCGACAGGAAGAGTATGAACGTGACAGTCATGGTGCATTATTTCATAGCTGTATTCGCATAAAAGAGAAAATAGCAAGGCATTTTGTGCAAAAAATGTTTCGCTCTACTTATGAAACATTTATGAAGCAACAGGAAGAAAAAACAGGCAAAAAAGGACTTTTTATGAAAGAAAGCAAACAGTAAAAAAATGGAAAAATGTACAAGATGCACAATTAGATAAAAAGTAAAGATGAAAACTTACCAATGAATGTATAAAAATAAATCTTAAAATATAAAAAGTGAATAAAAAACGGGATGTTTCTGCAATGGCAAAATATAAAAGTCGAAAAAAATTCGGCGCGTGTACAAATTGCACAAAAGTTGGCAAAATTATTTGTTTAAATGAAGTATGGCTTAAAGTTGCGTTTTCGTGTATGATTAGTAAGTACGTTAAGTAACAAGGATTTATTAGGAGGACATGGAGAAAATGGCAAGTTTATCATTAAAAAACATCAACAAAACATATGACAATGGTTTTGTAGCAGTTAAAAACTTTAACCTTGAGATTGAAGATAAGGAATTTATTATCTTTGTAGGACCTTCAGGATGTGGTAAGTCAACTACACTTAGAATGATTGCTGGTCTTGAAGATATTACTTCAGGTGAATTGTGGATTGGGGATAAATTAGTAAATGACGTAGAGCCAAAGGATAGAGATATTGCGATGGTATTCCAGAACTATGCTTTATATCCACATATGACAATATATGATAACATTGCTTTTGGTTTAAAATTAAGAAAGACACCAAAGCATGAAATTGACAAATTAGTTCATGAGGCAGCTAAGAGCTTGGATATCGAACATTTATTAGATCGTAAGCCAAAGGCTTTATCTGGTGGTCAGAGACAGCGTGTTGCTATGGGACGTGCTATCGTTCGTAATCCTAAGGTATTCCTTATGGATGAGCCTTTGTCAAACTTGGATGCTAAGTTGCGTGTACAGATGCGTATTGAGATTTCTAAATTACATCAGAAATTAGGAACAACAATCATTTACGTTACACATGACCAGACAGAAGCGTTGACATTGGGAACAAGAATCGTAGTAATGAAAGATGGTGTTGTTCAGCAGGTAGATGCACCAGTTGAATTATATCAGAAACCAAAGAACTTATTTGTAGCTGGCTTCATTGGTTCACCTCAGATGAACTTTATTGATGCTAAGGTTGTAAATAATGGAACAGATGTAATGTTACAGTTTGGTAGCCATTCTATCAAAGTTCCAGAAGCAAAAGCAAAAGTATTGATGTCAAATGGATACGAAGGAAAGACAGTTGTACTTGGTATTCGTCCAGAAGATATCAAAGATGAAGAAGTATTTATCAATACTTCACCAGACAGTGTTGTAAGTGTTACAATTAAGGTATATGAAATGCTTGGTGCTGAAGTATTCTTATACTTTGATATTGAAGGATTTGATATGTGCGTACGTGTAAATCCTCGTACAACAGCAAGACCTGGTGATACAATCAAGCTTGCATTTGATTTAAGTAAGATTCATATCTTCGATAAAGAAACAGAAGAAGCAGTTTGCAACTAATCTGTACGATCGTATTATTTTATAAGTTATAAGATAAATTGAAAAAGAGAATTCATACATTATGAGAATGTGTGGGTTCTCTTTTTGTATGGAAAACATTGTCGAAGCGCTGTTTTGTTTGCGGTAATGTCGGTTTATTAAAGTAAATGTGGAAATATTTTGTACACATTGTTACTTGAATTTGGTTTTATCAGAAAAATAGATAAGTTCTTTGTGAAAAATTGTAACAGTTTGCCATATGAAAAAACTATTTTGAAATAAATCACGAAAAAAACACATAAAAAGTACGTTATTTTATTTACTTTTGCCTAAAAAGGTGTTAGAATAAATAAGAATAAAATACCTCAAGTGAGAGGAATAAATGATAAGGAGTGATTATATGATATCAAACCAGATACTCCAAAATACGATAGAAGGATTAAAAGGCATTACTCGTATTGATATCTGTGTCATGGATACAGAGGGAAAACCATTGGCATCGACAATTAGTGATGCAGAGGAGTATGAAGAGGCAGTTTTGACATTCGTGGATTCTCCAGCAGATAGTCAGGTATTGCAGGGATACCAGTTTTTTAAGGTATTCGATGAAAATCAATTAGAATATGTAATACTTGTAAAGGGAGACAGCGACGATGTATATATGATAGGAAAGATCGCCTCTTTCCAGATACAGAATTTATTAGTTGCTTATAAAGAGCGTTATGATAAGGATAATTTTATAAAGAATTTATTGTTGGATAATCTTTTATTAGTCGATATATATAACCGAGCAAAGAAATTGCACATTGAAACAGATGTAAGACGTGTTGTGTTTTTAATTGAAACAAAGACAGAGAAAGACAGCAATGCATTAGAGACTGTAAGAGGTTTGTTTACGGGAAATACACAGGATTTTGTTACGGCAGTAGATGAGAAGGATATTATTCTTGTAAAAGAATTAAAAGAAAATGAAGGCTACGAGGATATGGACAAGACTGCCAAGATGATCCTTGATTTATTAAATACGGAAGCCATGGAAAAAGTACAGATTGCTTATGGTACAATTGTTTCCGAAATTAAAGATGTGTCTAGATCATACAAAGAAGCCAAGATGGCATTGGATGTAGGTAACATTTTCTATGAAGAGCGTGATATTGTTGCATACGGAAACTTAGGTATAGGTAGATTGATTTATCAGTTGCCAATGCCATTATGCAAAATGTTTATAAAGGAAATATTTGATGGAAAATCCCCGGATGACTTTGACGAGGAAACATTGACTACTATAAACAAATTCTTTGAAAATAGTCTGAATGTTTCAGAGACATCAAGACAGTTATATATTCATCGTAATACATTGGTGTATCGTTTAGATAAGCTACAAAAAAGCACAAATTTAGATTTACGTGTATTTGAAGATGCCATTACATTCAAAATTGCTTTGATGGTAGTGAAGTACATGAAATATATGGAGACAATAGAATATTAATCGTGACTTGCAATTGTTATATGCTCGACAATTATAAGCATGATTCCATTTTAATGCGTCTTTTATAGATTACGAGCGTTAGAAATCATTAAAAATTTTAACAATGAAAATAGGGATGAAGGGTATGGATACAGGATTGTGAGCTACAGTATATGTGGATTGCAATTCTGTTTCGTTATTTATGGATATATCATCGGAGGTGTGAAAGGATGGAGCAAAAAGAGACAGAAATTGTTTCTATGGACAACGTGGTAGTAACTTATCCAACAGGTACACAGGCATTGAAAGGGATTGAACTGGAAATCGCAAGAGGTGAGTTTGTGTTTGTTGTGGGAGCCAGTGGTTCGGGAAAGTCTACATTTATTAAAGTGTTGTTGCGGGAAATTGCACCTAAGACAGGACGGATTTTAGTAAATGGAAGAGATATTACACATTTAAAACATAAACAAGTGGCAGCATATAGAAGAAAAATCGGATGTGTTTTTCAGGACTTTCGTTTGTTAAAAGACCGCAATGTTTATGAAAATGTAGCATTTGCCCAGAAGGTAATAGGAGTGCCACACAAATTGATCGGTCAAAATGTAAGAAGAATATTGACCTTGGTTGGATTAGGCGACAAAGAACAGGCATTTCCAAAAGAGTTATCTGGTGGAGAACAGCAGAGAGTTGCACTTGCAAGAGCGTTGGTTAATAAACCGGCTATGCTTTTAGCAGATGAACCTACAGGTAATTTGGACCCTAAAACATCCATGGAAATTATGCAATTGTTAGAGGCAATCAATCAACAGGGTACTACTGTAATTGTAGTTACGCATGATAATGAAATTGTAAATCAAATGCGGAAACGTGTCATTACTCTAAAAGAGGGCGAGGTCTATAAAGATGAAGAAGATGGAAGTTATGCAAAAAGTCTTTCTATTCAGCAGGATAGCTTATTTTCAGAAATGGGAAGATAAATGTTCCGTTTGGGATGTTGGAGTATAAATAGATGAGGGAGGGCTGGTAATAATAGTATCAGCTTTTATGTGTTTATATGTGTAAGGACTGCTTTTATGAACAATCACCAATGAGTAGGAGTGTGAAACGTATATGGAAAAAATAAATACATTATTCTACAGTATCGGGCAAGGATTTAAAAATATAAAAAGAAATCGTATGTTTTCTTTTACTTCGGTTTGTACGATTACAGCCTGTTTATTTTTATTTGGAATTTTCTTCTCGCTTGTAAGTAATGTGCAATATATGGTGAAAAATATGGAAAAATCGGTTGCAGTAACTGTCTTTTTTGATTCTGGAATTTCGGATAGTCGAATTGCAGAAATTGGTCTGGAATTAAAAAGTCGTTCCGATGTGAAAGAAGTAAAATTTGTTTCGGCAGATGATGCGTGGAATAGTTTCAAAGGTGAAATTTTTGAGGGACAGGAAGACTTGGTAGAATCGTTTGATGGAGAAAATCCATTGGCAGATTCCGCATCCTATGAAGTTTATGTAAAGGATGTGACAAAGCAACAGGCGTTGGTGAAGGATTTAAAAAAGATGGATGGCATTCGGAAAGTAAATAGTTCCAATGAAACAGCAAAAATGTTGATTAATTTTAATCGGCTAATCAGCGTGGTATCTATCTTTATTATTGCTTTGCTTATGGCAGTTTCTGTGTTTTTAATTAGTACAACCATATCGGTTGGAATTTCTGTTCGAAAAGAAGAGATTGGTATTATGCGTTTGATTGGTGCTACAGACTTTTTTGTACAGGGGCCATTTATTGTAGAAGGAATTATGATTGGCTTGCTGGGGGCTATTTTACCATTGATCTTGTTGGCGATCATTTATCATCAGTTAATTAGCTGGCTGACCAATAAATTTTCTATTTTGTCAGACTGGATGGTTTTCATGAGTCTGCGTACAGAATTATCTGTGTTAGTACCGATTTCTTTAATACTGGGAGTTGGAATTGGACTACTGGGTAGTGGGTTGACCGTGAAAAGACATTTAAAGGTGTAAGGAGATGGAGAAATATGAAATTTCAAAAGACGATAGCATATATAAGCATCTGTGCACTTTTAGCAGGAACAGCAGTGCATCAAGGATATTATAGAAGTCGAGCCGATGAATTAGGAGATGCAGAGCAGGAAAGACAGCGTTTAAAAGAGAGAAAAGAGGAAACAGAAAAAGAGTTGTCTGCATTGGAGGATGAAAAGGATGATTTGCTTGTCAGCATAGAAAAACTAGATAAAAAAATGGAAAATGTCAGTGAGCGTTTAGATGAGGTGAATGAAAATTATACGACTGCATCCACAGAGTTAGACGAATTAACGGCAGCATTAACTCTGGCAGAGCAGGACGAAGCATCACAATACGAAACCATGAAAAAACGTATAAAATATATGTATGAAAATGGAAATCAGGGTTATCTAGATATTATTTTATCCTCTAAAAGTGTGGGAGATTTCCTGAATCGTGTGGAATATGTGAATAAAATTACGGCATATGACAATAAAATGCTAAAGGAATACAAAAACACGAAAAATGAGGTGACCGAAAAGAAAGAAGCGGCACAGGAAAAAAAGAATCAATTGGAAATTCTCCAGGAAGAAGTAGAACTGGAACAGGATAATTTACAAAGTTTATCTGAGAAAAAGCAGAAGAAGTTGGAAGATTATACAACATCAATTGATGAAAAATCAGATGAAGCGCAGGCATATCAGGAAGAGATAGAGAAAAAGGAAAAAGAGATAGACAAACTATTATTAGAGCAGGCAAAGGATAACGGCTTTTCAGGAGAAAGGGTAGAAGGTGGATTTATATGGCCTTTGGCTGTAAGTGGAACAATTACTTCTCATTTTGGTAGAAGATCTGCACCGACAGCGGGAGCCAGTACATATCACAAAGGAATTGATATTGCAGCACCAGCAGGAACGGCTATTTATGCAGCGGCAGATGGAACAGTTACTACTGCAACCTATTCCTCCTCTGCTGGAAATTATGTGATGATTAATCATGGAAATGGATTGTACACAGTATATATGCATGCCTCCAGATTATATTGTAGTGTGGGTGATAAGGTTTCGCAGGGAGATCGTATTGCAGCGGTTGGTTCAACAGGTGTATCGACAGGGGCACACTTACATTTCGGTGTAATCAGTAATGGAAATTATGTAAACCCAGAGGATTATGTATCCAGATAACAGGGGAATGAGAAAAAATTAAAATGTGCATGACTGGAAACTGTTTTGTATATTGTGATGAGTGAAAGAAAAATAGAGGAAAGGAACAGATGCAAACAAAATTCTTTCACTCTTCTTGTTTGCGTTTGTCGAAGTAGTTTGACAAAGTGGTATTAAATATGAATAAAAAATTTTTAAAAGGGTGTGCAGCAGGTGCTGGTATATTATTAGTAATACAGCTTTTAACGTTTGCAATCGTTTCTGTTGCTACTGGTGGAATAGGTGTGTATACAGGCGCAAAGTATAGCGCTATGGGAAGTTCTACATCTTCCACCATGAGTAAAATGAATCAGTTGAAGTATTATATTGACGAATATTTTATGGAAGATGTGACAGAGGAGCAAATTGCAGATGGAATTTATAAAGGAATGTTAGAAGGGTTAAATGATCCGTATTCTTGTTATTACACAAAGGATGAATATGCTTCATTGATGGAAGATTCTAGCGGTGTTTATTGTGGAATTGGTGCAACTGTAACACAGGATACGCAGACTGGAGTAATCTATATTGTATCACCTTTTGAAGGTGGTGCTGCAAAAGAAGCGGGTATTGTGACTGGTGACATTGTGGAAGAAGTAGACGGAAAAGATGTGACAGGAAAAGACTTGAATGAAGTTGTTTCCATGATGAAGGGAAAAGAAGGAACAAAAGTTAAAGTGGAATTTTATATTTCAAAAACGAAAAAACACAAAACCTTTGAATTGGAAAGAAGACAAATTGAGGTACCAACCGTAGAGTATAAAATGGATGGTAAGATTGGTTATATTGCAATATCTGCATTTGACGCGCCTACGGATGAACAGTTCATTGAAGCGGTCAAAAAATTGGAAGAGAAGGGAATGGAAGGACTTATCATTGACCTTAGAAATAATGGAGGTGGAATGTTAGAAAGTGTTGTGAACATGCTTGACTATATGCTACCAAAGGGAAGTACCATTGTTTCAACGAAAGATAAGAATGGAAAGGGAGATGTCTATACGGCAAAAACAGAGACAACATTCGATTTGCCACTTGCCGTTTTGATAAATGGAAATACAGCCAGTGCTTCTGAGGTCTTTTCTGGTGCAATAAAGGATTATGAAATGGGAGAATTAGTGGGTACAACAAGTTTTGGAAAAGGAATTGTACAGTCTGTAATTCCGTTAAAAGATGGTACTGCCATTAAGATTACAACTTCCAAATATTACACACCAAGCGGAAAAAATATTCATGGAACAGGAATTGATCCAGATGTAAAAGTAGAGTTGGATACAGAAGGAAAGAGCGACAATCAATATAAAGAAGCAATGCGTTTGGTAAAAGCACAGGTAAAAAAAGCAAAAGAAAAGTAATAAAAGAAAAATAATATAGGAGCAAGAAGCAAAGTGGATTGCGAATATCTTTTGTTCCATTTTAAATATTTTGCGTGTAGTGGGAGAAAATAGACTTTCATAGGAGACACCGAAATACCTATCTGTGAACAGCAACAGATTTGCCTATGGTATCATAAAAAGTAGAAAATTGGGACTGGTTTCTCGTTGAAAAATGTAGTAATATAAAAGATATGGACGGATTCGTCTAAAAAGAAAATATAGGCCGGTTAGAGGAATAAAAATTCTT
>FR899716.1:0-1738 GCA_000437275.1 Clostridium sp. CAG:411 | reverse complement strand
AGGCCGTTTAGAGGAATAAAAATTCTTTTCTAAATTGGTGCAAACTACTAAAAATTGCAAGGAAGATGTATGTTTTTAGGTTGAAAATAATCATATAGGAGGAAGCTAGATTGGAAAAAGAAACAATTATTGTACTGGACTTTGGTGGACAGTATAACCAATTAGTTGCACGTCGTGTTCGTGAATGCAATGTGTATTGTGAAATTTATTCATATCGTATCGAACTGGATAAAATTAAAGAAATGAATCCAAAGGGTATCATTTTGACAGGTGGACCAAATAGTTGTTATGAGCCAGATTCACCTACTTATTCCAAGGAGTTATTTGAA
The DNA here is from genome assembly GCA_000437275.1 of Clostridium sp. CAG:411. Lineage (GTDB taxonomy): Bacteria > Bacillota > Clostridia > Lachnospirales > Lachnospiraceae > CAG-411. The sequence goes on along the minus strand of FR899716.1, from coordinate 1,409 downwards.
CTTGGTATTCCAGTATTAGGACTTTGCTATGGTGCACAATTGATGATGCATGTATTGGGTGGAGAGGTAATTACTCCAGAGGTTGGAGAATATGGAAAGACAGATATTACTTACACAGAAAATGCAGTATTGTTCCAAGATATTCCAAAGCAGTCTGTTTGCTGGATGAGCCATTTTGATCGCATTTCCAAAGCGGCACCAGGATTTGAAATCACTGCTTCTACAGCAGATTGTCCAATCGCAGCTACTCAGAATGTAGATAAAAAGCTTTATGCGATTCAGTTCCATCCGGAAGTGTTGCATACAGAGCATGGAACAGAAATGATTGATAACTTCGTAAAGAAGGTCTGTGGCTGTGCTGGAACATGGAGAATGGATTCTTTTGTAGAAAACACAATTACAGAAGTGCGTAACAAAGTAGGAAATGGTAAGGTGCTTCTTGCACTTTCCGGTGGAGTAGATTCTTCGGTTCTTGCAGCGTTACTTGCAAAGGCCATTGGAAATCAGCTTACTTGTGTATTTGTAGATCATGGGCTTCTTCGTAAGAATGAAGGGGATGAAGTAGAAGGTGTATTCGGCGAAAATGGCGAATTTGATATCAACTTTATCCGCGTCAATGCACAGGAGCGATATTATGAAAAGCTTGCTGGTGTAACTGAGCCAGAAGCCAAGAGAAAGATTATCGGAGAAGAGTTTATCCGTGTATTCGAGGAAGAGGCTAAGAAAATTGGCACAGTAGATTTCCTTGCACAGGGAACTATTTATCCAGACGTAGTGGAGTCAGGACTTGGCGGAGAATCCGCAGTCATTAAATCACACCACAATGTAGGTGGATTACCAGATTATGTGGATTTCAAGGATATTATTGAGCCACTTCGTGCATTATTTAAGGATGAAGTGCGTAAGGTGGGATTGGAGCTTGGGCTTCCAGAATACTTAGTATATCGTCAGCCATTCCCAGGCCCAGGACTTGGTATCCGCATCATCGGTGAGGTAACAGCAGAAAAGGTACGCATTGTACAAGACGCAGATGCTACCTACCGAGAAGAAGTGGATAAAGCAGCCGCAGAATATAAGCAGGCAAACGGTGTAGAAGCACCATGGATGCCAAACCAGTATTTTGCTGCATTAACAAACATGAGATCTGTAGGTGTCATGGGGGATGAGAGAACCTATGATTATGCTGTTGCGGTAAGAGCCGTTAGAACGGTGGACTTTATGACCGCCGAGGCAGCAGAAATACCATTTGAGGTATTGCAGACAGTGATGAGCAGAATCATCAATGAGGTGAAGGGGGTTAATCGTGTATTCTACGATTTGACCAGTAAGCCACCTGGAACGATTGAGTTTGAATAATGAACAAAAGAGCCGCAAAGCCCTATTTTACTGGGTTTGTGGCTCTTATGTTT
>FR899715.1 GCA_000437275.1 Clostridium sp. CAG:411 | reverse complement strand
ACTCCTGATGTAACAGCAACTCCTGAAGTTGTTTCTGCAACAGCTATTACAGGTGCAGCAGTTGGTGCAAACAAGGTTCAGGTTGCATTTAATCAGCCTGTAGCAGCTACAGGTGATGCAGTTACATTTACTGTAACAAAAGGAACAGCAAAACCTACTATTACAACTGTTACATGGTTAGATAACAAGAATGCAGTATTGACATTATCTGATGCAATTACTGCTGATACTTATAATGTTGCAGCAAAAGAAAAAGGTGGCGTTGAATTAACAACATCATTCAAGGGAATCGTAGCAGTAGCTTCTAAACTTGCTGTTAAGAGTGCTAGAGTAGAACTTGGTGCTGCAGCTACTGTTGATATTTCTTTACAGAACAACTTTGGTGAAGAAATGAATACAACAACTGGTATTACAGCTACTGTATACAATGTTACAAAGTCTAAAGATGTAGCATTGGCAGATGCAACTCCTTATGGAACACAAGGTAAACTTGCTATTAAGACTGATGATGCAACAGTTGGTACTGCTGTCGGTGATGTTTTACGTATTACATTAACAAGTGGTACATTAAGCGTTTCAGAAACAGTTACTGTAGTAAAAGATAAGGTTGCAGAAAATGTTTCATTTGGAACACTTTCTTTAGTAAATGAAAAAGAAGATCGCGTAATTTCCGTTGAAACAGATAAGAGTAATGAATTTTATTTACCAATTACAGTAAAAGATCAGTACAATGATACATATGCATTTGTAAATGACAATTTCACAGGTGCTGGAGCTGGAAAGGTAACATTAGCAAACGGTGCTATTATTACAAGTTCTGACAGTAGCGTAATTGATCTTACAAAAGTAAAAGTAGATGCTAAAAAAGGATTAGTATTTACAGCAGAAGCTGGTACTGGTACAAATGCAGGTAAAGAGGTAACTCTTACAGTAACAGCTCCTTCTACTGGTAAGGTTGCTACATATGTAGTAAAAGTATATGCTGAAAGAGTAGCTTCTGCTATTACAGGTTTTGCTAAAGATAGTAAGTTAGCAGCAGAAAAGACATTGACAGCAGGTGATAAGGTACAGGTAAATTATACTGACTTTACTTACGCAGATCAGTACGGAAAAGCAATTACAACAGTTCCTTCTTCTGGATTAACTGTAAAGGATACTAAGGCTACAGCAGTATCAAATGCTAAGACAACTTCTGATGCACAGGGAGCTGTTATTTTAACTGATAATGATACAGCTATTAATGCTGAAAGTGCTACTGTAACAGATACTGTAACTACTCCACTAGGAGCTACGAGTTACGTACATGCAGTATTTGGTGGAACAGAAAAGGTTACTTATAAGCTTGGAGATTCTACATTAACTACAAACTTTACTGTAATCGATGCTGTAAAGGCAATGGTTGCTAAAGCTGATAAGACAACTTATACAGCAGGTGATGAAGCTACAGTTACATTAACTGCATATAAGAATGCAACTCCTACAAACGGAAGTACTTGGCAGACATCAGAAATTAACACATCTTACAACAATAGTGAGTATGCAACTGTTAAAGTTGGTGACAAGAAATATACAAGAAACATTGAATTTAAGGCTGGTGTAGCAACTGTTAAGGTTCCTGTTATAACAGCAGGTGCTGATGTTAAGATTACTGTTACTGAAATCGTAAATAGTGTTACTATTGATGATCTTACAATTACAAAGGTAACTCCAGCAGCATTCAGCACATATGAAGTTAATGCAGCTAGTAAGAATGTTACTTTAACAGCTAAAGATGCTTATGGTAATACTGTTGAAACTAAAGCTCCAGCTAGCAAGGTAGTTAAAGTTACAGCTAAGACAGCAGCAGGAAAAACTGTAGATTTACAGGGTGATGGAATTGATGCTGAAGGTACAGTTCTTGCTACAGTAGCAAATGGTGTCATTACATTAACAGATGTAGCAAAAGGTGCTGAATTTGCTTCAGGTGTAATCGTAACAGTTGTTGTTGATGGTGTAAGCTATACAGGTACTGTTGCATAAGCAGATGAAAATCACGATAAGATTGTTTTAAATCAATTAAAATTATCTTAATAAACATATAGAAAAGCTAAGGGTTTAACAATCCTTAGCTTTTCTTATAAATTTTTGCTAACAACAATAAAATAATAATAATCTATATTTCATGTTTTATATGAGGTTTCGGATTGCAACAATACATGAGAAATTAAAAAAATATTTTTCGTAGTTTAAATAGAAAATAGGAAGACAAAAATGAAAAGAAAACTATATTTAA
>FR899714.1 GCA_000437275.1 Clostridium sp. CAG:411 | reverse complement strand
AGATTACGCCCATGCTGGGCGAACTAGAAAAAGCCAGTAGATTTTTTACGTCTACTAGCTAAGTAACTTTACATTTTCGCAATATGTTTGATTGGGTTTTCTCCAACTAATCAGCCTTTTTTATTTTCTTAGAAAATTTACTACCTACTTAGCCGATATTACTCCAATGCCTCTTTTGCATACAAAATATCTTGTTCTAAATTCAAATCTGGATACTTGATAGCTATTTCTTCTATACACTTAATAAATCTAGGACTTTGTAATTGTTCTGAAATATCTTCAAATATTTCACTTATCCAATCTATGTTTTCTTTACAACAACTATTTAAATACGCTATAGTACTTTCCTCATTCTGGATAAAAATTTGTGTTAATTCATTCCATTTCTCCAAAACACGTGGATCATCTGGATGCATTTTTTTTCTTTCTTCTATAATTTTATCAATTTCGTTATTATCTATCATATGATTCTCCTTTACATACATGCTATGGTTGCCTAGAGTTGTCTGGTATAATCGTGCCTATTTTTCCATTATTTTTAATAATTCCTACTCGCACACCATTATACTCACCAAAAACCCATGTCCCATCTGGGACATTTATATTTTCTGGAATATTTGCAACATATTCACCAGCATTTTTGATATCTATTTCTGTCCAACTTTCTGGAAACCATGCTTGACCTGTTCCAGTCCTCTTAAACTTATTTTTATGACTTGGAATATTCCCAACTCTTACACCATTATCATATACCTTAACAATATTATATTCTATGTTGTTTTGATTTAAGAAATCGATATTAGCTTGCCCATGTCCTCCATTAATCAGTCTTCCATTACTATTAAATTCTCCTAATACTGAGTGTTGAAGCCTGTCCTGTGGAACAGTATTAGAATATTTACCACTCTCACCTCTACTCCACCGT
>FR899713.1 GCA_000437275.1 Clostridium sp. CAG:411 | reverse complement strand
ATCAACTCCAGAAGCGGTTTCTGCAACAGCTATTACAGCAGTTACAACAGGTGCTAGTGTGGTTGCAGTTACATTCAATCAGCCAGTTGTAGGAACAAACGTTAAATTTGCAATTACAAAGGGTACAGGTGCATCTGCTATTACAAAATCAATTTCAAAAGTAGAGTGGATTGACAACAAGACTGCATTATTAACTCTTTCTGAAAAGATTGCTGATGATACATACGAAGTTACAGCTACAGAAAATGGCGGAAAAGCTTTAACAAACTCTTTCAAGGGAGAAGTTGAAAAGGCAGCACAGATTTCTGTTGATAGTGTAAGAGTAGAAAAGAGTGCTACAGCAACAATTAATATTTCATTGAAGAACCAGTTTAAGGAAGCTATGGATACTTCTGGAGTTACAGCTACTGTATATAATGTAACTCAAAGCCAGTCAGTGAAAGTAGAAGCGACTACAAACGGAAAAATTACAATTAATACAAACAGTGCTAACTTAGATGATGTAATTCGTATTACTTTAGCATATGGTACACTAAACGATAGTAAGACTGTAACAGTTGTTAAGGATAAAGTTGCAAACAGTGTTGAATTTGGAACATTAACACTTGGAGATAAAAATGAAGATCGTTTAATTGAAAAGGGTACCTTCAAGTTACCAATTACAATTAAGGATCAATATGGTGAAGCATTCAAATTAAGTACGGCTTGGACTGCTACAGAGACTGCTACAGGTGATGTTTGTTCTGCGACTGCTGGAAAAGTAGTTTTGGCTAATGGTACAGTTATTGAAAGTAGTAACACAGGTGTATTAGATTTAACAAAAGTAACCTTTACAGATGGTGTACCAACATTTACAGCCGGAACAGGAACAAATGATGGCTCTAAGGCTACTATTACAGTTACAGTAGCAGCTACAGGTGAAATTAAGACTTTTGATGTAACTGTTTATGCAGAACGTCAGGCTACAAAGTTAGTAGGATTTGCAGCAAATAGCAAGCTTGCAGCAGAGAAAACTTTGGAAGAAGGAAAGAATATCGAAGTAGCATTAACTGATTTTGCATTTATTGACCAATACGGAAAAGCCATTGTACCAACAAAAGTAGAAGATACTTGTACTTTTACAGTAAATGATACAGTAGCTAAGGGAACTGATGGTACAACATCAGATCAAGGAGCTGTTGTATTAGTAAGTGCTGAGAATGCACCTAATGATGCACCTAGTACATTTACTGATACTACAACAGGCATGAATGTATTTGATGGAAACAAAAAAACTTATATTTATGGTATGAATGGAGCTACAGAAAAAGTTACATTTAAGTACACAGCGGCTGATGGAAAAACTGTTACTACATTAGAAAGTAATATCAAAGTAATTCCAGCAGTAAAATCTGTAGTAGCAACTGCTGACAAAACAGCATATAATGCTGGAGATACAGCTACTATTACTTTCAAAGCATATACTGTGGACAGTAATGCAACTGATGCTAATATTAACAAAGACTACTCTGGTGAAGAGTATGTATCAGTAACTGTTGGTGCAAAGAAATACACAAGAGCAGTTGCTTTTAAAGCAGGTGTTGCAAAGATTACCGTTCCAGTAACAGAATCAGGTGACAAGATTTCAATTAACTGTGGTGAAGTGGCTGGTAAAACAACAGTTGCCATTACGGTAAAAGTTAATGTTGGAACATTTGAAAAATATAATGTAGAATATAATAAAACATCGAAAAATATTACTATGACAGCACAAGATGCTTACGGTAATAAGGTAGAAACTAAAAAAGCAACTAGCTTGATTACAAAAGTTACTGCTCAAGAAAAAATTGCAGTAATGGATATCAGTAATACTATTACAGGTTATAAATACCAGAACGTAACATTAAAAGGTACTGGTATTGATAGCGAAGGAACTATTTTAGCTACAGAAACAAGTGGTGTTGTAACTATCAGCAATGCTATAGCTGAGAATGACTTCACAAGTGGAAAGACTTATGTTATTACTATTGTGTTAGATGGTGTAAACTATACAGTAGAGTATACAGCAGCTTAATTGGTTTAGAATGTTCACTATTGTAACGTTATGTTCCAATTAAACATGTCATATGGAAAAGCTAAGGGTTATGAAATCCTTAGCTTTTCTTGTAATTTTTTTTAGTAAATGTTGCCCTTTCGCTTTATATTTACATGAATTCGGAGGGCAATACTACTTGAGAGATTATTTGCTAATTTCTCACATTTTTAACAGGAAATAGGGATTGAAAAATGAAAAGAAAACTATATTTAA
>FR899712.1 GCA_000437275.1 Clostridium sp. CAG:411 | reverse complement strand
CTCTCTCAAGATTCCGAGAGATCATAATGCTAAATCATCAAGCTCTCCCTTTATTTCAAAATCATTTTTAAATTGCATCAACCATGCTTTTGTTTCCTTGTTTAGTTTAAAATAAATAGTATTTGAAAGTCCACCTTCTGTACAATGTGTGATAAAAGAATACTCATACCCCACCGCCCATGGTTTTAATGGTAAATACACTTTTTCTTCCAAAATGTAATAAGGATTTTTTTTACAACATTGCTCCATTTTTTCTTTTAAAAATTGTTCTTCCAACAATTCTCTTCCAATCATATCATAAAAATGCCAAAACAATTCATTTGGCCTACTATATTTTGTTGACATACCTACATAATCACAAATTGTTTCATATGAAAACGCATCCTCTTTATCCTCTTTTTCTGAAGCTTCCATTTTACTCTTTAATTGCAAACAGTCCTCTTTTACCTCTTGGTATAAAACATCAAACTCAAGCAATTGATATTGTTCCCTATTTTTTTCATACATTTTTTTCAGGTATTTTCTATTACTTTCGTGCAAAATTTTCAAGGCTTTTTGAGCATCTTCCGCTGTTATCCCTTCGTTATTGTATCCTGTTGATAAAGAAAACATCTCGCATGCACTATATTTCTCCAATATTTTTTTCATATTTATTGTTCCCTTCACTACTAATTATATAAAATATGTGAATTGTTTGTAATATTTCTATTTCAACAATTCACATATAATCAAATATAATTGAAACCAAGTTTATTTTTTCGAATCCCTAAGCATCACATATGGTGTCAAATATGAGTTTCCTTCATAATACCTAATACCATTAAAAAATGCAACTATCCTATTTGTTCTAAAAATAACATCATTTGATTTCCTTTTAATTTTTTTAGAGCTCCCAATTCCAATCACACCTTTATATCCGGCCGGGTAATCCAATGTATTTAATTCATTATTATAGCTTGCATAAACAATCACTTTATTTTTATTTGCATTTATCCACTCCTGCAACTCTTCCGAATAAAATTTACTACTCAAACTAATACTAACAAATTTTACTTTTCTATCCTTCATCCACTCAAGTCCATCTATTATGACCGATGACGAATATTGCTTTTTTTCTTGTGCATCATAATAGTAATATTCTGTATCTGGAGAATATGCACTCAAAAATTCTAAAATACTATCGCCATGTGTATATTTCTTCACATGCTTTACATTCTTACTATCATATATACAACTATACTTTTGAGACAAATGGCCATCTATAATACCATACTTTTCTTTCTTTTCACCAATTGGGGTAACACATAAATAGTTATTATAGACCATGCAAAAACATACAATAAATACACCTATTATAAACGGCATATATTTTCTTATTTTACTCCACATACTTTGGCCCTCCAAATAGCGAGTGTGAAGATCCTGTCTTTTTTAAATTTCCAGAACTTGATGTTTTCCCTTTATGATAATGTCTATACACATAATTTCCTTTAGCATCTTTTGGTTTATGTATTTCTGATTGTTTCTCCCCATTGGAATTTACCGCAGTATATCCAGCTTTAGAAATTACCCTTTTGGCCATATTATTGGTAAAAGAATACACACTTAAATCTTTCTTAATCAAATTCGAAGCACTATTTAATTTTATTCCCTTAGGTGCAATCCATGTTTTATAGTTTTTTATATAAGCAGGATAATAATATTCCTTTGCTCGTTCTTCCACCTTTGTATTTGCTTTGTCAACTGCTACTGAGTTATAAAACTTCTTTAACAAAATGTATGTAACACTCTGCGTTGTCTCCACAGCTTCGTAAGCACAATAAATCAAGAAAAGTGTACCGACAACATCTGCTACAGTAACAGCAACCCAAATAGCCCCTTGCTCTTCATAAACATCCTTATTAATATCCTCATAACTGTTATACTCTTTTGATACACAGCCAGTTTCATCATATACTGTAACATCAACATCATCTTTCGACAAATTTCTTACATCTGCACTGTATTCTTCAATACGCCCGCTCTGTTCACTAATAATTGTTGCTTCACCATCACATTCCATAATCATTTCTGCTGAAATATTTTTATTTTTTCCACTAATGATTACCTCACCTGATACTATATTTAAATCAACATTGTACTCAATTCCGTCAACATACATAGTTTCCAAATTTACTATATTACTTTCTGCTTTTGCTGCTGGAGCTATAATATTTCCAATCATAGTACATATTACCAACATACATATACTTCTCAAATTTTTCTTCATTATTTTTCTCCTTTTTGTTTTTGAATCATTTATGTATTTAAATGCAATTATATGTACATATATTTTCACTGTCAAGTCAATTATTCTTTTTTATCTGTACCAAGATGAATTTATTTATCATTTACCGCTTTTTAATCATATATCGCTAATCCATTAAAACTTTTTATTCACAAGACAAGTAATTTTTTTAAATATTTCTCATGCCCCAAATTCTTTTTCATATTTTCTTCATCAAAAATTCTTGTCCTTTTCTGCATAAAAAATGCCTGCAATCTCTTTGATATAGATGATTGCAAGCATCTTCTTAGCAATATACTAAATATAACTTTTTTGAAACTATTACCTGTTTCTATTCTAAAATAATCCAGCCTAAAACTTTCCTATCTATTCTTTCGTGTCATCCTTTCCAGCATATTGGAATAAAAAGTCTTGTAATTCCTGTTTATTTTTATCTACATCAGTCACTAACACTAACTGTGTTCCAATTCGCTGGGATGAGTAACTATTATCAACTGGTATTCTTTTTTGTTCTAATTCTGTGGTTCCCATCATAACAAGGCTCTTTACATAGGAATAAATCGTATCATTGTCCAAATCTGTTGTCACATATTTCATAAGGGTACCTGTCAGATCCATAATTTCTGAAACTGATTTTGTCTTTGCTTCGGTTAAGATTGCCTGCATTACATTTCTCTGTCGCTGGGTTCTTCCAAAATCAGCGGCTGCATCCTGTCGAATACGAACATATGCTAATGCCTGACGCGCATTTAATTTATGTAAACCAGGTTTTACCTTTGCTTCTGTTCCTTTTTTATATGCTTTCACTAAATAGTTTGCCTCTGCATCTGTCAGGTTGATTTTTACTCCTCCCAGTTTGCGGATTACTTCTTTAAAAGCAGCAAAGTCAACAACCACGTATCCATCTAATCTCAGATCAAAGTTATAGGCAATTGTCTGATATAAAAGGCTGATGCCGCCATAGGAATATGCCGCATTAAATTTATCTTTTCCGTGATTTGGAATCTCCACATACATATCACGCATAAGTGAAGTAAGCTTTAAACATTTGTGCTTTTTATCAATCGTGGCAATCATAACACAATCGGAACGTCCTGCTTCCGACCAGCTTTCTCTTTTATCTGCTCCCACCAGCAAAATGTTTATAATCTCAGAATCCTGACTAAGTGAGCCTTCATCTATCGTTACTTCCTGTAGGTTTACCCCATTTGTATTTCTTTGGTTCAATGCTTGATTTATTTGTGTATTCCATCTTCCTGCTATATTTCCAAGAATAATTGCACAGACACAGGCTACTACCATAATAATTCTTCCAACCAGCTTCCTGTTGTTTCTACGACTGTTTGGTGTCGGCTGTTTGGTATTGTTATTTTTTTTGTATCTGTTTTTATTCCGCTTCGCCGCCTTTGCATGGGTTGGATTTAACTTCTTTTTTCCCACCTTGTTCTGTCTGCTTTTCTTATTTGTATTTCCCCCGCTTTTTCTAGTTGTATCCTTTTCTTCTCTGTCCCACTCCGTGCCACTTAAATATTCTCTTTGATAGGGACGTTTGGAATATTGATATTGCCGATCTGTTTCATTTCGCAAATCTGGAATAATAAAATCACGATTTTGTCGCTTCTTTTGGTTTTGATCTGAATTGTCTCCCATTCCTTTTCCTTCTTTCTCATACATTTATCACGCAGTCCTGCTGCTACCCTATATCATCAAAAATACGCCAATATTTCTTACTTTTCCCGATTTCCAAAATCCATATTGAAACAATCGGGCTACCCTTTCAAACCAGTTCACACTATGTATATTGGCAAAATTCTGCAATATCCTCTGTTGCTCCTCCATCAATATATCCTTATATATTTCATAAAATTCCCATGCTTGCCGCTCGTTTTCGATTAGGGATTCTCCCTGCGCTTTCATATCCTTTACACGACTCCACACATAGGAAATAAAATTTTTTGCTCCTACCACATTGTTTCCATGCTGACGATACAATAAGGTCGGTTCGTCTAAATAGGACACTTCTCCAAAGGTAGCTCCAATCAACGCAATCCACCAGTCATGATAACGTGCATTCACTGGAAAGCTAGTCATCTTATCTTGTACGGCACGATTAAACATGGTTGTACATCCAATCACTTTATTTTCTATCAGTAAATGTGGTAAATCCGTTTTATTTGTATTTAATCCATTGTATCCAAAGAAAGAATCATGAATCGGCTCTAATGCACCATTTACCAGCTTTGCATCCGTAAATACCACTATTGGTGTCGCTTTTCCTAGCTGTTTTTCTCTTTCTTTTATCTTTGCAAGCGTTCGTTCTATCTTGTTTGGCAACCAGACATCATCCTGGTCACAAAACATAATATAGTCACCCTTCGCTCGTTTTGCACCTTCCAGAAAGTTTGCTGTAACACCCAGATTATTTTCATTCTTGTGCAACGTAAATTTTCCCGGATATTTTTCCTGATAAGACGCAACAATTTCCAATGTGCCATCCGTTGAACCATCGTCACAAATTTCCACTGTCCAGTCTTTATATGTATTTTCAATAATTGATTGTAATTGTTCCTCTAAAAAGGATGCTCCATTATAGGTTGCTAAAACAATGCTAACATGCCCCATGAAACGTTACTCCTTCCTTTTCCCTACTTCTATTTCTGTCTAGCTTTCTATTGCCAATAAGATTTCTGACTACTGCAAAGCTTTACAAACCACATGGGAAGTTTATCATATTTTTTACCAAAGCGATAGCCTAAAAATTTGCAGCCACTCTGCCATACCAACGAAACAATTTTCCATGGCCTTTTTTGCTCCCATAGATACTTTGCTGTCTGCTTTACCATCTTGATGCCCTCTGACTCGGATTTTACTTTATCAAATATCTCTCGAAATTCTCGGTGAGACACTCCCAAATCAAAGTTTCTCTGAAACTGTTGTAACCCTGTATATTTATGCGCATGGTATACTTTTGCTTTTGCCGCATACACGATGGCATAATCCGCTTCAATCAGTTTGGATGCCATAATCATATCCTCATTAAAAATCGTTTTTGTGACAAATCCACCCATTTTTTCGTAGACAGATTTTCGATACATCGCACAAACATCGGAGCAAAAAAATGTTTTTATCCCTAAACGCTCCAAGTCCTTTTTTGTCTTTTTCTGTTCTTTATCTGGATAATTAAAATTTCTTGTATATTGTTCAATTATGCCTACTTCCTTCGTTGCCAACTGTCTGGCGTAAGTAGCCGCTACCTCTTCTTCCTCAAAGGGGCGTACCAATTCTTCCAGCAGATGTGAATCCGCAGGCACCGCATCCTGTGTCATCATAAGCACAAATTCTGCATCTGACATGGATACTCCCATATTTCTTGTTCCGCCATGATTGAACTGCTCTCTTGTTATATTGGTAATTGATACCTGCTCCATGCCTGCGTATCGGTCGGATTCTTTTGTTTCCTGCGTTCCATCTGTCATCGTATGAATAATATAAATATGATGTGGTGGTATACTTTGCTTTTTCAATGCCTGTAACAAACGATCATATTTTTCATCTGGTTTATAGATGGGAATAATCACATCTATTTTTGGATTCACACTTTGCATTTTGTACTCCCTTCTGCTTCGTCAGATACTTTTACCAGTTTTCCAACAATTGTTTTACTACAACCACTGCATCCTGTGCATCTTTAGAATATCCATCTGCTCCAATTTCATCTGCAAAACTCTGTGTAATCACCGCTCCTCCGATTAACACTTTCACATCCAGATGCTTTTCTTTTACCATATTGACAACAGTCTCCATCTGCATCATAGTCGTTGTCATCAATGCAGACAATCCAATAATTTTCGCATTTTCTTTTATGGCAGTCTCCACGATCAATNNTGGCAGTCTCCACGATCAATTCTGATGGCACATCTTTTCCTAAATCTATTACTCGATAGCCATAGTTCTTTAACATAAGAACCACTAGATTTTTTCCAATATCGTGTATATCGCCTTCTACCGTCGCCATAACAATCGTTACTGCTTCTTCTCCATTATCTGTACGCTCTAATAATGGCTCTAAATAGTCGATTGCGGTCTTCATAGCTTCTGCACTACTAATCAACTGTGGAAGGAAATAGATACCCTTATCAAATAAAACACCTACTTCATTGATGGCAGGAATCAGCATCGTATCTATGATACTATTGGGCGTACTTCCCTTTTCAATGGTATCTTTGACAATCTCAATAATTCCTTTTCGATTTCCTTTGATTACTGCCTCAAAAACTGGGTTTTCTCCCTCTTTACTGTCTGATTTCTGCTCTGTTGCCTGTTCTGTCGTGATTACCATTTTTCTGCTCGTTACACGATTAATGTATCGAACATCTGCCTGCTCTCTGTCTAATAATAAGTCACAGGCTGCTGCCACATTCATCAACAAATCCTGTGATGGATTGGCGATTGCCATGGTAAGTCCCTCTTTGATTGCAAAAGCCAAAAAGGTACTGTTTACAAAAATTCGCTCTGGAAGTCCAAAGGAAATATTGGAAAGTCCACAAATAGTAGCAACTCCCAAGTCATGTTTACAATACCGAATTGTCTCCATGGTTTCAATAGAGGCACGCTTATTCGCACCAATGGTATTTACCAGACCATCTACAATAATATCCTCTTTCGTAAGTCCAAAAGAATATGCGCGATCCAAAATCTTTCCAATAATCTCTTTCTTCTCGTCAATGTCTTTAGGAAGTCCTGCATCTGACAATGGCAATAAAATAAACATAGCACCATATTTCTTTGCAATTGGAATCAGTTTTTCAAATTTTTCACTTTCCAAAGAAATAGAGTTAATCAAAGCGCGTCCAGGATAAATACGAAGTGCTGCCTCCAACACATCTATTTTACTAGAATCAATACATAATGGAATATTGGAAATCATCGTCACATGATTGATTACCTGTAACATCATCTCTTTTTCATCAATTCCATTCATTCCCACATTTATATCCAATATATCTGCACCCAGTTCTATCTGCTCTTCTACAAAAGTGGTAACAATATCCAATTTTCCTTCTCGCAGTTCCGCCTGCAACGCTTTCTTTCCTGTCGGATTGATACGCTCTCCCACAACCATAAAATTACCATCATCCATGTTAATCTCTACGGTTCTACGCTCGGTAGTAAGCGCACATACCTTTTTTTCTGTAATAACTGGTGGTGTCTTTTCTTTTACCTGCTCTGCCAATCTCTTAATATGTTCCGGTGTCGTTCCACAGCAACCTCCAACAATAGAGACCCCTTGCTCCAACAATATTTCCATTTCTCTGGCAAAATCATCCGGTTCCATGTTAAATACAGTTTCCCCGTCTACAAGCACAGGAAGTCCTGCATTTGGCTTTACAATAATCGGAACGTTGGCTACTCTACGCATATTGGCAACCATGCCATGCATTTTATCCGGTCCTGTAGAACAGTTTAAACCGACTGCATCTGCTCCTAGATTTTGCAATACGATCATTGCGGTCTGTGCATCTGTACCATAAAGCGTTCTCTCATCTTCATTAAATGTCAAGGTCACCATAATAGGAAGATCACAAGTCTCCTTAATCGCTAACACAGCAGCTCGACATTCCTGAAGGCTCATCATTGTTTCTACGACAAATAGGTCTACTCCCACATCTGCCAGTACACGAACCTGTTCTTTATATACATCCACCAATTCTTCAAATGGCATTGTACCGATTGGATAAAGCTGCTCTCCTGTCATAGTAAGATTACCTGCAATATAGACTGGTCTGTCTAATGCTGCCTCTACAACAGCCTCTTTTGTGAGGATTACCAACTCTGTGTTCATCTCCACTAATTTGTCGGAAAGTTCATACTCACCAAGTTTAATGCGATTTCCACCAAAGGTAGGTGCATATAAAATATCCGTTCCCGCTTCTAGATACTCCTTCTGAAGTTCCTTCATAATCTCTCGATTTTCAATAATCCACTGTTCCGGACAAATACCTACTGGCATACCTCTCTTTTGCAAATTGGAACCGGTAGCTCCATCCAAAACTACTATTTTCTTCTCTACAAATTCTCTAAACTCCTGCTTTGTCACTGTTTTTCTCCAATCTATCTTTTGCGATAGCTGCCACCTGATACATCCTTTTCTGGCAGCTATGATCCACCTGATACATCCTTTTCTGGCAGCTATGATCCACCTGATACATTTTTATTTTTATCGGACATAACTGATAAATGAGTTGCCTGCTGCATGGAACATTGCTTCTGCTGCGGAAATGCTCTTTGTTTCTGCCTTACCAGTATCTGGATTTACAAATGTTACACTGTTTTCCGTATAAGCAGTTAATAATACCATTTTATCACTGCCTGTCATGGCGATTACAGGGCGATTACCGCTGACAAAATACAATACCTCATCTAATGTACATCCCTTTAGATTTACTACATTGACCTGTTCTCCCAATTTACTTGTAAGTAAACTGTATGCGGACTTCTTACTGTTGGATAATTCTTTCGCATCCGCAGAAACATGATTAAACTTCAATAGCATAGCAAGGCAGGCACCTTTACTATTTACTCCATTTCCAGTAGAAACGTTTTCCACATTTCCGATCTGATTATTCGTATATTTTCCTGCTCGCTCATACACAATCTGGTTATCCTCATTTACAACCACCCCCATAGCATTTTCCGCTTCTGTAATAGCTTTTGCAGGGCTCGCGTATGCACCAATAATAACACCTTCCGCATACACGTAGTATCTGGAAATACTGGTTTCATTTCCATCCAGACGTACAATTTTATTTTCACCAATCATTGTCGTCTTTACATCCGATACGCCAGGCTTTTCTGCCATTGTAAAACCTGCTTTTAGATAAATATAGTATTCTCTTAAATTAAGGTCTGTAACACGGCTTGTAATTCCCATATCCATTGTCTGGCTTGCTTCCTGATTTTGGATACTGTCAGACTTAATCTGCTTATAGCCATTTCCTACTTCTTTTACTCGCTGCAATCTTACTACATTATCTTCCACTGTCGCACTCTTTACATAAATGCCTTGTTCCTGATATTCCTTTAATACTTTTCCCTCTTTATTCACGATGCACACTTTATACATCGGTGTAAATTTGGAACCGTCTTCTTTTTCGGATACCGCACTTGCCTTTGCCAGACCATATACAACATTTTCATCAATGCTTCCTACTAGAATGATCCGTTCCCCTTTTCCTGCCTTTAATTCTGTCATTTTCTTTGTATCCAAATCCATCAAAATAATCTCGGTCGAATTACTATCATCAGAATTGCTTTGCCATGCCAGCAGTCCTACGGACTCTACATAGCAATAATCTCCGTCTGCCACATCTTTTGCAATTACTTTTAATTGCTTAGAAACAACATCATACGCATAAATCACATTTTCAATGGAAAAGTAGAAAATGTCTCCATTGCTGACATAAGAAAAGGAATCTAAATTTTCTTTCATAATCTGATATGTGGTTTCCATTGGAATAAATACCTGTTCTTCTATTCGCTTGTCTGCTGAATAATATTTGTACCATAAAATTCCCACACAACCCTCATAGTCGCCAGAATTCATATAACCATATACCATAAAATCCATATTTCCGTCATTATCAATCTTTATAATCTTTATATCATGCTGATCATATGCCGCACGCAAATAATCCTCGCTATCTCCTCTGAAAGAAAATACTCTGGCAAGCTGATTCTCATTTAAAAAGTAACTCCAAAGTTCTCCTGCACTTACAAATGCCATCTGACTTTTATCTTCCGAATAAACTACCTGTGTAGTCTTAGGGTCTGTAATGCCAAGTTTAAACTGGCTGGTAGATAAGCTAGTATTATCCACTGAAAATGCAGTTTGCATATCTCTATCATACTTTAGCAAATACATTCTTCCCCCAGAATAACGCACGCGGAAAAATTCTTTTACTTTACATAATTCTTCTCCATCTCCAGACTTTACTTTCACATAGTAATTTAAGCAAACGGCTCCTGTTTCAATGTTAAATTCCTTTACAGTCGGTACCACTTCAGATACAACCTTTGGCTGTAAATCTCCCCAAGTAACCATCTCTTTAGAAGATGTAATATCTACATTGGCATAATTATCATTGCTTTGTGAGCTGGATATTTCCAAGTAAGAAGAAAGTTCATCTGCCTTACCTTTTTGCAAAGTTTTATTGTGAAAATCCATGACAAAGTCCATTTTTTCTTTTAGGAAACTATCACTGCCGTAATATTTTAAATGGGTAAAGTAATGAATCTTTTTTCCGTCTTTTGTAATTGCCGTAATTTTAAATGCATATTCTTTTCCCTGCTCCACAGAAGAATCCAAGGATACGGTTGCCACCTTTCCTTCCTTCGTATCTTCCATTACAGCAATTTCTCCCGAATCCATCAATTCATTATCATTTACCTTGCGAAGTTCATACTTTAATTTACGAATGACACACTCGTTTTCTGTGATTACAAGCTGAAATTCCTTATCAATTCCAACTGGTGTTATGGATTCACGATTAATCGATGCCTTTAAGTTGCTATTATAGCCATGCAAGACATTGATGTCATACTTTTGTGTACGCACAAGCATCGTTGGAAATGTAGGGTTTGCCTGCTCCACACATTTGACCTTTGCCGTACCTACTCCCTGTGTGACTTTTTTATTGCCACTGGCAATCACTGCTGTTCCCAAAAAAACAAGCAAAATTATTATTGTTCGATATACATGTTTCATGCTATTTTCCCTCTTCTTTTAACAATCGTCCTAATGTAAGATTACATCCAAGCATCTTCTCCATCTGTTCGCATTCCTGCATTTTTTCTGTGGAAGGCTTTGCATTTTTCTGCCTGATCGCCCGTATAAGCAAATTTTTAGGAGTATGCTCCATATCAATAAATTCCAAAATCTGTGTCTTATATCCCTGTGCAGACAATAAATTGGCACGTAATGCATCCGTAAATAATGCTGCACTTCTTTCTTTTATGATGCCATATTGAAACATGGAATCCCATCCCTCTGGATGTAACTGTCCATTTAATTCATGTTGACAACAAGGCACCGACAAGATCACTTCTGCTCCCCATTTCACTGCCTTATACAATGCATAGTCTGTCGCTGTATCACAGGCATGCAAGGTTACAACCATATCGACTGAATCCACACCCTCATAATCTGCAATGTCACCTTCTAAAAACAATAGCTTTTCATACCCATATTTTTCACTGAGCGTATTGCAGTTTTCAATGACATCCTTCTTTAAGTCTAATCCTATAATGCGAATATTTCGCTTTTTTAATTCATGTAAATAGTAATACATGGCAAATGTCAGATACGATTTTCCACAACCAAAATCTAAAATGGTTATTTCTCTGTCTTTCGGCAAATTCGGCAATGCATCCTCTAAAAATTCAAGGAAACGGTTAATCTGCTTAAATTTGTCATAACGGGTTCGCACTATTTTCCCATCTTTTGTCATAACTCCCAGGTCTACCAAAAAGGGAACCACAATACCCTCCTGCAAAATATAACGTTTTGCCCTATTGTGCGACAAATCCATTACAAATTCCTGTGGTGACTTTTCTAATTTTTTCTGTTTGATCGTCACTTTTCCTTTTTTGCTAATTAACGCTGTAATTCTTGCACTTTTAGTAGAAAACTCTGCCTGTTTAAATTTAAGGTTCTCTTCTGCAAACCATTCTCTAGCGCCATTTAACAATTGCTCCTTATCCATATTTTCATGGAATACCTGTTTTCCTTTATATTTTGTAACCTGAAATTTAAGTGTTCCTTTTAAAAGCACTGGTCTTATTTTTATCTTCGTAATGTCGGTCGCTTTTGTAGCATTGCTTATAATACCATCTACAAAATCCGTATTACAAATCTCTTCCAGAATCTGTTCAAACTTTTTATCCATCAGAAACCTCTTTCATTCTAAACTAACTGTTTTTTTACATATTTTCAATTTTAACACCAGTTTCTACCACATGGCAATAGCAAAAGAACATTTCCATGCAATTTGCATAGAATAAAGAAAAAAAGAAAGGAAGTTTTGTCATGTCTGATTTTACGCAACCGAACTGGGAACATTTTCCCTTTGCTGAAGGCATGCCAATGATTCCTCTCTATGGTTTTGATCATATAGATGATGCACAAAAGGATTACAATTATTTTTTACAGCTTCAACCAAATGCGGCAAAACTCATTTTAGCAGAAGTGCAGGAAGAGTGTGATAAGCTGGAATATGAAGGAAGCTGCATGTATGATGAATATCCAGATAAAGGTAGAATGGACCTTATTGCCTCCTCTATTTATGAACGGATATCCCCTGTCATCCCACAGGCACAACAGCCTCTTGAAATTAATTCTTTGCTCCATACGCAATCTTGTAGAGGTAGAAATTGTCCGCCCCCTCCAAGACCTCCACACTGTCCTGGCGGTTTTTGTCCTCCTCCCGGTCCATCTCATCCTTGTGGCGGTCGAAACTGTCCTCCTCCAAGACCAGACTTTCGACCAGATGGTCGTCCTGACTGGCTAAAGATTTTGATTGATAGTTTACTTTATCAGGAATTTGGTAATCGACGCAGACGATATCGAAGCAGAAATCCATATCGCTAATCATCCATAGCTATTGCGGATTGTATCAAGATACTTTCCCTGATGCAAAAAGAAGGCATTGCATTGTAATTTTCTTACAACTGCATCCGCCTTCTTTTTTACATCATATCCTGCATACTCAGTATCATCTCTGCCACTTCTACCAAAGCAGTTCCTGCATCCATGCTGGTCTTTTGCAAATAATAATGTGCCTCTTCTTCCGACATATGGTTACGATCCATAAGCACTGCCTTCGCACGATTAATCTTTACTTTGTCTTCCTCTTTTCGCTTTTGTTTTTTTCGCTTCTTTTCCAGTCGCTCATACCGATAGGACATCATACTCAATGTCTCTACAAGCTCACGCATTTTTACGGGCATTTCCAGACAGACAATATTGTTATTATAACAATTGTCTAACTTGGATTTAGAAGCCATTAACAAAAGTTCGAATCCTTTTGGCAAATATTCATACAAATCTGCATAATACATGTCTGTGAGCTTATAACCGGATACAACAATTCCTCCGTCTAACTCATTTGCCTTACTGATTGCCTGTGCACCTGTCGTACATGCCAGAACAACTTCATATCCCTGTCTTGCAATGGCATTCATAATGTTTTTCGCATCTTGCAACCTGGGAAATGCTACGATAATCTGCATACCGAAAAGCCCACCTCCAATCTTATTATGTGATTACCTATTATATACGATTCAAATACTCGTCTACTTCCCATTTTGTTACTTCTTCGCAATAACGATTCCATTCCGTTTTTTTGGCTTCTAAATAATTTTCTACGATATGTGTTCCTAATACATTCTGTAAAAATTCATCCTTCTCAAATGCCTTGATTGCATCCTCCAAAGTCTTTGGCATTACCTTATCACTGTAAGTTGTCTGCTCATCCAATCTTGGTGCCTTCAATCCTCGTTTAATTCCATCCAAACCTGCTGCCAAACATACTGCTAATACAAGATATGGATTCGATGCAGAGTCAGGATTTCTAAACTCCAATTTTACTCCGCCCTTTTTCTTGCAATTCATGCGAATCATCGCTTCTCTATCTGTTAAAGAGCAACTAATCTTTAATGGTGCATTATAACCTGGCACAAATCGTTTATAAGAATTTACGATAGGATTGTTAATTAACGCCATTCCTTCACAATGCTCCATAATTCCAGCCATAAACTGGTATGCAATTGTACTGATACCATTCTCATCATTCTCATCTACAAAACAATTCTTTCCGTCCTTCATCAACGAAAAGGCAAGCTTCATAGCAGAACCCTGTAAATCCCTTCTTGGTTTTGGCATAAATGTCGCATGCATTCCATGACGTTTTGCCACTGTTCTTACAACCATTTTGAACGTTACAATATTATCTGCAGTATTCATAGCTCGATCGGCCGCAAATCCAATTCCATGCTGTGCTACTTCCGAAGCATGATACGAAGTTTCTACCTCAAAATCCATATCCTCTAAAAACAATACAGCTTCTCGTCTTGCATTCTGTCCCTGATCAATCGGTCCAATGTCAAAATAATCGCCCTTTTCCTTTGTTGTTACAGTTGGCTCTCCCTCTTCATTTGTATCAAATAGGAAAAACTCACAATGAGGCTGTACCTGAAAAGTGTAACCCATTTCTGCTGCCTGATTTAATACATTCTGTAATATATATCTAGAATCTCCCTCAAAAGGTGTTCCGTCTTCATACACGACATCACACAAAAAGCGGGCTACCTTTCCCTGTTGTGGACGCCATGGAAAAATTGCAAATGTGTCCAACTGTGGCTTTAAAAATAGTTCGCTCATATTATTTCCCTTAAAACCATCTATGGCTGCCCCATCAAACATACACTCATTATTCAATACCTTATCCAACTGACTTGTAGTTACCGCCAAATTTTTCAATGTTCCAAACACATCTACGAACTGTAATCGAATAAATTCTACATCTTCCTCTTCTACTAAGTCCATGATGTCCTGTTTTGTATATTTATTCATATGCCTGCTCCTCCATTCCTAAAAATCCCAATTGTTGTAAGGCATACCAGACGCCTTCCTCCTCCACACTTTTCGTTACAAAATCTACTTTTTTCTTTACCTGTGAAGCACTGTTTCCCATAGCAACGCCTACACCTGCGTAGGTCAACATTGATAAATCATTTGCACTATCTCCCAGTGCCACTGTATTCTTTTTTTCCACATTAAGCTTGTCCGCCAAATAGGCAATGCCAGATGCCTTGCTATATCCCTTTGGAATGACCTCATAAAAGTCATCACTTCTTTTTATGAAATCAAATTCTTCCTGCAATGCTTCATAAAAACTGGCAAAATTGCTATCACTTCCAAGCCATATGCTCAATTTCTGGAATTTTGGTTTCTCATCTTCCCAAAAACAACATCTTTTGTTTACTTCATCACCAAAATATTTCTTCACAAGAAGCAGTTTTTCATTATCCGTATCTCTAGAAATGTAAAAATACTTTTCGCCTTCCAACAATGCCTGAATCTTATTTTTGGTAATTTGTTCTATGATCCATTCTGCCTTTTTTCCCGCAATTTCTTCTTTTAGAATGGTTTCTCCATTGTAGTAAATATAGGTACCGCAACCACAAACCACACCATCAAATCCAACTTCTACTACCTCTGGGTCAAGCTCC
Organism: Clostridium sp. CAG:411; assembly: GCA_000437275.1. Lineage (GTDB taxonomy): Bacteria > Bacillota > Clostridia > Lachnospirales > Lachnospiraceae > CAG-411. The sequence continues at coordinate 35,524 of FR899712.1, read as the reverse complement.
GAAAAGCTTCTCCCTGTATTTACAAAACACAAATGTCCCTGCTCTCTCGCCTGCTCTATGGATTTCTGTGTTTTTGGGGAGATTTCTCCTGTATTTTCATCTCGTAACGTACCGTCTATATCAAAAAAAAGAAGATGTGATTCCATTCTTCTCATCCTTTCTTCTCTATGCAAACTATAACATCCTTTTAATTTTATCATAAAATAATCAGATTGAAAACATTTTAACTACCATCTTACCTCCCAGTCAATCACCAAAGCAATTGACTGGAAGCATCTATCTTCATATTATTGCTAACATTGCTGTCTCAGCAATTTTCAAATTGAACTCTACACATTGTCTCCTACTTTATAAATATAAAATAAGCCAACACTAAAATTCCAAGTACGATTCTGTACCATCCAAACACCTTGAAATCATGCTTTTTAATATAACCCATCAACCATTTGATTACTACAATGGAAACCAAGAAAGCGGTTACCATTCCAATTAGTAAAATAATCAATTCTGCACTGGTAAATGCCAAGCCAAACTTGAATAGCTTTAAGAAACTGGCTCCAAACATAACAGGGATTCCAAGGAAAAATGTAAATTCTGCTGCCATCTCTCTGGAAACACCCAAAAGAATACCACCAATAATAGTGGAACCAGAACGTGAAGTTCCAGGTACTAAAGATAACACCTGAAACAATCCAATACCAAAAGCAGTCTTAAAATCAATTTCTTTTAGTGTATTAACCTTTGGCGTTCTTGTTTTATTGTAGTTTTCAATCACAATAAATAATATACCGTATAAGATCAGCATACATGCTACAACGAAACCATTCATCAGATGTTTTTCCATCCAGTCATCAAATAAAGGTCCCATGATAATGGCAGGGATGCAAGCACATACAATTTTAATCCACATAACAATTTTATCCATATAGCAGTAATTGTTACAAAATGTCTGGAACGATTTTAAGAAACCTTCCTTCGCTTCATTTACAAACCAACTCTTTTTAGGTGCATTTTTCTTTAGATGAAATGGCCAGAGTTTACTCCAATAAAGCACTACAACTGCAAGAATGGCACCAAGTTGAATCACAACATTGAATACATTCATAAATTCATCATTCTGCTTCATTTTCAGAAATTCATCCACCAGAATCAAATGTCCCGTACTACTAATTGGCAACCACTCAGTAATACCTTCCACAATACCTAAAAACAATGTTTTTAGAATTTCAATCAAGTTCAACGTTAGTAACATATTTTCCTCTCTTTCTGCTCTTTGGCATGTTTATTGCGTAACTGTTCCAACAGTTCCTTTCTTTTATCTATTATCTATGCATTCCCCAGAAAAGTTATTCGGTGCTTTTTTCTTTTTCCTCACTATCGTAAGCTATCCCTATTAGAAACAGCCCCATTGCTGGTGCACACGCTCCCGCAGCAGTCCGATTCTTTTTTTCCAGCATCTCTTTGATCTCTTCTGGTGCATAATAACCTGTACCAACCTGCAATAGTGTTCCCGTTATGATACGGACCATATTATATAAAAATCCACTTCCGGTAATCCGTAAAATAACTTCGTCACCCTCCCTTTTTATCTGTAACTCATAAATCGTTCTTACCGTATCTGTTACCTGTGTTTTTGCAGAACAAAAGCTTTTGAAATCGTGTGTTCCAATCAAATATTCTGCACCCTTTTGCATGGCTTCTATATCCAAATCCCAATGAAAATGATAACTATAAAGACGTTTGCTAGGTATTGCGATTTTTCGGTTTAATATATGATACTCATATGTTTTTTTGCTATCACAATGTCGCGGATGAAAGTCCGATGCTACTTCCTTTGAAGATTGCACACGAATATCCCATGGTAAGTGTGCATTTAATGCATATGCAAATTTTTCCGGTGGAATAGGACTATTTGTATCAAAAACAGCAACATTTCCATAAGCATGCACGCCCGCATCCGTTCGACTGGCTCCAATTACTGCGATTTCTTCCTTACACAGCTCAGACAATACTGTATTTATTTTACCTTCCACAGTCACTGCATTCGGCTGAATCTGCCAACCATGGTAATTCGTACCATCATACGCAATTTCCAATTTAATTCGCTTCATTCCATTTTTCCTTCCTGTCTTTTATGCCACCTTTCACATAGCTGACTGTTTTCCTCTTTTATATCATCCAAATCATAGGTACCCATTTTACCGTTCCAATTAAAATAACCAGATAGAGGAATAATACGGCAAACGCAATTCCATCTCTCTTTTTATATTTTAATGGCTTCATCTTGGTTCGACCTTCTCCACCATGATAGCAACGGGCCTCCATTGCCATTGCCAACTCATTCGCTCTTCGAAAGGCCGATACAAACAATGGTACCAAAATCGGTACTAAACTCTTTGCGCGCTTGATTAAATTTCCTGACTCAAAATCCGCACCTCTTGCCATCTGCGCCTTCATAATTTTATTCATTTCCTCTATTAAGATAGGAATAAATCGAAGTGCAATCGACATCATCATGGCAATCTCATGAACAGGTATATGCAGTTTATTTAGGGGATGAAATAGCGTTTCAATCCCATCTGTCAATTGATTTGGAGTGGTAGTAAAGGTCATCATAGATGCCCCAAATACTAACAGACAAAGTCGCATTCCCATAAAAATTGCCCGTTTAATACCCTCTGCGGTTATCGTAAGAACACCCCATTTTACAATCGGTGTTCCTGTGGAAAAGAATACCTGTATACACATTGTAAAAATCAAAATCATGGCTATCGGTTTTAATCCCTTAACAATATGTGAGAATGGTATCTTTGAAATTGCTATTACCATTGCCAGAAAAAGAACACAGGTGAAAAAACCTAAAAATCGCTGAAAACAAAACATAGAAATCATATATACAAAGGTAGCAATAAATTTTGTTCTAGGATCAAGCTTGTGAATTGGGGATTCTTTTGCATAATACTGTCCAATTGTTATATCTCGTATCATTCTGTTCTATCCTTTCTTCATCGCTTTCAAAATTGCCCGTTTTGCTTCTTCCACCGTAATAGGATTTTCCTCAATAGGAATTCCGCTCTCCCTCAATTTATCTACAACATAAGTAATCTGTGGCACCGCCAATCCAAGCATTTCTAATTCTTCCCTGTGTTTAAATATTTCTCTTGGTGAACCATCCAACATCACCTGTCCCTGATGCATAACCAAAAGCCTTTCTGCATAATTTGCCACATCCTCCATTGAATGGGAAACCATGATAATCGTGCATTTTCGTTTTTCGTGCAATTCCTTTATAAGAGACAAGATTTCATCCCTACCATAAGGGTCCAGTCCTGCCGTCGGTTCATCCAAAATAAGTACCTCAGGTTGCATTGCCAGTACCCCTGCCAGTGCTACTCTTCTTTTCTGCCCTCCAGAAAGCTCAAAGGGAGATACATCCAAGAAATCCTCCGACAATCCCACATCCTTCAAAGCCTGATAACTTCTGCAATCTACCTCTAAAGGAGGCAATCCTAAATTCTTTGGACCAAATTTTATGTCTTCTATTACAGTACTTTCAAACAATTGATATTCTGGATACTGAAATACCAACCCAACCTTTCCTCTTAACTTTACTTTATTAAAGTCAGGTGCATCAATATCTTCTCCATTATAATAAATGGTTCCACTGGTGGCCTTTTCCAATCCATTCAAATGCTGTACTAATGTTGACTTTCCTGAACCTGTATGTCCGATAATGCATATAAACTCTCCATCTTTTATCGTAAGGTTAATATCCTTTAAAGCATATTCTCCTTCCTGAATGGCGTCTTGATACTGATAACATACATGGTCTAATATGATGGACATAAAGCCACCTCCTTACTATAAGCATTCTTTATAAGTTCACGAAATTTTCTTTGATTTTAATATCTTCTGTAGTTCTTCTACTAACTCCTCTACCGTCAAAATACTTTCTGGTAAATTGATGCCTTCCTTTCTTAATTCATAGGAAAGCTTTGTTACCTGTGGTACATCTAAACGGTATTCTTTCAATTGTTCTACTTGTGCAAATAATTCGCGTGGTGTTCCTTCCATCTCTACGTTACCCTTATACATAACATACACGCGGTCTGCATTTACCACTTCGTCCATATGATGTGTGATTAAAATAACCGTAATGCCCTCTTCTTTGTTCAAACGCAATACTGTCTCCATTACTTCTTTTCTACCAGACGGATCTAACATTGCCGTAGATTCATCCAAAACAATACATTTGGTCCTCATTGCCATCACACCTGCAATTGCAACCCGTTGTTTTTGCCCTCCTGATAACTGATTAGGAGAATATTTCCTAAACTTTGTCATACCGACTGCATCTAAACTCTCATTCACCCGCTCCCAGATTTGTTCTGTTGGTACTCCTATATTTTCCGGTCCAAAACCAACATCCTCTTCTACTACATTTGCAATAATCTGATTATCAGGATTTTGAAATACCATCCCTGTTGTCTGTCTGATTTTCCATAATTGTTCTAAATCACTGCTATTTCGACCATCAATTACAAGCGTTCCTTCGGAAGGTGTTAATAAGGCATTTAGATGTTTTGCAAACGTAGATTTTCCAGAACCATTTGCTCCCAACACCGCAATAAACTCACCCTGTTTTATATCCAGCGTAACCCCATCCAATGCACGGTTAATCTCTGTTACATTTCCTTCTTCATCCCTACGAAAATATTCATATGCTACATTTCTTGCCTGTATCAAACCTTCTCACCTCCGCATTTCACTGTGTTTAATTGTAAAGCATTCTTCCTTATTTGTAAACCCAAACTATGAGAAACCTGCTTTTAGCTTTCAAACACTTTCAACCTTATCACATTAAACAGTCCTATTTTTTTCCCTAGATACGAAAAAAACTGCCACACTCTCTCGAATGTGACAGTTCTTCACGCTATTATAAATTATACTAATTCGATTAATACTTCCATAGCAGCATCACCTTTACGCTGACCAATCTTTACGATTCTTGTGTAACCACCGTTACGGTCTGCATACTTAGGTGCGATTTCATTAAATACCTTATCTGCAACATCAACAGTCTTAGTATTGCGCTTTTTACCAGCACCCTTAGTTGTTTCTGTTACATTGTAAAGCATCTTGTTCATCTGTCTTCTTGCATGAATACGGCTAGGGTTTTCTTTCTTGATTTCCTTATCGATTGTCTCACGAACAACAACCTGATATTTCTTACCATTCTTGCTTGTCTTTTCTTCTGTAACCTTTACGCCGTTCTCATCTCTTTTTGCAACTGTAGACTTTACAGTTACAGTTTCATAATTATCTTTTTCTCTCACGCCTAAAGCAATGATGCTTTCAGCGATACGACGGATTTCTTTTGCCTTAGCTTCCGTAGTAACGATCTTACCATTGTAAAGTAAATTTGTTACCTGGTTTCTAAGCAAAGCTTTTCTCTGACTTGAAGTTCTTCCAAGTTTTCTATAGCCTGCCATTTGCTTACCTCCTAAATTTATAACAATGTTTCTAATATGCTACGATTATTCATCCCCGACATTTAAGGATAATCCTAATTCTTTCAATTTTGCAAGCACTTCTTCTAACGACTTACGTCCTAAGTTACGAACCTTCATCATATCATCAGAAGTCTTGTTTGTTAATTCTTCAACAGTATTGATACCAGCTCTCTTTAAGCAGTTATAAGAACGAACAGAAAGTTCTAATTCGTCAATGCTCATATCAAGAACTTTTCCCTTGTCATCCTCTGGCTTCTCAACCATGATTTCTGCTGTCTTAGCATTTTCAGACAAATCAATAAAGGATTTTAAGTGCTCACTTAAAACCTTTGCAGCTAAACTAACTGCTTCATCTGGTTCTAATGTACCATTTGTAAATACGTCTAATGTTAATTTGTCAAAATCTGTAATTTGACCAACACGAGTATTTTCAACTGCCAAATTTACTCTTTCAACTGGTGTATAGATTGAGTCAATTGCAATTGTACCAATCGAAGGATTTTCATCTCTTTCTTTGTTCTTATCAGAACTTACATAACCTCTTCCACATGTAATTGTAAGAGATCCTGATAATTTGCAATCTTTACCACCACTAAGTGTAGCAATTACTAACTCAGGGTTTAAAATCTCCAAACCATCACCTAACTGAAGATCTCCAGCAGTCACAACACATTCACCTTCAAAATCCAAATATACAGTCTTTGGTTCTGTAGAATCACTTGTATTCTTAATTGCCAGTTTCTTGATGTTCATAATAATTTCTGTCACATCTTCTTTTACTCCAGGAATAGAGCTGAATTCGTGAACAACACCATCAAGCTTAACCTGACTAACTGCTGTACCTGGTAATGACGATAGCATAATTCTTCTTAAAGAATTACCCAAAGTTGTACCATAGCCTCTCTCAAGGGGTTCTACTACAAAACGTCCATATCTCTTATCTTCAGAAATTTCTGCAATCTCAATTTTTGGTTTTTCAAAATCAAACACTACTGGACCCTCCTTTTGGGTTATATGCTGCTATTACTGTCAAGCACAATACCAAAATAATCAATTGGCATCTGCCATTCCCAAAGGGAACAACAGAAGCACACTTTATAATTACTTAGAATATAACTCGACAATAAGCACGTCGTTTACAGGAACATCAATCTGATCTCTTGTAGGAAGTTCTTTAACAACACCTGATAAAGCTTCATGATTTGCTTCCAACCATGCTGGAACTAATCTTCCGTCTGTAACTTCTAAGATATCTTTGTATCTCTGCATATTCTTATACTTTTCAGCAATTTCAATTGTATCGCCAGCTTTTACCTGATAAGAAGGAATGTTTACAACCTTACCATTTACAAGTACATGCTTATGATCAACAATCTGTCTTGCTTCTTTTCTTGTTCTACCATATCCCATTCTGAAAAGAACGTTGTCAAGTCTTAACTCAAGAAGGATCATTAAGTTATCACCAGTAGTACCGGTTCTAATCTTCTGAGCCTTTGCAAACATATTTCTAAAAGGCTTTTCTAATACGCCATAAATGAACTTAGCCTTTTGTTTTTCTCTTAACTGTAAGCCATACTCACTTACTTTTCTACCAGTTCTAACACTTCTGTTAGACTTCTTATCGATTCCTAAAACCTGAGGATCGATTCCTAAAGATCTACATCTTTTAAGCACTGGGGTTCTATCTACTGCCATTCTTTTTACCTCCTAATCATTATACTAGACACGTCTACGCTTTGGTGGTCTACAACCGTTATGTGGTACTGGAGTTACATCCTTGATACTTGTAACTTCGATTCCGCAAGCCTGAAGAGCACGAATTGCTGCTTCTCTTCCTGAACCAGGACCCTTAACCATAACTTCTACAGACTTTAAGCCGTGTGGGATAGCTGCCTTTGCTGCTGTCTCTGCTGCCATCTGTGCTGCATAAGGAGTAGATTTTCTTGAACCTCTGAAGCCTAATCCACCTGCACTTGCCCAAGAAAGTGCATTACCTTCTGCATCTGTCAGTGTAACAATTGTATTATTAAAAGATGACTGAATATGTGCTTGTCCACGATCAACGTTTTTCTTAACACGTTTTTTTGTCACTTTTTTTGCTATTTTCTTAGCCATTGACAAACCCTCCTATGGATTTAAAATTCTTTTCTCTCTATTTATGATTATTTCTTCTTGTTAGCTACTGTACGCTTAGGACCTTTTCTTGTTCTAGCGTTTGTCTTAGTCTTCTGTCCACGAACTGGAAGACCTTTTCTATGACGGATTCCTCTATAGCATCCGATTTCCTGTAATCTCTTGATGTTCATTGCGATTTCTCTACGTAAATCACCTTCAACTGTCTGAGAAGCATCAATTACGTCACGAATTCTTGCAACTTCTTCATCTGTTAAGTCCTTAACACGAGTGTCAGGATTAACCTTTGCTTCTGCAAGGATACGGTTAGAACTTACTCTACCGATACCATACACATAGGTAAGACCTATTTCTACACGTTTTTCTCTTGGTAAATCTACACCACTGATACGAGCCATGTGCAATAACCTCCATAAATAATTTTATTTAATAGTTTCCCGGTTACTTTTGTAACCTTATCGATTCGTACAATTCAACACTCCCGCGTGTATCATTGTTCAGCCGCTTTAAACCATGCATCAGGAATAGACCTTATTTAGAAATTCCTAATGGCGCCTTGGTGAAAATGACACCATACGCTACAGCGAATCAAACTGTCCACAGTATCACAATTTTCGTACATTACTGTACTGCCATGAGTGGCATTGTAACACAAAAAGCAAAAACAATATATATTATCGTGAAATCACGAAACCTTCTGTCGCAATGCTTCAAAAGGAAACTGATTTCTCTAAAATATTAGCCTTGTCTTTGTTTGTGTCTAGGATTTTCGCAGATTACTCTTACTCTTCCTTTTCTTTTGATGATCTTGCATTTTTCGCAAATCGGTTTTACTGATGATCTTACTTTCATCGTAATCTCTCCTTTCACAAAAGTCCATTTGCTATTTTAGCATAAGACTCGACAGATTGCAAGTATTAATCCAGAATTTTTCTCAAACAGTTCAGCCGAGCAGAAATGTTGTTCTGCTATGCGTGGCAGCTCGCTGGCTAAGCATAGTAGGGATCTAAAAACAAAGTGGACAAGTGCACATCCCGCGGAACATTTTACTCTATAGGACGCATTTTCCTATAGAGTAAAAAAAGAGATTGCTGCATTTCCAACAACCCCTTTCACATGGAATGATTACTTATCTCTCCAGATAATTCTACCTTTAGACAAGTCATATGGAGATAATTCCAATGTTACTTTATCCCCTGGCAAAATACGGATAAAGTTCATTCTTAATTTTCCGCTAATATGTGCCAATACAATATGACCATTTTCCAATTCTACCTTAAACATAGCATTTGGTAACTTTTCAACAACTGTTCCTTCAATTTCTACTACATCTGCTTTTGACATATCGATTCCTCCTATATTTGATTCTTTTTATATAATTTTAATATTCTTTTATATTCCAAGTCGTTCGCCTGGTCACCCATCCTTTTATCAGGTCTGGTTACAAACAAAATATGCTTTTTCTTCTTTTTTTTAGGTTTCTCTATCGTTTTATACACTCCATCTACTAAATAGACATATTCCTTTTCCTGTTTCATTATTATATAGTAGGAACCTGAATCATGTCCTGCACAGGAGCATACAATATCACCTACTTGATACTCTTGCATCTTTTCACCTACTGTCTCAAAGATAATATAACAGGCTCATCCTCTGTTATAAGAATGGTATTCTCATAATGGGATGACAAAGAGCCATCCTGTGTAACCACAGTCCAGTCATCTTCTAGCCACCATACATCATATGCACCAGCATTTACCATCGGTTCAATAGCCAATGTCATTCCTGGCACAAGTTTAGGTCCACGCCCTATGGTTTTATAGTTAGGTACCTCTGGTTCTTCATGCAAATTTCTTCCAATTCCATGTCCAACCAAATCTCTCACAACTGAAAATCCATTTTTCTCTACATGTTCCTGAATTGCTTTCGAAATATCATGTAAATGATTCCCTGCTTTTGCATATTTTATTCCTTCAAAAAAACTTTCTTTTGTAACATCCATCAGTCTCTGTGCTTCTTGGCTTACTTCCCCAACTGCGTGGGTTCGTGCAGCATCAGAATGGTATCCTTCATAAATCACTCCAGCATCCAGGCTTACAATATTTCCTTCTCGCAAAATATGTTTTTTATTCGGAATACCATGTACAATTTCATCATCCACAGATACACAAATAGATGCAGGATATCCATTATAATTCAAAAAGGATGGTTCGCAACCAAAACTTTTAATCAAATCATATCCCTTTTTATCAATATCCCAAGTGGAAATTCCCGGTCTGATAAACTTCTCTAATTCTTCATGTACAATTGCAAGAATTCTTCCTGCCTCTTTCATCCGTTCAATTTCCTTTGCAGATTTAATTGAAATACCTGACATAATTACACCTCAAGAATATCTACGATACACTGGAATACGTCTGCCATATCCTGTGTTCCATCCACTGATTTTAAAATTCCCTTGTTAGAATAATACTCGATCAATGGCTGTGTCTGCTCATGATATACTTTCAAACGATTCTTTACTGTCTCTGGCTGGTCATCATCTCTTAAGATTAATTTTCCACCACATGCATCACAGATACCTTCTGTCTTTGTTGGGTTATATACAATATGATATGTTCCACCACATGCGACACATGCTCTTCTACCTGACATACGATTGATAATGTTTTCATCTGGTACATCTACATCAATGGCATAGTCAACCTTATCATTAATTTTTGATAAAGCTGCATCTAATGCTTCTGCCTGTGGAATTGTTCTTGGGAAACCATCTAAAACATATCCGTTTTTAGCATCATCCTGTGCCACACGGTCTACAACTAAATCAACTACTAACTCATCTGGAACAAGTGCTCCCTGATCCATATATGTCTTAGCTTTCTTTCCAAGTTCTGTACCGTTTTTAATGTTTGCTCTAAAAATATCACCAGTTGAAATGTGTGGAATATTATATTTCTCAGCAATCTTCTTTGCCTGTGTTCCTTTTCCTGCACCAGGTGCACCCAACATAATAATTTTCATATTATTCACCTTACCCTCCCTTACGGGAAAGACCTTTCTATTAATACTCTGCTATAACATATTTATTAGTTATTTTATATTCAATTCCTGAATTCAAAAAACAATATTTTCTAATCTAGAAAAATGCATTGCAAATTTTATTCCAATAAGCACTCAATTTTACACAAGTATAAAGTTTGATAATTGCTCGTGTATATGAATTTAGCTGTAGTTGCACGCAACTACAGCTAAAGAAAATCGAATCTTATTCGCTAAGGAATCCTCTATAGTGACGAACAAGCATTTGTGAATCAATCTGTTTGATTGTTTCTAATACAACACCTACAATAATGATCAGCGATGTACCACCAAATGAAACATCAGCACCAAAGGCTCCTGAGAAAATAATTGGTAAAATTGCCACAATTGTCAATCCTACTGCTCCGATAAAAATTACATAATTTAATACTTTAGTTAAATAGTCTGTAGTTGGTTTACCAGGACGAATACCTGGGATAAATCCTCCCTGCTTCTTCATATTATTCGCTACTTCAATTGGATTAAATGTAACTGAAGTATAAAAATATGCAAAGAAAATGATAAGCAGAATGTACACTAACATTCCTAAAGTATACTTGAATTCATAAATATTCTTTACGTTAAACCAATCACTCTGGTTACATACTTTCAAGAATTTCTGGAAAATAGTTGCATCATCACCAGACTGTGGTCGAACACCAAAGAAACTAGCAATTACAATTGGGAATGATAACAATGAACCAGCAAAAATAACAGGGATAACACCTGCTGTATTTACCTTCAATGGAATGTGTGAGGATTGACCTCCCACCATCTTTCTTCCTTGTAATTTTTTTGCATACTGAACAGAAATTCTTCTTTCCGCATCAGATAAAATAACAATAAATACAACTAATGCAACTAAAATTGCAACGATAACAACAGCTGCGGATGCTTTTCCACCATAACTTGTTGCGCTCTTTACAAACTTATTGTACAGTGTTAGCAAATCTTCTGGTATTCTTGAAAGAATATTAACTAACAAGATAATTGAAATACCATTACCAACGCCTTTTTCAGTAATTCTTTCACCTAACCACATTAAGAATGTAGCACCAGCCGTCAAAGCAACTACACTGATAATAACGGACTGTAAATCAAATCCATCTTCAAAGTATCCTTGATTACCAAAACCAATTGCCATAGCTGCACTTTCCATAATAGAAAGAATAACTGCTACATAACGAGTCCATTCATTAATCTTCTTTCTGCCTTCTTCTCCATCTTTTTGTAACTCTTCCAAACTAGGAATAGCAATGGTAAGTAACTGCATAATAATAGAAGATGTAATATATGGTGTAATACTAAGCGCAAAAACAGACATGGTAGAAAAAGATCCACCAGTCATGGCATCAAAAAAACTTAATGCACTTTGTTGATCAAACCAACTTGAAAAATAACTTCTGTTTACGCCTGGAATAGGAAGCTGACTACCTATTCTTACAATAATAAGAGCAAAGAAGGTGTATATGATTTTATTCCTAATATCTTTAACTTTTAAAGCATCACGGAATTTTTTCAACATATTAAATCACCTCTGCTTTTCCACCAAGTGCCTGAATCTTTTCTGCAGCTGATGCACTGAATGCACTAACCTTAACTTCAAGCTTCTTAGTTAATTCTCCATTTCCAAGAATTTTAACTCCATCTTTTGGATTCTTAATTACACCTGCATCAAGTAATGTTTCTACAGTTACAACTGTACCATCTTCAAAACGATTTAAAACATCAACATTGATTGCAACGATATCTTTTGAATTTCTACAAGTAAAACCTCTCTTAGGAAGTCTTCTGTATAAAGGCATCTGTCCACCTTCAAAACCTGGTCTTGGTGCTCCAGAACGAGCTTTCTGACCTTTATGTCCCTTACCAGCAGTCTTACCATTTCCTGAACCGTGTCCACGACCTCTTCTAAAATTATCACTGTGCTTAGAACCCTCTGCTGGTCTTAATTCTGATAAATTCATTACATGCACCTCCCTTTATTATTTCTATTAGATTTCCTCTACTTTAACTAAATGTCTTACATGCCAAACCATACCTCTAACAGCTTCGTTATCAGGTAATTCAACTGTCTTATGCATTTTCTTAAGACCTAAAGCTTCTACTGTAGCTCTCTGCTTAGGAATTGCACCGATTGGTGATTTTACTAATGTAACTTTTAATTTATTTGCCATCTTAAACCTCTTTTCTGCATACCTGATGTAGAACTCTCTACGTTTGCATACTACTATCAATCTGCCAGTAAACTGGCTGATTACGCTGCAACAACCAAACATGCGATGCATGTCTGGTGTCTACTGCGTTACCGGTTACTTAATTCTAATTAAACAACTGATCAACTGAAATTCCACGAAGTTTTGCAACTTCTTCTGGAGTCTTTAAGTTTCTCAAACCTTCGATTGTTGCAAGTACAACATTCTGTTTATTATTAGAACCCAATGACTTTGTACGGATATTCTTGAATCCTGCTAATTCCAATACGGAACGAGCTGGACCACCAGCGATAATACCAGTACCTTCTGGGGAACGCTTTAACAATACCTGAGCACTGCCAAACTTTCCTAGGAAGTCATGTGGTACACTACCATTTTCATCCATTGGTAGCTCGATTAAATTCTTAACGGCTGCTTCCTTACCCTTACGGATAGCTTCTGGAATTTCTGTAGCCTTACCTAAACCTGCACCAACGTGTCCGTTCTTGTCTCCAACAACAACCAAAGCAGTAAATCTCATGTTACGTCCACCTTTTACTACTTTTGTTACACGCTTAATGGTTACAACGTTATCTTCTAATTCTAACTGACTAGCATCAACGATTGTACGTTTCATGTATTCTCCTCCTTGCTTAGAACTCTAGACCTGCTTCTCTTGCTGCATCTGCTAAAGCTTTTACCTTACCCTGATAGATGAATCCTCCTCTGTCAAATACAACAGTGTTGATTCCTTTAGCTTTTGCCTTTTCAGCGATTACTTTACCTACATATGCTGCTGCAGCAACGTCATTAGTCTTTTCTAATTCAGCCTTAACATCTTTTTCAAGAGTAGATGCTGAAACTAAGGTATTACCAACTGTATCGTCAATAATTTGAGCATACATATGATTATTACTTCTGAATACAGCTAAACGTGGTCTTTCTGCTGTACCAGCAAAACGATTACGTAATCTTCTATGTTTATTAACGCGAACTTTGCTTCTTGCTTCTTTACTAACCATTCTGTTTTCACTCCTTTAATTATTTCTTACCAGTCTTACCAACTTTACGTCTGATTACTTCATCAGCATACTTAATACCCTTACCCTTATAAGGTTCTGGTGCTCTCTTTTCTCTGATTTCAGCAGCATACTGGCCAACCTTTTCCTTATCGATACCCTTAACGATGATCTTATTCTGACCATCAAGAACAGTTTCGATACCTTCTGGATCTTCCATCTCAACTGGATGAGAATAGCCAAGGGATAATGTTAATACCTTACCCTTCTTAGCAGCTCTATATCCAACACCGTTAACTTCAAGAACCTTTTCATAACCATCTGTTACACCAACAATCATGTTAAAGATTAATGTTCTTGTTAATCCGTGTAAGCTTTTCATTTTCTTTAAATCATTAGGTCTAGTAACAACAATTTCAGAACCTTCTAATTTAATTGTCATCTCTGAAGGCAACACTCTCTCAAGTGTTCCCTTAGGACCTTTTACAGTCACTTTATTATTTTCTGCAATATCAACTGTTACACCAGCTGGTACCGCGATAGGCATTTTTCCTATACGTGACATGCCCGCACCTCCTAAAATTTTCTTAATTTATTTGCTAACTTTGCTTTCAATTACCAAACGAATGCTAATACTTCTCCACCAACATTTGCTTTTCTAGCTTCTTTATCAGTTAAAACGCCTTTGTTTGTAGAAATGATTGCAACTCCAAGACCACCAAGTACTCTAGGAAGTTCTTCAACATTTGCATACACACGAAGACCTGGCTTAGAGATTCTCTTTAAACCAGTGATAATCTTTTCGTTCTTATCCTTACCATACTTTAATGTGATATGAATAGATTTGAAACCACCAACCTCTTCAATATCAAACTTTTTGATGTAACCCTCTTTTAAAAGGATTTCAGCAATAGCTATCTTCATTTTTGAAGCAGGTACATCTACTGTATCATGTTTAGCAGTATTTGCATTACGAATTCTTGTAAGCATATCTGCGATTGGATCGCTCATTGTCATGTGATTTTGCCTCCTTATAAAAACTAGAAAACTCTCGCGTTTTCCCAACGGCTCATTGAACCGGCATAACTTTCGTTATGCTGGTCTCTGAGACTCTGTATATTTTACCAACTTGCTTTCTTAACACCAGGGATCTGTCCTTTGTATGCTAACTCACGGAAGCAAATTCTGCAAATTCCGTATTTTCTCAAATATGCATGTGGACGACCACAAATTCTACAACGGCTGTATTCTCTTGTAGAGAACTTAGCAGGACGTTGCTGCTTAACCTTCATTGATGTCTTAGCCATGAATTTCCCTCCTAACTATTTTTTGAATGGCATACCGAACTGTGCTAATAATTCACGAGCCTCTTCGTCTGTTTTTGCAGTTGTAACAAAGATTACATCCATACCTCTTACCTTATCAACCTTATCAAATTCGATTTCAGGGAAGATTAACTGTTCTTTGATACCAAGTGCATAGTTTCCTCTACCATCAAATGCATTAGGGTTTACACCTCTAAAGTCACGTACTCGAGGTAATGCTAAGTTAATAAGACGATCAGCGAACTCATACATCTTATCTCCTCTTAAAGTAACTTTACAACCAATTGGCATACCTTCTCTGATTTTGAAGTTAGCAACAGACTTCTTTGCTCTTGTTAATACAGCCTTCTGACCTGAGATAGTCTCAAGGTCACGAACTGCTGTCTCAAGAACCTTTGCATTATCTTTTGCTTCTCCAACACCCATGTTAATAACGATTTTATCTAACTTTGGTACTTCCATAATGTTCTTATAACCGAACTTCTTTACCATACCGCCAACGATCTCATTTTTATATGTTTCTTTTAATCTACTAGCCAACGTATTGGACCTCCTTTCCTAAATTAGTCAATCACTTCGTTTGTAGCTTTTGCAACACGAACCTTTTTACCATCTTTGATTTCAAAACCAATTCTTGATGGTTTTCCTTTGCTCAAGTACATTACATTCGAAATATCAATTGGTGCTTCCATCTTTACGATACCACCATTAGGATTAGCCTGACTTGGTTTAGCATGCTTTGTAACATTATTAACGCCTTCAACTAAGACCTTACCATTCTTTACGCTCTTAACTTTACCCTGACTACCTTTATTCTTTCCAGCAATAACGATAACCTGGTCACCTTTTTTAATCTTACTAGTTGCCACTCTCGACACCTCCTTACAATACTTCTGGTGCTAATGAAACGATTTTCATGAACTGTTTTTCTCTTAACTCTCTAGCAACAGGTCCAAAAATACGAGTTCCTCTTGGGTTTTTATCGTCCTTAATAATTACAGCCGCATTTTCATCGAACTTAATATAAGAACCGTCTTTACGACGAGCGCCCTTAACAGTACGAACTACAACTGCTTTTACAACGTCACCTTTTTTTACAACTCCACCAGGTGTTGCATCTTTAACCGTAGCAACGATTACATCACCAATATTCGCATATCTTCTAGTTGAACCGCCTAATACACGGATGCAAAGTAATTCTTTTGCACCAGTATTGTCAGCAACTTTAAGTCTTGATTCTTGTTGGATCATGTCAATACTCCTTTCGAATAATAAATTCAAATGTGCAAAATTATTTTGCCTTTTCGATAATTTCTACAAGTCTCCATCTCTTGTCCTTAGACAATGGTCTTGTTTCCATTACTTTAACTCTATCACCAATGTTACACTCGTTGTTTTCGTCATGAGCCTTTAATTTGTAAGTTCTCTTAACGATCTTGTTGTAAAGAGGATGCTTTACGTTATCAACGACAGCAACAACAATTGTTTTGTCCATTTTATTACTAAGTACTTTTCCAGTACGAGTCTTTCTCAAATTTCTTTCCACAACAATATCTCCTTTCTAAAATTCCTACTATTATATTAGCAGGTCATTATTTAGCAACTTTAGCCTGTGCAGTAATTACAGTCTGAATTCTTGCGATATTCTTTCTAACTTCTTTAATTCTGCTTGTATTGTCTAATTGATTTGTTGCGTTCTGGAATCTCAAGTTGAAAAGTTCCTTTTTTGCAGCTACTAATTCGTCATTCAACTCAGCTACTGACTTGTTCTGTAAATCTTCTACAAATTTCTTACTCTTCACTGCCAGCACCTCCTTCTAAGTCTGCACGAGAAACAACCTTACACTTAACTGGTAACTTATGTGTTGCAAGTCTCAATGCTTCTCTAGCTACTTCCTCAGGTACACCAGCTACCTCAAATAATACACGTCCAGGTTTAACTACTGCTACCCAACATTCCAAGTTACCCTTACCTTTACCCATACGAACCTCAAGAGGCTTATGTGTAACAGGCTTGTTAGGGAAAATCTTAATCCATACCTTACCACCACGCTTCATATAACGAGTCATCGCAATACGGGCAGCTTCAATCTGATTCGATTTAATCCATGCTGGCTCTAAAGCTACGATACCGTACTCACCATTGGAAATCTTGTTTCCTCTTGTAGCTTTACCACGCATAGTACCACGGAACTCTTTACGATGCTTTACTCTCTTAGGCATTAACATTATTTATCGCTCCCTTCCTTTTTTCCTTCTTTTGTTGGAAGTACTTCACCCTGGTAAATCCAAACTTTTACGCCCATCTTACCATAAGTTGTATCAGCTTCTGCAAATCCATAATCGATATCTGCACGTAATGTCTGCAAAGGAATTGTTCCTTCACTATAGAACTCTGTACGAGCCATATCAGCACCACCAAGGCGACCAGAAACAGCTGTCTTAATACCCTTTGCTCCTGCTTTTCTTGCTCTACCCATTGTAGACTTCATTGCACGTCTGAAAGGAATGCGATTTTCTAACTGTGTTGCAATGTTTTCAGCAACAAGCTGTGCATTCATATCTGGCTTCTTAACTTCCTTGATATCAACCATAAGCTTCTTGTCTGTGAACTTAACTAACTCAGTTTTAAGCTTTTCGATTTCAGAACCACCCTTACCGATTACTACACCAGGCTTAGCTGTGTAAACAATAATCTTAACGCGGTCAGCAGATCTTTCAATCTCAATCTTAGAAATACCTGCGCTATATAATCTCTTTTTCAAGAATTTTCTAATGTTATAATCTTCTACTAAACAATCTGCAAAATCATCTTCTGCATACCATCTTGAGTCCCAGTCTTTAATAACTCCGACTCTTAACCCATGAGGATTGACTTTCTGTCCCATGATTTACCTCCTTATCTTTCATCAAGAATAACAGTAATATGACTCATTCTCTTTTCAATTCTGTAAGCTCTACCCTGTGCTCTTGGCTTAACTCTCTTCATTGTTGGTCCTTTATTTGCATAACACTCTGCAATGTAAAGGTTCTCTGGGTTCATTCCGTTATTGTTTTCAGCATTAGCGATTGCTGACTCTAATAACTTCTTAATTAAACTTGATGCATATCTAGGATTATATGCTAAAATACCAAGTGCTGTGTTTACATCCTTGCCTCTGATTGCGTCTAAAACGAAACAAGCCTTCTGTACAGAAACTCTAGCATAAGATAACTTAGCTGATGGTCTTGTATCCTTATTCTGTTCGTTTCTTTCTCTCTTAATCTGGGATCTATGTCCTCTAGCCATGGATGAAGCCTCCTTTCAATATTCCTTAATAAATATATTCCGATTAAATTATTTTCTACCTTTTCTTTCGTCCTTGTCATGACCCTTATATGTTCTTGTAGCTACAAACTCACCAAGTTTGTGTCCAACCATATCTTCTGTCACATATACAGGTACATGTCTTCTTCCATCATGAACAGCGAATGTGTGTCCAACGAATGATGGGAAAATTGTAGAACGACGTGACCAAGTTTTGATAACCTGTTTATCGTTTGCTGCGTTTAAAGCATCTACCTTCTTAAGTAAACTCTTGTCAGCAAAAGGTCCCTTCTTTAATGAACGTGCCATAGGTTTTAACCTCCTTCAATCTATGTGTCAAACTTCTATTATTTAGCTAACGCTTTACCATCTCTTCTTCTTACAATCATCTTATTAGACTGCTTGTTTTTCTTTCTTGTCTTCAAACCAAGAGCTGGCTTACCCCAAGGAGTAACAGGGCCTGGACGACCGATTCCTGTCTTTCCTTCACCACCACCGTGTGGATGGTCATTAGGGTTCATAACAGAACCACGAACTGTAGGTCTGATACCCATGTGACGCTTACGTCCAGCTTTACCAATGTTAATCAAACCGTGATCTGCGTTACCAACCTGTCCAACAGTTGCTCTACAGATGATTGGTACCATTCTCATTTCACCAGAAGGTAATCTAAGTGTTGCATACTTGCCTTCCTTCGCCATAAGCTGAGCGCTGTTTCCTGCAGAACGAACTAACTGTCCACCCTTACCAGGATACATTTCAATATTGTGAACTTCTGTACCAACTGGAATATCAGCTAATGGTAAGCAGTTACCAACACTGATTTCAGCAGTTGAACCATTCATAACTGTCTGTCCAACCTTTAATCCAACTGGAGCAAGGATATAAGCCTTTTCTCCATCAGCGTAACAAATCAAAGCGATATTTGCTGTTCTGTTTGGATCATATTCGATTGTCTTAACAACAGCTGGAATACCGTCTTTCTTTCTCTTAAAATCAATAATTCTATATTTTCTTCTAGAACCACCACCATGGTGTCTTACTGTAATCTTTCCCTGATTATTACGACCAGCATTCTTCTTTAATGAAGTTGTTAATGATTTCTCTGGCTTATCTGTTGTAATCTCAGCGAAATCAGACATGGTCATATTTCTTCTGGAAGGTGTATATGGGTTAAACTTTTTAATTCCCATTTTTCGCACTCCTTTCAATTTGTCCACGCACGCACGCGTGTCAATGTTGTTTTTATTCTTATCGGTTAT
This sequence comes from Clostridium sp. CAG:411, assembly GCA_000437275.1. Classification (GTDB taxonomy): domain Bacteria; phylum Bacillota; class Clostridia; order Lachnospirales; family Lachnospiraceae; genus CAG-411. The sequence goes on along the minus strand of FR899712.1, from coordinate 15,689 downwards.
AAAAAACCTTAATGTTCTCTTTGTCTAATCTTATAGACCTTCAAAGATTTCAATATCAGCACTTTCTGCTGTTAATTTAACGATTGCTTTCTTCTTCTTAGCTGTCTTACCAACAACCATTCCACGTCTCTTCTTCTTACCATCCATGTTCATGGTATTAACGCTAGCAACCTTTGTTCCTTCAAATAACTTTTCTACAGCTTCTTTGATCTGAGCCTTTGTAGCTTCTGTATGAACTAAGAAAGTGTACTTCTTTTCGCCCATAGCACTCATACTCTTCTCAGTAATAACTGGTTTAAGGATCACGTCATAGTATTTTAAATCTGCCATTATGCGTATACCTCCTCAATCTTTGCTACAGCGTCTTTTGTTACAACAACTGTATCATATTTCAACAAATCGTAAACATTGATTGTGTTTGTCATTGCTGTTCTAACAGTTGGGATGTTTCTTGCAGATAATAATACATTCTCATCCTTCTCTGCTGTCACAATCAAAGCTTTCTCTACGTTTAAATTCTTAAGAATTGCAACAACTTCTTTTGTCTTAATTCCTTCTAATGTTAAGTTATCTAACACGATAAACTTAGAATCATTTACCTTAGAAGTCAATACAGACTTAATAGCTGCATTCTTTTCTTTCTTATTCATCTTGAAAGAATAATCTCTTGGCTTTGGAGCAAATACAACTCCACCACCTGTCCACTGTGGAGCTCTTGTAGAACCCTGTCTAGCATGACCAGTTCCCTTCTGTCTCCATGGTTTCTTTCCGCCACCGCTTACTTCAGAACGTGTTTTTGCACTCTGAGTTCCCTGACGTTTATTAGCAAGTTGTTGAACAACTGCCATGTGAACTAAATGTTCATTTATTGGAGCAGCAAATACAGCATCATTTAACTCTAACTTATCTACTTCTTTGCCTTCCATATTAAAAACAGATACGTTTGCCATCTGTGTTAGCCTCCTTCCTTAAAGCTTAGTTTGCCTTTACAGCTTCTCTTAATACTACCATTGATTTCTTAGGTCCTGGAACAGCACCCTTAACCAAAATCACATTGTTTTCAGCATCAACTCTAACAATTTCCAAATTCTGAATTGTTACCTGTACGTTACCCATCTGTCCTGGCATCTGTTTACCCTTGAATACCTTTGAAGGATCAGAACAAGCACCGTTTGAACCTGCATGTCTGTGGAATTTAGAACCATGTCCCATAGGTCCTCTGGACTGTCCATGTCTCTTAATAGCACCCTGGAAACCTTTACCCTTTGAAGTAGCTGTTGCATCAATCTTGTCACCAGCTTCAAAGATATCAGCTTTGATTTCCTGTCCTACCTGATATTCCTCAGCGTTATCAAACTTAAACTCTTTAAGAAATCTCTTGTTTTCAACACCTGCTTTTGCAAAGTGTCCCTTTTGTGGTTTGTTCACTAATTTTTCTCTAATGTCACCAAAACCAACCTGTACTGCACTGTATCCATCATTTTCTACAGTTTTTACCTGTGTTACTGCACATGGACCAGCCTGTAAAACTGTTACTGGAGTTAAAACTCCATCTTCATTGAAGATCTGTGTCATTCCGACTTTTGTAGCCAAAATTGCTTTCTTCATTTTTGCACCTCCTATTAAATCTACAGCGGAGCGTATCTAAGACGCTCATCCTAGACGGCTTACACCTGAGTGCTTGGTCTCCATAAACGCGAAATTTATTCGTTGCTTGGACTCTATATATAAACCCTAAGGATTACTAACTTAAAAATTATTTGTTTTTCATCTTGATATCGATGTAAACACCAGCTGGCATTTCTAATCTTGATAATGCATCAACTGTCTTCTGGCTAGGTGTCATGATATCAATCAATCTCTTATGTGTTCTCTGCTCGAACTGTTCTCTGGAATCTTTATACTTATGAACCGCTCTAAGAATTGTTACAACTTCCTTCTTTGTTGGAAGAGGTACAGGACCACTCACCTTAGCTCCTGTCTTCTTTACAGTTTCGATAATTTTTCCAGCTGACTGATCGATTAACTGATGATCATACGCCTTCAATGTAATTCTCATTACTTGACTTGCTGCCATAAAAAAAGCCGCCTCCTTTTCGCACTTAATTTCAGTACGACAAGTGGTGACTGTACACTTACCCACGCGTTTCCTATACACATAGGTCTAAAACTTATTTGCTTTCGCATTTGTTCTATTGTACAGTGACTTGTCGCCAGTTTCTTAACTTGACATTCGCTCCACGGAAAACCTTTATCTACTTGGACAAAGCAACCTCACGCTTCACAGCTATCAATGTCACAACAAATAAGAGTATACCTTATTTTTCAAACTTTAGCAAGCTTTTTTCAAAATATATAGGAAATAAAATTGACGATTTTTTTTTCGTCAATTCTATTTTTCTATACATTATGCACAATTGCTATCTTTTTTGCCATCTTCCAGATGCTCCACAAGGAAGAACCAGACCATTTTCCTTTACTGGCAATCCAATTTCATCCGAAGCAACCGAACCGCCAAATCTTGATACAATTTCTGTATTCATCATATAAGCAATTACCGCTGGCTGTAAACCGGTTGTATAAGAATTAACCAGATAAAATAATGGTTCTTCTGTCATTACTTGTGTACATAGCTTGATAAAATCATGTATCTTTTCTTCAATTTTCCATATCTCGCCTTTCGGACCTCTTCCATAAGATGGTGGATCCATAATAATACCATCATAAGTTTTTCCTCGTCGGATTTCACGTTCAACAAATTTCACACAATCATCTACGATCCAACGAATTGGTGCATCTTTAAGTCCTGAAGATATGGCATTTTCTTTTGCCCAGGTTACCATTCCTTTGGAAGCATCTACATGAGTAACCGAAGCCCCTGCTTTTGCTGCTGCCACAGTGGCGCCACCTGTATACGCAAATAAATTCAGTACCTTAATTTCTCTATTCGGATTCTGTTTCTTCTTATTATATATAAGTTCACTAAACCAATCCCAATTTGTTGCCTGCTCTGGAAACAACCCTGTATGTTTAAAACTAAATGGCTGCAAATTAAATGTTAATTCCTTATAATGTATCTGCCATTGTCTTGGCAAATCAAAAAACTCCCATTCACCACCACCTTTTTTACTTCTGTGATAATGGGCATTCCTATTTTTCCATCCTCTGTTCTTCCTTTCCGTATGCCAAATTACCTGCGGATCTGGACGAACAAGTGTATATTTTCCCCACCGTTCCAATTTTTCACCACATGAACAATCTAGTACCTCATAATCCTTCCACTGATCTGCAACCCACATGTTTAAACCAACCTTTCTTTCTGTTCTTCTCTAAAAATACTCTCTGGCTTTCTCTTTTCTATTTGTACATGCCTTTATAATTTACACATTTCTACTTATTATAAATGGATTCTAGAATCTATGCAACCAATTATTTATTTGAACCCCCTTATCTGATAACTATATTCTCCATCATCTTATCACCGTATAGCATCTAGTGAACTACCGAAACACAACTAACTACATTTTTTCACTTTTTTCAAAAACAATTTCCCTTCGACAGGATTCTTTTTTAATCTCTTTTTAATCCTAATTTACTTGACCTTTTTTGCAAAAACAAATAAACTAATAGTAGAAAAAGGAAAAGAAATACAGATTATGTAATTTTTTTCTTTTTACTTGCGTAAATAGAAACAACAAATTTGTATTCCTAAAGTATTCGTATTCTAATATGACAATCCGAGGTATTACGAAGCTAATTTCGCGTAGTTCATATTTTATTACCTATTTTAATACTATATAGGATATACAAACAGTTATTATTTATTTAGGAGGATTTAGATTTATGGGAATATTATCAAGATTTAAGGACATTATGTCAGCAAACATCAATTCACTTTTGGACAAAGCAGAGAACCCTGAAAAAATGATTGATCAGTGTTTACGAAACTTAAACAGCGACTTAGGAAAAGTAAAATCAGAAACAGCCGCAGTTATGGCTGAAGATCAACGTTCCAAACGCGCTCTTGACGAAGTAAATGCGGAAATCGACAAGATGCAGCAATTTGCAGTTAAGGCATTGGAAGCTGGCAATGAAAATGATGCCAGAAAATTCCTTGAAAAGAAAAGTTCACTTTCTGCAAAACAACAGGAATTACAGCAGTCCTATGATTTAGCACACACAAATGCAGAAAACATGCGCGCTATGCATGACAAATTGGTAAAAGATATCAAGGAACTAGAGTCTAGAAGAGATATGATAAAAGGAAAGATGGCAGTTGCAAAGACGCAGGAACGTATGAATAAAATGGTATCTGGTCTTAATGGTAACTCTTCTATTGCTGCCTTCGATCGTATGGAAGCAAAAGCAAACGCAGCTTTAGACAAGGCAAATGCCATGGCAGAATTAAATGCAGGTCCAGTTGATGAAATTGCTGATTTAACTGCTAAGTATTCTAGTAACACCGCACAGGTTGATGACGAACTGGCTGCCTTAAAGGCAAGTCTTGGCCAGCAGGATACAACTGCTGTTGATGATGAATTAGCTGCTTTAAAAGCTAATCTAAATAAATAACATATACATTAGGAACTGTTCCTTTCTTTTCGTAGTATCTCTTTCCTGTACCCTTGCAATCATTTCTATATAACATACGATTGGAATGCTTTTACTCAATTTGCATGTTATAACAATGATACAGTAGATTGGTCTACAATCACAATTCAAAAAGAAACAGTTCCTTTTTATTCTACACAAATTTATGAAGGGAGTTTTTAATATGGTAATTCAGCACAAATGCCCATCCTGCGGTGCTGACATGAAATTCGATACTGCCTCTGGTCTACTTCATTGCGAAAGCTGTGGATATGAGGAAAATATCGAACAAATGGAAAATCAAGCGGAATCATCCGAAAATGCTTCCACTGGTTCTTATGACGAATTTCTTGCAAACACAAGTCAGAATACCTATTCTGACAACAGTGCCATTCAATATCAATGTAAAAACTGTGGCGCTGTTCTTATCACCGATGAACTGACAACTGCTACAACCTGTAGCTTTTGTGATGCCCCTATGATTTTAGGCGATCGACTATGTGGAGAGCTTGCTCCATCCAAAGTAATTCCATTTAAAATTTCAAAGGAGGAGGCTGAAGAAGCATTTAAAAAATGGTGTGGAAAAAGTATTCTGCTTCCTAGTGATTTCAAAAAAGCAAATCGTTTAAAAAGTATAACTGGTATCTACGTTCCTTTTTGGCTTTTTACTTTGCACACACAGGGAGATGTGGATGCAGAATGTACAAAAGTCACTCATTATACAGAAGGCGACTATGATGTAACAGAAACCAAATATTATGATGTATATCGTGAAGTAGATTTACATTTTGACAAAATTCCAGTAGATGCCTCCATTAAAATGGACGATACAATGATGGATAAATTGGAGCCGTTTAATTATACCGAATTACATGATTTTAATACTCCTTACCTTGCTGGATATTTAGCAGAAAAATATGATTATACAGATAAGGACTTATATCCTCGAATTGAAAAGCGTACAGAAAACTATACGCTTGATTTTGTGCGTCAAACTATGATGGGTTATGATGGGAAAAAAATATTACGTCATAATATCCAAATGCATCCAGAAGATGCCGTTTATACGCTTTTGCCAATCTGGATGTTTTGTTATGACTACCAACATGCAGAACATAACTTTGTAATGAATGGACAGACAGGTAAAATAATCGGTAAACCACCAATTAGCAAAAAGAATTGTGCTGCTATATTTGTTGCGATTGCCGTTATCAGTTTCTTCCTGATTAAATTAATTGCTTATATGATTGGAGGTGTCTGGGTATGGTAAAAATTATTCGCAACCATAAAAGCTACCTAAGAATCCTCCTTCTGCTTTCCATTACTATTGCAAGTATGTTTTCTTTGTTTGTACCTGTGAAAGCGTCTGAAAAGGTGGATCGAATATATGATTATACCAATTCACTTTCTGATGAACAGGAACAAGAGCTGGAAGATTTGGCAGAAAAATACTATAATAAATCAAATTATAACTTTCTGATTGTTATCACAAATACCCTTTCGGAATACAGCTATGATTCCACTGGCAATTCAGATGCCGATTGTAGACTTTACTCTGTTGCATTTCAGGAAAGTTTTCAGGAAACTTATGAACAAAAGTATCCAAATTGTGCAATACTTGCTATTGATATTAAAAACAGATATGCCTATGTTTCCGGGTATGGAGAGTTAAAAACACAACTAGATGATAATCGTTCTGATTTAGTTTTAAAAAAGATTACCCCTCAATTAAAAAGAGATAAGTGGTTTTCGGTATGTAAAAATTATATTTATCAAGCATATAACTATTCACAGTTTAACGAAGGAATTGATCCAGGTAGTTTATTTTATAATACATTTTTACAACTTGGAATTGCCCTTGTTATTGGTGGCGTAGTTATTGCTGTCTTGATTATTAATTCTGGTGGAAAGATGACCGCTTCCGCTATGACCTATCTAGACGAAAACAATTCCAGAGTTGTTGCACAACACGACCACTATGTGCGAACAAGTACACACAGGACAAAACGATCCAGTAGCAGCAGTAGTGGCGGCAGTAGTAGCGGTAGTGGTGGCAGTAGCCACAGTGGAAGCGGTGTACACTTCTAATAGAATAGTAAATGATAAAAAACAGTAAGCAATATAATTAATAGAAAGGTGAGATTTTATGGGTTTTTTTAGTGGACAATTAGCAAATGTTGTAGAATGGGAAGAATTTCGTGACGATATGATTTTCTGGAAATGGAGCAATCGTGAAATCAAAAAAGGAAGTAAACTGATTATTCGTCCTGGACAGGATGCAATTTTCCTACACAACGGACGTATAGAAGGTATCTTTCAAGATGATGGAGAATACGATATTGAATCACAAATTATTCCATTTTTATCTACTTTAAAGGGATTTAAGTTCGGATTTAACAGTGGTATGCGTGCAGAAGTTCTCTTTGTAAATACCAAAGAATTTCAGGTAAAATGGGGAACGAAAAATGCAATCAATATCCCTGCACCAAATATGCCAGGAGGACTTCCTATTCGTGCAAACGGAACCTTTACATTCAAGGTAAATGACTACATAGCATTGATTGACAAGGTTGCTGGTGTAAAAGAGTCTTATTATGTAGAAGATGTAAAACAACGTATCACTTCTATTTTAGATCAGCTTTTGATGAAATGGATTGCCAAAGAAGGAAAAGATATGTTTAATCTGATGGCAAATTCTTTTGATATCAGCAATGGTATTAAAAGTGATTTGGATATGCAGATTTATGATATTGGTATTACTATCACTGCCTTCAATATAATGAGCTTCAATTATCCAGAAAATGTGCAATCTATGATTAACAAAAATGCAGAACAATCTATGATTGGTGATATGAACCGTTACCAACAAGTATCGATGGTCGATGGTATCTCTTCTGGAAAGGTACAAGGAGGCGGTGTTGCATCTGATATGACAGGTATGATGATGGGCATGACAATGGCCAACCAAATGATGCAAAATGTAAATGCTGCAATGCAACAAAATCAAACTTCTATGCCTGCTCAGCAGAATTCTGCACCAAACCAAACTGCTGGTGCTAAACCAAACTTTTGCCCTAACTGCGGACAAAAAACTGGCGAAGCAAACTTCTGTCCTAACTGTGGTCAAAAGTTAATTTAGTCAAAGATGAGGTTTACCGTTAAAAACACCTCAATAATATACAAGGTAACTATCCAAAAAATCCACCAGAAATTCTGGTGGATTTTTTAGTTACTTTACTTTTATCATATATGTAGTTTTTTAGCAACCTCCACTCGTCTATTTCCACCGCTTATTTTTTGGTAGTCACGCTCTTAGCCTTGCTCCAGTTGGAATAGAGTTTGGCATTTTCCCCATTGACCTTAATGATCTTATAGGTACGCACTCGCACATAATACTTCTTTTTAGCGATCAGCTTGCTGATAGACTTTGATGTGATGCTATTTTTTCTTGCTAATACAGTCTTGTTTCTCTTTTTGAAGTTGGAAGATGCACTATACTGCACTTCATAGCCAGTAGTTTGCTTATCCTGCTTTCTCCAAATGACTTTGAAACCACTCTTAGCGGCAGTCACTTTAGACACAATAGTACCTTTAGGATTGATATTGTAGGTCAAAGACTTACTACCACTGTAATTGCTACCATCAAGAATCACCTTGACGGTATATTGGTCCACATTTTCCATACCATTAGGATATATCACCGTGTAGTCCGTGCCGTTCTCGAGCATTTTACCTTTACTATCTTTAACAATCACGGCTGGTTTTTGTACCTTGCCATTATGGGTATAAGAGTTTTTACTCAAAGTAATATTAGATACTTTGGCAATCACCGTTTTATCAGTAACATCACCGCAGGTAGCACACTTTTTGTAAGTCTGACCATCATTAGAAATGGTAGCCTTGTTGGTTACCGTCTCGTACTGGTGATTACAAATCAGTGTATAATTCACACCATATTTCTTGGCATAAACGTGTGCAGCAGAATTGGTGTAACAAACCATCTTGAACCCACTATACGGACTGATTGTATCGCCTGACTGCTTATAGCCCATACATTGATTTCCCATATACTTAATGCTAACGGGTACAGTAATCTGACCGACTGTGCAATTAAAAAACGCATAATCACAGATTCCAACTGTACCGTTTGCAATATTCAAATTGCCACCACCAGAAGAGGCAACCACCCACTTATCCACATACTGTATTTCCTGACCAGACTGTTTCTCTATAATTGAAGTGCCAATAAATGCATTTGACCCAATATGCTGTAAGGTAGAGGGCAAATTGATACTTGTCAAATTTCCACAGCCAGTGAAAACAATCTCACCCAGCGACAACAATCCTTCCGACAATGTCACCTTTTTTAAATCATGACAGTTGGAGAACGCATAGTCGTCAATAACCTTAACATTCTTGGGAATAGTAATAGTGGTAAAACTGTTATAGGCCAGCGCTCCTTCGCCAATGCTCTCCAGTGACTCTGGCAGATTAATATATTTCATATAATAGTTATTATGCCCCTGTGCCATGGTTGGTGCAAACACATGATCCGCAATATGGCGGGTACCGTCCTTGATATACACAGTCTCCACAGAATTACCCTCGCAATTTTCATAACCGATGATCCAATCCCCCCAATAGATGCCCTGAGAGGTTTGCGCTGCGGCAAATGGGGTCTGATCAAAAGGATTGTACCCTACCTTTTTCAACTCTGAAGGACAAGATACGTCTGTAATGGTAGTGTAAGCGAATACCAGATTACCCATCTGCTCCAATCCGTCAGGTAATATCACATTCGTCAGGCTTTTACACTCATAAAAAACTGTGTCTCCCATTACTTTCAAGGTAGAGGGAAACTGCACGGAGGTCAATGCTGTACAAGAATCAAACACACTGCTGCCCATATAAGTCACGCCCTCAGGAATAGTAATTGAGGCCAAAGAGCGACACTGACGAAATCCAAAACTCTCAATGCGTTTCAAATTCTTTGGCAGCTGCACAGAGGTCAGTGCACTGCACTCCTCAAATGTACTCTCTTCCAACCGGGTCACACCATCTGGAATGGTAATTGAAGTCATCTGGCGACAATAGCTGAAGGCCTCTGGATAAATTTCCTGTAGACCGCTTGGCAGTTTGATGGTGGAAAAGTGAGCACCAGAAAAAGCACCTAGCTCAATCACTTTGACCGTACTTGGAATGTTTACCTGCTCCAGCGGCAGCCCATCAAAGGCATGAGCACGAATGGCTGTTAATCCCTCCGGCAAACGTGCAGACTGCAACTGGCTGTATTTAAAAGCACTCTCTTCCACCTCGGTCACACCATCTGGAATATACACACTCTTCAACCCAGAATCCTGGAAAGCACCAAACTCAATCTTAATCAGAGTTGAAGGCAAAGTGATAGACTTTAACGTTTCGCAGCTGTCAAAGGCCTGCGCAGGAATCACTTTTAGTGTTGATGGCAATTTTACCTGCTCCAGAGCCTGGCAATCTTTAAAAGCCATATCACCTATGGTGTTCACAGTGTCTGGAATAGTAAATGCTGTGATTTTTTCGCATCCATAAAAGGCACTAGCACCAATAGACTTCAGTCCGACTGGCAGGATCATTTCCGTCAATTCTGAACATCCCTGGAACACCGATTCAGGTAATTCTGTTACCCCCGTAGGCAGGGTAACATTTTGCAAATGATAGCAATACATAAAACAGCAGTCACCAATGCTCGTCAAACCAGTAGGTAACGGTGCTGAAACCAACTCGCTGCAGCTGGCAAAAGCATGGTTACCAATATGCGTCACACTATTGGGTAAACTGACGGATTGAATCATATCGTTGCAATAAAAAGCATACGGTGCCACAGTAGTCAATGTAGATGGCGCAGTATAGACACTCTCCTTCTTGCCTCTGGGATAGAGATATAGGCAAGTTTTGTCCGCGTTATACAACACATTGTCCTGCACAGCCAACGCCGTGTTGTTAGCAGCCAATTGCACCGTTTTCAACTCAGAACAGTTTATAAAAGCACCTTCACCGATATAGCACAAACTAGCCGGCAATTGTAATGTGGTTAAATTTGTAGAAGGAAATGCATCGTCCGCAAGACCCACAGTACCCTCCGCCACCTGAAAACTATCTACATTTGTTAGTTTATCGGATGCACCTATCATCCAACCATTCAAATACAGCGTGTTATTCTTATAATTAGCCGCTACGTCATATCCGCTCTCAGTAAAAGCATCACTACCCACATGAGTCACCGTTTCCGGGATCTGTGGTTCGGTCAGCATATTACAATTATTGAATGCACCACGGGCAATATCTTTCAACCCATTAGGTAAAGACACCGATTTCAAATTATAACAATAAGCAAAAGCAAAGGAACCGATGGTCTGCACCCCATCGGGTACGGTCACGGTTTTCAGTTCGTCCCGTCTCATAAACACTGTTTCGCCAATGGCAGTAACCTTTTTGCCATCCAAAGTAGACGGGATCTTCAGATTTGCCGTGGTATGCCCCTTGTACTCAGTAATCTCCACCGTGCCATCATTGCGCTCCGTGTACACATACTCTCCAGACTGCTGCTCCGTGGCTGCATACGCTGTCACCACGGGCAGATTCAATATTATCAAAAGTAAAACCATTGCCAACATCCAGCCATAACATCGCTTCATTCCCATATAAATCCCCCCTAGTATAATAATGATGTAGTCAATAAGACTACTTGGTTAATAAGTTTATATATCAGATAACAGAAGAAGGATATCTTCCTTCTTCAGATGTTATCCTAGATAATTATCATTTATATCTATTAGCTGGACTTCCGTTATGTCTCCCATGAAAGACTACAAACTGCATTTAATTTATTTTTATACTTTTCACCTTTCCCCAAGAAGAATACAGCTTTAGATTTTTATTATTTACCTTTATTTGTTTATAGGTTCTAATTCGCACATAATACTTCTTCCCTGCTTTTGTTTTTGCAAGCACTTTTGTCGTTGTTTTATTTTTATTAATGGTTTCTGTTACTACATTTTTTCTAAACTTACTATAAGTAGCGTATTGAATCTGATATCCCGTTGTCTGGCTGGTTTGCTTCTTCCACTTTGCAACTATTTTTCGCTTTGACAAAGATAGCTTTGTAAACGCAGTATCTTTTGGTATAATCGTAAAGTCTTCCGTAATATTTCCAGCATAATAATCTCCCTTCAATGTAACTAAAATACTATATTTTCCAACCTTAGTTGCATTTTTAGGATAAGTGATTTCATAGGAATCTGCCGTAAGCTCCTTTCCCATTTGATCTTTTATAGAAACATTTGGCACCTGCAATTTGCCATTATAAATATAACAATCTTTATCTAACTGGATATTTGAAATCTTAGAAATTGTTGCAATAGATATAATCTGATTACAGGTTGCACACTTTGTTATAATCTGTCCATCTTTTTTGTCAGTGGCTTTTTCTATATTTGTCTCTAAATCATGACCATTCACACAGGATTCATTGCTATCAGATTCTGCTTCTGAAGTACCATAATAACTGTAAAAATATCTTTCCGGTCCCTCCATAGCTGTATAAAGGGAAAGAATATCCTTATTTTCTTTTGGCACACGTTGCTGACCTTCCACAGGCACTCCAAACAACTTTCCATCCTTTTGCACTATTTTATACATAGAATAAAAAGACCCCAAATCCACTCCGTTATAATTTTCACTAAACATCTTGCAAGCATAGCCTAGTTCATCATTTGGATTATCATTCCGTTTATAGGTAACCAGTGAATATAATGAAAACTGATTCAAAATAGTAGCTTTCATCGTAGCTTCTGTTTCGTCTATAATAAATTCATCTGCACTACGAGCATTGCCTGCGGCATCTACCGCTTTTTCTGCTAAAATCCCCAATTCTTCATCCTTTACGATTTTGTAAATCTCATATTTCATTTTATTCGTCTCCACATCATAATCGTAAGAAAGAGCACCATACATCTCTGTATCCGTATTATCTTTAGGTGTACAAGGATATAACGAAGTATCCTTATCTAAACAATACACTTTATGTATTAAATTGGACGATCTTACAGAGTTTTTTTCCACCTTTTCATTCCTTGCATCATTATTTTCAAAGAAAATCCCTTTTTCTGAAGCAGCCGTATACTGCACACTAATCAGCGGCGTAACATCCGTTTGTGCTGTAAACATCTTTAAAGTAATATCCTTACTAATCGTAACTTTCGCATTCGCTTCTTCTGCATCCAAATAAATTGGTGAAATACTTGCCTTATCTTCATTAATTAATAACGTTCCATCGCCCGTTAATGTGACACTTCCACCATAACCATAGCCATACGCATAAAGCTGTCTAATATGATTAGTGCCAATCACATTAACCTTCAAATCATCTCCCATCTCATTTGTTATAATTGCTTTATTCTTTCCATCATAATCCTGCAAGGTAATTGTATTTGTTGACTTATCATATGTTACCCCCTGCATAGTTATTTCACTTTCTGGTTATCGTACATTATACAGATATTGCATCTCATCCACTGCATTAGAATCCTCCGAATTAACTGTACCAATACCAATAAATGCACAACTATATGTTGGATCTGCATTAGGTCCATCCGCAGCATGAATTGGAACTTTAATAATTGTACACATCAAACATAATATGAAACAAAACAATCCCCAATCTTTTAATTTTTCCCCATATAAATTCCTCCTCTTTCTTTTGCTTGTTTATATTACCTATTCATTATACCAATAACTGTAAATCTTTTTCATATATTTCCAATATGTCAATGACAATTGAGAAATTTTAAAAATTTTTATTTTATGCGTAATATAATATTTATCTATTGCTATTTTTACTAGCTTCTATATAATAATAAAAGATACACAATAGTTACATATACACAGCGGAGGTATGACAAACACATGGAATTTAAAGATAAATTAAATGAATATATTGAATTATTAGATTGCACGGCAAAGGACTTGGCAGAAAGTTCTGGTCTCTCTGCAGCCACCATAAGTCGTTATCGTTCTGGAGAACGTGTTCCAGAAGCAAATACACAAAACTTTACAAATTTGGTAAAAGGACTTGTTGCAATTGCAGAACAGAAACATTTTTCAGATATTACAATTGAATCAATTTCAGACACTTTTTTAGAGTTTGTTCAACTAGAAACGATTGATCCCGCAAAATTTCAGGCGAATTTTAACAAACTACTTACCGCCTTATCTATTAACATCTCAGAACTTGCTAAGTTTTTAAATTACGATTCTTCTTACATTTCTCGCATTCGAAACGGGCAAAGACAAGTAGCCAAACCAAAGGAATTTATTTGGGGGATTTCTGATTTTATCGTTCGTCGTTATCAGACCTCCTCCCAAAAAGCAATTATAGCAAGTCTTATTAATTGTAATAGTGACGATTTAGCAGCTGACACGACCTACCGTTCTCTCCTGACGGATTGGCTTGTACATGGAACAGAAACCTCAAACGACGGTCTAAATAACTTTTTAGAAAAACTAGATAAATTTGACTTAAATGAATATATTCGTGTGATTCATTTTGACAAACTTAAAGTTCCCTCTGCACCATTTCAACTTCCTACCTCCAGAAATTACTTTGGTTTAAAGGAAATGATGGATAGTGAACTGGCTTTTTTAAAGGCAACTGTACTTTCTAAATCGCAAAGCCCTGTCACGATGTACAGCGATATGCCTATGGGAGAAATGGCTAAAGACCCCGACTTTCCTAAAAAATGGATGTTTGGTATGGCTCTGATGTTAAAGAAAGGTCTTCATCTAAACCAAATTCATAATATAGATCGCTCCTTTGAAGATATGATGTTGGGACTGGAAAGCTGGATACCTATGTACATGACCGGACAAGTTTCCCCTTATTACTTAAAAGGTGTACAAAACAATGTGTTCTCTCATCTTTTAAAAGTATCCGGTGCAGCAGCATTAACAGGTGAGGCAATTAGTGGGTATCACAACGAAGGAAAATATTATTTAACCAAAAACAAAGATGAAGTCTCATACTATAAGAAACAAGCTGAACAACTTTTATCTAAAGCATCTCCACTTATGGAAATTTATTTAAAAGAATCTGAACAGGTTTATCATACTTTTTTACAAAATGATGCACAAACCAAAGGTAACAGACGCAATATTCTTTCATCTCTACCATTATATACAGCAACCGATGAGCTAATCTGCAAAATTTTGACTAGAAATAATATTACGCAAACCGATCAAACAAAAATCATGAATTACGTGAACAAACAACGGAAAATAACAAATGAAATTTTACTACATAGCCATATTACTGATGAAATACCAGAAATATCTGAAAAGGAATTTCAACAATTCCCTATGACCTTATCTCTCTCAAATATGTTCTATGAACATGATATTTTCTACACTTGGCAAGACTATCAAGAACATAAGAAACAAATACAAAACTTTCAAAAAAATATTTCTAATTATACATTCAAAGAAATCTCTGTATCCGCTTTTCGAAACATACAGATTTCCATACATGAAGGCAAATGGGTTATTGTTTCTAAAAATAAAGCCCCTACGATTCATTTTTTGATATGCCATCCCAAAATGAGGTCTGCCTTTGAAAATATGATTGTTCCGATTGTTGAGAGATAAATAAGGGAAAACAAGATAAGTAGGATAATACGAATTTAAAATAATTACCATAAAATCACCAAAAGCTGTGTCCTTGCAGCATTTGGTGATTTCTATTTATACTTCATTTTTCCAATTTCCATGAAAAAGATAACTGTTAAAAAAAACGTTGCAATTTCTTCCTTATTACTTCTCCAATATGTTCGAAAAAGAAAATAGATGTTAGATAGAAATTTACAAACGTACCTCTCTTGGGAAGAAAATATATTTCTATATAACAAAATGGTTATTACATTTTACCATGCAATAACCATTCTTTATTATAAATCAAATATTCATCTATAAAAAAATAGAGGCGACAACCAGATTTGAACTGGTGATCAGGGTGTTGCAGACCCATGCCTTACCACTTGGCTATGTCGCCTTAGTGACTCCTACGGGAA
>FR899711.1:22767-28796 GCA_000437275.1 Clostridium sp. CAG:411 | reverse complement strand
CATTTCTGCCCGGCTGAACTGTTACAAATTATTGGAAATAATAAATAATTGACGGTTCCATAAAAATCTAATATAATATAAGTACTAGAAAGCGTACTCTTTTAAGTACGAAATGAGGTGATAGAAATGATGGTAACGAAACAGATGGATTTAAGAGCCAATATTAAAAAGTATTTTGATTTAGCATTTGGTGGAGAAACTGTTGTAGTATCACGCAAGCAAAATAAAAATGTAGTTGTAATATCGGAAAAAGAATATAATGAATTGCAAAAGGCTAAGAGAAACGCGGAATATTTAGCAAAACTAGATAGAAGTGCAGAACAGTTAGAAGAAGGAAACACAATATCATTATCACTGGATGAAATGAAGGAAATGGAGTCTGATGATTGGAAACCAACACGAAAAATAATAGACTTTATGGAGAAAAATAAAAATGAATGATTTTACTTTTACACAGGAGGGTTTCCAGGATTATCTTTATTGGCAAAGGCAAGATAAAAAAACATTGAAAAAAATTAATGCTTTGCTAGAAGATATAAAACGGAATGGTGCGATGCAAGGCATTGGAAAACCAGAAAAGCTAAAGAACCGACCAGAGTATTCAAGAAGAATTGATGAAGTAAACAGGCTTGTATATGAGATTGACGAATTGCAAAATATTAGGATAGTCTCATGTAAAGGACATTATGAAGAGTAGGAAAAATCCTACTCTTCTTTTTTGGTCCCATGGCAAAGCAGCTCTATAAACCTTTTCAAGTATGGCTTTTGATGCACCGTTTTATAATATAATCCAAATGAAATGGTTTCCTTGCAGGCTAGGGGAGCAGTGACCAAATCCTCTCGTTTTGGAATGAAAATATCGGGAAGCAAAGCAACTCCAAATCCTGCGTGAACAAGGAGTAAGATATTTTCGGTGGTCTCGCATAGATAAAGCTCAGAAGGCTTCTTATCGGCTGTCCATTTCCACTGGCTGTCAATCAAAGAAGGTGCCGCAGAGCCGGGAGCATACAAAATCATACAATAGGAAGTTAAGTCTTCTTTGTGAATGGTCTTAAGGGAGGCAAGGGGCATATCCTTTTGCATCACGCAAACGAAGGGAGCCTTTTTAAGCTCCTTGTAATGAATGGAAGAGTGGATAGTTGGTGTATGAAATCCAATTGCAATATCCAGGTTTTCCTGTTCTAGCAGTTCTGAAAAATGAGTTTCTGCTGAAATTCGGATGTTGGGATGTATCGTTGGGTAATCTTTTTTTAAATCATGTAAAGTATGGATCAGTTGTTCCATATGTAATGGATTGGAGCATCCAATGGTAAAATCAATAATCTTTTCTGTATCTTTTTTGGCAAATCGTTTTACGGAGCGATGGGCGGCAGATACCATAGTGTGTGCATCCGCAAGAAAAATTTGTCCACTTTCCGTTAATTTTACAATGCGGGTATTTCGGATAAATAACTTGGTGCCAAGTTCATCTTCCAGAGATTTAATCTGTCTGGTAATGGCAGGTTGCGAAACGTGCATTTGCTCTGCGGCTCTGGCAAAATTCAAAAATTCAGCAACAGAAAGAAAACATTCGATTTGAAAAATAGTCATAGAAACCTCCTATATGCAATAACAGTAATACGCTTTTGTTATCAATAATAACATTTTTGAAATTCAAAAACAAGGAAAATAGCGGTAAAATCATAGGGATGGAGTTTTATTGAATCAGTAATTGTGAGGATGGTATAAGTAGGATAGCTGGTATCGCAAGAGCGGATTCAAAAGATTCCGAGGTACATAAAAGGTAGAGGTAACAGTTTAGCCGGGGAACATTCATAAAGTGCCAGAATATACAAATTAGCTAAAAATATTCTTTCTAGCTGGACACTTTATTCATTTCGGGTGTTTGCCCGATAGAAATAATTGCACAAATTGCACTTAGCCTGCTAGCAGTCACATGCAATTTCTACAATCATTTCTGCCCTGCTAAACTGTAACAAAATTAACAGGAGGAAGAAAATTATGCCTAGACATAAGAGAGAAAGTTTGATTTATACGATTATGATGTGTTTTTGTATGGTACTATGGATGAGTATTTACAATGTAGCTCTTCACAGTGGACAGTTGGATGGAGAGGTTTTGAAAGAAGCCTGGCTGGGATTTCCACTGGCATATATTTGTGCCATGCTATTGGATTGGTTTGTGGTATCTGGTATTGCGAAAGGATTTGCCTTCCGTTTCCTTGTAAAACCTGATAGTGAAGCGTGGAAAAAGGTGATTGCAGTTTCTTGTTGCATGGTTGTTCCTATGGTGTTTTTTATGTCTCTGTATGGAGGCTTGGAAGTCTGTGTTAGAAGCGGAAACTGGAATACATTGTTTTTAATCTGGATTACCAATATTCCAAAGAATTTTATTATGGCACTGCCATTTCAGTTATTGATTGCAGGTCCACTTGTAAGAAAGGTATTTCGTTATGCTTTTCCAGTGGGAACTGTTTTAATGGAAGCAGAATAGATTGGATCAATATAAAGTTATAGAATGTGATAACTGAAAAAACGGGCAACAAATTGTTTTATGATTTGTTGCCCGTTTTTGTTATACTATCCTAAAATGCTTTATGAAGCTACTAAGGATGTTGCTTAATTAGAGAATGTCAAGGGTGGAGATTCTATCTTTCCATAACTATAGATATCGCTTCATTATAAAATTTTTACCTTGACAACTGCTCCATTATGTGATTATTGGTCTGTTGGAGACAAAAGTTTTTATATGAAAATACTTGTGAAAGACGGATAACAAATGAATTGGATAGTAGTGCCAGTTCACAAATAATTCGCTTTACTATTTATGATGAAATAAGATATAATGAGTCAGCGTAAAGATGCATCTTAAATAAAAAGTGGAATGATAGATACTTTTGAATAGTCTCGAAAAAACATTCTGGAAATAATAGAATGGAGATATGAATATGTGGAAAAAGTAACTGCAGTTGCAGCATCAGTAGGATGGTTTTACAATTGGCATCTTGTGGGACGCAAGAAAATAAGAGTGTTGAAGAGCAGGAAATGACAAAGAAGGAAAGTGAGGTTACAAGCTTGAGTAAAATTGATATGTCAAAATGGTTGTACAATTCGGACGACAATGTTTATTATCAGACAGGAATACAGTATTGTGAAAAACCTGAGGATACATCCTATGAAACCTTGGCGATTTTTGTGCCGGGCGATTATTTTTCAGCAATAGACAATGGCAATGGAACCTATACCTGCGAAATAAATTCGAATGGGACAGTGAATGGCTATACAGCTGAAACAGCTCCTGTTGTTATGCCGATTGAGACTCCGGGGTATTCAGCACAGGCAGCATTAACGGACTATGTTAGTTTGACGGAGTATATGGATGCTGGTTTTGTATATGTACATGCCGGATGTCGTGGAAGGGAAGCAGGTGCACCTGCAGGTGTTACAGATATCAAGGCTGCGATTCGCTATTTGCGATATACAAATGATACTACACCCGGAGATGCAGAAAAGATTTTTGTGTTTGGTATGAGTGGTGGAGGTGCTCAATCTGCTCTTGTTGGTGCGACCGGTGATAGCGAGCTTTATGAGCCGTATCTGAAACAAATAGGTGCGGTACAGGGCGTTAGTGATGCAGTTTACGGCTCTATGGACTGGTGCCCAATCACGAACTTAGACAGTGCGGATGAAGCTTATGAATGGATGATGGGGGTAACAAGAAGCAATCTTTCTGATGGGGAACAGAAAATATCAGATGCGATGGCAGAGGCTTTTGCTGATTATATCAACCAGGCCGGAATAAAAGACGAAAAGGGGAATGTTTTAACGTTGAAAAAATCATCAGATGGCATTTATCAGGCGGGTAGTTATTACGATTACATTTTGGGTGTAATAGAAGATTCTTTGAATAACTTCCTTTCTGATACAAAATTTCCATATGATTCATCGGCTTCCAATCAAATAGATGCGAGGACAGGCAGAGGGGGAGCTTTGGGTAGAGCTGATGCTCCGAAAGGTACGGATGGAAAAGAAAGAGATGGTCGAGAACCCAAGAAAATTGACGGGGAAAATGGCGCTGATGGCATGGCCGGACCAGATGATACCAAGAAAATCGGAAATAAGACGTATGAGGATGTGGATGATATAACTCGTACAGAGACTTCAGATGGGATTAAAATTTCCGGAACTTATAAAACTGCCAGCGACTATATTGATGCACTCAATGCAAATGGTAAATGGGTCACCTATGACGATAAAACAAACAAGGCTAAGGTTACAAGCGTCAGTGATTTTGTGAAGGCTTTTAAGAGCGTATCGAAAGGAATCGGTGCGTTTGATCAACTTGATGCAGGACAAGGTGAAAATGAACTATTTGGATATGGAGATGGCAATGGAGCTCATTTTGATACGGTACTTGCAGACATTTTGGTCAAAGTTGATAACAGTTATGCTCCTAATTGACTTATCAAATGAAGTAGATGCGCACTGCTTCGTTGCAAAAACAATTATGGAGGTTTATTTTATATGAATACAGATAAGATTTATGCAGAACAGATTTCAAATAACTGTGAAGATGATATTGACTATATTGTAAAAATGATTTGTGAGCGAATTCATGCAAAGGAGAGATGAGACGTGAAAACAGCATTATATATGGGACAGAAATCTATTAAAATGGCAGACGCACCGATGCCAGCATGTGGAGAAAATGATATTTTACTGAAAAATATTTATGCAAGTATCTGTGGAACGGATGTAGCGGTGTATATGCATGGACCGAATACAGGACACAAAGTGACAGTTGGTGGCGAATTTGGTCATGAAATGGTAAGTGTTGTTAGTCAGGTTGGCTGCAAGGTAAAGGATATCAAGATTGGAGACAGAGTGTATCCTTACCCAAGGCTGGTCAAGGGCGACACCAAAAGAGCCGGAACAGTCGGTGGGTTTTCCGAATACGTTCTTGCACCAAATGCCAAACTAAATGAAGGCGTATATCTGGTGCCTGAAAACATATCAGATAAAGCAGCCAGTTTGATTGAACCTTTTACTGTGGGCTGTAGGGCTGCAAGACGTAGTTTTCCAAAATTCGGAGAAAATGCTATTGTATTTGGTTGTGGCACAATAGGAATTGCAGCAGCTATGGCGTTAAAATATTTTGGATGTAAACAGGTATTGATCGCGGATGTTTCTGAGTTTCGATTGAACATCGCAAAGAATCTTGGTTTTGAGATATGCAATTCATCAAAGGAAAATCTGAAAAACAAAGCAATCGAAGTGTTTGGTAAAGCACCAAGTATTCACGGTGAAACTGCTGATGCAGATATCTATATTGATGCAGCAGGAGCCGAAGGATTGATTGAGACATATCAGAACATGGGAAAGATTGAGAGCAGACTGGTAGTAGTTGCTGTCCTTGCCGGACTTAGAAAAATTGATGTTTTGGATATGACGTATTCACAGCATGCTATCATTGGAAGCGGTGGATATATGCCTGAGGATGTAAAAGATGTATTAGCGATTATGCAGGATAAAAGATGGAATGTTGAAAGTATTATTACAGATGTTTTTCCGTGGGAAAAGTTGCCGGAGGCAATTGAACGAGCATCGGATTCACAAAATGTATTTAATGTGGTCATTCAGTACTGCAATGAGAAGAAATGATTGGCGATGAAAGAGTTTATCCAAAAATCGAAAAACAATTTTCAATATCGGACAGTTGTCAATGCTTTGCTATCAGCAATCATTACAATAGCATTTGTGGTCTATAATGGAATGCTTGGTTTATTTATAGAAGAGAAACTAGGGATTAAGGTCAACATGACGAAGAGTAAAGTGGACAGACCAAGAGGGATTAAATAGCTTGGTTTTGGATTTTATTTTGATACAGGGCACATCAATTCAAGGAAAAACCACATGCAAAATCGGTGGCGAAGTTCAAGAAGAGACTAACCTCATTTGGATTAGTCTCAATGTTAGATTACTACACTGAAAGGTGTGTTACTTGTTAAGTTGATTAAACCGCCGTGTACC
>FR899711.1:12508-22754 GCA_000437275.1 Clostridium sp. CAG:411 | reverse complement strand
GCCGTGTACCGAACGGTACGCACGGTGGTGTGAGAGGTCGGCTAATCAACTAATGATTAGCCTCCTATTCGATTATGAAAATTAGGTTGTAGTATCTCTTCGGATCAATATTGGAGTAATCATTTTATGAATAACTTCAGCTTGTGGAACTGGTTTCCTTTTTTTTCTTTCATTCATTTGCGACACAAGCAATTCCATAGCCTCATAGGCTATTTTATCTATTTGCTGTCCAACTGTTGATATCGGAATGATCGCTTCGGATGCGATTGGCGAATCATCGAAACCGACAATGCGATATTCGTCGGGAAGACATCCATATTCACGTATAATAAGATTTAGAAAAATATTCGCGTAAGTATCGTTAGCTAGAAAGATTCCTTTTCTGCTATTCGGATATTTCTCTTTAATGGTTGAAAACACATCACTAATATGTTGTGTTGCTTCTTTATAATTATTTCCAAGGTCGGTAAGAATGATTTCATGTTTGATATTGTGCTGCTTGCAAACATCAGAAAATCCTTTGATTCGTCCATAAGAAGGAATGGAGCTGGGAACATCTGAATTGACATGAATTAAGATATCACAGTTATTCTTGATTAGTAAACTAGTAGCTTGTACCGCGCCCATATAGTTGTCTGTATTAATGCTATTTACATATTCATCTTCACGTTCAATGGTAACAATTGGAATGTTGTAAGAGGCTAATTCTTTCGATGAAATGGTGTGACTTAATACAATAAGTCCTTCAATTTTGTAGGCAAGTAACTCCTGTAAGTATTTATGTTCTGTCTCTTTCGATTCTGTTCCTGTGAAAACAAGAAATTTATAACCAAACGTTTCATATGTAGATAAAATTTGATTTAACATTTCTGAGTAATAATGTAAAAAAAGATTAGGAAGTAAAATTCCTACAAATTCACTTTTTCCATTCGCTAAAACCTTAGCAAGTTTATTTTCTTGATAGTCTAGATCAATCAAAGCTTGTGCAATAATTTCTTGATTCTTTAAAGTAAGTGAATCGGGATTATTAAAATATCTTGAAATCGTCGTTTTTGAAAAATTGGTGTATTTTGCAATATCATCAAAAGTTACTTTCTTTTTTTGTTTTCCCATCCAAAGTACCTCCCTGAAAAATTTCCAGTTAAGTATAGCAAAAATAATGTGGAAATGCAATTAGTAACATTTCTGCCTAGCTGAATTGTACAATTGCAAAGGTAATGAAAGCTAAAAAAGTATTGACAAAGGAATGATTATGGAGTAATATGAAATCATAAAGTAACCGGTTACTTAACCGGTTACAAAAAGGGGTAACTGTAAAAAATTATGTAAGAAAGGGGTATGAAGATGAAAAGACGAATAATGGCTGTATTGGCGGCAGGATTATTTGCAATCAGTATGACCGGATGTCAGAAAAGTACACCGAATCCAGGAAGTATAGCAGGATATGATAAAGGAGAGAAATACCTTTCCATATGGGTTCATTCTATTGAGGATACTGATGAAGGCAGATGTTACAGAGAAGCGGTAGAATCATTTAATAAAGCGTATGATGGAACCTATTTTGCTGATATTGAATTTATTCCAAGAAATGATAGTGGTGGAGGATATTCTGATAAAATCAATGCATCGGTTATGTCGGGGAATCTTCCAGATGTACTAACTGTAGATGGACCAAATATTGCGGCATACGCAGAAAATGGAATTATACAGTCTTTGGCTGAATTATCCGAAAAAGAAAAAAGTGTATATCTGGATTCTATTATTGAACAAGGAACGTATAAAGATAAATTGTATGCGTTAGGTGCAATGGAGTCTAGTGTTGGATTGTATTATAATAAAGAAATTTTGAAAGAAGCGGGTATTAAGATACCAGATGCAGATCATCCATGGACACAGACAGAGTTCTTGAAAATTTTAGAAAAGTTAAAGCCAATCATGGAGAAAAAAAAGGGATATGCATTGGACATGACATTTCCTGTTGGAGAGGCAACAATATATTATTATGCTCCGTTTTTTTGGTCAAATGGTGGAGATTTTGTAGATGAGACTGGACTTTCTGTGGATGGAATATTTAATTCGAAAGAAAATGTAAAGACCGTTTCGTATTTCAAAACATTGCTACAGAATAAGTATATGTCAAAAGTACCGATTGATCATTTGTTTGAAAGTGGAAGAGCAGCATTTAAAATTGATGGTGCCTGGGAAGTAAATACACTTTATACCAGCTATCCGGATATTTCATTTGGTGTTGCTCCATACGTGGTAGGGGATGATTGGAATGGAGAACGTTATACGCCTACTGGTTCGTGGGCTTTCGCAGCTTCGTCAAAAACAGATAATATTGAAGGAGCTACGGAGCTTGTAAAATGGATGAGTGGAGTGGATAGTGGAAAACGATTATGGGAAAAGTCAAAATCATTTCCGTCTACTTATGAAGCATTTGAAGCCATAGATGTTTTTCAAAAGGATGAAAATTATAAAGCATTATATTATCAATTAAGCACATATGGTCATCCAAGACCAAAAACACCTGCGTATCCACAGGTAAGTACATCATTTCAGCAAGTACTGGAGAATTCTGTTTTAAGTGGTTTTGAACCACAAGAACAGTTGGATAAATTTGTAGAAAGGATTAACGCAAAGCTGAAGCGTTATACATACAAATAATGAAGAAAAAAGCAGAATCAATTATGGGAATGGCCTTTTTTGGGCCGGCTTTAGTACTACTTACCTTGTTTTTATTTTTACCAATGCTATTAACATTCATATTTAGTTTTACTGATTTTTTTGCATTGAATCCAAATCTAACACATTTTGTGGGATTAGAGAATTACTTTGAGGTTTTGAAAAATGAAGATTTTCGTCAGGCATTTATGAATACACTTAAATTTGTAATTATCATTGTTCCATTACAGAGTTTAGGTGCATTAGGACTTGCTTTACTCATTAATAAAGTGACTTGTTGTAAAGCATATTTTAAGGTAGCCTTTTTCATTCCGGTTGTTATGTCACTTGCGGTAGTATCTACTCTCTGGGTACAGATTTATAGTCCGGAAGGAATTTTAAATTCCATGCTTTCTCATATTGGAATTGGTGCACAACCGTTTATCAATAGTTCGACACAAGCATTGCCTTCCATTGCGATTATGAGTGCATGGCAAGGTATGGGATATCAGATGTTGATCTTTTTAGGTGGATTGCAACAAATCAATCCAGCTCTTTATGAAGCTGCGGAAATGGATCATGCAAGCGGATGGCAGAAATTTAAAGATATTACATTGCCAGAGTTAAAGCCATTATGTATTTTCGTATTTATTACAATTACAATCGGTGCGTTTCGTATGTTGGTTCAGCCTATGGTTATGACAGGAGGAGGACCATCTCATTCAACTTATACAATGGTTTATGATATTTACGAAACAGGTACAGTGAATTGGGAAATTGGATTGGCATCTACAATGGCAATTATATTTGCATTTTTCGTTATGATACTTACGGTAATACAGACAATCGCAACAAAAGATAAGGAGGGAAAAAAACATGTTAACAAAAAAGCAAAAGCGAATTAACGGTATTCTTGTTGTAGTTATGATTGTAATGTCCCTATTTTTCCTTTTCCCGGTTATTTGGATGGTTGCAAATTCATTTAAGACAGATGTAGCAATTACAAGCGATATGAATTCATTGGCGGCATTTATTCCGCCAGCTTTAAATGGTAATTTTTTAGATAATTATATTTCTATTTTAACCAATACAAGTTTTATTCATTACATGGCAAACACATTGTTTTATGCGGCAGTGTTAATTATTTTGGGGATTATTGTAAATGGTTTAGCAGGATATGCACTAGCAAAGATTAATTTCCCATTTAAAGAACGTTGGCTGTTGATTATTATGTTGTTAATGATTGTACCAATGGAAACCATTATTACGATACATTTCTTGTTTATTGCAAAACTAGGATTGCTGAATAATGTAATTGGATATGTTCTTCCTATGATTGTTAGTCCGTTTAACATATTTCTTTTTCGACAAGTATTTGTCAGTCTTCCGGATGATGTATATGAGGCGGCACAATTGGATTATTGCAGTCCGATCAAATACTTTTTCACAATGGTTCTTCCAATGTCAAAGAGTGTTGTTGCAACCGTTAGTGTATTTACATTTTTAAATGTTTGGAACGATTATTTGTGGCCTTCGTTAGTATTTACTTCTAGTGATTTATTGACTGCACAGATTGGTTTAAATGCAATCACATCGAATGATAATACTACAATGGGTCAGACATTAGCAGTAATTACATTAGTTACAATACCAGTTATTATAATTTACGCATTATTTTCTAAGCAGATTGTGGAGGGGGTTGTTTCCACAGGTTCTAAGGAGGGTTAATCTATGAGTTTTATTGAATTAAAAAATGTATGTAAACAGTATCCGAATACAGATAAAAAAGCAGTAACGGACTTTAATTTAGAGATAAATGAGAAGGAATTCATTGCATTTGTTGGTCCTTCTGGTTGTGGAAAATCAACTACATTGCGAATGATCGCTGGATTTGAGGAAATCTCTAGTGGAGATTTGTATATTGATGGAAAAAGAATGAATGAAGAGGCACCAAGAGATCGAGGAATTTCTATGGTATTTCAAAATTATGCATTATATCCACATATGACTGTAGAAAAGAATATTGGATATGGTCTCAAAAATATGAAAGTACCAGAAGCAGAGATTAAGAGAAAAGTAGACTGGGCGATTGATATTTTGGGTTTGGAGGAATTTCGCAAACGTAAGCCTAAAAACTTGTCTGGTGGACAAAGACAGAGAGTAGCTTTAGGTAGAGCGATTGTAAAGAATCAAAAGGTATTTTTAATGGATGAACCGTTATCGAATCTGGATGCAAAGTTAAGAGTCAGCATGAGAAATGAAATTAGTAAGCTTCATAGAAGTCTTGGAAGTACAACTATTTATGTGACACATGACCAGGTGGAAGCGATGACAATGGCGGATCGAATTGTAATTATGAAAGCTGGAGTCGTGCAACAGGTTGGAAAACCAATGGATTTATATGAACATCCAGTTAATAAATTTGTTGCTGGTTTCATAGGATCTCCTCAAATGAACTTTTTTGATGTTACCATTGATGGTTCACGAATCGTATTTTCAGATGGAAATAGCCTGCAGATGACAGAAGCAATGGCAAATAAATTAAGCAATTATAAAAATAAAATGATATTGGGAATACGAGGAGAGGATATTAAATTTGACCATCAAAATATTGATGTATATAAAGAAAACAAGATGCATGCAGTAGTTGAAAATACAGAAATCATGGGAAATGAAAATAATTTGTATTTTCAATTTGGAGGTACTACAACTGTGGCCAGAGTTTCTAAATATGAATTGTGTCAAATTGGAGATCAAGTAGAGTTTGTTTTTGTTCCACACAGGATGCATTTCTTCGATTGTGAAACAGAGGAAACTATTGTATGATAGGAAGGAGTTTATATGGATAAATTAAGAGAAGCAAGAGCATATATCGCTGACAATAGAGTTTCGAAAGAGGACTTGCCAGTATTTCATGTTACGCCACCTTGTGGATGGATGAATGACCCAAATGGATTTTCTGTTTATGAGGGAAAGGTACATTTGTTTTATCAGTTTCACCCATATAGTGAAGTGTGGGGACCGATGCATTGGGGACATTGTGAAACAGAGGACTTTATAAAATGGACAGAATTACCTGTTGCATTAGCACCCGATGAAAACTATGATGCTGCTGGCTGTTTTTCAGGCTCTGCTATAGAAATGGAGAAAGGTCATTTGCTTGTTTATACGGGTGTAATAGAAAAAGAAGAAAATGGCAAAAAAAATGTATATCAGAATCAATGTCTTGCATTAGGAAATGGAAAGACATATACCAAGATAGAACAAAATCCCATTGTAACAGGAAATATGTTACCAGAGCATTTTAGCAGAGAGCATTTTAGGGATCCTAAGATTTGGAAAGAGGAAGATGGCTATTATATGGTAGTGGGGAATAAGACAGAAGAAGGGATACCACAAGTTGTTTTATTTCACTCAAAAGATGGTTTTGTATGGAATTATGTATCGGTTTTAGCCACTTCTAAGGATAATACACTTGGAACTATGTGGGAGTGTCCTGATTTTTTTAGCCTGGATAAGGAATATATCTTGATTACTTCTCCACAGGATTTACAAGCAAATGAGGAATTTCACAACGGAAATAATTCGGTATATTATATGGGAAAGTATGATAAGAGTCAGCATGTGTTCCATTATGAAGAGGTATATTCTTTGGATGATGGTTTGGACTTTTATGCACCACAGACAATGCTTGCTCCAGATGGAAGACGTATTATGATTGGATGGATGCAATCATGGGATGCAAATATACGTCCGGCAGGTCAAAAATGGTCATGTATGATGACGATACCTCGCGAATTACGAATGGAAAAAGGAAAGATAGTACAGAATCCAGTTCGAGAAATAGAAAATTATCATAAAAATGCGGTTTGTTATAAAAATCAGAAAATAAATGGAGATTGTCAGTTCAAGGGAATCAATGGTCGAGTACTCGATATGACAGTTGAGATTGTAAGTGGAGATTTTCGTGAATTTACGATTTCTTTCGCACAAAATGAACGATATCATACGGATTTCTCTATCGTTAAGCATAAGAATATTATAGAAATCGACAGAACGTATTCAGGCATGGTTCGAGATGCAATTGCTATTCGAAAATCGAGGATAAAATCGTCTGTAGAAAAATGCAAAATTCGCTTGCTATTGGATAAAAACTCTGCAGAGGTATTTCTAAATGATGGAGAGCAAGTGTTTAGCACAACTTTTTATACACCGATGGAAGCAGATGGAATTCGTTTTACGTGTGATGGAAGTGTTGTGGCGAATATTGAAAAATATGAAATTGTAGTGGTTTAGGAGGTGATACAATGAAGAAGTATGATGTGGTTGCATTAGGAGAACTATTGGTGGATTTTACAGAAAATGGAATGAGCAAACAAGGGAATCCTATGCTAGAGGCAAATCCGGGTGGTGCGCCTTGTAATGTGCTTTCTATGTTGCAAAATCTTGGAAAAACAACTGCGTTTATTGGAAAGGTAGGAGCAGATGCCTTTGGACGAATGTTAATAGATGCGGTGAAGAACCAAGGAATCAATACTGAGAATTTAATGTTAGATGAGAACGTACATACTACACTTGCATTTGTGCATACAGAGGAAGATGGAGACAGAGATTTTTCCTTTTATCGAAATCCGGGAGCAGATATGATGTTACAGTGGGATGAAGTGAATCAGGATATGCTTGGGGATACAAAAATATTTCATTTTGGAACCTTGTCGATGACAGAAAAGCAGATTGAAACTGTGACAAAAAGAGCAGTGGAAAAAGCAAAGGCAGAGGGGGCATGGATTTCCTTTGATCCTAATTTGAGACCTCCTTTGTGGAAACGATTGGAAGATGCAAAAACACAGATGTGGTATGGTATTAGTCAGTGTGATATTTTAAAGATTTCAGATGATGAGATTGCATTTTTAACGGAAACAACAGACATAGATCTTGGTGTGGAACGAATCATGGAAAAATATCAGCCAAAACTCATTTGTGCAACTATGGGAAAAAATGGAAGTAAGGCATTTTATAATGGTGTTAGTGTGTTTGGAGAACCGTTTGTGCGAGAGGATACCGTTGAGACAACAGGTGCGGGTGATACTTTTATGGCGTGTGTGTTAAATGTTGTGTTAGAGAAAGGTTTGGAAACATTAACGGAGAAAGATTTATTTGCTATGCTTCGATTTGCAAATGCAGCATCCTCTATCATTACAACCCGTAAAGGAGCATTAAAGGTAATGCCAACAAGACAAGAAATTAATGAGATTATAGAGGTGTAAGAATGCGTGAAGTACAAATTTTATTAGAATCCATAGATGATGCAAAACAATTCGTTCATACGATTTCTTCGTATGATGGAGATTTTGCATTATTAAGTGGCAAGTATATTGTTGATGCAAAATCAATATTGGGATTATTCAGTGTGGATTTATCAAAGTCGGTTACGTTAAGAATTGATGTTGCTGCTTCTAAAATGGAAGAAGTGTTACATGCAATTGAAAAGTATTATTTCTACCCCCAAAGTCCCTCATGAATGAGGGGCTAGGGGAGTGAGATGGCTCTGTCTACGTTGTTTTATTGTTTTGAAATTAACCATTCTATCAGATTGATAGATTTTATTCCATCATAGGATGTATCCATTTCTGTATTCATTGAAAGAATTATTTTTTCATAATTATCACTGGTCTTTTGTAATCGAGCGAATTCTCCTTTTCGAACTTCAGAATTTAAGATAATTTTTGCTACTCATACCTTAAGTATGACATTGGTTCATAGGTAAATAGTTTCGGTACTAAAATACCGTATGAAAGAAGGAATTTTGATGAAGAAATATAGTATAGGTGGTGCAGATGGACCGACAAGCGTTTTTGTGACAGGAAAATTAAAAGAGCAGTCACTAAAGACTAGAATACGAAATGATATATATAGAGATATAAACGTAAAAAAGTGGAGAAGACAATAGATGCAAATGCACATACACTACCAGACGCTTTTGACCGGCATTGAGGGGAGAATCCAAAATGCTACTGCACACGGAACTGAGACAGACTGCGTATCTCGCAGCTTTTGCCCGAAGCTGAGTATTGCAGAGGACCCTGTTTGCGGCTCTGCACATTGTCAGATTGCAGACTATTGGTCAAAGAAACTGAATAAAAAGGAGATTTATGCGTATCAGGCATCAAAGCGCGGTGGATACCTGCATTGCCGAATGGAAGAAAATCATCGTATCACAATTAGCGGAGAGGCAGCTTTGGTGGCAATTTCTGAAATATCTGTTGCTTTGTAAATTCAAGTTTGCCTAATTCACAAGATACAGTAAACAATGTCGGTGTATTTTGACATCATGAACAGTTAGTGAAACAGGAGGTAAATCAATTGTCTTCATTTTGTAGACAACTGACTTTTCGCATGGTATATTTGAGGGAGGATAATCATTATGATTAGAAAATTGCAGAAGGCAGTCACGGGGGATAGGAGATGGACTTTATGTGGTTTTGGTTTATGTTAATATGTGATTTGTTAATTCCGATTGTTATGCTTATTGGAGGAAGAATGATGTGGAAACATTGTCCCAAACATAGAAATGGCATATTAGGATACAGGACAACTCGTTCAATGAAAAATATGGACACATGGAAATTTGCTCACGACTATTGTGGGAAACTTTGGTGGAAAATAGGATGGTTGCTTACTATTTCATCTGCTTTGATACATATTCCTTTATACCATAGTGATGAAAAGATTATTGGAATTGTAGGGGGGATTCTTGTGACAATTCAATGTATTATTTTGATTGCTTCTATTTTTCCAACGGAACATGCTTTGAAAAAAACATTTAATAATGACGGAATGCGTAGATAAATTTTAGATGTTCTTGCCGGGCGGTATTGGTTAAATTAGATTGAATGTGTCCTGCTATAATTAAGTTGTAACACCAAGTGATAGTTTGATATAATTCAAACTACAAGGAGATGTTACAATGTCAAACAAAATTAAGTTTGAGCCTGCGCTCAAAGAACAAATCATTCGCCTTCATCCTTTATTCATTCACATCAGATGCAGAGCTAGATCAGAAGACTTTAGAATTCATTTATGGAAAATATAATCATAAAAGACCACATACACATAATGGTGGTCGCACTCCTCATGCAGCTCGTTATGCTGCATAGAGAAAACTATCACAAAGTGTTACAATTTTGCTTGACAACAACAACACATTTAAGGCTATGGTGGAAAAGATGTTCAATGGTGCGGCAACTGCAAAGGGAGCGCTTATGATTACTCCATCTAAAGTAATTGTTACAACACCAGGCGCTGAGAATAAAAAAGAAATCTAGTATATCTAATTTTCATGGTACTGTGCATTAGTCAGATACATACTAATAAATTTCATAGTAACTTTAAAAAAGATCACCTTCAGGCTATAATAAAAACAAAGAATGGCTTGAAGGTGATTTTATTATGGCAAAATATAAGAAAAAATTAGAGGATGATATACGTTGCCCACTTGAATATGGATTGGCAGTATTTGGTGGAAAATGGAAGATCGGTTATTCCTATTTTGCAGAGTATTTGTCAATGGGCAGGTATCTTT
>FR899711.1:12252-12475 GCA_000437275.1 Clostridium sp. CAG:411 | reverse complement strand
AGAAGATGGTGAAAATGAAATGGTGCAGTGTCAAAAATGTGATCACCATAGATAAAGGTAAGAATCCAGAATTGCTGATTTATAAAAAGAGATGACAACAGCAAAAAATAGAAAAGTCTTGACATATAACCGGTCGTTTATTTTTTGCGTAGGTTATTTACATGAGTAATAGAAAAGAAGAAATACTAATTGTGGCATTACATCTGTTTGCCAGGGACGGTTA
>FR899711.1:0-12229 GCA_000437275.1 Clostridium sp. CAG:411 | reverse complement strand
GAGGCTGTCTCAGTCAGCCAGATAGCAGGAGAGCTTGATATGACAAAGGGGGCATTATACCGTCATTACAAGAGCAAAAGAGATATTTTTAATTGCATTGTGGAGCGGATGGAGCAGCAAGATAATGAACAGGCGTCAGATTATGATATGCCAGAAGATGATAAAGAGAGAATGCCTGAAAAGTATGAGACAGTGTCACTGGATGATTTTGCATCATTCTTTCTGTGTAAGGAACTGATACCGGGGTATCTTGATGGAGTTACAGGAGAGTACGCAACACCGGAAGGTTATCTGGTTGATGAACAGGAAGCGGAAAGTTTTGATAAGCAGTTCACATATAAAGAAAAAAAGAAAGTGCCGGGACAGATTTTTTAAATATGAAAAGGAATGAAAGATGGTTATGTGGAAATAAATGGATAGCTGCTTTCCACTGAAAAAAGTATAATAAGATAGTTTGTTTATTTAAGAAGAAACATAAATTACAAACAGGATTTGTAGACAAAGTGTACATGGAAAAATAAGAGAAATGCAAAAAGTTTATATGTGAAAGTGAAAGGACTGAACAGGTTTCTGGTATATTTTTTATTCAGGACGATTGACAAGATACAATCACCAATATATAATCAAGTTATATAAATAATTTATACAACTTGATTATGGAGGAAAAGAAATGCCAAAACAAAGGATTACAAAAGAAATGGTCGTCGATGCTGCCTTTGAAATCGCACGAGGTGATGGAATGGAGCAGGTTATGGTTAAAAATATTGCGGAAAAGATAGGGTGTTCTGTACAGCCTATCTATAGCTACTGCAAAAATATGGAGGGATTACGGAAAGATGTGACACAAAAAGTCAGTAGTTTTATCGGAGAATATGTTCAAACACATATTGATATAGATGATATTTTTGGAAGCACAGGGAGAGCTTATATTCAATTAGCGAAAGAAGAACCAAATTTATTTAAGATTTTTATTCTGCATGAGCGAAACGGCATTGCTTCTTTGGATGATTTGTATCAGTCGGAAACAAATCCTTGCACAGCAGAACTTATTTCTAAAAATCTTAATATTAGTATAGAACAGGCAAAAAAGCTGCATTTGAATATGTTAATTTATACAATAGGTCTTGGAACAATCTTTTCTGTGGCTATTCCAGGGATTTCGACGGATGAAATTTATGAACAGCAGGAAATGGCATATAAAGCTTTTTTAACTCAGACGATAAGAGAAAAGGAAGACCAGCATCATGAATAAAGTGAGGAAAAGAAAAATGTTTATTGTAATTGGTGTGTTGTTTGCGCTAATCGTAATGATTTTGATATGGTTTCATATTCCGTACTCTCCAGTAAAAAGAGATTTTCAGAATGATGTTGACACTATTATGTTTGAAAATCAGCTACAGACAAAAAATGAAGTTTTTACAGAGGGAGATTTCAACAATCTGCCTGCTGCTATCCAGAAGTACATACAAGGTTGCGGATATATTGGAACACCTAAAATGTCTTATCTGAAAATGGAATATCACAATGTAGATTTTTTACAGGGCAAAAATCGTCCGACTCTGACAATCGACTACACGCAGTACAATTTTATCAATGAGCCTTGCCGAATGGCACTTATTGACAGCAGGATGTTCGGTATTCCTTTTGAGGGATATGATTACTATCAAAATGGAATTGGTGGCATGAAAGGTGTGATTGCAAAAGCTATTACTATATTCGACCAGACAGGGGCAGATATGAATAAGGCTTGCCTTGCTACTTTTCTTGCAGAAAGTTTATTTGCCCCGACGATTCTATTGCAGGACTATATCACCTTTGAGGAAATAAGCGATTTTGAAGTACGGGCAACTATCACTTATGGAGGACAATCGGCAAGCGGGATATTTACCTTTAATGAACAGTATGAAATGTTTTCTTTTACAACAAATGACAGAGCTGTTGCGGGAACGGACGGAAGTATGGAATATGTACCGTGGTCTGCACTTTGTAACGATTATCAACTTTCTGAAAATGGCATTAAATACCCTACGAAGTTTCAAGCTGTTTGGAATTATACGGATGGAGATTTTGTTTATTTTGATGGTATTATCAGCGAGATATCTTATGGATATATACAATAGAGTAGAGCATTGCCGTTTTAACATTATCAAGAAAGTCCCCCACTTCTATTGCGTAGAGCAATAAGTGGTGGGGACTTTCTTGTATCAGGATGGGTACAAGCTCTTTCTGATATGCTGCGATAGAAGCTAATCGTGTTATGAGCAAGTAGCAGAGTGGATTGCGAATATCCGCTTGAAAAGGATATCCAGTCAGTAACGATATTCGTTTATGTTTTCAAATAATAACGATTGACAAGTGACCGATAGGTAACTATAATAAAGGTAACCAATAGGTAACTTGTAAATAAAGTTAATATAGGAGAAAAATAATAATATGGAAATCAAAGAAAAGAACACAAAGGAAAAAATACTGGAAGAAGCTTTGAGGCTATTTGCACAGAGGGGATATATGGGGACATCCATGAATGATATTGCTTCGAGGCTTGGAGTAACCAAGGCTGCATTGTATAAGCATTATAAAAGCAAGCAGGAGATATTGGACAGCATTATTGATAAAATGAATGAGTTAGATATGGAGAGAGTAAAGCAATATGAAATGCCAGAAGGTGATCTGGAAAAGGTTACAGCCGAATATAAAGAAACAGCATTTGACAAGATTAAACAGTTCACAAAGGTGCAGTTTCTACATTGGACAGAGGAAGAGTTTTCCAGTTGCTTTCGTAAGATGTTGACATTGGAACAATACAGAGAGCCACAGATGTCACAGTTATATCAAAATTACCTTGCAAGTGGACCGTTAACTTATATGGAAGCCTTGTTTTCCGGAATGTTGGGGGATGCAGGGAGAGCCAGACAGGTAGCACTTGACTTTTATGGACCTATTTTTTTGCTTTACAGCGTATATGATGGGACGAATGACAAAAGCCGGGTGATAAAGCTTCTGGAAGAGCATATGGATCATTTCTTACAGGAAATGCAGATAAGTTGAAAGGGTGAAGTGATTTGAACGATGAATCAGAGCATCAGGAATGGATTCTTTGTCCAAAATGTGGAAATAAGACAAGATTGAAATTAAGGAAAGATACGGTATTAACAAATTTTCCTTTGTTTTGTCCAAAGTGTAAAGAAGAAAGCCTGATTGATGCAGAAAAATTTATAGTAAAGGAAGCCAGACGCTAAGACGCAGTGCAGATTGTAATATTACAGTTTTTCATTGCGTCATTTATATTATGGGAGGTCAGATAAGAATGAAAGCAATCATATATACATCAAATACCGGGAGCACAGCAGAATATGCAAAATTATTAGGTGAGGAATGGAATTTGCCAGTACATAGTTTACAACAGGCAAAAAACAGGGTACCTGCCGGTAGCGAAATCATTTATCTTGGCTGGATTATGGCAGGTGGAATTAAGGGATATAAAAAGGCAGCGAAAAAGTATAAAGTGTGTGCAGTCTGTGGTGTTGGCATGGGACAGACAGGTACACAGTTAAAGGAAATCAGGGAAAAAAATAAAATTTCACAGAGGATTCCGCTATTCATCCTACAGGGAAATTTTGATGTGAAAAAACTTCATGGAGTGTATCGTTTTATGATGAATGTTATGATAAAAACTGCTGGAAAAGGATTAGCAGCCAAAACAGACCGCACGCCAGAAGAAGAGGATATGTTAGATATGTTGATAAATGGTGGAAAACGAGTATCTTTAGAAAATTTAAGGGGAATCGATGCGTGGTATAAAAATGTTAATGGAACGTTTTGAGTTTTTTTGAAAACTCAAGATGTTGTATCAGCCTTTCATAAAGGAAAATTATGAAGGGACGGATGTTCTATCTAGAGGGAGAAAAAAGGATGAAACTTTATTTTGGAAATATGGTAACAACAATCACTACGCTTATGATTGTATCGTTAATAGGATGTATTGGATATTCAATAAGAAATAGAAGCAACATAAATTTCTGGGGCAGAAGAAGTCTGTTTGTCCTGATATATGGTCTTGTGATATGCTGCTTTGCAGCTGCAAGAGACGGACTGGATAAAACCATTCAGTATACGATAGATGGAAGCTGTAATCCTGGTATATTTTCACTTGTGAGCGTTCCAAACATCGTTGGATGTATCGGAGCTGCAATTATAATTATTGCAGCAATAGCAACACCAATTGCAAAATCACAGCATATGCGTGAGATATGGTTTTATGTGATGTCCGGTGGAGTGATGTTTAAAGTTGCAATTATGGAGATCGCAAGAATTATACAATGTACAACGACTTTGTAAAGGATCCGTTAGAGTTTGAAAAGAACAATGTTTTGTATCATTATCCAATGAATAAGGATAAGTTGAAAATTGGAAGACAGAAATGCAGCCAATGATCCTACAGATTAGATAGAGCATTTTGCCGTTTTGAACATACTTTTTAGGCTGTTTTTACTCAAAAGCAAGGCTGTGATTATTTTATAAAGACTAATGGATTTTAAACTAAAGTAATTAAGATTCGCAAGAAAAAACGATTATTTTGATTGTACGAATAGGTGTTATGTACTATAATTGAAAAAGTGAGTTTTACTCAATTGTGACAGATATAACTTGTTTATAGAAGAAGCCACAAGGTGCGAAAGTAGTACAGAAGGTAAGAAAGCAATAAAAGTTGATTTGTTAGAAAAAATAAAAATAAGCGAGGTGATTAAAGTGCTATTGAAATATAATGTATCAAATTTTAAATCTATTGGACACAATATTGAGTTCAGTATGTTTCCGACAACATCAGATATAGATGAACGATATACGAAGGAAATACAGACAAAAGCTGGAGTTTGGAAAGTATTAAAACGAAGTGCTTTTTATGGACCGAATGCATCTGGAAAAAGTAGTTTTATTGAATCAATTGATTATGCCAGAGATTTTATTGTGGATGGGATCCCGTCAGGAAGAAGGACTGGTGTAAATCAGTTCAAAGGAGAGTTTGAAGATTTAGATCAACAATCTGTATTTCAATTTACCTTTTTAGCAGAGGACAATGAAATCTATGAATATGGTTTTTCTTTGGATTCAAAGCAAGTATATGAAGAATGGTTAATGATTTTAACAAAAAATGGTTTTGAACCACTATTTGAAAGACAAACGGATGCTGAAGAAAAAACAATAATAGAGATTACCGCCAAGTTTGCACGAAAAAAATCAAAAAATAGGGAACTTGCTGAGCTTTTGAAGGAAACAATTAAAGAGAAACAGAAAAACCAGTTATTTTTATATAAATTATATGATAATGGAATAAAAAGAGTAGAGCCTGTAATGGAATGGTTTCGATCCATTCAAGTTATTTTTCCAAATACAAAAGTCCGTTTTTTACCAATTCGAATTAGTACAGATATGGATTTTCAGAAATTTATATCTGATAGTTTGAGTAAAATGGATACAGGAGTTTTACAGGTATCGGCTGTAAGTGATGAATTAGATTTTCATGATTTTGCAGAGAAGGCTCATTTTCCAAAAGAATTAATTCAGGATATTGAAGAAAAAAAACAGGGAATGTTTAGCATAGGTGGAAAATATTATATTTTTGGAGAAAAGCAGGAAAATCGGATGAGACTTATTCAAATTAAATTTGAACATAGATTAAATTCGAAGAGTGTGGAATTTGATTTGGAAGATGAGTCGGATGGAACTCAAAGATTATTAGATTTGCTACCAATGCTTTTTGCAATAGATAAAAGGAATAGAAGTATTTATCTTGTAGATGAGATTGATAGGAGTCTTCATACTAAATTATCAAGGTATTTATTGAAACTTTTCTTGGAAAATAGCAATGATGCAAATTGCCAGATAATTTATACAGCACATGATGTAAATTTAATTGATATGAACGAGTTTTCTCAGGATGAGATTTGGTTTGTAGAAAAGAAACTAACAGGTGAAACGACTATTAAACCGATGTCTGATTTTGACGTTAAAGGTGATAAGGATATTTTGAAGGCATATTTGAATGGACGTTTTGGGGCTGTTCCAGTGATAAAGGGGGTGTAATAGATGCAACTTATTCATAGAAGAAGTACGCCCTATACTAACGAAAATCCATATAGACCAATAAGACCAACTACATCTAAAATTATTTTTTTATCATGTGAAGGAAGTGTCACGGAAGAAGAATATATAGAAGTTTTATCTCAAATTTATGATGGCGTAAAAGGAAGAGTACAAGTAATTTCTGTGGTTGAAGATGAAGTACATACACTTCCGAAAAAAAGGACGAGAGAGCAGAAACAAGTGTTAGGAAAATCGAAGCCATGGCAATTGGTGGAACGAATTAATAAGTTTAGAGAAGAAAAGGAAGCAAAATATGAATTTTCAAAATATCCAGAAGATGAGTTTTGGATTGTTTCAGACGTAGATGACAATCTAGATACTCACAAAATTGAATTTGAAAACGCTATTCAGGAGTGTGAAGAAAGGGGCTATAAATATGCGATAAGTAATCCGTTTTTTGAAATATGGTTGTTGTTACATCATGATGAGGCGAGTGAAGAAGATAAAAAATATGCGGTGACTGAAACACATCACTATGAGGCAACAGATCATTTCAGAATTCGGTTAACTGAAAAGGGTGCACCACTGAAGGATCGGAAGCATTTAAATTTCGAACACTATTCGGATGAAAAAGTAAGACTTGCTGTAAAGAGGGCGAAGGAACTGATGGAAGAAAAATATGAAAAAATTCCTTCTGACTACGGAACATATGTATATAAAATTGTAGAAGAAATATTGAATGTAGTTTAAGGTTATGTTTAAGAATAAGAATTTTATTTGAAACGAAGTATAGTAAATAAAATGAGTAATATAGAAAGCCAGTAGTGAATAAGCTGCTGGCTTCTTCTATGGGCAGTAACTAAAGGGGAAAGACGGTTTATCTGTTTTGCACTTCTGGTGGAAGTGGAATTGAGGAAAGTGTCAGTGATTTACAGAACGCATACAAAGAGGTAAATGTTGTGAGCGGACAACGCTTTGCAACAGATGTTTCAGAAAATGAAATCAGCAATTGGCTACGTGGATTGAAATAAGGCATAATTTTGCTGAGAAGTAACAAGCGTATTTTCATAGTTATCGGAAATTTAGAAAATTAGTTGCTGATCGCACAAGATGGCGATATACTTGTTGTACAGTGAAAAAAGATAAAGCATACCAACAGATAAGGAGCTGAATTTATGGAATCAAGAGTGAAAGAAGCAGAAAGAAGAAAGGCTTGTGGTTACAACTGTGCACAGGCAGTGGCATGTACCTATTGCGACTTGGTAGGGATAGAGGAAGAAACGGCAAAGAATCTTACGCAAGGGTTTGCAGTAGGAATGGGTGGCAGTATGGAGGCTACCTGTGGAGCATTGATTGGAGCAGTCAATGTATTAGGATTGATTAATAAAAATCCACAGAAAACCATGAAAAGTGCCAGAAAAATGATTGACGCATTTAAGCAACAGAATGGTACAGTTGTATGCAGAGAGTTAAAAGGAATCGATGATGGAATCGTAAAGAGAGAATGTATAGACTGTGTGAAGGATGCAGCTACATTATTGGAAAAAGAATTAAAATAAGGATAAGAAAAAAGGAGTGAAACGATGTCTGAACATTTGGAAAAACAACCGAACTATGAGAAAGCGATTGCGAGAATGACGTCTATAGAGCCATACCATTGTGGTCCATTTGATAACCCACCAGAATTAAAAAAGAAAGCAAGTGATTTGGTAAAAGAATTAGAATCATTAACCGAGGAAGAAACGGATAGAAGAGAAAAAATCATGACAGAGCTTTTTGGAACATCCAATAAACGTGCATTTTTAGGAAATGGATTTCATTGTGATTATGGGTTTAACATTCATTTTCATGGGTTAGCCGTTGTAAACTATAATGTAGTGATGTTGGATACATCGCCTATAAACATTGGTGCAGGGGCGTTTATTGCTCCAGGGGTATGTTTGGCTTGTGCAGGGCATGGAATTCATCCTACACAGAGAAGTCGTGTATTAACAAGTGCGCCTATTACATTAGAAAACAATGTTTGGCTTGGAGCAAACGTGACAGTAATCGGTGGCGTGACAATTGGAGCTGGTAGTGTGATAGGTGCTGGAAGCGTAGTGACAAAGGATATACCAGCGGGAGTTATTGCAGTAGGAAGTCCATGTAAAGTGATCAGAGAGATTACGGAAGAGGATCTTTTCGAAGATATGATTGAAAATTAAGGGGAAAAAATGAAAAAATCAAACAAATTTTTATTGCTATTTACAGGTTTAGGTGTTGTATGTATTTTGTTGTTCCTTGTATGTATTGTTGTTTCTAAAAATCAAGGTTCTAGTTATGAAATTTTGGGGATAAACGCTTTATTATTGGAAGCCGTCTTATTTATTATTGGAATGCTATTTTTGACGATTGCCAATATATTAAGTGTAAAATACTGGAAGGAGAAAGGAACTGCGGTAGGTAGAAGGCAAGTGTATAAAAATGTGCGTAAGGCATTTCGTGGTGAAAAAAATAATATATAGAGATGCTTCTTTTCATTCCGTTGTTGTACTTGTGTAAAAAATAGTAAATGGGAATAAATGGAAGGTGACGGCATGAAAATATATGAAATAAAAGAAAAAACAGAGGCACAAATGAAGCCTCTTTTGCATATCTGGGAAGAATCAGTTCGAGCAACCCATCTTTTTCTTTCAGAGGAAGAAATCAAACAAATCAAGGAATATGTACCACAGGCATTAAGTGGTGTGGAGCATTTGATTATTGTGGAATGTGAAACAGGGGAAGCGGTTGCTTTTATGGGAGTTGAGAATAAGCGGTTGGAAATGTTGTTTCTTTTGCCAGAGGAAAGAGGCAAGGGGCTTGGAAAACAATTGATTCAGTATGGTATACAAAAGTATGACATACAAGAAGTTACAGTCAATGAGCAGAATCCGCAAGCGGTTGGATTTTATAAACATCTGGGATTTGAAACGTATAAAAGAACGGATTACGATGAAGAAGGAAATTCGTATCCCTTATTGTACATGAAACTTGCATAAAGAGTATAACAAATAAATCTTGTTAGAAGGGTATAGAAAGGGATTTTTGTTGCAAAAAATAGATAAGTGGAACAGTATATGCAAATATATCTAAAAAAGATTCGACACTTTTGATAGCTCAATCGTATCTATAGTGAAAGGAGGAAAAAAATGAAACATACTTTGGACGGTACCGACAAAGAGGAAGCTTTTGTAAAAACGTATGAAGCCTATGTGGATGATATTTATCGTCTATGTTTTTCTTTTCTCAAAAATCAAATGGATGCGGAAGATGCAGTACAGGAAACATTTATCAAATACTATCATTTAGAAAAAGATTTTGAGAAAGAAGCAGGAAAAAAGGCATGGTTGATCGTGACCGCTTCGAACCAATGCAAAGATATGTTGAAGCATTGGTGGAGAAAGCGAAAGGATATTACGGATTATGAAGAACAAATATGTAGCAAAAGACAAGAAATGGATGAAATGATGGAACTGATTTTACAACTTCCTGAAAAATATAAAACGGCTGTCTATTTCTATTATTATGAGGGATATAACAGCAGAGAGATCGCAAAAATTCTACATAAACCGGAATCTACCATTCGTACCTATTTGCAAAAAGCTAGAAAATTATTGAAACAGGAAATGCAACAGGAAGGAGAATATTATGCAAGAAAAAATAAGGGATTCGTATAAAAACATAAAGATGTCTGAGACGTCCAAACGACGTATTCAGGAAAATATTTTATCTATGTCATCAGAAAAGAAAGAGGAAAGAAAAAGCCATAGACAGGTTTGGAAAATGGGAGTTGCAGCGTGTCTTGCATTTGCGGTAGTTGGACCTACAGCCGTATTTGCAGCAGGTAAAGTGGCAAATTATTTTGAAAGTGCTGTGCAAAAGAACGGAAATCAAGTAAAAATGCAGTTTAGTAAAAATGATATCACACAAACATCGGATGTTTCAAAAAAGAGCAGTACACCAGAAAAATATGTAAAGTTGTCTGCTGATTTTGGACAAGAATACAAGTTAGAAAAATATAGTGAGCAGAAAAATATTTCCGCAAAACAAAGTGCATTTCAGGAATATACCTATAAAGATGCTTCTGTAGAAGGAAAAGATTTTTGGTTTGAATTGGTATATTTAGACAAGGATAAAGCGTTGTCTACATTTGATAATGAAGAGTCTGAGCAGGTTACTGTAAATGGACGAAAAGCCGTTTATTGTAAAGTGAATCAAATTGTTGGTTCCAGATATACATCCGACCATGATACGGATTATGGTCAGGTGTGCTATGTATTTTTGGAGGATTACGGCTATTTATTACGAATTGCTGGACAGAATAAGTTAGGAAAAGACGGTATTCTTAAGATTGCAGAGAAAATACAGGTAGAAGAAGTAACTGCACAAGATGCTACAAAGTATATATTATTTAGTAAAATGGATCCTACTGCTTGGGAAATGCAGGGAGAGGAAAGTAAAAAAGAAATCAATACAAAGTATTATGCTACCGATGGAACTTGCTCTGTAGATGGAGCGAAGGCTAAGGTAACAGATGTACAGATCTTAGATTCCTTGGATGGATTGGATAAAACGTATTTGAATAACAAGAACTATGTAGATCAGGATCAGTTATTTGACAAGAATGGAAAATTGAAAACGTATATGCGAGAAACCATTCAATATGGAGACGGTATCAACAGCCCGGAAAAAAAGGTAGTAAAAACAGAAAAGGTACAGCCTAAACTTGTCTATGTGACTTTAGAATTTGATGGGGCAAAAGATATCACAGGAGAGCATTCGTATCAGGCACCATCTCTACAATTGGTTACCAAACAGGGAAATAAAATCTATGAGAGCGTAGATGCATACAATCGTCCAGCTTATATCCAAAATGCCTTTATGGATCATATGCCATGTTACTTTGAAGAAACATTAGGCGGAAAGCAATTCTGGATGACAAAGATAAAGGATGGAAAGGTAACGATGCATGTGGCATATTTGGTAGACGAAGATTTAGTCGATGGAATGGCATTATGTATGAATGATTGGGCAGATAGTACAAAGACTCCAGTATATATCGATATTTCAAAGTAAGGAGAGTAAAAAGACAATTCATTTATTTTATTGCAGTGCTTATGATGGGAGCTGCTTATAAACTTTATTGGATGCAACATACAGTAAGTGGTTTGATTCAGTATTTTAGCATTTTCCTCATTATTTTTGTTACGATATGGTTGACACAAAGTTTTTACTGGAAAATGAAGATAAAAAGAATGAATCAGCAGATTAAGAAAAATAAGTTTTAATAAACTATCGAG
This sequence comes from Clostridium sp. CAG:411, assembly GCA_000437275.1. Lineage (GTDB taxonomy): Bacteria > Bacillota > Clostridia > Lachnospirales > Lachnospiraceae > CAG-411. The sequence continues at coordinate 824 of FR899711.1, read as the reverse complement.
GGAGTGCTACCGTTAGACGGTTAGACCGTTTTACTATTAGAATATTAAAGATAGTCGCCTAGTTTTGTAGACTGGGCGACTATTTTTTTCATAAAGGATAGCAGTGTTGCTTGGTTATTGTGAATATATAATAAAATTAAATGTTGACACTGGTAACATATATACATATACTATCATTAGGATTGAAAATTTAAAACAGGGAGTAAGTTATGAAGGAAAATTACCATCATGGAAATTTAAAAAATGAGTTACTTGAAACCAGTATTCAAATGATTTCGGAAAAAGGATTTGAGTATCTTTCTTTACGAAAGGTGGCAAATTTGTGTGGTGTTAGTCATAATGCAATTTATCGCCACTTTGAAAGTAAAGAGCAGTTGATTAGTTGTTGTCGGAAATATGTTACGGAGGCATTGACAGAAAGATTGGAGCAAACCATCAAAGGGATGGAAACATCTAAACTGGAGACATTGGAAGCATTATGTGAGGCTTATGTGAGTTTCTACAGGGAGCATCCTACATATTTCAGTGCACTTTATCGAAACTCAGACAGAAAGATTATTTTTACATTGGAAAAAGTGGAAGAAAACTATCCACCCTTTGAACTTTTTCGAGGTGTTGTTTGTGCTAATATAGAAAAACGAAATATGACAAAGGAGGAAGGAGAAAATTATTTATTCCGTCTTTGGTCTCTTGTGCATGGAATGATTTCATTGTTTATTGCATCAAATGTAGAATTAAGGGGAGATTTGAAACAGGAAGAATTATTGTGTAAAGGGTTCACAATTAACTGAAAAGGAAACAGTATGAAAAGGAGATGTGTTAAG
>FR899710.1:59709-64623 GCA_000437275.1 Clostridium sp. CAG:411 | reverse complement strand
AAAATTTTCTCATTACAGATTGTATTAATGTGTTCTGCATAAGGATATGCTTTTCCTTCTTTCTTCAACTTATCAAACTGTTCTTTATTATTAAAGTGTCCCGTCATCATATCAACAAAATTATCGAGTTTCATCATGTTTTTTTCCTCCATTAGCGTAAAAATCTAAATTTACGATACTTTATACATATTGTTGTCTTTTTTAACCAAATAACATTTTTTCAGTTCCGCAAATGGGAAGTTACTCATACAATTCCTTGCGGATATTTTCGCAATCCTTCGCCATTTCCAGCATATCTTCATCATCTACCATTTCATGAAGATCATATGCAAAAGGAGAAACACAGAAATCTGCTAAAGCCCGATTCATTGCCTGCTCTTCTTCCTGCGTAGTTGTGATTTTTATAAATCGATCTCGTTCTTCTCCATGATACAGATTTTTTATATTAAATCCACCACTTTTTTTACTTTCAAGAATAAGTGCCGCCAAATCAGTTACCAAATCAATCGCATAGTAAAATTCGTAACATAGCCCTTCCGAATCAATATATTCTAAATTGGGTGAGGTATGGAAATTCCAGTTTAGCCTGCTAAGTCCAGTATCATTGAATATCTCGTTCAGAGATATTTCAGTTTTGCCTTTGTCATAGAGGTAGTCTATCAAGGTCAAGCTATCGTCTGTGCCACCGATATAGTTAGCCCAATATTTTTCAATATACATTTTATCCACTCCTTTTATCATTTGCGATTTATTAATTTCATTAAAATCGTAATTTAACAATCTAAAATAGTCTTTACAATAGAACTAATATGTATCTGCATGGTATCTAAACAGGGAACAGAACTCACTTCATCATTTAACAAAAGCGGAAGTTCTGTACACCCTAACACAATTGCTTCCTGAACACCATATACAATATCATGATAATATGGAATTGTAGACTCTGGTCCCATACCACCAACTAAACCCAACTTTTTCATAGTGCCTATCCTCCTCAAACTCTGATTTTCCATTCTCCTTTATAAATTGCACACCGCATATAACGGTATATTTTCAATCCACTTTGCAACTTGCGCATATAAAAGTACCTGACCTCTTCTCAAACTCAAGTTGCCATAATAACTACATAAGATGCCATAAATGCCCTCTATTATATCAAGAGAGGGCATTTACAAATAATGTTCATAATAATCTCGACTGCTGTTAATTAAATTGGAAGTTATCTTTTCTTATATGTCACCACAATTCCAACTACAGAAGCCAAAAAAACAATCGGTGCAAATCTTACAAATAGGAATTCAAACCCATGCATTATTGTCCCTGCCACTGCCAACTCAGGATCATTGTAATTCCAATTCAAATATGAACTATTTATAGATGCAAGTACAATAAATATTATTACTATAACTGCACACAATGATATAAGAAGCCATCGAATCGTTTTGACTCTTGTTATACTTCTTTTTGCAAGCTGCAAATTAATAACTTCCAACTTTTCAGAAAGAATCTTTAAATCATTGGTAGTCGTTTCTACTACAGGTTCTCCAAGTAATTCATTTACCGTAACATCCAGTTCATCCGCCAACATAATCAGCATACTGGAATCTGGAACGGACAAACCATTCTCCCACTTTGATACAGTCTGTCTTACTACGTTCAGTTTAATTGCAAGTTCTTCTTGCGATAGCCCTTTTGATTTTCTAATTTTTTTGATATTTTCATTAAGCATACTCTGTGCCTCCTTGTTTTTGATGACTCGATTCTATATCAACAGAGCCGTTGCCACAAGCAACGCATATTAACATACGCTTATTTGCAGGCTTTTCGCAGACAAATCATTGTTGAGTGGTAACACCATCAATGCATCCGATGTATTTCCCCAGGCATAGGATACATTTTTCTATAGAGTAAAAATGGCATATAATAAATTGGCAGCTTGCCATTTTCTCTACTATTTATTTTATAAGCACACATACATTTATCCTCTCCCTAATAACACTTAAAACAAATCTAGCATATTATCCAAATACATGTATTCTCTCACATGCACATGATATTCGGGTTTTGTCATATAATAGAGCAGAAATTCCAAAATCAAAGCACTGCCAAGCCCTCGACCCTCAATTTTAAAGTTAGAAAAGCCCATTGGTAGATAAATGTTTTGAATCGCATCTATGCCAATGAAACCCGGATTTTTCATAGCTTCCGAAAAACGATACCCATGGTTTGCATTCGGTGCAACGCAATGATGTTCTCTGTCGTTTTCTCCAAGATTTTTCCGACTGACCGCCTCATAACAATGCTTTCTATCATTGCAACCAAACCAACAACATTCATTGCATAAAAATTCCACTTTGTCCTTTTGTGATGCTGGCAATGTATTCCACTGATCATAGACTTTGTTTAGGCGAAAGTCTGGTACCACATAAAGAAGGTCTTCCCGTTTTACCTCATTTTCCAGTTGCCAAAATTCTGTCAGAACCTTGGTGGTCGAGGAAACAAAATAGAACCCAGGATAATTCTTTTTCAAGTAATCTAATAACAACTCCGAATGAACAATCACACCATTTCTGACACCTTCTTTTTTCTCAAACAAGGTACAGAGCATATTGCATTTCTTATCCAATAAATGCTGTTTTCTGAGTAGGGAATTACTAAATGTCAATCTGGCTGATATGCCATATTCCTGCATCAATTTTAAAACTTCCTGTGGGTTGTATTCTCCAAAGCCCGCACGACCCCCGCCCCAAAGACAATCTGCCGGGGCACCGTAAATAGAACCAATCTCACACCAATCGTAAAAGTATTCTCTATGCTCATGATACAAGGAAAGAAACATACGATACAATTCATAAAACTCAAACAACCCAGGAAGATGATAGTAGGCTGTGCCTTTCTTTACTTTATCGGTATACATGTTGTCACCTCATTTTTTATTCTATGCTCTGATTATCCCTTTTCTATTTTTCTTCAAATGCAGCAAATATTTTCATACAGGAATCGCAGTAAAAACCCGTTGCTTGAAGGCGTAATTCCACCGTTTCCTTTTTTATCATTTTATTTTTGTACTCTTCTGGATACCATGTCATCATGGTAGTTGATTGCGTAAAACCTTATACGCCTCTTACATCTGCTACTTTTTCTTACCAACTATTACTAAGAGTATAATAGCAGCAACAAAAAATACTCCTCCCAGCATAAGCATTCCCCAACCGAACAGACTCCCGTCCGAATAGGAAAATCTAGTCAAACCCAAAGACAAAATCAACAATACCCCAGAAATAACCATAACAATTTTATCCCTTTTTCCATTGGTCTTTCTGTCATCGTAATAGGCTTCTCCATCCTCTTCCTTTATTTTACATTTTTCTTTGTATTCCTCTGTCTCTTTTTTGTTCATAAATCCCTCATCCACCTTTACTTCTAATATAACACAAAACCATAAGGCAAAAAAGCCCCTTATCTCACAAACCTGTGAAACAAGGGGCTTTTCTATGACAGAACATACCACTTACTTTTCTGTATTTCTGTTATTTATCCATGATTGTATCGTCAAGTGGATATTCGCAATCCACTCTGTTACTTGCTCATAACACTATTAGCTGATAGTATTAAATATTTAATAAATCACTAAATTCTTTTAATGCACCATCTGTCTCATGTGCTAATACACGTTTTGCCAACACTTTACCAAGCTGAACACCTTCCTGGTCAAAGCTGTTGATATTCCATACAAATCCCTGGAACATAACTTTATTTTCAAAATGTGCTAAAAGTGCACCTAATGTCTTAGGATTTACCTGATCTCCAATGATAATGCTAGATGGACGTCCACCTTCAAAGTTCTTATTGCGGTCTGCATCTTCCTTACCACATGCAAATGCAACAATCTGTGCAACTACGTTTGCACAAAGCTTCTGCTGGCTTGTGCTATCCTGAATCACAACATCACTTTCCATCTGGTTGTTCTTGAAGCCAACAAACTGCAATGGCACGATATCAGTTCCCTGATGAAGCAACTGATAGAAGGAATGCTGTCCGTTTGTTCCAGGCTCACCAAAGATAACAGGACCTGTCTGGTAGTTTACTGGCTCACCGAAACGATTGACAGATTTTCCGTTTGACTCCATATCCAACTGCTGTAAATGAGCAGGGAAACGGCTCAATGCCTGAGAATATGGAAGAACTGCTGTGTTCTGGTATCCTAATACATTGCGTTCGTAAATACCGATCAAGGCATCTAACATAGCAGGGTTCTTTAAAATATCTTTATTCTTTGCCAATACATCTTCAGAAGCTGCACCGTCTAAGAACTGAGCAAATACGTCTGGTCCAAAAGCCAAAGATAATACTGCTCCACCTACTGCAGATGTAGAGGAGAAACGTCCGCCGATATAATCATCCATAAAGAATGCTGCAAGGTAATCATCACTCTTTGCCAATGGAGATGTTTCACTTGTAACGGCAATCATATGCTTAGCAGGATCTAATCCAGCATTCTTCAATGCATCCTTTACAAATGACTCATTTGTCAATGTCTCAAGTGTTGTACCTGATTTTGATACAAGTACAAATAAAGAATGTGCTACATCAATGGTATTTAATACGGCTGATGCATCATCTGGGTCTACGTTACTGATAAATTTTGCTTCCATCTTGAACGTATTGTTTACCTTTGCCCAGTTTTCAAGTGCTAAATACATCGCACGAGGTCCTAAATCACTTCCACCGATACCAATCTGTACAACTGTTGTAAACTTCTCGCCCGCTGCGTTTGTAATCTCTCCGTTGTGAACCTTTTCTGCTAATTCTGCAATTCTCTTCTGCTGTTCTACATAAAATGCACGCTTATCTACGCCATCTTCTACAACAGCATCGCCTAACTGTCCACGAGTCATATGATGAAGTACACGA
>FR899710.1:49800-59685 GCA_000437275.1 Clostridium sp. CAG:411 | reverse complement strand
GACGCTTTTCACCTGTATTAACAACCTCTCCATTGTAAAGAGCTTCAAATTTTTCTACTAATTGTGTCTCTTCTGCTAATTTTGCAAGAGCTGCAAGCACATCATCATCCACCTGCTTTGTAGCATAGTTAAAAACAAGTCCTTCTCCCATAGGAGCATTATACTTCTTTACACGTTCTGCACCATTTGCACCAGTCATTACTTTAGCAAGGTCCACATGTGCTACCTTTTTTAGCTCCTCATAGGAAGCAATGGTATCTAAGTTGTTCCAGTTAATCATCATCGATTCCTCCTTAAATTTTCATTCTGTAATGCATTCGTACACGCATTACAGCACTTCAGTATTACTACAATACTACCTTATAAACGTCAAAAGTTTTGCATCTTAGCAAGCCTGTTCACATAAGGCACATAGCTGTTCTTCATTATACTATTAAATCATGGTAAATTCAAGCATATCCTTTCTTGTCCTTTTTAAAAAGAGCAAGAAAACCCTGCCCTTTCTCTCCTTTTTTCCTCATCTAATGCTATTACATCCAGCATCACTGTAATCAGTATAATAAGCGCTACAATTTCTAACAAAAGTTAAAACAAAACTTTATAGCCAAAGACTCTAGCATAGTCCAAACATATCCCTACAAATCTGTTTTCCACACTCCGTTTTAAAGATCGTATGATAAGCATGAGAGGCTGCCTCTTTTGACAGATTATCTTCCATTATATTCACCAAAAAGTCCGCTTCTACAAGGATTTGATAATCCATTCCGTCAATCTTGTCATAGGTATGGTGATGTGCAATCAAATACTGTACCCGTTCCGATACGTCCTCTGCAAATCCCAACTCCTGAAGTAACTTTTCGGCAATTGCTGGTCCCTCTTTTTCCTGCAACTTGCCATTACAATTTCCATACTTCTCTTCACATACATGGATTCCAATATCATGGGTAAGTGCTGCTGCCTCAAGGATAAACAAATCCTTTTTGTCCATGTTTTCGGTTTCCGCAATCAGCTTTGCATAGCTATGCACCTTACAAAAATGCTGAATACGCTTTGCATCTCCACGATATAACTTTATCATTGCTAAATGTAATTTGTTTAACATTTTTGATGCTCCTTTGTTTTACTTTTGTTACTATTCACTAATCTGTAAACTGTATTTTACGCTTCCTGCTCTTTCAAATATTCCTGCAACAAGGAAAGTATCACCATTTGACTTTCTTTGGAATGGCTAATCGAATAATATTCTCCCATTCTGCCCCGTCGTAATTCTTCTTTTATTCCGACTTGTATGCCAAGTTCTGACACCCTCTTTTGTTTTTTGCCCTCTACTTCCTCCTCAAACAAATAACCTGCATTTACCAACAATTCATTTAAAAATCTTGCCGTCAATTTTTTGCGGTCTTTCTCCTCACATAATGCATTAATCTGTTTTGCCAAATCCGATACTCTGGCATCCTCCTGTAACTCCAATTGCTTTAGTTGTTCCGTTTCTATGTAAAATGGCTGTTTCTGCTGTCTTTGCACACTGTGTTTTTCCTGTTGCATAGATGTCACGTCTACAACAGCATTATCCATAAATTTCTGCAACACATACAAAAATCTTTCTCCGTATCTAGCCACTTTTTGCTCACCTAATCCATAGATACCAAGCATATCCGACATTTCTTTTGGCAATTTCATACACATATCTTTTAATGTCTTATCCGAACAAATAATAAATGGTGGTACCCCCTGCTCTGTGGCAAGTTCTGCCCGTTCTGCTCTCAACAATTCAAATAGTACCATTCCCTGCTCGGATAATCCCGTCATTTCCAATACCTTTGCAGCAGACTTCTTCTTTGGCACGGACAACACTTCTTCATCATATAGTTGGTCATCCACCACACAATTGCTACATTTACCGCAAGTACATGGGCTGTCGTCTCCAAAATATCGGAGCATATACTCCCTTAAACATTGGTCCGTCTCGCAATACTCTATCATTTGATTTAGCTTTCTCTGGTCATTTCTTCGCACCTCTGGTGCAATTGCATTTCCATAGGCATCTACGGATTTCAAGTCTAACAGGCGTTTGTTAATCATAATGTCCTGCTTGGAGAAAAATAAAATGCATTCCGCTTCCTCTCCATCTCTGCCCGCTCGCCCTGCTTCCTGATAATAATATTCCACACTCTGCGGCATATTGTAATGCAGTACATAACGGACATTTGACTTGTCAATTCCCATTCCAAATGCATTGGTAGCTACCATCACAGATACACGGTCAAAGGTAAAATCCTCCTGACTACTTCTCCGTTCTTCAATAGACATCCCCGCATGATATTTTCCAACGGATACACCATGGGCTTTCAAAATTTCATAGACTTTATCCACATTTTTTCTAGTGGCACAGTACACAATTCCACTTTCTGCCTCATGATGGTTGATATAATTGAGGATTGCGTTGTCTGTCTCTTTTCCTCCCTTTCTTGGGAGAACACGAAAATACAGATTAGGTCGGTCAAATCCAGTCACGATTACCTTTGGTTGACGCAGTTGCAAAATAGTACAAATATCCTGCTTTACCTGTTCGGTAGCGGTGGCTGTAAACGCACTGACAATTGGTCTCTTTGGTAACATACGCAAAAAATTTATGATTTCCCGATAACTTGGTCTGAAATCCTGTCCCCACTGAGAAATACAATGGGCTTCATCCACCGTCAACATAGAAATCTCCGCTCCCATGGCGAAATCAAGAAAACGCGGTGTATTCAAGCGTTCTGGCGCCACATAGATAATCTTATACTGCCCCATTGCAGCCAAAGAAAGCGCTTTTTCAATCTGCCGTTCCGTAAGAGAGCTATTAATATATGCCGCATGCACTCCCGCCTGATTTAGTGCTTTTACCTGATCAGACATAAGAGAAATCAATGGCGATATAACCAAGGTAATGCCTTGTAGCAATAGTGCAGATGCTTGATAACACAAGGACTTTCCTGCCCCTGTAGGCATAATGCCAAGCACATCCTCTCCAGCTAAAATGCCATCCACTAATTCCTGCTGCCCCTGCCTCAAGCTATCATATCCAAAGTATTTTTTTACAACTTCCGCTACATTCATGATGTATCTCCTCGTTTCTATCCGTGTACTCGACCTATCACCTTATTTACGCAACACTCCAGTATAATCTAAAGAAAATCATCTTGTTTTCCCATTTACATTGGCGTTCCTACCTCAATCAAATTTCCATCCAGGTCATAAAAGCGAATTACTTTTTGCCCCCAACTATGCGTGATCAGTCTATTGACATATACAATGGAAGGATATAATCTTTCCAATTTCTGCACAAAAGCCTCTATATCCATTTCTTCAAAATACAATTCACAGGCATTATTTTGTGGAATAATCTCTTTTCCAAGAAACTCCCTCCAGATTTTTTCATCCTGCAACACAAGACCTTCTGTTAAAATCATATTTCCATTGTTATCTAAAACAAGTTCAAGACCAAATAAATCATGATAAAATTGTCTTGATTTCTCAATATCTTTTACAACCAATAGTATATTTTTTAATTTCATATATTTCTCCTAAAAATCTACTTTTCCTTGATAGTATACTTCTCTATCACACATTGGTGTTCCTTGGTTTCTTTATCATAATTAATTCCCACTAACAGCAAATTTCCTTGATATTCCCTTAAACTTCCTACATATTTTTTCTCTTTTATTTGTGCAATAGCACCCTCAGCAGATTTACCATATTTTAATTCTACAAGCATTGCTGGTTTATTCGAATGCTCTTTTGGTAAATATACAATATCTGTAAACCCTTTTCCTGTAGGGAATTCCCTAATTTTTGTATACTCATTGATAGCATTATAATACGCCAAGGAAATCACACAACTTAAAGAATTTTCATCATTATAAGTTAAGATAGAGGTATTCTCCATATGAACTCTATCTATCATTTCTGCAACTGTTTCTGATTCCATATTCCATGTTGCCTGTAACAACTGCTCTGATTGGTGAATTGCATCAATTACTTCTGTCCAGTTAGAACCTTCTACTGCATTTCTAAACTCTTCCTGTATCTCCGCATTTGGAATATACACACTTGCAGTTTTATTGTCATATGCCAAATAACCTAAGTGAATCAGCAATGTCAATATATCATCCTTTTTCTGAAAAGTTGTCATATCATTTTGGAAAGTTCTTGTGTTTACTTTATAAAAATTCCCGGCAAGCATAGAAATGATTGCTTCTTTCAACCCATCATAATTTGCATCAATGTACTTTCTTAACGCTTCATAGGTTTCCGTCTGGGACCAATAACTTGCAAATTCTCCTGCACGCAACGCATCTACTACAGACTTAGGATTATAAACATGTGCTGCCTTTGGAAATGTATAGCCATCATACCAATTTTTCATCGTATTAAAATCAGCTCGATAGTTCTCACATAATGTCTTTACTTCCTCTTCTGTAAAACCAATATATTCTGCAAAATTTTTCGGAGATGTCATAGAATACTCATCAAACATATTAAGTGCCGAGTGGGTGCCATATTTTTTTATCGGAAGGATACCTGTCATGTATGCCAATGCAACATAGGCTTTGTCCTTTAATAAATCCCTTAAAAAATCCAAATACCTTGTCTGCTCTTCTTTTTGTACTTCCTTGCTTCGAAATGCACAATCCCACTCGTCTATAATAAATATAAATTTTTCCTCTGACTTACTATATAACTTTTCCAATGCTGCACTTAAAAATTTCTCTCCCTCTGGAATCAGTCCTTTATATGTCTCTTTCAGCTCATCCAAAATTTCCCTTTGAATATATTGCAACATTTCTTCTATTGTCTCTACCCGACTAAAAGCATTTTGAACATTTAAAAAAATCACATTATATTGATTCAAGTGTTTTTTATAGCTTTCATAGCCTGCAATCTTATAGGATGCAAATAATGTGCTTGAATCACAGCCTCTTCCATAATAAGCAGCCAACATATTGGCAGCCATAGATTTTCCAAAACGTCTTGGTCGACTAATACAGATAAACTTCTGCAAGGTTCCAAGCACCTTATTCGTATGTTCTATTAGTTCTGTTTTATCTACATATATTTCCGAACCTATAGCCTCTGCAAACAGCCTGTTTCCTGGATTCAAATAAACGCCCATGCTCTTTTCACCTTCCTATCTCGCCTGAAAGAAACTATACATTTTTAGTCTTATATAACCTATCAAATATTTCCTTTTACATCCAACCTTCCTCACGGACTTTATCAATCTTTCGAAATAACCATTCTAAGTAGTCATAATGCCAAAACTCCCCGGTTCCGACCATCTCGCGAATCTTATCTGGTGTTGCCCACATAGCATCTGCCACTTCTTCTTTTTGTAACTGCAATTCTTCTCTTGTAATATCAGTACGCACCAACCATACGGCACGAAACCGATTCGGTCTTTGCATCACGGCAAGTAAACGGGTATTTTTCTCATCTGCAACAATTCCCAATTCCTCGCGAAGCTCACGAAGTCCTCCTTCAAAGAAGTTCTCCCCTGCAATTACAGAACCACCTGTGGTTGCCCATACACCAGGTTTTGTCTTTACGGTATCTGCTCGTTTTTGGATTAAAATTTCTCCCTGACTGTTTACTGGATACACATGTACAATCAAGTGGTAATCGCCTTCCTCTAAAGGCACTCCTCTTACATGTGTTCTACCTGTTTTTTGCATACATTGATCATATACATCCCAAAATTCCATATTTCCCTCATTTCTGTGCACATCCTCACAAAGCGTTGGGGGCGAAATCCCCCACTCTACAATCTCATAAGTTAAAATATCCCCGTCCAAATAGGACGAGGATATCTATCTATTACCACTCATTCGTTGCGTACGCTATTGTTATTTCTTTACAGTGTACACCATCCTAGTTTTGCACTGTTTCCCGTTTCATCAACGTCTTTCTTATATTTTTCATGATAGTACATATCATAAAAAATGTCAATCCTACTATTTCTTGCTATTCTTTTTCTCCATCAACTCCCGTTTTCGACTTCTCTGCTCCAATCGTTTCCATACAATATCCCTGAATATATAATCGCAGATTGCCGCAAATGGAATGGCAAGAAGAATACCTGCAACACCAAACATACGTCCACCTACAACTAAGGTAATCAAAATCCAAATAGAGGATACTCCAAGGGTATCTCCAAATAATTTTGGCTTGATGATATATCCATCGATTGTCTGCAAAATGACTGTAAAGATTAAGAACCAAAGTGCATACCATGGATTAACAAGTACAAGAATAAATGCTCCAACTACAGCTCCTACAATTGGTCCAAACGTTGGGGCCATATTCGTAACTCCTACAACAACCGAAATCAATAAAGCATAATCCATTCCTACAATCGACATAAAAATGAAATTCACAACGCCTACGATAACTCCTTCAATCAGGTCACAGATAATAAAACGAAGAAGAATGTGATTACAACGTTTCACAAAATCCGTTATATTTTTGTACTTTTTCTCTGTCGTAAGTACACGCAATAATTTTGCTACACATTCCATAAGGTGTGGGGCATCCAGCAAAAAATACACTGCAAGGATACAGGCAATAATACCGCTGACAAAACCCTTTCCTATACTATACGAAGTTCCAATAATTTCTCCCATATTTTCAGAAAGTAATTTCGATCCCTTTTCTACTATCTGAGACCATATCCGATCTACCAATGCTAAATCATTCTCTTTTCCAAATCGATCCATAAATGATTTAAACAGCTTTTGTAAAGAGCGGCTATAGCTCTCAAAGTTATCTGCAAATGTACCAATACTGTCTATCATTTGTGGAATTAATGCTCCCATCAATAGTCCAATTAATGCCACTACCATCAAAACAGAAACAAACACAGATAAGTTTCTCCCAAGTCTATCCGACTTTATCTTTCCAAATACCTTTTTATGTATGAACTGCACTAGCGGATTCATCACATAAGAGATAATAATTCCCGATAAGACTGGTAGCATAATACTGTAAACTGCTGATAACCCTTTCAGAAATACATTCACATTTGTAAGTGCCAAATACAACAACACTGCCGAGCAACTGGCAATGGTATATGGCGCCCAATTTTTCTTCAGTAACTCTTTAAAAAATTTCATCCATTGTCCCTCCTTGTAACCTTTCAACTGGGGTCTTTCACTTTCTGCTTTCATGGTAGCTTATTGATAATATAATGTCAATCTTTGAATCTTATTCTTAACTGCATTTTAGTTCCCTATTTCATCCACACTCCTGCTACCAAAACCGTCATATCATCCACAATTTCCCCACCACTATTCACAATGGCATGTTGCAACAATGTATTTGCTATTTCTGTTGGATTTTCTGTTTTTAAATTTGAGAGCAATTCAATCACATATCGTTCTTTATGAACCATAGGTGCCGCCTCAAGAACTCCATCACTCAGTAAAATTACCATATCTCCATCATACAGTTTTTTTGATACATCCTCATAATCTGCTTTTGAAAAAATACCCATCGGCAAGCTGGCAGAAGTAATCATTTCTACTCGGTCCTCCCGTTTAATAAATGCCGTAGCCGCTCCCATTTTTATAAAATCACAGATTCCCGTATATAAATTTATGATAACCATATCTAATGTAGAAAGTCGTTCTTCTTCTGATTGTAATACAAAAATAGAATTAATCAGGCGAATTGCCGTCTTTTCTCCCACTCCTGCCTCCAGAAAACTTTCCATCAATTCCACTGCGGAGGTACTTTCCATACATGCATCCGTTCCACTTCCCATACCATCTGCCAAAGTCATAACCAGTTCCCCGCTGTCCAGCTTTAAAAAGGAATAATTATCCCCACAAACCACCTCTCCTTCTTTACTGCACCTTGCCACGCCAGTAATAGTTTTGAATTTTGTATCTTCCACTAATATCACTTTTTCATAATCTCTGGAAAGCACATTTTTACTACCCTGTATCGGCACAAAACTTTTATCCAACACATTACTGACGCATTTTGCCAACTCTCTTGTAGTAATACATCCACGACCTCTTGCTTTTGCAAGTAAATGAATTTCCTGACAATGTTTATTCGTCTCTACCTTTTCAATTTGCCGTACCAAAATCTGATTGCGTTTCAATACTGCTGCCAAATCCTTTTTCTTATCCAACTCCAACTCTTTTTCCCGAAACAATTCCTGTGAAAAATCTTTCAACAAAAAACCAATATCCTGAAATTGCTCCGCAATGGCCTCCCTGCTTTCTGCCAGACGATTCTGCCAGCGAACATTGTTACTTACCAAACGCAGTGCTTGATTTGTCTCTGCTACATAACTATCTAAATAATCACATTTATTTGCAAAATTTACAGGGAAATCTCCCACTTCAATATATCCATGTTCCTTTGCAGCGGGTAAAATACAGCTTGCCGTTTGATATTTTTCATGTCGCGTAAATCCAAGACAACGATTTGCTTTCTCACAACCACTGCACAAATTATTGGTAACCTGCTGTAAAATTTCTTCCATATCCTGCTCTTCCATCGTTTCCTTTTGCTGTGACATTTTTGAAAAGGTGCGGGAAAGTGCAAAAAATGGCTCTGAAAAATGTGACAACCGTCCCTTAATCTGTTTCTCCATTCGTTCCATACCCAAAAAGGCATAATCTTTATCCAATGCCATTGTCTCTACTTTTTTTATCATCTTTTTCGGAAGCACTGCAAATAAAATCCCAGCCAAAATAACTGCCCGTAAACGTCCTACCGACAACATGATTCCATTGATATAGACTCCTGCCGCTAAATATATTCCTACATAGGTTATCGCACTCACAACTCTTCCCAGTTCTCGAAATACACCTGCTCCCATTCCAAGCAATGCCAATATTCCCAACATTTCAAAACTACTGTCTCTGGCAAGGAAAAAAAGCCCACTAATCGCACCAGCAAGGCTTCCTGCACCAGCACCATAACGATACCCCGCTACTAAAATCAAAATAGAAAGACAAAACTCCAATATGTTAAATGCCATATTATCCTGAAAAGGCACTCCAAACACCAATAAGCTTCCCATTACCATAATCGAAATCATTTCTTCATTTCCAGCATAAATCGCCTTTTTTTCCGTCAAAATATAATGTATTCCTATGTATAAAATCTGTGTAAATACACCTGCCAACAAACTTTCCAGCAACAGTAATAATGTCTGATCTGCATTTACAAGCTGCACTCGATTCCATATATATTCCAGCAATAATAAACTTGCTGCCCCAATCCCGCTATAAACGATTAACGGAATTTTTCCTTTTCTTTTTTCTATTATTCCACACAAAGCCCCGCACAACAAAAAGACCAGCAGATACTTTACTGCTATCACAAATCCATACGCATTCCAAATTCCAAGACTTAATGCTGCAACAAAAAACACTCTGGAAATTCTTTCATAACACACTGCCATAAAAAATCCAACCGCAAACGGATTCATTCCAATTAAATGTACTCGCCCAATCAACACTGCCGCAAATAGCATAATAAATTCCCGTTCACTCATACCCTTAATTCTCACATTCTACACCCTCTCTTTCTTAGATTTCCTTGCACACATTGTACAAGCCCGAAAGAACGTTGTCTGTCGATTAAGGGAAGAAAGCTAAAAAACTATGCGACAAAATATGTGTTTTTACAAACGGTGTACATTCACACGTAATACAGCAAAAAAACGCAGCCAAAAGGAACTGGTTCATCAAAGGTTACACTATAATTAGGATGTATTGCTCGATATGAGCATGAAGCAAAACGGAGTCTTAACAACACCGCAGAAATAAAAAAAGCCATGTACTAGATATTTTCGTTCCTAGTACACAGCTATAAAAAAATAGCGGA
>FR899710.1:0-49738 GCA_000437275.1 Clostridium sp. CAG:411 | reverse complement strand
TCTAGCCAACTGAGCTATTCCGCCATACTGTATGTCCGCTCTTAACACAGACAACAGATTAGATTATAATAGATATCCTGCCGTTTGTCAATATATTTTTAATTAAATTTTATAATACCTAAAATAGAGAAGTAATTTTTACTACTTCCACTAAATAGGATATATGTAGATGCAGGTTTCCTCTCCCTATTAATACAACATTTCAAGTTTTATATCTGCCCATACTTGATACAACTTCTTTGTTTCAATATCTGCTTCGAGTAGCAATGCCTCCATACTATCAAATGCCTGTTCCTCTTGCCCTAGCCACAAAGAATAACTTTTTGCTGAACCATCACCTGACATAAAGTATTCTTTATTATTATAAGTAAACTCTAATTCTCTTCCTCTCTCAAGCAGATAAATACATGCTGCTACCGATTTTATACGAAATAATTCATCGGCAATATAATCATGGATATCCATTTTCTTCCTCCTTATTCTCTAGCATATTGATTATTGGTAACTATACATTTCTTTTTTATATTCCTATTCTATCCAAGCTCAAAATCTTTTGCCTAGTATATAATACAATTAATAATGAGTCTGATACAAAATAGAAAAACGAAACGGCAAGTCAAACGTGGATATTTGCAATCCGCTTCGCTACTTGCTCATAACACTATTAGCTGCTATCACAGCATATCAGAAGGGGTTTGCCCCCTTCTTGATAGTGTTACATCATTTTATCTTTCCATCTTCTATAAATATCGTTCTTTTACATTGACTAGCCACTTCAGGGTCATGTGTTACAATTACAATCGTCTTTCCCATTTGGTTTAATTTTTGAAACATTTGCATAATACTACCACTTGTTTTTTTATCTAATGCCCCTGTAGGTTCATCACAAAAAATAATATTAGCATCATTAATAATTGCTCTTGCAATCGCAACTCTTTGTCTCTGTCCTCCTGACAAATTTCTTGCCAATGCATGTTTCTTTTCACTTAAATGAACCAATTCTAAGGTTTGATTCACTTTGTCCCTTCTTTGTTTTCTATCAATGTTGGTATAATATAATGGAAGCATTACATTTTTCTCTACCGAATATCTCTCTATAAGTGCAAAATCTTGCACAACAAAACCAAATGTCTGATTCCGCAGTTGTGCGATTTGTTTTTCCTTTAATCCAATCACACCGTTTCCATTCAATAAATACTGTCCTTTGGTAGGTCGTTCTAAACAACCAAGAATATTCAGTAAGGTAGATTTTCCTGAACCAGAAGGACCCATAATGGCTACCATTTCCCCTTGTGCAATTTTTAAAGAAATCCCATCTACCGCTTTTGTCTTTTCTATATTTTCTTCATATGTTTTTTCTATATTTTTCAATTCAATCATAGTTACTCGTAACTCCTCCTTAAAATAGTACGAATCGACTGCCTTTTTAAAAATAGTATTGGATACACCATTGTTGCAATCATAAATATTGACGCAAACATTACAGTTACACAAAAATATTTATTTACGCCAAAAACAGCCGCCACAACTACTAAACTGATTAAAATTTGAAAAGCAGCCAGAAGTATAATACGCCCAATGATTTCCTTTGCGCTTGCTCCAACAAGCAAATGTATAGCAAATTCTTTTTTATTATTGTTGATAAACTGTATCATATTTCCGATTATTCCCACAACACAAAATACTACCGTAACCGCCAAAAACATTCCATAAACAGCAAATGTATCCTGTGCATCCCTTGTAATACATTGTAATTGATATGAAAAATCAACTAAATACAAATCATATAATCCCATTTTCTTGCTGTCTGCTATCAGCTTTTGTATTTCTCCCGCATTATTGGTTAAAAAATATACGCTTTGCACATAACTCCAATACCCCATGCTATCGTTTTCTGAAAGCTGATATGGTGATAGAATACAATCATCTAAGCTACTATACTTTTTTGAATGCGATGGCTCCACAAATACAGAACCTTTCTTCAGACTTCCTATAACTTTATATTTTTGTCTGGATACATCTGTAAATACATCACCTTTTTTGTATTTTTTTCCTAAATTATAACCTACAATTACAGGAATCTGATCCGCATTTGCAGATGCTCCAAAAAATTCCTTTTTCAATTCTGTTTTTGAAAAGTTTCCCTTCATATTATAGATATCCATAAATTTTTCCGATACAATCACATTTCGAATGTATTCATCCTTTTTGGTATTGATATCTGAAGTAGTATCTGCAACATAAGATTGTATATCTGCATTTTCTGCAAGAACTTTTTGTACTTTAGCATACCATTTTTTCATATCTTGAAGTTTATCATCACTATTAAGCAGCTTATCTATTTTCTTATCGCTAGTATTATCTCGAAACATATATATTTCCTGGTTCTTTAACCTGCTTTGAATCATTCCTCTTGTTTGTGTAAACGCATCATTTACCTGATAAATATAACAAAACAATAATAATCCCACGATTAGCTGAAGCGTGATTACTGTATAACGATACTTCATCTTTCCAATGTCTTCACCAACAAACCTTAACACATTCATTTTCTTTCTCTCCTCACTCTTCATGCAACATAACCATGATGGTCTTCTTTCTCTGCATAAACATTACCAGTAGAATTAACAGAACTCCTATTACCATAAAAAATAACATATTATAAAAAATACTCATATAGGAAAGCTGTGTTCCAAACATAGCACTCACGGTATAGGATAAATCCCAATTATAATTGCAGATCAATATTATTTTTGTCAAGAAAGTTCCCAATAAAACGGTAAGGAACAACAGGGAAACAAATTGCAATAACAGCCATTTAAAAATTTGTAGTCTCGTCGCTCCTACTAATCTTCGAACAACAATTTCATGCTTTTTTCCCTCTATCCAGTTTTCTGTAGCTGTTAAGGAATGTAATAAAATCATAAATCCTAATCCTGCATAAATTGCCAACATCATATTGATATTGGAAACTTTATTAGAAAAATATCCATCCTCTTTGTTTGTAGCAGCATACACATTAAAACTCTTATTTTTTGCTATACCATAGTTCTCAAGTTGTGTCCATGTACTTTTACCTGCATCAAAAAATCCAATTTCCCAGTCTTTTTCATCCTGCAACCCTGATGCATATAAGTTAATCATACATTTCGAACTGTATATACTAGAGCTGCTTACATCTTTATACACTCCAATTACTTCATACTTTTTCCCATTATATTCATAATAATATATTCCATCAACTTTTTCGCATAGCGTCTGTATCCCATCACGAATTAATACCGTATTTGTTTGCTTTTCATAATCTTTCTCCGTAAATAGATGTCCAGATACCAATTTCAATCCTTTCCACATACTATCTTCTGCATAAACCGCACGTAAATCTCCATCCAACACAACTCCAAGTAAAAACTTTTCTTTTACCTTTTCAAAATTTGTAATGTACGTTTCAAGTTTCATCGACTTTTTACTTTCCACTAATGCATATTCATTTGATAGATTTGGAAGTAATTTCTCAGGCTCTTTTTGGTGCTTTATAGCCGCACCACACAAATTAAAAATTACGGACACCATAATAAAAATTGTAAGTAATAAACCTGTCTTATGTAAATATTGTCTCACTTTTTTCCTCCCTTCTATAATCGTACTATTTCATACATTATGTAATCATATAGAAGCTTTTAAAAATTGTCAAGTATTTCATTCTTTTCTTATTTATTAGTATTAAAATCAACATGCCAATAGTACCTCATATATTCTTTTCAACTTCATGTAAAAGTAGAAATACAATTTAGAATATAAAAAAATACATTATAAGTAAAAAGTCACACCACAGAACATTTTCTTTCTATAACGCAAAAAAGGAGAGTCACAGCAACCATACGTTACCATGACTCTCCTTTTTATTTTTATTCATCTGCATCGTCTGCCTGAAAGATTACCTCATCCTTGTAGACTAAGCCCAGCTTCTCACGCGCCATCTCTTCAATGTAGCTGTCCGACTCTACATATTCTTTCAATTCTTCAATGTCTTCTTTTTCCTGTTCAAGCTTCTTTATATCCTTCTTGTAGCCATCTATCGTCGTCTGATACTGCGATGTCTGCTTATCTAAAGCTACCGTCTTGTATGTCAGAACTCCAAAAAGAAGCAATACAGCCAATGTAATAAACCCCATACTCGCACGATTGGTACGGTGCATTCTCCTCCGTTTTGCTCGTAGCATAAACAATACCTCTCTTTCTCCCCTTTTTTCCTAAATAGTCTGTTTCTAATCATTGCTACTTCTCTTTACAGCAGTCAATTTTCCCGTCCCCTCTTTGTCCGTCCCTCAAAATAGTCTATTTTTATTATAGCTTTTTCCTCTTTTTTTTTCAATAAGAAATTCTGTTACTGTCCCTTCTTTTTCGACTTTCTTTTCCTATAAAATTTTCGTGCCACACGAAAGCAACGTTTCGGAACTGCACTTACGATCCACACTATAAAATTGCTGGGTCCAAAATGATACCCCGCCATACCTAACAGAATTCCCATAAAACAAAAGCCACGAATGGAACCACTATTTAAGTGATAAATCATAAGAAATACAAAAAAGCCACTTAATAACCAAAAAAGGTAATCCTGCCAAAAGATTACCCATTTCTTATGCGGAATGATCGCACGCAAAATACGAAAAAAATCATACGCAAACAACAATAAAATCCCCGTAAATACAGACGTCAAAAAGAAACGTCCTTCATGTATAATTGCCTCCAACGTCCCCACCTCTACTTAAACAACCTACTTAAAAGACTTTCGCTTCCTTTTGCTGTTTTTCTATCATCCGCATATGCGAAACTGTCTATCGTTCCATCCACATCCACCTCTCCTTTTTCCAGAGATAGCCGATTTACATGCAGTTCTTCTCCTCGCATCATAAGCATTCCCTGCACCGTATCCAAAATAATTTCGCTGGCATCGAAGGAAAGCACATCATTTACACCAGTCAAAAGTACCGTATGACGATTATGTATTACAATCTTATGATTTTTTCCATCCGCTGACTGTCTTTCTTCCATAATAAAACTCCTCCCTGCTGGCAAAAGTCAAAGCCTTTCTTCTTGTTTTGCTTTGCTGTTTTCCTATCACTAACTAAAATATATGCCACACGTTTTATCTTTTAGAACAAAAACACTGGATTTCCTATTGAAAAGCCATACGAAATGAAGCATAAAAGTATAGCTTACACATGAAATATAAAGATACTAAATAGGGAACACCCTTTTGTACAGAATAAATAAGACATGGATATATTACTCCTACTAGAGATATATCCATTTAATTACGATCACCTACACAATCCGACCTGTCAATCACAAACAACAGACCGCCTGTGAAGCCATTAAAGATATTTATACAATTCCTTTGCATCATCTTTTTTGACAGTTTCAGCCACATCCAAAATTTCTACTTTTACATTTTTATTTCCAAAGGAAATTTCCAAAATGTCTCCTGCCTTCACCGATACCGATGCTTTTGCAACTTTTCCATTCACCATAACACGACCTGCATCGCAAGCTTCATTGGCTACGGTACGTCTTTTTATCAATCTGGAAACTTTTAAAAATTTATCTAAACGCATAACTCTTTGCCTCCCTTATACGTCAAACCTAACATAGATATACCTTTTTATTTGCTTTCATTCATCGTCCACGTAAATAAAGAGGCCTCTGCACAAATGTACAGAAACCTCATATGGTCTCGTAAAACTACTATACAATCTTACTTGTTAATAGTATCCTTTAATGCTTTACCAGCCTTGAACTTAGGTGCCTTAGATGCAGGAATGTTCATTGTAGCACCAGTCTGAGGGTTTCTACCTTCTCTTGCTGCTCTTTCAGCAACTTCAAATGTACCGAAGCCAACTAACTGGATCTTCTCACCCTTTGTCAACTCTTCTGTTACTACATCGATGAAAGCCTTTAATGCCTTCTCTGAATCTTTCTTAGATAATTCTGTTTTTTCTGCAATTGCTGCAACTAATTCTGCTTTGTTCATGGATTAACTCCTCCTCTAAATAATTGTAATTTTCTCAACGAGGTTCGCATTTTATCCTCGCCTACTTTTCCTCTTCCCTGTCTAACCTATGGACAAACGGAAAGTACACTGATGCTTTCGCTTCTCCTCTTTTTTCGCCAAAACACCCATATATCCATTTATAAACGGAAACGCCCCATTTGTCAAGAAAATTTAGCCATTAATCTAAATGTGTGTCCCATTATTGCACATTTGCACAACATTTTTTACTAATTTTAGTGGTTTTGACGGCATTTTTAGCACCTTTCAAAGCCGTGAAATTATACTTCCATTTGCTTTCCTAAGAAATCAGCAGCAGTCGATGCCAGTTTTTTGTCCATCTCACTATCATCTTTGCTTCCAGTTTTCACCAAAAGCACCACTGCACCGATCGCATCCCCCTGACATACAATAGGTGCAATCACCTGTTTTTGATATTCGCTTCCTGTTCCCTGCATTCCCAGATTTTCTCCATTTCTCCACTTCATAACAAGAACACTGCGATTTTCAATTGCCTCTTCCAATTCTCCGCTAATAGGCTGATTCAGTAGTTCTTTTCGATTACTGCCTGCGACAGCAATAATCTGGTCCCTGTCAAAAATACAAACGGTATGCCCCGTATTTTCTGAAAGTGCCTCCGCATACTGTACGGCAAAGTTTCCTAAATCTCCAATTGGTGAATATTTCTTTAAAATAATTTCCCCATTTCGATTTGTGAAAATCTCCATTGGGTCACCTTCTCTGATACGAAATGTCCTTCGAATCTCCTTTGGAATTACGATTCTGCCAAGATCATCCAATCGTCTTATTACACCTGTCGCTTTCATAATCTCTCCTCCTTCTAAATGCAACAAATCTACTGTCAGTAGTATCTGTAAATTAGAAAAGATTATGCAAAATATTACCATTCAAAGTGTAGGAATCTTGTTTCTTCTAACATACGCTCTCTAATCTAATAATTTATGTAAATTCCCCTCTTTTGCAAAGTTACTCATTTCATATAAAACAAGAATATCTGCCCCTGCATTTTCCTCCAAAACCTTCTGGACAGACAGATTATAATATCGAAGGTCTAACATAACGATTTTTTTATAATTTTCCGTCAACAAAGGTACAAAGCTATTGGCAAAAGAATCTTTTATCACAAGCAAAGTTCCCGCCTTTGCTTGTGGATTTTCCATTTCTACTATACCGTAATTTCCCCCAAAATATACCGCATATTTGTCGTTTCCCTGTAATTTTTCTTCTTCATAAATACTTTGACGAGTCTCTCCATCACAGGTAACTTTTAAATTTTGTGGTAATGCTTTTGGCACCTCCAAACAATCCTTTTTTGGATTTTTTTCTAATACTTTGGCATACATCGTCCCTAAAAAGTCCTTACTTACCTCTGTGGGCGAAAAACTCTCATAAGGAGTTGTTTTCCCCTCCCACTGCTTTTCCAGCACTGTATACGCCGTATATGCCCCTTGTAAGGTCCAATGGTGATCCGTCCTAAAATAAACCTGTTTTTCCTTTGCTGCCTGCTGCATATCCGCCCTCAAGTCAATCCAACTATGTTGTAACATGGAATATCCTTTTTCATATAGAGTTGCATCCTCATACATAACTGCCCCGTTCGGCAACTTATCCTTTAAGATACATCCTCTGGATGGAACCAACATCACAGCTTTTTTTCCCTTTCCTTTAGAAAGAAACTGCTGTAACATCGTAAGGTTGTTTTCATAACGTGTCTGCGAAATATCACTATTCAACACCTGTTCCAGATAATATCCATCCTTCCCCAGATAAACTCCATTTATACAACGGTTTCCAATTCCTTTTTCCAATGCAGTAGAAAGCTCCATCCATTGATTCCGAAATGGGAATTGGTCACTCGCAAACTTGTCTAATTGCTCTTGCACACTTCCATCCGTTATTCCTTTCCACGAAATCTCTGGAAGGGTTGTAAGGTAACGATTCTCCTGTTCAGAAAAATATTTTGTCTTACCAACAAAAATGTAAATTCCTGCTATTGTCAGACAACCTATGATTCCTACTACATAAATACCCTGCAAAATGCTCTTTTTCTTCATACTTTCCTCCCATCCTTAAAATCTAAAATATAAGAACGGATTGTAACTTCCCCGAATTAAAAATGCCATACATGCTACGAATAACAAGCAAGAGTAAACATATAAAAGTGGCTCTTTTGCCGCATTTAGTACCACACGTTTTGCAATTTTTTGTGGCAATGAGGTAGATGCTATACATAGCACAAGTAAAAACGGAAGTGCATTTAACCAGCTAAACTTCCCTACAGGACTCCAGACAGGAACTCCTATACCAAATATTGCTTTTACCATAACAAGCAGCTCATCCGTCTTTTCACAACAAAATAGCACCCATCCAAACAATACTATCACTAATGTATAGCCATGTTGCCATAGGTTTCCCAATATGCCCACTATTTTTCCATGAGACTTCTTCTCGCCCTTTCTTTTTCCCAGCAAGTTCCAGATTCCCTTTTCCAATATTAAAAAGAAAAAATAGTAAAGTCCCCAAATGACAAAATTCCATCCTGCACCATGCCATAATCCAGTTAAAAACCAAACGATAAACAAATTAACAATCTGGCGTTTCCATCCTTTTTTATTTCCACCGAGCGGAATGTATACATACTCCCGAAACCATCCACTAAGTGTCATATGCCATCTTCGCCAAAACTCCGTTATGCTTTTTGCCTCATAGGGGTAATTAAAGTTTTCAGGGAAGGTAAAACCAAATATTTTTCCAAGTCCGATTGCCATATCTGAATATCCCGAAAAATCGAAGTAAATCTGAAACATATAGGAGATTGCTCCCAGCCATGCTACCGCCATACTCCAATCTCCATCCTGAAATCCTTTTATCTGCTCATACAAAGCACCTGCCTGATTTGCTAATAGTACCTTCTTTCCAAGTCCAATCGAAAAACGACTAAGTCCCTGCGCAGCCATCTCCAACGTCACGTTTCGATTCTTTAACTGGTGTTCCACACAAGAATACTTCACAATCGGTCCTGCAATCAATTGCGGAAAGAAACATACATACATAGCAAAATCTACAAAGTTCTTCTGGCATTGCACTTTTCCCAAATATACATCAATCGTATAAGACATGGTCTGAAACGTATAAAAGGAAATTCCTATAGGTAATGCCAAAGACAGCAGTGAAAAATCACTTCCTGTCATTTGATTGATAGAACCCAATAAAAAGTCCGTATATTTAAAATATCCTAACATACCAAGGTTTCCCACAATAGAAAGCACAAGGACAGCCTTTGCCCACTTTTTCCCCTTTCTCTTGCAGTAATCAATCGCTCTACCATTGGCATAATCAAATATCGTAGAAAATGCCATAATACAAATATAAATCGGCTCCCCATAGGCATAGAAAAGCAAACTAAACACCAGAAGCCATATATTTCGCAATTGTTTTGGTAACAGGAAATAACTAATACATACAATCGGTAAAAACATACATAAAAAAACAATGCTGCTAAAAACCATCTGACTCTCCCCTATTTAAAATATGCGTCAAATGCCTGCTGTACCACACCACACTTATTACTGACAATCAAGGTCACGCAAGCTCCATGATATGTTACAACCGCATTTTCTACCATAGAAACCTGCTCTGGTGCATAGGCCTGCATCGTTCCCTTTCTGTTTTCCAAATGTTTATGCAACGATTCCATCAATTCTGCTGCATCTGCTTCATCTTTTAAAACAATAACCGCTATTTCTTCTGCTGTTCCGTCTTTTGCGTAAGCATACGCATATGAATCAACTAAACTATAATCTATATCCGACAAGGCAGTAAACTTTAATTCGCCCTCTTTATCTTTACTGCTAATCTGTTTCATGGAAGGCAGCGTAGTATCTGCCTCCATCAACTTTTTTTGCAATGCATCAACATCTATATCATTGCTCTTTTTTGCATTGTTGCCGCAGCCTACAATTCCGATTACAAAAATCATAAGCAATACAAGAATACTCTTTCTCTTCATTTCTAATCCTCCATTTTATTTTTCTTTTGATGCTTCCTCCCTATCGACAACATCTTCCATATCGTCTGTTAATCTAACATCAAATGTCTTTGAAACAAGCTTTCGAATCTTCTTTACTACCTTTTCATCCAACTCGCTGTTATCATTTGGTGTGTCAGAATAACTAGAGATAAAAATGGCTAATACATAACTTTCCTTACCATCGTCATACCAATACGCTGATGCAGAAATCTCCCCATTTAACGTATCTGAAATTGCAAGTGCATTTGATATGTCATTCATCATCGTCTCAGACAATGCCATATCTTTATCTGTCACTTTATTTTTAAACTTAAAATAAAGCCCTGACTTTTTCTTTGTAATTGCCTGCTTAATTTTAGCTGGCACCTGATATAAGTCCTTTATTTCCACTGCATTTCTTACTGGATAACAATACTTTACACCTGTTGCCTCTGGCAGTCCTGAGCCATCCCACTCATGTCCAGCCGCTGCTATTCCATCTGGCATATTAAAGTTCGCATATTTGGATGATGAGGATACATCCGAATAAACATCCACATGATACCACTGGTTATCATCCAACTTTACCAAATCCCAAGAATGATAATCATTATGTACTACATGGCACTCTAAGCCCAGCATTTCCATAAACATACGAAATGTAGTTGCATATCCTACACAAACTGCTTTTTTGCCGCCTAATACACCTGCTGGTGTATAGGTATCGCTTGCACGATTTGAAATACTAATGGTATTCGAAGAATCGTTGCTTATGTTCTTATACATCCATTCATATACTGCAAGTTCTTTTTCATAATCTGTCTTGCATTTTTTTGTAATCTTTTCTAAAATTTCCTTTGCCTGTTTTTCTGTAGCTTTTTCCTTCTTAGAAAGCTTTGATACATCCCCACTTTTATATGCATCTGAAATTGCTTTTGTACTCATAATCTCATAGGAATCTCCTACCACATAACCATCTTCCTGATAGCTGTTTTCTTTTTCTGCTTCCTCTGCCTGTTTTTTCAACTGTCTGTCTACATATTTTAGGATTTTCTTATCGTTTGCCTGACTTTCTCGAAGCTGGTATGCACCCAGTGCCAGATTTCCTATCAGACAAGCTGCAACTCCTATTCCTAACACCACTTTACCAACTGTTTTGCCTATTTTCTCTTTTTTACTCATTTTTTCTTCCTCCTACTTAACTTTCTTTTCTATTTGGGTTATTTTCCCTCCTATATAATACCTTATTGCATATTTAAAATCCTTACATTTTTCTTACAAAATTGTTACAATTTAAGAAAAAAAAGGCACGTAACTATTGTACGCACCTTTCAAAATTACACTTTTATTTCACTTGTAATCGTCTACTGTTTCCATTCTATGGTGGCAAAGATTTTGCCATCTTCCGTACACAAAGCTACGGTCTCTTTTGTAGCTTCGCGATATATCTTTGGATACACCGTATTTCCCAACATAGCAGATTTTTTATATTCGGCACGAAAATTGTGAATTTTCGGTACCTTTCCTACCGCCTCACACGCCATACGAAGATACTCCACATTATTTACATGTCCATTCGTATCAATCTGATGACTGCCAATCACGATTGGCTTTCCTTCCTCCACCACAACCTCTGGCAATTTAATTTTGGTCGGCGGATAGTCCATAGAGAACTTCTCCTCTAATGTATATGCATCTACCTGAGCTTGCTCTACTCTGTCAGGCATCATCTTTTCTAAATCCATGTATAACCATACGGAATTTGCCAAAGCTACATATTCTCCATTTTCATCCTGCATCATCAAATTTCGATAACCAAAAGACCGTTTGAAATCATAGGCTTTTGTAGAAACCGCTATCTTTTCTCCAAACTTAGGATAGCGTTTGATCTCAATCTGCCAGGACAGCAATACCCATCCTTTCTTTTCTTTCATGAGATACTCTACACCAAATCCTACTTCTTCTGAATGAAATGTGGCACAGTCTTGAAAATAATCCATTAACGCCTCCAGCGTTAGTTCTCCATCTGCACCTACTTCACTATATCTGACTCTTCCATTAAATGTATACATTTGCTACCTTGCCTCTCACCCTGTTACAGAAGGTGTTTCCTCAACCGCATCTGGGTCCTGATAAATCATTGTATTTGAACTTCTGAAAATCGTTTCACCTGAACCAAGCTGATTTACCACAACCTCATCGCCATCCTTTATATCATGCTTTTTGATTGTCAACATCTTACCACTGATATAGGTCGTACCAACCCGTTTTCCATTTACATACACCTTACTCCATTTGGTAAAGTTTGTACCACACAAAACAACACGATTTCCAGATGCGCTGTCGTCTACTTTGTCGATTACTACATCCTGAACACCCATCTCCAAATCAGTTGCAGGGTATTTGTCCTCTCCATTAAAGCAATAACGTTTTCCGTATAATATATCGTACTGAAGTTCCTCTAATCCAGCTAAATATGCCTCTCTATCTTTGCTCTTTGATTCTGTCTGATGGTAATTTAAGATAGTTCCTTCATGTATTCCGATCTGGTTTGTCACATTTGCCATCAACTGATAAGAATACAAGTCTGCATCTTTCTTTTTCAATCCCATATTGTTCCAAGTTACATATTTTGTCTTATAGATGTCATGCGATACCATGTCCTCATCTTCTAATCCCATAGTAGGTAAATGATCTCCAAAGAATACGATAATCGTATCTTCGTCACGCTTACTCATTTCTTTAATAAGACTTTTCATAAAGGTATCTACTTCATTAAGCTGGTTAATATAATAGGTCCACTGATTCTTCTTTGCTACATCATCCATAGCCTCTACCG
Organism: Clostridium sp. CAG:411; assembly: GCA_000437275.1. Classification (GTDB taxonomy): domain Bacteria; phylum Bacillota; class Clostridia; order Lachnospirales; family Lachnospiraceae; genus CAG-411. The sequence continues at coordinate 36,817 of FR899710.1, read as the reverse complement.
TATAAGTAGGGTCCTGAATCACTTCTTCTGTTGGATAATCTCCATGGCTTCCTACTGTAATAATATAAGTAAAGTCTGCCTGATTTGGTGTAGAGTCCATCGCCTTTGTAGTCTCACCTACCAAAATATCATCCGTTGCCCAGCTTCCATTTGGAGTATACTGGGTAATGTTCATCATTTCTTTACTGGTAAATGTATCAAATCCCATTTTAGAAAATGCATTTGCACGACTATAGAAATTTCCTCCATTATTATGTACCACATGAGTACCATAACCTATGTCAGATAAATCTGCTGCCACACTTTCGCAAGATTTCTTCTTTAAAATTGTCTTGTATGGATATTCACCTGTACCAAAATAATCCATACTCATACCAGTAAGTACCTCAAATTCCGTATTTGCAGTTCCTGCTCCTACAACAGGCACTTTGCAATATCCTGTCGAATACTTCTTCTCCAATGCATGGAACGTTGGAATTGGGTCCTTATTTGTCTTTAAAAATTTAATCTCTTCTGGGTCACAAAAAGACTCCAAAAGGACACAAATAACATTCGGCTGATTTTTCTTCTTTATCTTTGTCTTTTTCTTCTTTGCATCTGTCTGTTCTACAATGTCCTGAATTGTCTGTTCTGAATATGCTGCCGGTTTACTCATTCCTCTGTCCATAACACTACAAGAGAATCCATAAATAAATCCGTAGTTTTCATATCCCTGCGCAATGTTTGCGAAATAGTCATCCACAACTTTTATACTCTGTGCAGCTTGCGTTGTAATTGGCAATCCAATAAGTACAAGTACACAAATGGCTGCTGGTGCGACAACTTTATGAATCTTTCCCTGATATTTTGGTCCTTTTATAAATAAAATGACACAGAATAACACAAACATTGCCACACCAAATATTACTCTTGAAATCTGACTTGGTGTAAAGTAATTTGTATTATTTGACATTGCAAATAATTCAGGTAAGCACTTTAAATCGGTATACCCAAAAGGAGTTACACGATTGGATAATACACAACCGTTTATAATTCCAAGGAACATCCAAAATCCCGCTGTAATAAAACGGAAAAATGCTCTTCTACGGAACAAATACACTAGCGTCAATGAGCAAAACACAATAAACGCATTGTACAAAAATGCCATCGTATGCAAGTCAACAAATCTACATGCCGAAACAAATCCCCTACGAGATACCAGCTCTACACCAAACACAATGAGGCAGGATATCAACACATGAAACACTAGGGAATAACGATTTAAAAAAGCAATGGTTTTCAGATATTTTTCTGAGTGCTGTTTTTCTTCTTTTTTTGAAAACATCTTCTGAAATACTGTTTTCATCTTATCAAAGATTTCTCTCTTCATCTTTCATCTTCTCCTTATTTTTTTTGCATAGACAGGGGGTACTTCCCAGCTATGACTTTACATCTTTTTAACTTAACTTATCCTTAGCAAACAATTAGATTTGCTTTCTAAATTATACTCAAATCTCCTATTTTTCACAAGACTTTTTTACAGGGAATTTACGCAAACTTTGTTTTTTGTATATAATGTGAATAGAACGGAAAAAAAGTGACTCTTTTATAAGCATAATTATCGACAAACTCCAAAATTTATACTTTTTTTATATTTTAAATTTTTTTTTTAGAGTTTGTACACACTCTCTCCACAACTCATTCCTATAATAATAATTGCAAGAATTTTTCATACATTTGAATACTCCCCTCTTATCAATCTATATATATTCATTGATTTGAGAAGAAAAAAAGCTGTTGATTGACAACAGCTTTTTTTCTTTTTCTATAATTCTGTACGTCCCTCAAGGGCTCGTAAAAGTGTTACCTCGTCTATATATTCCAAATCTCCACCCACAGGTACCCCGCTGGCAATTCGCGTTACTTTTATTCCCGTTGGTTTTATTAACTTACTGATATACATAGCGGTTGTCTCACCTTCCAGACTGGAATTGGTGGCAATAATCACTTCATCTACATCTCCCTGTAAACGCAAGATTAACTCTTTTAATTTAATATCCCCTGGTCCTATTCCAAGCATAGGGGAAATTGCTCCATGCAGTACATGATATACCCCATCAAATTTCTGTGTCTTTTCATATGCTGCCAGATCTCTTGGATTCTCCACTACCATGATTACTTTATGGTTTCTCTCTTTGTTTTTACAAATTGGGCATAATTCGTCATCGGTCAACGTATAACAATTTTTACAGTAACGTACTGTATTTTTGGCATCCAAAATCGTCTTTGCCAGTTCTTCCACCTGCTCCTTAGGAAGGTTAATAATATGGAATGCCAGACGTTGGGCGGACTTTGCTCCGATTCCCGGCAATTTTGATAGTTCCTCAATTAATTTGCTAATTTGTCCACTATAATAATCCATCACTTGTCATCCTTTTTCTATTATTTTTATGCTACGGTTTCCGCAAGTATTTTTAACCCTGCACCTCTATAAAATTTCCAGTAAATCTTCTCTGGTAAACCGACCTTCTGACATACCTTCATCCGAAATAATCTGATCCGCCAAATCCTTCTTTTTCTCCTGTAATGCCAGTATTTTTTCTTCTATACTCTGTGCTGCTATCATTTTAAAAACAGTAACTGCCCGCTTTTGTCCTATACGGTGTGCGCGGTCTGTGGCTTGGTTTTGTGCTGCTAAATTCCACCAAGGGTCAAAATGTATTACCATATCTGCACCAACCAGATTAAGCCCCGTTCCTCCAGCACGAAGGGAAATTAAAAATACAGGTACTTCATTCTCATTAAAATCATTTGCCATCTCAATTCGTTGCTCTTTCTTTGTGGCTCCCGTTAGTTTATAATAAGAAATCTTTTCTTTCTCTAACTCTTTTCCAATTCGATCCAACATAGTTGTAAATTGGGAAAAAATCAACATTTTATGTCCACTTTCCACTGCATCTGCAATCATCTCCATGCATAATGATAATTTAGCAGAAGCACCTTTGTAATCCTCATAACACAACAATGGATCACAACAAATCTGACGAAGTCTTGTAAGTTCTGATAAAATCTGAATCTTGTTATTTTTAAATTGCTCATCCGTCTGATTTTCCAAGCTCTGTTTCAACATCTGCACTCTGGCATCATACAATTTCTGCTGTTCTCCCTCCATTTTGGCATATACTACATGCTCCATCTTCTTTGGAAGGTCTTTCAACACATCTTCTTTTAATCGTCTAAGAATAAATGGACGTACCATATTTTTTAATCGAATGGATGCCTTGGTATCTGGCTGTCCATCCTTATTCGTACCATTTACTATGGCAGTCTCAATTTCTTCCTTAAAGTGCTTATAACTAAATAGTAAGCCAGGCATAAGAAAGTCAAAAATACTCCAAAGTTCACTCAGTCGATTCTCAATCGGAGTACCCGTAAGTGCAATTCTCGTATTGGAGGAAATGCTTTTCACTGCCTTTGCAGCCTGCGTAGAAGCATTTTTAATGTACTGTGCCTCATCAATGACATGTATATCAAAATAACATTCCTGATATTGCTCATAATCTCGCTTTAACAAATCATAAGAGGTAATCCATACATCTTTACTTTTTCCCTCTTGAATCAATTGTTTTCTTGCCCCCGCAGTACCACTGATAATTTGTGTGGTGAGGGTTGGCGCGAATTTTGCAATTTCACTTTCCCAGTTATACACTAAGGACGCAGGACATACTACCAATGCCAGTATCGTATTTTCCTTCTTACCCTGCTGCCATTCCTCTTTTACTGCCTGAAACAGGGTTATCATCTGTAACGTCTTACCAAGCCCCATATCATCTGCCAAAATACCTCCAAAACCATATTCCCGTATGGTACGCAGCCAGCGGTATCCTTTTTTCTGATAACTACGCAACACAGGGTACTGTTGTGCAGGGATTTCATAATCGCTGTCCTCTACATTTTTGATATTTCTGATTAACTCTTTGAACAGTTGATTTCTATGCACATGTACCTGCTCACCCGCATCCCGTAAAACAGCATCTATAAACAGCGCACGATGCTTTGGAAGTCGTATGGTTCCCTTTTTCAATTCTTTTTCCGTAAGTTCCAGACCATCTGCCAGCTCTGACAATACAGAAAGGGACGAATCTTCCAATTCCAAAAACTGTCCGTCTTTTAAACGATGATAGCGTTTACGCAATTTATAGCTGTTTAAAATTGCATCCAATTCCGCATAAGGAAGCTGTTCCGACTGTACCGACAAATCCAACAGATTGCTTTGAATGGATACTCCTAAATCCACACTTGGTGTTTGACGTATGCCATTCTTTTTAAATTCTTCCGTTGCAAATACATGTCCGATTTCGTTTAATTCATCAATTCCTTCTGCCAATAATTCATACAGCTTGTCCTCCTCCAGAATCATAAAGTCCGAATACTTCCTTCTCGCCTGTACAAAATATCGCTCCAATAGCTGAATACAAGCGGCTTCCTTGGCTATATCACGATAAACTGACGAATCTGTAGTTTCAAAAATACGATACTTCTGGCTTCCATATTGACACTCTACTCTACAAGTCACTCCGATTTCCTTATCATCATCCAGATACATAAATATTTCCGCCTCTGGAGGCTGATATTCCTCAATTGCAATAAACTTTTCCCGTACACGGAAATACTTGGAAAGCTTTGGCATAATGGAGGCACAGACACTTTGCAAATCTTCATCCGCAATAAACAGACTTTGCATCCGTCCTTTATCCAGTTGTTCCAAAATGATTCGCAAATCTTTGCAAAATCCCTCTTTACAATGATAAATCATGTTGTGGTCTACAATAAAAATCTCGGTTGTTCCCAACATAATCTGCATTTCAGGAAATTCCAGATACGCTCCTCCCTCTGTCTTTTCCAATTGAAGCTCCAACTCTGGATTTTTTCTTTGTAAGTAAAAGTTTTCTCCCTTTGTTGCACCCAAAATAGTCTCATAACTCATACCGTTCCATTGTGCTCCACGTAATTCTGCACTGGCTTCTATGGCAAGAAACAATTGCTCAAATAGCAATCCATTTAATAAAATCTCTTTTGTGGCTGGGCCATAATAAAAACTTCTCCGCTGTCCTTTTCCTTTCAGATTTACATAGCCAATAATAAAATCTAATAACGGAAGCGACGTCTGTACAAAATTTTCTCTGGCATGAACAAAGGAAAGATTTTTACCATAGGAAAAATATTCTCTGGATTCCATCAATTCTACAAATTCTTCCAAAGACTTCAATACATACTTTTTCTTACCGCCAATTCGAAAGGATACACACAGCGAACCATATCCATTTTCCCGATAAAGATGTGGTTCAATTTCTATCTTTTCCTGACTTTCTATCCCATAATATACTTGATCCTGTACATTTTTTGCCAATCGATCCAACATCTTTAGGATGGTGGTATCTGATTGCTGTTTCGGAACTTCCATTCCTTTTTTTACAGTTCCTATACCAAGCAATCTACGAAGTTTTTGTTCTTTCGTCTCCGACTTTTGTTTTCTTTGAATTTTTTCAACATCTTCCAGAAATTCAATAAAATCATTTACAACAGGATAATTTTCCTTTTCCTGCTTCTTTTCCTGTTCGATTGCCACAAGGGATAATGCAACAATATGCTTACAATAACCTGGAATACTTCGATACGCTTCACATTCACAATGGGTAGCTGTAATTTCCTGTCTCTTTTCATCATAATCCACTGACACATTGTAATATGGCTCCACATTTCCCGAAACTTTTCCATTCAAATATTGTATCTGCTCCTGTTCATCCCTTTCAATCAGCAAATCCTCCACAGCATTTTGGGACACTAATTGCTTTCCCTTCCGAAATGCTGCCGCTGTTGTATGATGTTTTATCAAATCTTCCGTTAATGCCATAATAGATACTCACTTCTTTCCAGCCCAACTCTTCAACCAAGGATTGGACATTCAAAATTCTTATTGCCATCTTTTCATTATATCATATTTTAATCTGCATAGGCGTTACATTTTTAAAAATGAATAGAATAAATTTTATCAAAACTCACATACTACTATTACAGTTTGTTCTTTTCCTTTCAAAGCCTTAGTCCTTATCATTTGGACTTTAAAGTTCTAAGGATTAAGACACAAAGGAAAATGGACAAATCTGCTTCTTTTTTCTTGTTTTCTCTGATTAGAGAAAGCATTAATCATAGAAAAATCTTTTAAGGAGGTAGCATTATGGGTTCAAATCATTGTATCGCATGTTCCGTAAACGAATGCACACACCACGCTTCAGGGGAAAATTATTGTACCTTGGAGAAAATCAATGTAGGCAAGTGCGATTGTAACACTTGCACATGCGAAGATACCGAATGCGGTTCTTTCGAGGCAAAATAGGAAATATTTTTAATGCCTAAATGCAAAAAATGCCACACAAGCCAATTGGCCTGTGTGGCATTTTGCAATATTTAAAATGGGAAGCCGCCTCCAAAGCTGCTTGTTAATCCACCCGTAATGTTATCCATTGCCTGTGCAGTCTCCTCTTCCATAGAGCGATATGCTTCATTGGTTGCTGCCATGATAAGGTCCTCTAATGTCTCAATATCATCAGGATCTACCACCTCTGGCTTAATTGTAATCTTAGAGATTTCTTTCTTTCCAGTTACCTCTACCGTTACCATTCCGCCACCAGCACTTGCCTGCCAAGTCTTTTCCTCAAATTCCTTTGTTTTCTCTTCCATCTGACGCTGCATCTTCTGTGCCTGTTTCATCAAATTTCCCATATTTCCAGGCATTCCTGAAAATCCACCTCTTTTTGCCATTATAAATATCTCCTTTCACTTTCAACGCCTAATAAACCATTGCAAAACGTTTGTATTTTCATCTTGCAATCATCAGTTGTCTCTTAAAACTATATTACAATATGTTTTCTGAAATAGCAACCTGTTTACTCCTCAATCTCAATTGTCATTTTGGAAAATCTGCTTAAATCCAAAATATCCTCCTGATTTTTGCCTTGGTTTTTCATATATTTTGCATGTACCTGTACTTCTTTATGCAGTTGCTGTTCTATCGCGGATGTAACCTCCTTAATATGTTCTTCTGTATCAAACATACCACGAGCTACATCATCCTCAAATAAAAGCAACAGGCTGTTTCCCTCTCCTACGGAAGGAATAGCATTTGCCAAATATGCTCTGGTGCTTGGAGGAATACTTGCACAAATTCTATCCCAATTTTTAGCGACTGCCTGCAATTCTTCTGGAATTGCCTTTTCCAATGCTTCTATTGTCTCTGGTTCTTTTTGCTTTTCTACACTTTGTTGGGATACTGATACTACCTGTTCTACCGCAGGTTGCTGTTTTACCACAACTCCCTTTTCTACCTGCTTTTCCAGCACTCGGATACGGTCCAGAATAGAATCATAATTGGTCTCCATGGCAGGTTTACAAAGCTTAATCAACGCAACTTCAATAAGTACACGTTTTTGTGTGGCATATCGTATTTGATTGGATAATTCGGATAATACCCGAATATAACGCATCAATGTATCTGCTTCCACCATTTCTGCTTCCTTTTCCATCACAGGAAAATGTTCAGAAGATACATCCACAACCTCTCTTGCCTGTTTAGAAGTCTTTACAAGCAATAAATTCCGCAAATACCAAGTAAAGTCCATTACCACCTGTGTCAACTCTCTACCTCTGGTAATTAACTCCTCCAAAATCTCCATGCAACCGCTAACATTTCCCTCTGCCACATATTGAAACAATGCGGAAAATATATCGGTATCCACTGCACCCAGTACCTCAAGCACTTTATCATAGGTCAGTTCTTCTCCCAGATAAAAGGCAATACATCGGTCCAAAAGGCTTAATGCATCACGCATAGAGCCATCTCCCGCTTTTGCAATATAACGGATTGCCTTCTCCTCTGCCTGCACCTCTTCCTTTATCAACAATTCTTTTAAGCGGTCCGCAATTACGTCTATGGTAATTCTTCTAAAGTCATACCTTTGGCAACGGGATAAAATCGTAATCGGTATCTTGTGTGCTTCTGTTGTTGCTAAAATAAAGATTACATACTCTGGCGGCTCTTCCAATGTTTTTAACAAGGCATTGAACGCACCAGTAGAAAGCATATGCACCTCATCAATAATATATACTTTATATTTCCCCTGCGCAGGAGAATACTGCACATCTTCCACAATTTCTCTGATATTATCTACACCGTTGTTTGATGCCGCATCCATCTCAATTACATTCATGGATGTCTGTTCATTGATTGCTTTACAAGTTCCACAGGTATTACAAGGGCTTCCATCAATGGGATGTTCACAATTCACTGCCTTGGCTAATATCTTAGCAATGGTTGTCTTACCCGTTCCTCTTGTACCACAAAACAAAAATGCATGTCCAATCCTACCTGCACGAATCTGATTGCGGAGGGTACGCACAATATGCTCCTGCCCTTTTACATCCTCAAACTCGGTTGGACGAAATTTTCGATATAAAGCCGTATAAGACATGGTTCTCTTCCTTTCCTTTCGTCAAACGGATATTCACAATCCGCTTCGCTACTTGCTCATAACCAAATAACTGCTTTGCAGTCGATTCGGTTAAAGTGTTTCCGAATCTAAAATAATTGTAAACGGTCCGTCATTGCAGAGGCTTACCTGCATATCTGCACCAAATTCTCCATGCTGGCAACTTCCATACTTCTCTTTTGCCAACGTTAGAAAATATTCATAAAGCTCCTCTGCTTCCTGCGGTTTTCCTGCATCCATAAAGCTTGGTCGATTTCCTTTTTTGCAATTTGCATATAATGTGAACTGCGATACAATTAACAACTCTCCACCCACATCTGCAATTGATTTGTTTGTCTTTCCATCTTCGTCTTGAAAAATGCGAAGTTTAATCATCTTGTCAAACAGCTTGTCTGCGATCTCCTTTGTATCACCTGCTCCAGCTCCAAACAAAACCATGTAGCCTTTTCCAATTTTTCCCACACTCTCTCCTGCTATTTCTACAGAAGCCTGTGTCACTCTTTGAATTACCAATTTCATTTTATCAAATCCTCTATTTTAATATTACAACCGAATATGGTGGCAATGTTACCGTTTCATCTGATAACGTAACTTCACTGCCATCTGTACTGGCATATCCACGAATTCCCTGATACTTATAAGTATCTTTGCTAACCGTCACTTTCTTTTCTTCCGTAGACATATTATAAAGCATCACAAGTTTACTGTCTTTATATTCCTTTGTAATTGCACAAATCGCCTCATCCTTTACTTCTGGAATTAAAGCCATTTCACCTCTGGCAATCTCTGGATTTTCATTTCGCAGACGAAGGCATCGTTTTATAAAGTTTAAAATCGAATTTTCATCTGCCTGCTGTTCCTCTACAGAAGGGAAGCGATTTTCAATTTCATCCATATCTGCTGGTCCATCTGTCATGCCTGTTTGATCGGTAGCAGACCAATACATAGGGGAACGGAAATTTTCATCCTTTCCAGCCCCAGTAAGTGCAATTTCCTCTCCATAATATACAAATGCATTTCCACTCATAAAAAGTTCCAATGCATATGCCATTTTTATCTTTTCATCTGACACAAGAATATTTGCCATTCGTCCCGTATCATGATTCGTCAAAAATTCGGCTACCGTTGCCTTTGGATTCGCCTCTTTTGTCAAATCCTGAATATTTAACATCGCATTTGCAAAACTCTGCCCTACATCTTTTGTCTGACTTTGTCTTACCATAGACACGATGACTCCTGTTGACTGTCCAAAGCTAAAGTCAAAGGTACTGTCAATTCCACTCTTCAAATATTCTGCTGCTACATTATAATTATCCCATACTTCACTAACAATATATGCATCCTCTTTTTGAGATTTCACATAATCATTAAACCACTTTAGTATTTTGATATTACTTTCATCCCCATTAGTGAAGAATTTTACGCCATCCAGACGGAACCCATCCACACCTAAATCCAGCCAGAACTTAGCTGCTTTTTCTAATTCCTTTTGCACTGTTCTATTTTTCAGATTTAAGTCAGGCATTCCTTCCCAAAACTGTCCTTCGTAATACCAGTCTGTAGAACCTACCTGATAATACGTCTCACTGGTAACTTCATCCTTTGGAATAAAGTTGTAATATGCATAATATGGACAATCTTTTTTCGATGGTTTTTCATTTTTCTTTAATCCCTCTAAATATTGAGTAGCTGATTGAAACCATGGATGTTGTGTGGATGTATGATTCATCATAAAGTCAATAATAACATGAATATCACGTTTGTGACACTCCTCCAGCAACTTTTTAAAATCATCCAATGTACCATATTGTTCATCAATATTACAGTACTCTGTCGTATCATATTTATGGTAGGTTGGTGATGGCATAATTGGCATTAACCATATACCGTTAAATCCCATATCCTGTATATAATCTAATTTTTTTGCTACACCATTTAAGTCGCCGATTCCATCTCCATCACTATCATAAAAGGAATAGACAAAAATTTCATAATAGTTTCTTGTATTATCATCAATCATTGCCAATTCCTGCTCATATTTATATGTGCTTTTTGTATCGGTATCCTCTTGTTTCTTTGTATTGGTACTTCCTTTTCCACATCCACTTAACAATACCAACACCATACTACATGCCAAAAAACGTTTTGCAATTTCTTTCCAGTGTTTCATAACCTTCCCCCTTATTTATTTTGCAAAAAAAGAACTGCTGTATGCCTCCATACAACAGCCCCTTTATAAATTTTGCCAAAAGGCAAACCATATTCATTAACCCTTTACAGCACCTGCGGACATACCTTCCACATAGTATTTCTGCATGAATAAGAATAACAGCGAAATTGGAATAGATACGATTACAGCAGCCGCAGTAAATCGACCATACCAAGTCTGAATGTACTCTTTCTGCATCATTGTCCACATACCAATAGCAACGGTATATTTGTTGTAGTTTGTACCAAGGATAACCTTAGCAAAGATAAAGTCAATCCATGGAGCCATAAATGATGTCAATACCGTATAGATCAAAATAGGCTTAGACAATGGAATTGTAATCTTATAAAATACCTGGAATCTGGTAGCACCATCAATCCAAGCAGCCTCATCAACCGCTCTAGGAATTGTATCAAAGAATCCCTTCGCAATATGATACTGTAATGCCTGTCCTGCTGAGTATACAAATACTAAGGAAACTAATGATTCTGATAAACCAATTCCTTTTAAGATATAGTATACAGCGATCATTGACATGAAACCTGGGAACATGTTCAAAATCAAACCAACATTCATTAACTTCTTACGAGCCTTAAATCTAAGTCTTGACAATGTGTAAGAAACACATAATACATAAAATGTAGATAATAAACATGTACCAACAGCTACTAAAAATGTATTTCCAAACCATTTTACAAAGTAGAACTGGTCTGTTTCTGTAAACAATTTAATATAGTTCTGTAACCCAAATGAAGTTGGGAAAAAGTTACTTGAACCTGGATCTGGATTTGCATTAAAAGACGCTAATACAATCCATACTACAGGAAACAACCAAATAATAGATAATATTGTTAAAATAACATGCACAATTGTATTTCCAATGAAGCGATTTCTCTTCATGGAACCTGTTTCTTGCTTTTGCATTATGAGAATCCCTCCTCGTCCTTGTATGATGCAGTATTTCTGTATGTAATCAATGACAATACGGCTGATATGATAAACACAAAAATACCAATTACAGATGCATAACAGTAATCCTTAGAATCTACTGTCAAGTGATACAACCAGGTTACCAGCAAGTCCGTATAACCAGCTTGATAATACTTGGTAGTCTTTGGTCCACCCGACGACAAGAAGAAGATAACGTTAAAGTTGTTGATATTACCAACGAAATCTGTAATCAATTTTGGTGTTGTTACGAACAACATATATGGAAGTGTAATCTTCCAGAAAATAGTAACAGCGTTTGCACCATCCACCTTTGCGGATTCATATAAATCGGAAGGAATGTTCTGTAAAATACCTGTTGTTGTCAACATTGTATAAGGCATACCTACCCAAAGGTTAATTACGATAACTGTTATTCTTGCTAATGTTTTACTTGATAAGAATAGGATTGGTTCATCAATCAGGCCTAAATTTATCAAAGTACCATTCAAAGGTCCACTTTCATCTAACATCTGATGCATTAACAGCAAAGATACAAACTGTGGAATAGCAATTGTAAGTACAAAGAATGTTCTCCACATACCTTTAAATCTTGTTCCTTTACGGTTAATGATAATAGCAAGCAACATACCAAAGATGTAGTTAAGGAATGTAGCAAAGATTGCCCATACAAAAGTCCATCCCAATACTGGCCAGAATGTCTGTCCAATAATACCATCGAAGTTTAACATAACCTGGAAGTTTCTAAGTCCTACCCAATCAAATAAGTTTCCTGGTGGCTGATGTGTTCTATCAAAGTTTGTAAATGCAATCAAAATCATATAGGACAATGGTAAAATATTAAATACCAGCACACTCATAACAGGAATAAATAACATTGTAAAGTGCAATTTTGAATCAAGATAATCTGCAAAATCCTCTTTAATGGTATTGTTCTTAATACCCATTTCCTCGTTTAACTGTGTGCGATATGCACTCTTTATATTTTTGTACCACATGATCACAAAGAATACAATAATAAAGATTGCTACTACTGCTGCCAATAACAACAACATGGAGTTATCTCCCTTTGCTGTTTCATATACACCAGTGGCTTCATTGTATGCCATACCCTGTTCAGTCGTTCCCAAATCACCAAAATGACTTAATGCAGTCACACCAAACATAATCATGTAAAAAATAAAGCCAATTTCCATTGCAAGATAAACAAGACCTTTGACAATCTGCTTTCTTGCAAGATTACCAGCACCTAAAACAAGGAATGAAAGTCTGGTCCATACATTTCCATATTCCCATGCATCTCTTAACAGACCAAAAACATTTCTAAAGCCTTGTCCAATTCCTTCAAAAAGCTTTTTCATTTCTGTTGTTTCCTCCTTACCTTCTAATAAGATGTTTCGTTTATACTCAACCACAGTGGTCTAAGTGTAGACGAAACATCTCATTTTTGAATGTTGCTCCACACTATGTGCAAAGACCTTTTTCTTTACAAAGTAATTTCCCTACCCTCACGAGTAGGGAAACTACTAATAAAGATTTAATTTAAAATAATATAATCCATAAATTACTTCTTAGTAATATCTGTAACCATGTTCTTAGCAGCCTGATCTAACTGTTTCTGTAAGTTCTTGTCAGTAATTTCTTTGTTAAGCATTCCCTTACCAAGAGACTCTAATGTTGTCCAGTAGTTGTTGTTAAATGTTCCATCAAGTGGTGTGATATACATATACTGAAGCTGTTCTGCCTGAGCTGCTGTAGCAACGTCATCCTTAACCTGATCAGATAATCCTGCCCATGTAGGTGATACACCTCTTGCTGTAAAACGGTCTAACTGGCACTGTTCAGAAGCTAAGTAAATAGCTAATGCCTGAGCTGCCTGAGCATTTTCTGTGTTAGGGTTTACACCAACATACTTGTAACTACCAACTGAGTTCAACTGAACTTCTTTGCCATTGATTGTAACTGAAGGAAGCTTAGCTGCAGCATAGTTATCGCCATATGCCTTCTTAGCGTCAGCAGCACTCCATGTACCACTACAGAATGCAGCACAGTTACCCTTCTTAGCGTTAGACATAGCAACCTGAGCATCGTTATCACATAATACTTTCTTGTTCTGAGTAAGAGCTAAAATTGCCTTTGCAGCTCCTAAACCACTTTCATCGTTGATTGAACTCTTGCATTCTGAATCACTAACTCTTTCAAAGACATTTGTTCCTGATGCAGCGAAGAATCCACCGATATACCAACCGTTATCCAAGTCCATAGCAAAGTTATATTTACACTTTCCAAGATCCTTAGCTAACATAGTGTCTAATGACTTAACCTCTTCTTCAGAGTATTTGCTCTTATCATAGTATAAGAACCATGTATTTGGAGTATAAGGAACACCATATACCTTATTATCAACTGTTACAGCAGTTAAAGCGTTCTCTGCATTGTTTTCCTTAACATCTGTTAATTGCTGATCAGCGATTGGAAGAAGTGCACCTGCATCTACTAATGTCTTAACCTGGTCACCAGCATACATATAAACATCTGCTGCTGCTGCAACGTCCTTTGTAACCTCATCCTTAGCAACGTCTTCACCACAAACTGCATACTTGAATGTGATGTTCCATTCTGGATGCTCTTCGTTGAACTGATCACACATGTACTCAAGTAACTTCTTGCCACCGAACTTGCTGTCTACATCAGAGTAGTCTTTCTGATCTTCCTGTGGAGCCCATACTGTAAGGGTTACGTCCTGTGTTTCTGTCTTCTTGTTGTCATCTGATGATGTATTATTGTTATCACTCTTACTATCATCTCCACCACAAGCTGTCATAGACCCCATAACAAGGACCATAGCCATAAGCAATGCTACAAGTTTTGTTCTTTTCTTCATAACCTTCTACCTCTTTCTTATAAATATAATTTTTATTATAAATATACGCTATGTATATTATAATCACCCATTAACTAACATCTTACTCTTCTTCAGCACCTGTCTCTTCTTGTATCTCTGGCTTGTCCAATTCTCTTCCATATGTCTCAGCCAAATCTTTCAACCAATCCATATGTTCTTCTGTGAACTGTCCTGGAAGCAATCTCCATCTCCAGTTTTGACCAACCGAAGAAGGTAAATTCATACGTGCTGTATTATCTAATTCCAATATATCCTGCATTTGCATAATTGCCACATCTGCTGTAGATGCGTATGCAGAACGGATAACTGCACGGGGAACTTCTTTCTTAGAAGATACGCCTAAATATTTGTAAGCATATTCCATATCCTCTTCTTCCAAGCCATCAAAGAAACCAACTAAAGTTTCATTGTCATGTGTACCTCCATATACTAATACATTGCTGTTTGTATATGTATGAGGCAAATTGCTATTTACATTTGATCCATCAAATGCAAACTGCATAATCTTCATACCAGGCCAGCCTGTCTCTTCCATCAAGTCACGAACGCTCTGAACAACCAATCCTAAATCTTCTGCAATAATCTTTGATTCTCCGATTGATTCTTGAATTGCGTCTGTAAGTTTCTTTCCTGGTCCCTTTTTCCAAGCTCCTTCCATAGCAGTTGGACACTCACTTGGAATTCTATAATATCGAACAACCCCAATAAAGTGGTCGATACGAATCACATCATACAACGCTGCGTTTGCTTTCATACGCTCACGCCACCATGTAAAGTTTTCTTTTTCCATGGCATCCCAATCATACAATGGGTTTCCCCATCTTTGTCCTGTCTCTGAGAAACAATCTGGTGGTACTCCCGCCACATTGATTGGATTTTTGCGTTCATCTAATTCAAATAATCTTCCATGTACCCATACATCTGAACTATCCATAGATACATAAAGTGGAATATCTCCAATAATCTGAATTCCCTTTTCGTTGGCATACTCTTTTAATTCCATCCACTGTGCATAGAATTTGAACTGACAGAATTTCCAGAAATCAATATCATCCTGTAATTCCTTCTGATACTTGTCCAACGCATCCTGCTTACGGAACTTAATATCCTCGTCCCAATCACTCCAAGATTTGTTGTCAAACTTGTTCTTTAATGCCATATAAAAACTATAATCATCAAGCCAATATGTATTATTTTCACAAAACTCTACATATTCATCAGTGTCTTTATGCTCGCTGTTGTTATAAGCGATTCTAAGCACATCGAAACGATTATTGTAGATTGTAGCATAAGCGACATCGGAAGGTTCTACTCCCCACTCTCTGCTCGCTATATCTTCTTTTGTCAATAATCCTTCTTGTACCAAATATTCTAAGTCGATAAAATATGGATTTCCTGCAAACGCAGAAAATGATTGGTACGGACTGTCTCCGAAACTCGTTGGCCCAACTGGAAGCACCTGCCAAAATGTCTGCTGTGCATCTACCAACTGGTCTACAAATCGATACGCTTCCTGTCCGAACGTTCCTATACCATACTTGGAAGGAAGGCTGCTGATTGGAAGCAAAATTCCTGCCCCTCTGCCGAGGCTCTGTACATTTTTACTCATTTACATTTTTCTCCAAATTCCTTAAAATACTGTTCATAAAAACTACATATATAGTATCGCAAATTTTAATATTTGTCAATACGTTTTTTCTTTCTTATTGGTAATTTTTTATAGTCAACTTCCATATTTTGTCTGTCGTTTTGTTATATTTTGCATAAACTTTTTCCGTTTTTGTGATTTTTCTGTGTCAGACCTCGTCATATTTTCTATTTCAGGGGCGTTTTTTGGGAATTTCTTTGCCTTTGGCCCTTTTTTTGTTTAAAATCTACCATTTAAAACTATATTTTTAGTGGTAAAAGAAAGGAAAATACTTTTAGAAATAAGCAAAACTGGTCTATATCTACATCCAAACATCCCATTTTTTGAGCGTTCATAAATTATTCATATTTAAAATATGCAAACTAAGAAGTGTTATTTATGAAAGGTCTGTATGAAATCATAGTTATTAATGAAATTTTTCTCAAAATATCCCATGGAAAAATCAGTTTAAACACCAAACAGGTCGATATTATTAATGAAGTAACGCAAATGGCAAATTTAGTCACATAAAAATAATGTTCTATAAAGTTTAAGGGGGAATATTTTATGAACAAACGAAAACACAGTTTATTACAGGGGGTACTGTGCGGTTTTGGAATTGGAATATTGACAGTAGAGTCCTGCTTTTTTCTTTCAGACATACCAATTCCTTTTAATAATAATGTAGTATGTGCTGCTGAAACAACTTCCGCTCCTTCCATCACTGCATTGTTTATGAAGTATGTTGGCAAGGAAATTACAGAACCTGTCACATTATCACAAAAGGATTTTGTTGTAACTGCCATGTATGAGGATGGCAGCTTACAGATTATTTCCGATTATTTGTTTTCTTCCGACTTAACGATTACGACTCCTGGCGAGTATACGATTTCTGCCTATTACAATGGCAAAACCGCCAGTTGTACCGTTACCTACGCTGGAAGCACACAACCAATTTTTTATCAGATTACCTTTGAAAATGATGGTGGAAGTTACACGCCGCCAATTACCAATATTGCACCAGGTTCTACCATCACACTTCCATCTAATCCGCAAAAACAGGGTTACTGGTTCCGAGGATGGTTCACCGATGCGACCTTTACAAATGAATTTTATTCCACAGAACGCATCAAAGACAACCTAACACTTTATGCAAAGTGGCAGAAAAAAGAAAACGAAAACACAATGGATTTATCTACCTATGTAGATTTTAATTCTTTTATATCCAAACTTACAATTGATCTTGCTGGACAGTCCTATGGACACCATGTAAATCCAACCGCAAAACCAAGAACAACATCGGAGCTGTCCTCTGTTATGAACAGCATTTCCGATGTTACCAATTATTACGGATTTCACTTAGATGTTACGGACTTCAGTTTCAGTCATGATCATCCGTTAAAGACAACTATTTCCCTGCCCGAAAATTATTCCGCTGCAAATGTATCTGTATACTATACTCCTAATTTGCAAACCATTGATGGCGTATGTCAGGGAAAAGCAATTGACAATCAACATTATCAATTTTATGCTTATGCCGCTGGCACCTACATTGTTGTACAAAAGGGGGCAACACCTACTCCTACCGTTACACAACAGCCTTCCAAAAAAGCAGTTTCTATTTCCGCACCTAGTTCTGTAAAGACAGGTTCCAAAATAACTGCTGAGGTTGTTCCTGTCAACTTTACAGAAGAAGAGAAAGCACTTTTTAGTGACCTTTCTTTCCAGTGGAAATGCAGCAACACAAAAATTGCTACCATTACACAAAATGGTGTTATCACAGGAATAAAAGCGGGTAGCGTTACTATTACAGTTACATCTACAGACGGCACTTACAAGACCTCAAAAAAGATAACCGTTAAACAAAAGAAAATCCTTGTCAAAAAAATAACACTCAAAAAGGCATCACTTTCTATAAAGAAGGGGAAATCTGCGAAAATTTCTGCCACCGTTTCTCCTTCTAACGCTACAAATAAAAGTTTGAAATATGTTTCCAGCAATAAAAAAATTGCTACCGTTACTTCTTCTGGGAAAGTAACTGGTATACAAAAGGGCAAATGTACCATTTCTGTAAAAACAACGGATGGCAGTAACATTACAAAAAAGGTAAAAATTACAGTAAGCTAAAGAATATATTTCCTAACAAAAAACAACGTGGACAAGTCCACGTCAATACTCTATAGGACGCACTTTCCTATAAAATAGATAAGACCACATTGGCTTAGCCTATCACTAAGCAATGCGGTCTTTTCTTTTTAACAATACACCATCCATTTTTCTGCTATCGCAGTGCAAATGGATTATCTATTATTTCTTGTAAATCCTCTTTTATTTCTTCTTCTGCGGCAGTTTCCGTCACATCATCTGCCAACGTTCCATAATATTCTTCTTTAATCATCCCTGTACTATAATATGTATAATCTACATATCCATTTGGATTACTAATATGTTTTACTTCTTCATTCAATTCATGCATACGCTTATCCAACGTTGCGGTAATCTCCGAACAGGCTCGTAACTCCTCCCGAATATGTTCTGGTGCATTTCCTTCAAATTTATAATATATTTTGTGTTCCAGACTCGCCCAGAAATCCATGGCAATTGTCCGTATTTGAATCTCCACTTTTGTATCCGTCACCTTGTCTGATAAAAAAATAGGAATTGCCACAATCATATGGTAGCTCCGATAGCCATTCGGCTTAGGATTTACAATAAAGTCCTTAACCTTTAATACTTTTACATCCGACTGTTTTGCAATCGCATCTGCTATACGATAAATATCAGATATGAAGGAACAGATTACACGAATGCCCGCAACATCATTGACATAACGTACAATGTTTTCTACGGTAAGTTCCCTTCCATCTTTGCGTATCTTCTTGGCAATACTTTCCATAGATTTAATACGAGAAGTAATATGCTCAATCGGATTGTATTTATGTTCTAGTTTAAATTCATTACTCAAAATCTGTAATTTTGTATCAATCTCTTTCAATGCAGAATCATACAAGAGCAAAGCATGATTCCATTCCTGTGTTTCATCTCTATACGCTGGTAAATCCATTCATCATTTCTCCCTTGTCGCATTGCAACATATCTTTTCTCAATGCCTTTTCGTCAAGCTTCACTTTACACTTCACTACATCTCATCCTTATAACTTTCTATCTTTAACAAAAGAACTACCGCAAAACGCGGCAGTTCTTTTGGTTATCTGTTTGGATTTTAACCCACATGACAACCGTAAACGTCTGCCTGTGATTTTCATTCCTATATTATTCCACGATGCCAGGGGCAAATGTCCCTACTTATAACATCCCATTAATCATCTTTTCAACGGCATCTGCCATCGCTGCTGACTTAGCATCTGCATCTTCCAAAGACTCTCCTACTACACCATAGTAGAATTTAATCTTTGGCTCTGTTCCTGAAGGTCTTGCACACAACCATGCATTATCACTCATATCATAGTAAAGAACATTTGAGTTTGGTAATCCAGTAGGTGTAACCTCTCCAGTTGCCATATCCTTAATAGTATCTGCCTGATAATCTCTTGCGGACAATACCTTGTAACCAGCAATCTCAGCAGGTGTATTTTCTCTAAGTGTTGTCATAATATTCTGAATCTTCTCTAATCCTGCAATTCCTTCAAATCCGATTGCCTTGATACCGTCTTTGTAGAAACCATACTTTTCATACATTGCAATCATAGCATCCCACAATGTCATATTCTTTGTCTTGTAGTAGGCTGCTGCTTCACAAAGTGCCATAGTAGCCACAATCGCATCTTTATCTCTTGCATGTGTTCCGATCAAGCATCCGTAACTTTCCTCGAAACCAAACAGGTAAGTTCCCTTTCCTGCCTTTTCAAAGCCTAAAATCTGCTGTCCGATAAACTTAAATCCTGTTAATACTTCAATCAACTTCACATCATAATATTTTGCAATGGCATCTGCCATATTAGAAGTTACGATTGTCTTAATTAAAGCACCATCTTCAGGAAGCTTTCCGTCTTTTTCCTTTCTCTGGCTGATTTCATAATCTGCCAAAAGACAACCTGACATATTACCTGTCAATGTAATGTATTCGCCAGACTTTGTATCCTTAACATATACACCCAAACGGTCTGCATCTGGATCTGTTGCCAATACTAAATCTGCATCCTTTTCCTTTGCAAGCTTTAATGCCAATTCGAATGCTTCTGCTGCTTCTGGGTTTGGATAACTTACAGTTGGGAATTCACCATCTGGTAATTCCTGCTCTGGTACCACATATACATTTTCAAATCCGATTTCCTTTAATACACGTCTTGCAGGAATATTACCAGTTCCATGAAGTGGCGTATAAACAATTTTAAGATCCTTCTGTGCTTCTTTGATACTATCCCAGTGAATAACCTGCTTCTTTAATGCTTCCATGTACTTGTCATCAATTGCAGCTCCAATGGTTTCATATAACCCTTTTTCCTGTGCTTCTGCCTTATCCATTGTCTTTACGGTATTGTAATCTGTTACAGCTTTTACTTCAGCCATGATACCGCCATCATGAGGTGGTGTAATCTGTGCACCATCTTCCCAGTATACTTTGTATCCATTGTATTCTGGTGGATTATGACTAGCTGTAATATTGATACCAGCAATACATTTTAATTGGCGAACAGCAAAAGATAATTCAGGAGTAGGTCTTAGTGACTCAAATACATATGCCTTGATGCCATTTGCAGCAAGACACAATGCAGCTTCATCTGCAAATTCAGGAGACATGCGACGGGAATCGAATGCAATTGCTACACCCTGATTACCGAATCCCTTCTTATTAATATAGTTTGCAAGACCCTGTGTTGCCTTACGAACTGTATAAACATTCATGCGGTTGGTTCCTGCACCAATAATACCACGCAATCCTGCTGTACCAAATTCAAGATCCTTGTAAAAACGCTCCTTAATTTCATTTTCATCGTTTTTAATAGACTCCAACTCTTTCTTAGTTGCTTCATCAAAATATGGGTTCTCTAACCATGATTCATAAATGCTCTTGTATTCCATTCGTATTCCTCCTAAAATTTTCTTTCTTATATTTACTCTGCTATCAATGCAGCAAAGCTATAATTCACATCTTTACCGTCATCCGCTATATTAACGGAATAACTTCTTGTAACATAACCTTCTTTTGAAAGCGTTATCGTAGCATTTCCCAACACCTTTGAAAAAGTAATCGGTGCAACTCCCTGATAAATACCATTTACATAAACGGAAGCTCCAATCGGTGCCTTTACTGTAATCGTGTGTTGTTCATCCGGTGCTTTTGTTGTCTCAGGTGCCTTTGTTACTACAATGGCTGTAGCATCCGTCTGATTTTTCGGACTGGTTCCTGCTGAAACCGATGGTGTAACAGTTGGTGTCTTCGTCTTTTGTACCTCTTCTTTTTCTTCCACCAAGTCTACATAAATGGTCTGATATGCACCTGCACTCTTTTGTACATGCAAGATACCAGTATAATCTTCATAACCATCTGCTCTTACTGTTACATTATAATTTCCATAGGCCAAGGTAAGAACCTGATTTGTATTGCGTTGCTTTCCATTAATGTATAAGGCTGCTCCAGAAGGTGTCACAACAAATTTTACTTTTCCTTCCTTCTCTTCTAACGGCTCATATTCACTTAAATCTAGCAATACTTCCTGGTCTTTCTCTACCGTGATATTCTCTACTGCCTCCAGTTTTCCATTGCGAAGAACTACTGTATGTTCTCCCTCACCTACTGTAATCAGCATATCATCCTGTACATTCAAAAAAATGCTCTGATCTACTTCAATCGTTCCACCGATAAATGCATCCTGTCCAGCAAGACGAAGAAATCCATGTCCTTTGGTAATCTGAAAGGACTGTACCTTGGTACCGATTCCTTTAATGGTAATCTCATCCTGCTCGTTTAAATCCATCAATGTAGCACTCTGCTGTCCTGAAAACACCGAAACCGTGTTATCATACTGATATTTCCTTCCTGTTACAGTAATATCATTATCTGTACGATTAATATCTGCTCCCTTTACAGCACAATATTCCCATGCATCTTTTGAAACTTGCACATTTGTCAGCAAGTTCTTAACACCATCGTAACTTACCTCTACAATTTCACCACAGGAAAGCTGTGTCATAACCATCGCTACGCTGTTTTTGCTGTAAATCGTTGTAGCTCCATTGTAAGAAAAAGTCTGTTCTTCCTGTGTGTCTGTATCATGCAATACCACTGTGCCTGCATCTGCATCAACCTGTTTTACTACTGCAACAGCCGTCTGCTCCACACTACCGTCACTTGCATTATTGGCTGTTTTCTGCTGTACATTACTTGTCTTGCCCTGACACCCCACAAGCAAGAATGGCATCATCGCAAGCATTGCAAAAAACACCAAAAAATTATACTTTTGTTTCTTCATTTTCACCCCAGCCTTATTGTGCCATTTTCTCCCATTCCATTACATAAATTACCTAAATCATTTTCATCCGTAAGACAATCTCCTCGGACATGCAATATTATACAATAGATAGGTTTAAAAGTCAAAAACTCATTGCCCGAAACCTATAATATTTCAGGCACTTTTTCCAACAGATTCATCCTTTGTTTTTTCTGTTGCTGTAGCCCTTGCAATTTTTCAATATTTTTTTCCGACATCCACGTTTTTTTACTATTATAATAAAAGTTAGTAATTTTCCAAAATTTTTCCGGATATATCATCCAGATATATAATAGTTTCTTTTCCTCTTTTGACAGAGGACGAACTTTTTGATAATGTTCCAGCACCGTCTGTAATAAGTAAAGATTCCAATTATTTTTTTCCATAAGTTTTCGAACAAAGTCATACAAATCCATTACCTGTAATTGCAAATGTGTCCGTTCAAAGCTGGTGGTTGCAATACCACTTGAGGTAAATAATACATTGTGATAATTATAACTTCCATGACACAGGGTTTGCTGTTCATTTAATTCCTGATATAAGCCCTCTCCCTCTATATCACTCAGCATACTTTCTGCATCTTCTGCTTCCTGATAAAATTCAGAAAAAATAGACAAAAACAGTAATTCAAATTCATTGCGTTGCTTTTTCTCACGGATATAGCTTCGCACCCGTCGAAGCTCTCGATTATGTTTTATCAACGTTTCTCCAAATGTATCCGCCTGAAATGTCAGAGGCTCCGTTGTAACTCCCCGCATCATATTATGTAGTTTTGCCAGATTTTCAGCCGCACCTGCCACCTGTTCTTTTGATTTTAAATCACATTCCTCTCCCATAAACCAGTGTTTTAATACATACTGGTTTCCCATTACATTTTCTGTGATTAAATCTCCCTCCCGATTTCGCAAATATAAATCTGTATATATGTATCCCTGTTCTCGCAGACTTTCCTTAACCAGTTGAGCAAATTCCGCTTTTTGTGGTGTACTGCGAAATTCTCTCAATATACGCAGTCCTTCCCCGGTATCCAGAATATATGCCCCTCGTACCCGGTATACATTTTTGATATTCAACTCATACTGTTCCACTACTTCCTTGATTTTGTCGTCCATACTCTACCTCCATAATCTCTCTTCGTGCTTATTCACGAAACCGTTTGTCTTTCTATTCTATGAAGAAAAGTATTGCTTCATGCAAAAAAGAGGTGTGATAATTGTAATTCCCTGCAACTATCACAACCTCTTTTCATCAAGGTATATAAAGTCTTTCTTTTACCGTTTCCATTGCCATTTTTCCACACGCTAGTTTTTGTAATGATTAAATTTTTCATTAGCGATTTGAAGTAATATCTGCTTTTCATTTTTTTCTGGATTTTCAATTACATAATCCAATAAATATTGCAAAATCTCGCCCATGTTTTTTCCTTTTTGGAAGCCATCTTTCAGCAAATCACTTCCGTTGACTGCAAGCATTTTCAAATTTACACATTCCTTGGCATCTAACACTTCCTGATACAGCTTCTTTGCACAAGCCAATGTGGCTAATTTTTCCTCCCGCTGATACATACTCTGGGATAATATATCTCCCTGCATCAACAAAAACAAATACGGCATCCATTCTATTCCAATGGTATTCATAAGCTTACGCATCTTACCTTTTTTCTCAGAAAATGTCACATCATGGTATTGAATCAGGCGACAAGCCAAATCAATGGTATAATTATCAAACCGAAGGCGGCGAAGAATTTTCCTTGCCATCTCTTTTCCGACTGCGGGATGTCCATAAAAATGTGTCGTTCCATCTTCATCCAAAGTCAGGCAAGAAGGCTTTCCCACATCGTGTAACAATGCAGACCAGGAAAGAATCGAATATTCTTTTTCCCCGATTCCCTGCTCTTTTGCCGCAGCATGTACATGTTCCACTGCCTTGATGCAATGTACTCCCACATCATACTGATGGTGTTTATGCCGTTGCGGTGTAGCCAGCATTTTGTCAAATTCTGGTAATACCACTGCCGTAATTCCCAGTTCTTTTGCCAAAATCAAATGATCAGGATAGTCCGAACATAGTAGCTTGTCTAATTCCACGCGTATCCGTTCTGCGCTAATTTTTTCAAGTGTCTGCGCTTTTTCCCGAATTGCCTCCATCGTTTTTTCTTCAATAGAAAAGTTTAATTGTGCTGCAAAACGTACCGCCCGCAAAATCCGAAGCGCATCTTCACTGAAACGCTCTCTTGCATCTCCCACGCAAGTTATAACATGTCGCTGCAAGTCTCCCAATCCGTCAAATGCATCTACCACACCCGTCTCTTTGCTGTATGCCATTGCATTGATAGTAAAATCTCTACGACGTAAATCCTCCAGCAAATTATTGGTAAATTGAACCTCTTTGGGATGTCTGCCATCCTCATAATCTCCATCAATGCGATATGTGGTAACTTCAAATCCCTCTTTGCCAAGCATAACCGTAACCGTTCCATGTTGTATTCCTGTATCTATGGTTCGTTCAAACAGTGCCTTTACCTGCTCTGGCTGTGCAGAGGTGGTAATATCCCAGTCCTGTGGTTCTCTGCCAAGCATAGCATCACGCACACAGCCACCTACCGCATATGCTTCATATTCATTTTCATGAAGCAAATTTAAAATAAAATCTACCTTTTCCGGTATCTGAATTTCCATCTAAACTCATCCTTATCTATGTTTTCAAGCGGATATTCGCAATCCGCTCTGCTACTTGCTCATAACACTATAAAAGTTTTATATCTCTTCTTCCGTTTCGTATACAATATCTCCAAAATGATAAATCGATAAGGTTGCGTTGATTTATACTTATATTTTGTAATCATATTTTTCTCCATTTTGTTCCAAAAGCTAGTTTTTTCTCAATTACCCTTGATATTCCTCTATCACACAAGTATGATGTTTTTTATCTTTCCCTTCTGTATCGTAATTGATGCCAACCAAAAGAATCTTATCATGATAGCCAGACAAGGCTCCCTGGTATCGTTTTTCCTTAATCTGCTTAATTGCGGTATCTGCAGATTGATTATATTTTAGCTCCACTACCATTGCTGGTCTCCATCCTGCGTTCGCTCTTGGTTTGAATATAAAGTCTGCATAACCCTTTCCAGCAGGGTGTTCGCGAATAATTTCATAATACCCCGGTGCGGTAAAATATGCCATGGTAAGCACACAGCTTAAAGAATTTTCATCATTGTAGTTCAACACAGACGTATACGTTTCATGTGCCAATTCAATGATTTCTGCTACTTTTTCTGCTTCCCCGTCAATAGTTGCCATCAATAATTCATCACATCTTGAAATGGTTTTGGCAATCTCACTCCATGCTCCAATCTGTAATGCCGCATTAAAAGCGGTCGCAACTTCATAGTTTGGAATATACGCACTATTTCTGTCCGCATCGTATCCTAAATATCCCAAATGAATCAATGCCGTTAATGCATCATCTTTTGATGCTATCGTGGAGAAATCATTTTGAAAAGTAAGGGTATTCACTCCAACCTTTCCACCCATCAACATTGTCAAAACATCATCTTTTAATCCTGCATAATTCATAGTGATAAAGGTGTTGATGGATGCAAAAGAGGACGTATTCTTCCAATAAGAAGCAAACTTATGCCGATCCATAAGCATAGATACAGAATTAGGGTTATACATATGTTTCCCATCAAGCAAATATCCATTATACCATGCCTTTGTGGTCTCAAAATCTATATCATGTTTTTTGCAAAGTTCTCGTACTTCCTCTTCTGTAAAACCATAATACTCTGTAATCGGATACGAATCCAACATGGTATACTCTTTAAAATTATTCAGTGCAGATTCGTCCTCTATCTTCTTAATTGGTAAAATACCAGTGATATATGCCAATGCTAAAAAGGATTTTGATTCTTCTGATTTAAACAGAGAGTGAAGAAACTGCAAATACTTATGAATCAAATCTTTGTCCTTACTGTTTCGGATGACACAATCCCATTCATCTATAATAATCACAAAAGGAATGTTTGTCTTTTGAAAAATAGCCATCAACACGTAGCTAAAACTATCCTCGTAATCCAGTTCCTCCCCAAAATCTTTTTTAAAATCCTTGTAAACATATTCTATAATTTTCTCAACTAGGTTTTCTTTATAGAAATCCCAAAAAGAGGATATGTCGAGATGGATTACATTATATTTGTTCATATACTTCTTAAAGTCAGCACATTTTGCAATTTGCGTATTCTCAAAAAGCTTGGTAGAATCACAGCCAAGACTGTAATACGCATCAATCATTCCTGCAGCATGGGATTTGCCAAAGCGCCTTGCATGACTTACTGCAATACAGTTTTTCGGAGTTTCAAGCTGTTCATTCAAATATTCCAATAATCCAGTTTTATCTATATATATTTTATAATTTCTATCTTTGGTAAAACTTCCATTATTCGGATTAAAATATACACCCATATAAACTCGCTCCTTCCCACTATTACTTTTAGTATAACAGAACAAGATGGACAAGTCCACTTCAACTCCCTATATCCCTTACTCACAAGGGACTTACTGTTACTGTCCACACCCTAGTGCGACAGTAACGGTTTTGAGCAATGCTACGCATAAAAAATTGACCCAAACTGGCTAAAAATATTTCTTTTGGTTAGACACTTTCACTCTGTACATTGCTACTCAAATACAATAATCACTCCAATTGCTGTCCTGCAATACCGTACAACTATTTCGAAGCATAAGTTTTCCTTCCAGTTCCAATCTTGTTACTACTTTATGCCCGCCTTTCATACGGTCTACAAGTAAAAATAATGCAAATTTCCCCATTTCGTCCTTAGGCAGACTAACTGTAGTCAACATAGGACTGCAATTCTGCGCCGCCTCAATATCATCACTGGCTATCACCGATGGCGTATAAAATCTTCGTCTACCCTTTTTCATAAATTTTAATAATCCAACTGCAATAATGTCATTGGCACAATAAATCGCTGTAGGCTGCTCCTCCATCTTTTCAAATCGTTCCATCGCTTCATATCCTGCTGTTTCCATGGCCTCTGCCTCAATAACCCAATGAGGATTTACATCCAAATTATATTTCTGCAATGTGCTTAAAAAGCCTTTGTACCTAGCATCCTTATGACACTGTCCCACATAACCGATTTCTTTATGCCCCAAAGACACTAAGTGTTCTACTGCAATAGCTGCGATTTTCTTACCATCACACAGTACTTCATCTACCTGATAGTTTGTAGAATTACGGTTAATCGATACAATATTTTTATATTTCTTCGTCCAACAATCCAATGCATCTGAGCTACACCTACCAATAATGATTAAACCATCATTTTTTCCATCCGTCTCCGCATAAAGTCTCTCAACGGTTTCTTTTGCCTTAATACCACAGCATTTTCTATCATTTGAAAAAAATGGTTCATACCATATTTTTGTCAGAATACAACTGTACTTATGTATTTCACTTTCCACCACGCGCAACAGTTCGGAAAAAAAAGGGTCTGTCTGTTGAAAATCCATACGCGTCATAAGTATATTAATATAGTATGTTTTCTCTTCGTCATTTTCTTTTTTCAATCGCAAATTTCTAGCTGCCTGATTCGGTGTATAGTTCATTGCAATCGCTGCTTTCCATATCTTATCACGCAATTCTTCGGAGGAACAATGATAATTGGGATTTCCTAACACTCTGGAAACTGTAGAAGGCGAAACCCCAACCTGTTCTGCTATTTTCTTAATTGACATAAGCCACTTTCACCACCTTTTCTCTGTTAGTTTATTTTAGTTTTTATTATATGATGTCAAAGAGAAAAGGTCAAACAGCCTGGTATTATTGCAAAAACTTTACACCTCATCTAAAAACATTTTAAATTATCACAATAGTAAACTAATACATCTATAAAAATACTAAGCAATGCTATAAGAAGATAAAATATTAATTGTTCTTTATCCTCTATTGCATTTACGCCCTTTTTTCTTTCATAAGAAAATCTAAAAAATACTGCACACATTAAAAACACAACAATCGCTACGATAAAGCAACCAACCATACCCACAACAGAAATATGAAATCCATAAACAAAAAATAGCAACACGATATAGGGCATAGAAATAAGCAAACTATTTGCTATTTTTTCCAATTTTAACCGATTGATTTTTCCAATTTCATATAACAGAAAATATGCTTTTTTTCATAGTCTAGCAATTCAATATAAATATAACTACATAAATATAATAAAGACGACAAAAAGGCCATCCACAGCTCTATTTTATTTTCACGAAAATAAAAAGAGGATACTGCCGATAAAACAAGCATAACAAATGGATCAACATACTTCCCTGTTCTAACAAAATAAAGAATATCCCTATTCTGTATATTTCCTATTTTTATCAACCTTTTTTTATGCTGATTGGCATCTACCTCTAAATCCATCCTCGCTATTTTCCATGAACAATAAAACGCAAGCAATCCCACTAACAAAAAGAAAAAGCTGGAACGATAGATAGAAAAATTTATAGGTATTAAATCTTTTTTTGCTATAATAATTCCACCCACAACTACTATCATTGCTCTTATTTTCTGTGCAAATTCACAACCTTTTATCCTTGCCACTATTAGGGTAATTGCTGTTAATACTTCAAACACCAAAAAAACTCCCCAAAAGACATATAAATTGGAAAGTTTAAATGGAAATAGCAAGTAAAAAAAGATACCTTGATAGGTAAGAAATCTTTTTACTTTCATAAAATAGTTATATCTATCTGCTTCTATTTCATTAAAAAATGTCCTGATAAGTACAATTTCCTTACTATCCTTTTTTTCAAAAAGCGAATTAACTCCTATTCCATAAATTAAAATAGCTAATAAAAACTTCAAAGAGTATACATGTTCCACTTTTACCAAAAGAAACTTTGGAAAAATAATTGCAACTGTACATAATAACAAGAACATCAAAATATTTTCCATTCCATAAACGCTAAATTTTTCTCGAAAAAGCGTTATTCTATACATTAATATATTTTTCAATGATTTGCTCCTCTAGCTTACCTGTCTGCTTATCTGTTTCAATCACATTCACTACACTACCATTTTTCATAACCACAACCTTACTACATAAGTCATTTAGAGTATCAATTATGTGCGAAGAAATCAAAAAGGTACATCTTTTACTCTTCTCTCTAATTATCTTTTTTAAGTTATAAATATAATTAATATCAATACTATTGAACGGCTCGTCTAAGATAATTAAGTCGTATTCATTCACAAGCATTGGTAATAATGTAATCTTTTTTTTCATTCCTAATGACAGTTCTTCTATCGCCTTATCCCTTTTATCCTCTATTTCCAATATTTCTAAAAGTCCTTCTATCTTTTTATTTCACTTTGAATATTTAACAAACAATCTTAAAAATTCTTCCACCGTCAGAAACTCATACAAATATAGCTCAGACGGAATAAACAATACTCTTCTGCCTTCTTCCAGTTCCATAGCACTTATTTTATTTGCTTTTAAATGCCCTCCAAGTATAGACATTAAAGTAGTCTTGCCAGCTCCATTTTCGCCAACTAAACCTATAATCTCATGATTATCTATTTTAAGATTCTTAACATCAAGAGTAAAATCTTTTCCATATGTATGTTTTAATCTTGTTATCTCCATTTCTCCTCCAAATACAGGTGGAAGGAGCGTCTCCTCCCACCCACTTAAACTATCTTAACCAAACATTTCTCTGATTAGATCGTATGCAGCACAAGAGAAATCATCTCTTAAACTCGCTCAATCTTTTTAGATTCTTCCTTTTCACAATACAACTATCCTTTTTATTGTTTTTCAACACTTATTTTGTATCACTATACCACCGTAACAAATCTTGTATTAAATGTCAATACCTTTTCAACTTTTTTCGACACACACAAACTATTATCGAAAACAGTATTATATAATTTTATTTTGTTCTTCTTTTTACTCAAAGCATTAAGATACCATTTTAAGTTTATGAGGCAAAACGGCATCTAAGAAATAAAAAAAATCAACAAATCGATATTCTATACATACCATTTGTTGATTTCCTTGTTTTATAGATTTTCTATATTACCACACTATCGTCACTTTCCAAAATAGGATTCGACAATACATGAAAATTATTTTTGCGCATTCCCTCATTAACCGCTGGTGTTACCTGCTCATTTTCAATGACATAAAGTTGTTGAATAACTACATTTACTTCTTCTCCCACTTCCACCAATGCCTGCCCGAATTGACGGTATGCAGTGATTCGTTCCCCTTTTACTAGGAGTTCTAACTCCAGCAGATTTCCACGAAATGCCACATCCAAAACTTCTCCTGTTTCGGCTGATACCGCATATTTTATAGGTTCCTTTTTCTTCGTAACAGTAACATATTCGGAACGCAATATTGCTTTTCCGCCATTTCCAATATGTGAAAATCCTTTGAATTTTCCATAATCTTCGATTGTAATGGCATCCCCCAGAAACTGTGCCACAAATTCTGTCTCTGGTTTACTGTATACTGCAAGCGGACTACCAATTTGTTCAATTCTTCCTTGATTCATAACAATAATTTCATCTGCCACTTCAATGGCTTCATGCTGATCATGAGTCACAAAAATACTGGTAATACCTACTTTATTAATTAACTCCCGCAACCAACTCCGCAACTCTTTTCGCACTTTTGCATCCAGTGCCGCAAAAGGTTCATCTAACAACAAAAGCTGTGGTTGTGTAGCAAGCGCTCTGGCAAATGCCACTCTCTGCTTCTGTCCACCAGATAATTGATTGGGATACCGTTTTTCCATTCCTCTCAATCCCACCAAATCAATCAATTCTTCTACTCTCTCTTTTATATCCGCCTTTTTCCACTTTGCAATTTTCAAACCAAAGGCAATGTTATCATACACCGTCTTGTAACGAAACAAAGCATAATTTTGAAATACAAAACCAACTCCACGTTTACTCGCCTTTACTTGATTTACCTGCTGCCCCGCAATATAGATTTCTCCCTTTTCTGCATCTTCCAATCCTGCCAGTATCCGAAGAATGGTTGTTTTTCCACTTCCACTTGGTCCAAGCAGTCCCACAAGTTTTCCCTTCTCTACGGAAAAAGATACTTCATCAGATGCTTTTACCTTTCCAAAACTTTTCTCAATATTTTTAAGTTCTACATAAAAATTTTTCTCTTCCATTTTCTTACTCCTCCTTTCTATGCTCCAATATATTTCTCAAAATTAAAATAACAACCGCCATAATTACTAATATAGAAGACATGGCAAATGCACCTGTAAAGTCAAATGCCTGATACATCAATTCAATGTAAAGTGGCATTGTATTTGTCAGCCCACGCAAATGTCCGGAAAGTACAGAAACTGCTCCAAACTCTCCCATAGCTCTAGCTGTACAAAGAACAATTCCATAGAGCAACGCCCATTTTATATGCGGAAATGTAATTTCAAAAAAGATACGAAACCCTCCTGCACCCATTAAAGCTGCGGCTTCTTCCTCATCATTTCCAGTTGCCGTAAGCACTGGAATGATTTCTCTTGCTATAAAAGGAAATGTTACAAAAATCGTAGCAAGCACAATTCCTGGTACTGCAAATATAATTTCAATCCCCCATTGTTCTAAATAATCGTATAAAAAACTTTGCCTTCCAAAGGTTAATACATAAATAAGTCCCGCAATGATGGGAGAAATCGTAAGTGGCAAGTCAATCAAGGTCGAAATCAGTTTCTTTCCTTTAAATGTGTATTTTGTAATCAACCATGCCGCAAACACTCCAAAGATTGTATTCACAACTACTGCTATTAATGTCGTTTTCAACGTTAATAAGATTGCCTTTACCGCATAATCATCCGATACAGCTACCCAAAATGCATTCCATCCATCTCGAAGAGAAGTGATTACTACATATAGCAAGGGTAAGATTAACATAACAAGCAGAAACAAGGCACAAAATCCTATTAGCAACCATTTAAAAACACCACGATCATTTTTCTCTTTCATGCGATCCCTCCTTATCTTACTCCACTAATTATCCTAGATGTTCGGCTTTGTATCACTGCATTTACAAATAAGATGAAAAATGCCAACAGCAACATTACCAATGCAATGGATGTAGCACTCGCATAATCATATTCCTGCAATTTTGACATAATCATTAATGGTACAATTTCTGTTTTATACGGAGTATTTCCCGCTATAAATACAACACTTCCATATTCTCCCATGCTTCTGGCAAATGCCATCGTAAATCCCGCAATCAACGCTGGTCGTATCTCTGGAAAAATGACATGAAAGAAAATTTGTATTCTGGAGGCACCCATCAGACTGGCTGCCTCCTCATACTGTTCTTCTACTTTTTCCAATACTGGCTGCACACTTCTTACTACAAAAGGAATCCCGATAAAAACTAATGCAACTGTAATTCCTATTTTTGTATACGCGATGGATATTCCCCATTTTGAAAAAAAGCTTCCAATCCAACCATCTGAAACAGTCAAATGTGTCAGAGATATTCCCGCTACCGCTGTAGGTAACGCAAAGGGTAGTTCGATTATTCCATCCATGAAGCGTTTCCCCGGAAATTCATAGCGCACCAATACCCATGCAAGTGCCAATCCTACTATCGCATTAATAATAGAAGCAATCAATGCAGTGCTGATACTCACACCATAACTGGCCAACACTCTTGGTCTAGTTACGGTTTCTATAAAATCACCAAAAGATAATTGCGCAGAATAAACCACAAGAGAGCAAAGGGGAAGTACAACAATTAATCCTAATATTGCAGTAACAATTCCAAAAGATAAACCAAATCCCGGTATCACACTTTTTTTGCTGTTGGCTCTTATTTTCACGACACTCACCTCTCCTTTACACAAATGAAATGCTTATTTTTCATAAATGGAATCGAACAAACCACCGTCTGCAAAATGTTTTTTGGTTGCCTCTGTCCATCCTCCAAAATGTTTAATATCTGTCATATCTACCTTTGTAATAATCCATTTTCCATTTTTAGGAACCTCTGTAATCGTATTACTACTTCCCTCGTATTCGTACTCTTTCAAGATTTTTTCATCCGAAGGTCTATAATACCATTTTGCCTCCAGTTTCTGTGCTTCTTCTGAATATAAATAATCCAAGTACTCTGTTGCGACTTCTCTTGTACCTCTTTTATCTACCACTTCATCTACTACTGCAACGGTTGGCTGGCATAATATAGAAGCAGAAGGCACTACAATTTCATATTCGCCAGGATGCTCATCCAAGGATAAAAAGGCTTCATTTTCCCATGCCAGCAATACATCTCCCTGTCCATTTTCTACAAAAGAAGTTGTGGAACCTCTGGCTCCTGAATCTAGTACTACTACATTTTTATATAGCTGCTTGATTGCTTCCTTGATTTCATCTTCACTCTTTCCCTGCTTTTCAAAATAATACCATGCCGCCAGATAGTTCCATCTTGCACCACCAGAAGTCTTTGGGTTTGGTGTTACCACTCCGATGCCTGGTTTAATTAAATCATCCCAATCTTGAATATTTTTTGGATTTCCCTTTCTTACTAGGAATACAATACTTGATGTATATGGGGAACTGTCTAAAGGAAATTCCTCTGTATATCCGTCTTCAATCAAACCTGCATTTTTTACTGCATCTACATCACCCTCCAATGCCAGTGTAACTACATCCGCTTTCAATCCGTTTGCCACTTCCAGTGCCTGTTTTCCAGAACCACCATGGGACTGCGTTACCTTTACCTTTTGTCCCTTTTCTTCTTCCCAATGTTTTGCAAACAAATCATTATATGCTTTATATAGCTCTCTAGTCGGATCATACGAAACATTTGTAATGGAAACTTCCTTTGCATTATTATTTCCTGTATCCTTCTTGCTAGAACCGCAACCACTTACTGCTCCCAATGCTAAAATTGTGGCTAATCCTAAACCTAATATTCTTTTTTTCATAATCCTCATCCTTCCTTCCCAGTCAAGCGGATATTCGCAACCCGCTCTGCTACTTGCTCCTAACACTATTAGCTGATAGTGTTAAATCAACTGTTTTTTTGCTTACCGATGATGCTAGACTCAAAGGTTCTGCCCCTGCATCCTTTTATGTTCGGTTGCTATGTATGAGATTATATGTTGCTTTCTCCTAAAATACAAAGCAGAAATGCGAAAACGTTTTCACATCTTTTACAAAAAATGTATTTCTGTTTATTTTCGTAAAAAAATTAGACTATTTTTATAACTATAACCTTTTGTTTTATTCCTTCAAAGGAAAAATATTCCTAATTTATGAAAACGTTGTCAACCTTATATTTCCTTAGATTGCTTTCAAAACACCTCTCAAAACATAAGAATAAAGTGGAACATTTTACGCTACAAGGCACGCTTTCTTATAGCATAAAAAAAGAAGGCTGTTCTCACAGCCTTCTTTTTCTAATGAAAATCCTGTTCATAATAATTATGTAATATATATTCCTGTTCCAGTTGTTCACTGCTAACAGTTGCCATCTCATCCGATCTTCTTACCAGTTTGGAAAACTCTTTCCTAATGCATTCCTGATATTCGTCCTCATAACCAATCAAAGCTGCTGGGCGTTTTCTGGCAATCAGTCGCATCATATACCGATACCACTTTTCTGGATCTCCTTCTTTTTTCTTTATTCTTAGTCTGATATTATACATTTTTTTATCTCGTGTCCAAATGACCAATGCACACGCAGCAGCCTTTGCAGAAATTGTTTCTTGGTATGCCCAAACCACATCATTTATTGGAAGCACGCACAAACGCCAATTGTTCATATACACAATGGCATCACTGGAAAGTAATAAATACTTTGCTTTTGGTGATTTCTCTGTCTCTCTTTCAAAACGACTTTTGCTAAATCCTGCTATCTGCTCCAATTTTATTCTTCCCTTTTTAAAATCGTTCCTTGTCACCAGTGCTAAACCAGCATACAACAAAACTATAAATCCATCTGCAAATATCAAAAGAGCAAGCACATACCGCCTCGCATAAAATGAATTCCTAGCCAAAAACATAAAACCAGCCGCTAACGCTACATAAAAGATGAAAATCGTTAAAAAGCTTATTAGTTTCTCCTTTATAAAGGGTGCAGAAAATTTTTTTAAACTATCCATCGTATTTCCCCTTATCGAATTGAAGCAGCCCACGTAATTCCTGCCAAAAGCAACACTACAAATAGTAACGCTACTACTATACCCAAAATCACACGTAATGGTAAAAACATTTTTTTATTAGTAACGATTGCTCTTACAGCACAAAAACCACCATAACAGATCAACGCACCTAATAAACCGAAAAATCTAATCAAAACAATACTGCCGACACCTGCCCAGATTGTAGATTTGGATACTTTCTTTTTTACCTCTTTCCCATCTTGGTTTTCCAGCGGATCTCTATATCCCTTTCCATCCTCTTTTTCAGCAGTTCTTTCCAGCGGGTCCTGATATCCTGTTGTTCCTTCATTTTGATTATTTATTTTCTCCTGACTCATACATTTTCCTCCGTTGTTATTTTTTCTTTTATCCTTCTATCAATCCACACATAAAATCATATTTTCTTTTACAATATCTCTAATTTCAACACCTGGGTTAAAATCATCTTCCAAACTATCTGTAAATCTTTGACCCCAAGTCCCAGTATCAGTGATATACCACATAAGCGGACTTTTTTGTGCAATCTATTTAATAATACCACTTAGCTTTATCCTCTCCGTTAGTAATTTGTGTTTGATAATTTCCTTGTGGAATAACTCCCACAAACACTTCTTTCCATTTTTCCATATATCACATTACTCCTAGTATCTAATTTTATAAACTTTGCTATCTTCCAGCAATTTATTTTTTTACTTTAGAGTCCGAAAGTATAACCATTTATTGTATATCAAATTTATTGATTACTAACAATATCTTTTGCCACTCTCCCCTACACTCCACCTTACATCTTTACCAACTAGCTTCTCTACTTCCCCCACAGATACTTTTCCCACTCCTGCAATCTCTACTTGTGGTCCAGTGTTTTGACTCTTAGCAAATAACCGCTTTATATCTACATCTTCTTCCAATATATTGCGAATTTCTCGAATAAGCTGTT
>FR899709.1:31446-43179 GCA_000437275.1 Clostridium sp. CAG:411 | reverse complement strand
TCTCAAGATTCCGAGAGATCATAAAAGAATAATCTCTCCTTTTCTGTTCCATCTTCTGACATTTTCCATAAATAAAATTCATTTGTTTCAATCGTATCACAGGAAACATAATATAATGCATGTTCATAATACCGAATTGCCATTGCATTAATATAGGCATTACACCCCTCACCATCGTGTGCACATTCCGGTTTGTTACATAAAACATGCGTCTTTTTACTATTAGAATCATAGAAATACACAAAACTATTCGATAAAAAATAGTACCCATTTTCACTAGTTGCCACATCTCGATAGCCATCTAGACATGTCTGATCGTCTTTTCCTGCAATATACTCACTACTTGTAATCTGTTCCTGTTTTCCACATCCCGTAGCAAAAATAGAAATACTTATCAACAATGTAAGAAAACATACTACTATTTTCCTTTTCATTCGCTTCTCCTTCTTACAACTAATAAAAATTTTTTTAGTTACAAGAATGAACACAACTTTTTCAAAATGATGTGTCCACTCTTGCATTTTACTATCTTAAATCTTCTACATAAGACTTTCCTGTTTTTTTATTTACAAATGTTGATCCACTTATCTGTCCAGTATTATTCTTATATGTATACACTCCTTCTGTAGATGCTTTTGCTACACCTGCAAAACCACTCATAAGCATTACTACACTAAGCATACTTGCTAATGCTATTTTTTTCCTTCTTTTCACTTGTTTTAAACACATTTCTATTCTTCCTTTCTTAAAAATCCTGTTTCACTATTATCTTCATACATTTTTGCTTGACACTCACCCAATATATGCTATAATTGGGTAACTTGTTTATCAAGTATCCTTGATTGCAATCCTGAAATGGACTCTTAACTCTTTCGGGATTGCGTTTTCATTACTTTCTTCGTAATTTTTCTGGTATTTCTGCTTCATGCAAACCTCCTTTCCCTTTCCAAAAATATTCTTTTTTTGTAAAAAAATATCATTTAGCATTTCGACACTTTTCTACAATTTTTCTATTTTATTGTACTTTTTCCACTTTAATTGTCAATATATTTTGAGTGAATTGTCATTTTTTGTGAGTGAATAGATAGCGTTTTCATTAATTATGTGATATGATTATATTAAATACAGTTATTCAAGTGCATTTATAGCAAACAATATGAAAGCACTTACTAATAAAATTTCAAGAAAGAAATGGTTATAATGCACACAATTTCAAACAAAATCAGCAAACATTTAATTGAAAACGAACTACCAAAGGAGTATTTATGATCCCCTCATATATTTTACCTGACCTACTAATTAGCCTGATAGAGGCATCTTTACTTACCTACTTATTTTCTCGCTTATTACACTTCAAAAAAAGCTATTTTATCTATATACTTCCCGTACTAGATTTTATAGCAATCAACTTTACCAATGCTTACATTTCTAATCAGATGCTATCAAGTGTAATATTATGCACATTTGAAGTTTTTCTGGCCCTTTGGTGTACTTCAGATTCTCTAGCTCACCGTTTTATTTTTGGTTGTATGCCATTTTTACTTTCCACCCTTTCAGAAAAATTGATTTTGCTATTGGCTAAGTTACTATTTGACTACTCCATCGAAACGGCTATCACTCAAATTTCACTTTCACGATATATGCTTTCTAGCATTTACTTACTACTATTAGCTTTTTTATCAATTTTGCTGGTTTGGATACAAAATAACTATTTTACAAAAGATCATAGAAAACATATACATTTTCCATTTCCCATTCTTTTGATTTTTTGTATTGCCATCTTTGTGAGTATTTTAGCCTGCAGCCAATTTATTGAATGCATCCTTTCATTAGAACTTTATGCAGCCAATTTACCTAATGATACGTTTCAATTGTTACAAATGATTGGTTTGGAATTCATTATCATCATTTTCTTTCTATTTATCCTTCTGTTCTATGTGGCTCATATGCATCAAAAAAACGCAACCTTATTAGAACAAAAACGACAACTACAACTAGAGCAACAACAATATGATTTGTTAATAGAAAGCAATCAGATTCTTCGAACCTGGAAACATGACAATCAAAATTTATTACGGACTTTGCAACAGTTGATTTCCAATGGGGAAAAAGAAAAATCTAAAAAATTTTTAGCAGATATATTAAAAGATACAGATACTTCCCTTTCGATTCACTATACGGGAATTACCATATTAGATACTGTTTTATCACAAAAACGATTTATAATTCAAAAGCAAAACATTCAGTTCCAACAAGAACTGTTTTTAAATGAAAATTTTTCGGTTGGTCTGGATAATGTACAGCTTTGCGCTCTATTAAGCAATATCCTAGACAACGCCATTGAAGCCTGTAAATATGTCTCAGAACAACCTTTTATATTCCTTTCTATGAAAACACATAAAGCAAATATCGTCCTCTATGTAAAAAATAGCAGTGATGGTGTTTACTTATACGATTCAACCTCAACAAGCACAATGTTGAAATTACGCAGCCGCAAACAGGAAAACGGACATGGCATTGGTTTAGAACGAATCCAGCAACTGGTTCAACAAGCCAATGGGATTTGTAAAATCACCCCAGGCCAACATACCTTTGAAATCACTATATTATTACCTATGGAGGATGAAAATGACTATTAATATTGGTATTGTGGAAGATGAAAATCTATGTCAACAACAACTTATAAGATTAATCAAGGATTGGGAGCAGAATACTGGTATTACCACAAACCTTAAAACTTATTTTTCATCAGAAGATTATTTTGCAGATACTTCTGCCTTTTGCCATGCCTATTTTCTTGATATTCAGATCGATACACATTCCGGAATGGATATTGCACAAGATTTAAGAAAAAGAGGCTATACTGGGGAAATTATTTTTTTAACTGCATATCAAGACTATGTATTTGCCGGTTATGATGTGCAAGCACTGAACTATATTTTATAGCCTATTTCAAAAGAACAGTTGGAACACTGTTTGCAATATATCTATTCCAAATTAGAGCATACTTTTTTTACTTATCGTGACCGTAATAACTATTGCAAAATTCCCTATGCCGATATTATGTATTTTTCAAGTGCCAATCAATATATTAATATTCATACAACGGAAGGAAACTATAAAAGCAACGAATCTCTAAAAGGTCTTTTACACCAGCTTCCCTTCTATTTCGTACAATGCCATAGGACAACCATCGTAAACTTAGATTTTATAGAAAAAATCGTAAAGAATGATATTGTTTTAACAGATGGCACACTTTTAAGTATTAGCAAAAAATACATCAATACCATGCGTTCCCTCTATCTAAAATATAGTAGTGGGTTTTTGTCAAATATATAATTTGGTAAACATATTTTCCATTTTTGTATGCTACTGCCGTTAAATAGACTAGCTACAATAACTTATAAGCAATGCTTCACGACATCATTTTCTTCACATAAATCTAGAACTTATCTCTTATACCCCTGCACAGGCATCACAAGACAATACATTCAAAAAATTACAACAAATCCTTATAGGACACATTTTCCTATAAAGCAAAAAAAGTGTTACACACAATGTGTAACACTTTCTACAACTGGGATAGAGGGATTCGAACCCCCGGATGCTGGAATCAGAATCCAGTGCCTTACCGCTTGGCGATATCCCAATATTTAATTTCTGTTGCCATCAGCAACAATGATTATTATATACGAAGTAGATTCATTTTGCAAGCTTTTTTTTCATTTTTTTTCATAAACTTTTAAATAGGCTTTTTCGAGTATTTTTTCTTACCAAAAAAGCCTTTTTGTTAATGATAAAGAGCCTACATAAATGCAGGCTCCTTATCCAATAACTTTTAGCAATATCTAAATGTACTATTTGATTTTTATTTTTATCGTTCCTTTTACTTTTGGATTGCTTACAGAAGTAGCTGTAATTTTTACCGTATGTCCTTTTCCTGCTTTCTTAGCTTTTACAACACCCTTACTATTTACTGTTGCATACTTCTTCTTACTTGATTTCCATGTAAGCTTTTTATTTGTTGCCTTTACAGGTGTTATAGTAGCTTTAATCTTCAAAGATTTTCCTGCTTTTACAGTTTTCTTTGTTGCAGAAAGTTTAATCTTTTTCACTGCTACCTTCTTTGTATCCGATGGTTTATTTCCCTGCTTCTTTGTAATCGTAACCAAGCATGTGGCTGTAACCTTATTTTGATCTGCCGCAGTAGCGGTAATTTCTACAGTTTTTCCTGCCGCATCCTCAGCAGCTTTTACAACACCATTTTTATCTACAGTCGCAATACTTTCATCACTTGATTTCCATAC
This sequence comes from Clostridium sp. CAG:411, assembly GCA_000437275.1. Classification (GTDB taxonomy): domain Bacteria; phylum Bacillota; class Clostridia; order Lachnospirales; family Lachnospiraceae; genus CAG-411. Next base: position 38,872 of record FR899709.1, on the reverse strand, counting down.
TAATGTCAAATCATCCGCATCCATTGGCATAATATAAGGCATCATCTTAAGAGTACCACCTGCACTCACTTCTGCCTCTTCATTTAACATAACCGCAGCTACATACTTTCCGAATTCTGCTTTTACAACTGCACCTTTCTCCGTAACTTGGAATGTATAACCATTTTCTACTTTCTGTCCATCTACATAAAGTGCTTTTACAAAAGAACCTTCATATGGAATGGCTTTTACTGTTGCATTTTCACCAAGTGTATAGTTTCCTGCACCACTAATATAACCTTCTTCATAAGTTTTTTCCTGTTTTACTTTTATTGGTGTATTAACTACATCAATGCCAGAAACCAAATAAATGTATTGCTCTGAGTCTCCCAAATCAACTATTGGTTGTGTCGTCTGTTCCTGTGCTTTCTTCTCAACATTACTTGTTTGCAGTTTAGAGAATAAGTCATCAAGATCCAACTCCCAAGTCTGACCACTAACTACATAGAACTTATCACCTACTGTGGCTCCTGTCACATCATCTTCTGTATCTAAGGATGTATAGCAAATATTTGCACTTGTATATGTATTTGCAGATACATCATAGGTGAATGTATTTCCAAGCCCCTCTGCCTTTAATCCAGCAAAAATAACACCTGCATCCGTTACACCTACTGCTGCCTTATAATAGTTTAATACCCGATATGCCGTTTTCTCACCAGTGCTTACAATGGTATTTTCATCGTTCACTAATGTATCTGCATACTCGATTTGTGCCTGCTCTGAATCTTCGCCATAAACAGCAGGAAGTTCTGCCGCTTGTGTCCAATTCGTGCCATCGAAAATAAAGGTCTTATTGCTACCTTTTGTAGCTTTATCTCCCGTTCCACCAAGTGTTACAAGCAATTTTCCATTTGTCTGAACTGCTTGTGCATTAAATTTTCCTTCTGGAAGATTTGCAACCTTGTTCCATTCCTTTTTAGATAAGTCATAGCAATATACATTCGATAAAGTCTGCTCTTTATCTACATCATATCCACCAATCAAATACAAGTTATTTTTATATACAGCAAGGGCAGATCCTTTCACACTTTTAAGCTCCTTTGGAATGGCTGCAACCTTTTCCCATGTACCTTTTTCCTCACTATAATGTACAAGTGCCTTATCCATTGCAAATCCCATATCCAATTCTGCTATCGTATAAATTTCTTTTCCACAGCTTACTGGCTGTGATGCTGTCGATAATTCATAATTTACAGCAGTTTTCTTATCCTCACCAAAAATTTCTGTCACTTCAAACTGCTCTACGCATAAATTTTCTGCAAGCATTGGAAGTGTAATTCCTGAATCCTCAGAGGTGTCTATATAACTTCTTTTCTCACCGACTGCATATTTAATAAGACTTCCATCCTCACCGACAAGATACAGATTGTCACCATCTGATACAGCTTCTACTGCACTACCGCGATTTACTGCATATGCAACCTTGTCACTTTCCTTTCCCTCTGTAAAGAAAAGCACCTTCTCCACAGAACCTTTATCTGTGCTGATTTTAACATTTAACAAGCTATTTTTCTTAACTTTAAAGGATACCTTGTCGTCACTCTTGCTAACAAGTGCAACCTGTTCTCCATTTACAGTAACAGAAGGATTAGAACCAAAGAATTTACCTTCCACAGTAGCTACTCCATCTGCGGTAACACTCGCACCAGAAACCGCTGGTCTTGGATTATCCAGATTGCTCAAATCAACCATACCATTGGATGCAACTTTTCCTTTCAATGCATCAACCTGTTTTGCACTATTTACAATACGCTCCTTTGTTTCCCATGCATTATCCTTCGGATATAAGCTCTTTGCCACTGCAACACTACCTGTTACATATGGCGCTGCCATAGAAGTTCCGTTGTAATATGCATATTTTCCAAAACTTTCTTCTTTTACATTTGGTTTACTAAATCCAACTTCATCAATATAGAATGTAAAGTCTCCATTATCCGAAACTTCTACAGAAAACTCATACGCATAACGACCTGCTGTTCTTTTTGTAATTTTGTCTTCCCTCGTATATTCTACCTGTGACCAGTAATTGGCATCTCCATTTAATAAAATATAACCAAGATTTTCATCTGTTATAGCTCCACCTGTCGTAACCTTTGAATCATAAATATTCATCGTAGATGGCATATAACTCCAATCATTAATCATTTTGTCCTGATCCATAACTGGTACATCTGAACGCATATGGAATGTCTGATGATATGGTGTAGAGGATTCCTCTCTTTCATATGGAATATACAGGCTATATACATCACCTGCTTTTGCATTCTTTATACTCCATTTTAAGGAATTTTTATTTCCATTTGCCGCACTGACATATTCTTGGTTTGATACTTCCACGGATACGTTTGCATCTCCAGCATTTTCTACTGCATAATGAATTATACTATTATCGGAAACATCAACCGTTTCTAAATCTTCCTTCTTGCATTCTTGCAATTTTTGAGAAAAGTCTAAATAATAACTACAATAGTTATTTGCTTCTTGATATAAAGCAGGTTCAAAATTGTTATACGAAACAGCCGATAAAATATCTGCTCCTGGTGCTGCAATATCTACCGATTTAGCTCCATAATTTGAAAAGCTTGCCAATTCTCCTCTCTCATTTGCTGCTGCCACAGAAATAATATAATCACTGTTTAAACATGCAGGGCTGATATTTTGATTTTCATCATTATCAGTTCCATCATTTGAAGCCGCACATACAGAAACCGCTCCATTTTTACCTACAAGATTGATAACTTCTTCTAAAATAGAATCCCCATATGTATAATCAATCTCTCCGCCCCATGAATTGTTGACTGCAACTACATTCGTTCCAAGAGATTGTGCTGTATATATATAATTATACGCGCTAATAGCACTATAGGTATCTCCATATCCATCGGCATCCAGGAATTTCAATGCCATGATTTTTACGTTTCCATCGGCAACACCACTGATACCACTTTGGTCTGTACTATCCCCGGCAATAATACCTGCACAATGACTTCCATGTCCATTATCATCTAATGGATCTGCGTCCCCATTTGCAAAATCATACCCGTGTTTTCCCTTTAATTCACTTGTATATGGATTATTCCATATTACATTTTTTAAATCATCATGCGTATAGTCTACACCCGAATCTATAATTGCAATTACTTTTTCATCGGATGTATATTTGCTGGTATCTACACCTTTTATACCAACATCTACACCTTTGGTACCATTATTCTGTCCCTGATTATCCAATGCCCATTGATATGATGTGAAATCCGCAGTGTTGTCCGCTTTACATACATAATTAGGCTGTGCATATAATACTTCCGAATCTTTCTTTAATTTCTCAATCAATTGATTCGTAGAATATCTTGTGGAACTAACCAAAGATACCGTATAACCACCTTTTCCAGCAAGTTTTTTTGTGCTAACTTTTCCATTCTTCTGCTCAGTGTTATTCGCAAAAGTACAACTGCTCTCCACTTTAATGCCATCACCAAAAGCAGCTCCTTTTGCAAACTTCTTTACATTTGCAGTCGTGTTGCGGTACATAACAATTGCCTGACCATCTTCATACTTACTCTCTTTCTGCTTGGTCAAATCTTCTCCCAATAAGTTATGTCCGTCTTTTTCCTTTGCATTTTGCTTTTCTGTCTTTTGAGCAGCTTGGGATACCATATCTGCTCCCAACGTTGGCATGCCACTTACTCCTAATGCGACTGCCATAGCCAAAGACAATGTACTCTTTGTAAATCGTTTCATTCCCTCTCTCCTTTCAATTTTGTATATGAAACCTTAAATAAAAAAATAATAGGAAACAAGGTCAGTTTAACACAATTTTGACACAAATGCAATTTTAAAATTCCGTCCTTATTCCCTATATTTACCAAATTCTTTTTGTAAAACAATCTTTTCTAACAATTTTACCTATGCACTCTCTAAAAGTTCTTTTTTTGTCCGATATGTGCTCCAAGCACATACACACGCGCATAGGATAACGATTCCATCTGCAAACAAAAAGATTCGATGATAAACACCTTCTGAAATTTCTGCTTCCATTTCTCTTTGATAAGCAGTTAAAGCCATGTCTCTCATTCCCTCTGTCTTTCCATCTACAGACAAATCCCCACTGCGATACCGATCAACCGCCTGATAACAGTAAATTTTAAAGTCAAGGAAATCCGTTTCCTTGCTGGAACGTGTGATTTTAAGTTTATAGCTATGCACATTATCATCTGGCGTTACAATCTTAGGAAAGGAAATGGTAATTCCTTTTTCTCCCAGTTCCTCTGAATCCGGTTCAATCTTCTTTTTTACTAATACTTGTTTTTGTTCATCGATAATTTGAATCGTATAGTACCCGCTTCCTTTTCCCTTCTTGCAAGGCTCCATTGTTCGAAATAGTATTTTTCCAAACGTTAATCGAGTCTCAATGTTCTGCTCCAATTCTGTATAGTCTGGCTCCAATTCATTAATGCCATCGCATTTTCCAGATCGGATCGCCACCGCCTTTTTCTCCATTTCATAAGTATTTTTTACAAATCCCTGTTTTCCGTAAAAATAAACTACCGTAGTCACCAAAAAAGTCGCAACAAAAAAGATGGTCGTTCCATATTGAACTATATTTCTTCCTGCCTTAGTCCTTTTCACTGGCATATCTGTTGTACTTTTATCTATTTTCTCATAACCAGCAACCTTTCCTTTCAGACGATGGAAAAACTGCTCTATATATAAAATTCCCTGCGCTGACAAAAGAAATAAAATGCCATCAAAAGATATACTATACTTTTTATTTGCCTCCCAAATCAGGAAAAATAGCATCGCACCTAAATAATTAAGCTGATATAAAAACCATTTTTTCTCCTTTTTTCGTATTGTCTCCACAATGCCGACAAAAACAAGAAAAATCTCTAACAATCGGAATACTCTGCAATACATTTTAAATAATGTATTTTTTCTTCCATATACATATTCCGTCTGTCTCGTTTGATTTTCCTGATACGTGTTTTGCTGTGTATATTGATCGGTGCCATCTCCAAATACTGTATACAACTTTCCGCCAGCCCATATAAGTGTCTCTTTTGCATCTCGACTTTTAATTCTTCGTTTAATTTCTTTTATGTTCGCCTTCTGTTTTTCCTCTTTGGTCGCATACGCTGTTGTATAATCCACATCATCAAAATTGTATCTTCCATCATCCGAAAGCCCTAACATAATCCAATGTGTGATTGGGAACTCCCCTTTACATTCTTTATCCTCTAAATACTGTTTTGTAAACTGTCCCAATCCAGCAGTGCAAATTACAAAAAAGCTCAAAAAAAGACCCAGCCAGACACCAATTTTTTTAACCTTTTCTTTTCCTTCCTCTTTATCCGTAAAGAAAACATGCCAGATACACAATGCAATCACCGTAATAATTACGGTCGGTCTTATTCGATAGCCAAATGCTGACAAAATACCCATTGCGATTGCCAACACAACCTGCTTCCAACGTTTTTCTTCCTTTTGCCATAAAAAAGAAAGCAACAATACTCCCATAGTAAACGGCACACTAATCGTATTCGTATAGGTCCAAAACAGCCAAACATAAGTATTCGAACACAAAAAAGCAAAACATAGAACCAAATCTCCATATTTCTGTCCCACTATTTTTTTTGCAAGCTTATATGTGAGTACAATTCCTAAATCTATAAACACTAAATTTAAAATTCGCGCCCAAAACGGAAAATCTGTGCCACCAAACCATTTAACAATCTTAAAGAAAAAATAGAAAAACAAAACAATAAAGTGATTGTTTCCGTATTTCGAAAAATACGCATCTATCACTGTATCGGTAGCTGCATTTTTGATCAATGGTTGTTTGCTATTTACCATTTCTGCCGCCATATCTATAACACGAAAAGAATCCGTTGTTAAATCGAGTTTCCCCAACTTTGTTAAAAATATATACTGTAACACAAGAATGCCTAAGAACAAGAACACTCTGTTTCCTGTTCTTAGGCGTTTATTCTGACTGTTCAAAATCATTAACTGTATTAGGAAAAAGCCAACAATATACATTGCTATAGTTACACTAACCAAGGTCCGCAATACCCCGTCCGAAAGCATACGCTCCGTAAATGTAGAAAAAGAGCCAATTACGATCAATAACAATACAAAAGTTAAAAAAGCAAAAAGTCCTGTACAAATAGAAAAAATTAACTTTTGCATCTTTCCATATTTACTTTTCATTCTACTCAAACCTCATTACCCTCTCTCTGCTCTTTTTCTTCCCTGCTTTCCTCCTTTTTCTTTTCCAATTCTTCCAATTCAGCCGCTTCTACCTTTTCTCCATTTGGCATCCAAATACTCATAGAACCATCTTTTACAAGAAATTCGCCGTATCCATCTTTGCCAATCACAACTGTATCTGCCACTTTTTCCATTACATCTTCATAGACCATTCCAGCCTTTTCTTCTCCTACAAACATCTTTTTTGTTCCGCCTGCACCAATCGTCATAAGCACAACAAGTCCAGATGGATCATGCTCTTCATCCCCACAGCGAACCCATCCAACCATAGATGGGTCATCAAAATAATCCACTTGCTCACCATAAGCAACGTTTTTTCTTAACTCCATCAATTTAGGTAATTCCGCTACTGGTGGCAGATTGTTATTTGGAACCCCATAGTAATCTCCATAAAATACACATGGATATCCTTTTTCACGAAGCAAAATAAGGGCGTATGCCATTGGCTTAAACCAATCCAATATCCAGGATTCCAATGCCTGTCCATATTGTGTATCATGGTTATCGACAAACGTTACTGCAAGTTCCGGGTCAGCCTCTACCAAAGTATCTTTAAATAAATTTCTCATATCATACGTTCCATTACTTCTGGATGCATCAAACATATGAAAATGAAGTGGTACATCAAATAAAGATAATGTTCTTGCAGACTTTTCAATATAATTTTGTAAACGGCTCAATTCCGCATTCCAATATTCACCTACTGCAAATAATTCTTTTCCACTAGATTTTCTAAGTTTTTCCAACCAAACTTTGAAGAAATGAAATTCAATATGCTTCACTGCATCAATTCGGAAACCATCTACACCAGTGAAGTTCAAATACCATTCACCCCAACGATCCAGTTCCTCTAACACCTCTGGGTCAGACATATCCAAATCTACACCCATCAAATAGTCAAAATTTCCATTTTCACTATCTACATCCTGATCCCAGTCTTTTCCGATAAATTTTAAAATTCCATTTTCTTTACTATGCGCATCATAATCTGTTCCATGAAAGTTCGTCCAGTCCCATTTAAAATCAGAGTATTTTCCGTTTCTTCCTGGAAAAGTAAACTTTGTCCATACGGTTACTTTTTTCTTATCACAGGTCTGGCGGTTTCTATCGTCAC
>FR899709.1:23222-31431 GCA_000437275.1 Clostridium sp. CAG:411 | reverse complement strand
GTCACTGGCACTTCCATAAGCAAAAATACGCTCCTTCTCATCTGCTCCCAAACGATGCCCCAAAACAATATCTGCCAATACTTCAATGCCCTGCTCCTGCAAACTCTTGATTGCCTGTAAATATTCATCTTTTGTACCATACTTTGTAGGTATGCTTCCCTTTTGATCAAACTCACCTAAGTCATACGTGTCGTATACTGCATATCCCACATCATTCGCACCTAACGCACCTTTATATGCTGGCGGAAGCCACACACTGGTAATTCCAGCTTCTTTTAAATTTGCTGCTTCTTTTGCTACCTTTTTCCATAAGGTATGATCACTAGGTAAATACCACTCAAAATATTGGATCATGGTACGATTATCCATCACTCTCTCCTCTTTTCCTTTTATTTCCATCTTAATACATTCATTTTCCATATAGTTACACCATTAGAATAGCTAACTTTTTGACAAAATGCAACCTAATATCCAAAAACTATCTCATGTATAATCCCGCCAACTTTAAGTCACTATCAAAACTAACCGTATACGTAACTGATACATTCTCATATTCCACCGTTGTCTGTGCTACTGCATATAAATTTCCCTTTTGTTTTGTCTCCGCCATATATATTTTTCCAAAGGATTTTCTCTGTCCCCAGTTGTCTCCAACTTCATGTTTGGCTGCCTCCAGCATTTTTTTATTCAATACCTTCTGCATCCCCTTCGTACCACAATCATATAGCTTCTGATACTCTCCATTATCTAACATAGTAATCGTATCTTTTACCTTTTTCTCTACCTGCTCCTCTGTATAAATGCCATGTGTCTCGATTGGATAAGATTTAGGAACAAAAAAATAAATAAGCAGCCCTGCGCAAACAAGCACTCCCAATACGATTCCAACAATCTTCATTCTTCTTTGCTTTTTAAACTTTTTCTTCTCTTCTTCTGACACTTTTTTATTCCACATTTCCGCAATCTGCTCCGGTGTTCCCAAATCGCCAATTACCTCATGAATGGATTTCCCATGCTCCATTCCTTTTTTCACATCTTGCAGTAATTGTTGTTTTATTTCCTTCTTTTTCTTGTCACTGCATTGTATCTTTCTCACTGCTGCATTTACATAACTATTCTGATTCATTTTTTCGCTTCCCTTACTTTTCCTTCCATATGCTTCCGTCATAGGTAAAAATGGTTGCCTCACAATTCTGCTGCAATCCTTTTCCCCAATAGTTTTCGATTCCATGTTTTTCTATATGACACATCAATCCTTTATTCAAAGCTCCATGTGCCACAATCATAATTCGTTCCGTATCCTTCCAGGCAGGTTCTACCACCTCTTCCAAAAAAGATTTTGTTCTATCACAAACCTGTTGAAAACTTTCCCCCTGCTTTGGTGGTACATAACATTCTGGTTTTGTATAGAAGAAATGATATGGACTTTCCTCTGTTCTCCATTCGTCATGATGAATCCCTTCTGCTACACCAAAACAGATTTCTTTTAATCTATCATCTCGTATAATTGGAATATTTCGATGTCCTCGAATTAGACAGGCAGTTTCATACGCACGAATCAATGGAGAAGCATAAATACGATCAAAAGGAACTCCCTCTAATCGTTCTCCCAACGCCCCTGCTGCGGCTCTGCCCTTTTCATTCAATTCAATATCCATAGAACCCTGCAACTTTCCTGCTGCATTCCATATGGTCTCTCCATGACGGATAATATATACTTCCATTTTATTTTCCTCCATTTTAACAATCTTCTTACCAAAAAGACCCTTTTTATAATGCCAAAAAGGGCTATCTTTGACAGACAGCCCTCTCCTTATTTTCAATTTATGACTGCTTCACCATAAATCTAAACAGTCTATTTTACTGAAGTTTTAAAATCTTCTCAACAGTATCCTGCATCTTGTCTGAATCGCAAACAATATCATGAAGCACAGGTGCAGTACGAATTTCTTCAATTGCATTTGGAACTTTTACACCAGAAAGCTTGCATAACTCATCTACCAACTCAAAGTCACCCATCTCATTGTATTTTGCATCAATAGCATTCATAACACTTCTTGTAAATTTATATGGGCTTGCAGTAGAAGCAATTACAGTTGGTGTCTTATCTCCACTCTTTGCAACATAATCTTTATAAACACCTGCTGCAACTGCAGTATGTGTATCCATAATATATCCTTCTTTATCATATACTTCTTTAATGGTAGCAGCAGTCTTTGCCTCATCTGTATAACCACCAACAAAGTCATGTAATTCTGCTTTCATATCTTCTGTAATATTGTAAACACCAGATGTAGAAAGTGCTTTCATCAAATCTGCACACTTCTCTGCATCATTTCCAGCAATCTTATAAATTAATCTTTCTAAGTTGCTTGAAATTAAAATATCCATAGATGGAGATGTTGTTAAAATAAACTCGCGGTTCTTATCATATGTTCCTGTCTGGAAGAAATCATATAATACTTTGTTGTCGTTAGAAGCACAAATCAGCTTGTCGATTGGAAGTCCCATATTCTTTGCATAATAAGCTGCTAAGATATTTCCAAAGTTACCTGTTGGAACTACGACATTCATCTTATCTCCCGCTTTGATTTCTCCATTCTTCACTAATCTACTGTATGCATATACATAATATACGATCTGTGGAACTAAACGTCCAATATTGATTGAGTTTGCAGATGAGAACTGATATCCTGCCTTATCCATTCTTTCAGCTAATTCTTTGTTGTTGAACATAGCTTTTACGCCACTCTGTGCATCATCAAAGTTACCTGTAATTCCTACAACCTTTGTATTTGCACCCTTCTGTGTTACCATCTGTTTTTCCTGAATTGGACTTACTCCATTCTTTGGATAAAATACAATAATGCTTGTTCCTTCCACATCAGCGAAACCAGCCAAAGCAGCCTTTCCAGTATCTCCAGATGTTGCAGTTAAGATTACAATTTCATTTTTTACATTATTCTTCTTTGCTGAAGTTGTTAATAAATGTGGCAAAATTGAAAGTGCCATATCCTTAAATGCGATTGTAGCACCATGGAATAATTCTAAGTAATATGCGCCATCCTTCTTTACCAATGGTGCAATTTCCTTTGTATCAAACTTGCTATCATACGCACGATTAATACAATTCTTAAGTTCTTCCTCTGTAAAATCTGTAATGTATAACTTCATTACTTCATAAGCTACTTCCTGATAACTCATATTTGCTAACGTAGCAATATCCTTATCCAATGCCGGAATAGATTCTGGTACAAATAATCCTCCATCTGTAGCCAATCCCTTTAAAATAGCTTGAGATGCAGTTGCGGTTTCCTGTTTGTTTCTTGTACTGTTATACATTAGATTCATTTCACTTCATCCTTTTCTATCTGTTTTTTAATTGATTTCGTTACAAATTCACGCATACTGCGTATATTCTGATTAAGTATAGCACGTTTTTCCATATTCTTCAATAAGAAGATTCCGAAGGTTTGCCTTATTCCCCTTTTAAATTCTTCAATGCTGTACGAATAGATATTGGATTTCCGTAGCGTAATGTTCCCATACGGTAAATCTTAGCTGCCAACCATCCTACAAATACAGTAGATACTACCAAAATAGCAAAGGATACAACAATTTCCCACATAGCTACATTTCCCAATGCAATTCGCACAAACATAGCACAATAAGAACTAAATGGAAGATACGAGCATACTTTAACTATAATTCCATCCGTATTGTCCAGCTGCATTAAAACTACCACATATACAATCATAACAATCATCTGCAATCCACCGACAGATTTGTTGACATCCTCTGTTTTAGAAACAAGTGCTCCCAATGCTCCATATAAACATGCATAAAATAAAAATCCACCAATACCAAAGAATGTAAAGGCAATCAACACATCACTAGGAATATGTAAAACCGGGTCCAACACACTGCCCCAAACGTCACGATTGGCTTGATAACTAAGTAACGTAACTCCCAGTATAATTCCCACCTGCAAAAAGGCGGCCAATGCTCCTGATAATACCTTTCCAAATAGTAAAAACTTGGAGTCGATACTGGTGACAAGCACTTCAATCGCACGATTGCTCTTTTCGCTGGCAACAGAAGTAGCAATCATAACACAATATAAAATAATAATCATAAAGCTGACTACTACTAATACATAAGAGTACCAGTAATTATCAGAGGCATTTTTCCCAAGAATCTCTTGTTCATACTGTACTGGTGCATCGTAACTTTCTGCCAGTTCTTCAAAATCTAAATTATGCTCCTGACAGTATACCTGTTTATGTACTAATGTCATCACCTGATTAAATTGCTCTGCACCATCATTATACATGGAATTATTCCATACAAGGTAACGGAAGTGACTATCATCCTCTACCACAAAGCCAGCTTCTACCTCTTCTTGTTCCACTGCCTTTTTCAGTGCTTTTTCATCTTTATAGCTCTTAAATTCTGCATTTTCATAGAACGTTTCTAAAAATGGAGAATCTTTTACATATCTCTTTTGATCCAAAATACCATACTTTGACTTTTCTTCCTCATCTGTATCATTCTTCGTGCTTTCCGTTTTAGTAGAAGTACCAAGCATATCAGACATATCTACAAAATTTGGCAAAAACATAATGGCACCAAGTAGCACAGAAATAAGAATGGTAGTAATCATAAACGATTTATTTTTTAAATAGCTCTTAAATTCAAATTCAAATACTGTAAAAAAACGTCTCATGTGTTAATCCCCCACTTTCTCCACAAAAATATCATTTAATGATGGTTTATAAGTTTCAAATTGTTCCACTTCTACGTTCTTTTCCAGCAATGCCTTCAATAAATCTTTTCTTGTTTGTCCGTCTAAAAGTTTTACGATCAATGCATCTTTTGTTTGCCCACATACCTGCAATACTTCAATAAGTTCCTGTTCACAAAATTGTTTAAATTCCTGTACGGATTTATTTCTGTCACCAAGAATTAATTGGTCCCGTCCATAAGCCAGTTTAATTTCATTTAAGTTTCCTTCTAAAACGACCTGTCCTTGATTGATAATGACAATATCCTCACAGAACTCTTCCACATAACTCATCTGATGACTAGAGAATATTACAATTTTCCCTACTGCGATCAATTCTTTTACGACATCTTGTAATATCTGTGAATTTACAGGGTCCAATCCACTGAATGGTTCATCCAAAATAACGATTTCTGGATCACAAACTAGCACCGATGCCAACTGTACCTTCTGCTGATTTCCTTTTGACAACGTTTCTAGTAAATTATTTTCGTATTGTCCAATTTCCAAACGTTCCAACCATTTTTTTGCATTCTCTTTTGCTTTGGCTTTCGGAACATTTCGAAGCATTGCCAAATATACCATCTGCTCTAATACTTTTCTCTTTGGATAAAGACCTCTCTCCTCTGGTAAATAACCAATTTGATGGTTTCTAGGCACAAATGGTTTTCCATCCAACAAAATTTCTCCCTCATTTGCTCGGAACACATCCATTAAAATACGAATGGTAGTCGTCTTTCCTGCACCATTACGTCCTAAAAGTCCCAACGCTTTCCCACTTTCAACTGAAAAAGAGATTCCATGTAATACCTCTTTGCCAGCAAAGGACTTTTTCAAATTTTTCACTTCTAGTTTCAAGAATTTTTCCTCCCTTTTATTTTATTGTCGCATTGTATAAGCGAATTTTGCAATTCCCACATTTTCATATTATAGCATACTCCCCATACGGATAATAGTTATAACATTCTATTTTAATCAAACTATAATAAAACCTCCAAAATCACAATACGTGTGTCTTAAAATGGTTTTATGGCTTAATGGTGCTATTTCATTAATCTTATTTTACTTAATTTTTTTATAATTTTCTTTCCTCCTGGAAAGTTTTCTATTTCCTGTTTTGTAAAACATTGAAATAGAATAAGCAAAAACAGATATAATACTATTCCCAACATAATTGCTAAAATTACCACAATTTTCATAGATGCCACACACAAATACATTCCTTCATAAACAAGTTTTATCACTCCTCCCATAATCACCGATGCCAAAATTGGTATAAAAAAGCTTTTTCTATACTCCTGCCGATACGCAATCGCTTTTTTTACACTATATTGGTTTAGGAAACACATTAACCCTGCGTATAGCGTTGTAGCTATGGCAATGCTATAAACACCTAAGTTTGTTATTCGCAACAATACAATCGCGGTAATTGTCTGTACAAGCAAAGCTATCGCAGCATTAACAATTGGCGTATTTACTTTTCCAATTCCCTGCAAAATAGAACTGTTCAATGTAGATAGCGCATAAAAAACAGTAGATAAGGATAATGCCATCAAAAAACCACCAGCAGTTTTCAAGTCTGCTCTTGTATTTGAAAAAAGCAAATTTATAATCGGTTCAGCTAAAACAAATAATCCAACTGCACACGGAATTGAAATAAGCATAGTAGTTTTTACAGAAACACCTATCTTATCTTTCGCCTCTTTAATCTTTTGCGCAGCAATCAAAGTCGATACAGAAGGTAACATAGCAGTTGCCATTGCAGAAGAAAAGGCAATGGGAATATTCGTAATGGTAAGTGCCTGTCCAGAAAATAGTCCCCAAATTTCGGTCACTTTATCGATATGGATACCCTTATAATTTGCATACCAATCTGTATATAATTTTGTGTTTACTGTACTACTCAAGTTGTAGATTGCCGTACTTAAAACAAACGGAGTTACAGTAAAGATAATCAACTTTAGTATAAACTTATATCCAAGAAGTGTTTTTGTTGTGTCCTGTGCAATTTTCTGTTTTATACCTGCTTTACTTTTATTGTACATAATTAAAATACAAATCAATCCAACCAGAACTCCTGCCCCAGTTCCTATGGCACTTCCCATTGCTCCCCAAATAGCCTGCATATGTTGACTATTTTCATTTTTAATATTTATCGCATATCGAATCATCACGTATGCAGCCACAATACTTATCACCGCATTTGCTATCTGTTCTAAAATTTGTGATACAGAAGTTTGCACCATACTGTTATGCGCCTGAAAGTAACCTCTAAAAACACCCAAGATACCATAAACTAAAATGGTAGGTGCAAATATTTTCATTACAGGAATAGCAGATGCATCATTCACAAACCATCCAGCTCCACAATATAAAACAGCACTTCCTACAAAACCTATTACAAGAACATATAGCAACGCACTTTTAAATATCCTGTGTGCGTTTTTGTACTCCCCAACTGCTAACCTTTGCGAAATCACTTTTGAAACTGCTGCAGGAATACTATACGAAGAAGTAAGCAATACAATTGTATAATACGTGTATGCCTGCTGATAATATCCCATGCCTAGATTTCCAATAATGGAATTTAGTGGACTCCTGTATAATAATCCAATAATACGACTAATAATACTGGCAACCGCTAATATGCTTGCCTGCATAACTATACTATTTTTTCTATCTTTCATCACCACTATCTTGAACACAAATATATTTGTCCTCAAATCCTCCTAAATTATTTTTAACCACTTCGCCATTTTACAACAAGTCATTTTCTCTTTCAACAAATATTTCTATTTTACTACATTCAAAAAATAATATTATAAATTTATTTCCCATGATTTTCTTACCATTATATCAATTTCCACAAATGCTTCCTAAACAGAAAAGGACACCACACGCTCCATCGTGCAATGTCCTCTTTTCTTCTACTTCTTTATTTACATATCTTCACTTGCTTTAAAATCTCTGGTATTTTGTCTTTTAAGTTTCCTGAAACATCTGTGAAGTTCAACACATAAGTATAGTTTCCATCAATAAAATACTCATAACCTTGTACATCTTCTGTGTCTGTTGAAAAACTATAAGTAAGACATCCCGCTTCCAGTCCACCGACTGTTGTTTTTTCATAAGATTCTGCCTCATAATTATTCAAGGTCTTACTATAAATTTTTTCAAAATCTTCTACCGTATATTCTGAAAATTTACTATCTTTCTGTGAAATCTGTACCGTCAGGCAATCCTTTGTATCTTCCTCTTTTCCTGCTACCAACACAGTGGCATCCTCATCACTGATTGTCCAATCTTCTGGTACCGTAACTTGCAACGCTCCACCAGTAGCTGTATAAACATTGTCCTTTAACGTTGTATAACTATCCTCTGGTAAATCAACCACCGCAACGGTAGGAATCGGAGACGCTGTAGTCT
>FR899709.1:19225-23217 GCA_000437275.1 Clostridium sp. CAG:411 | reverse complement strand
GAGACGCTGTAGTCTCTGCCGTTTTCTTAGCACTTTGATTCGACTGACAGCCATTTACAGTTATGGTCAAAGCAAAAATCATTCCAGCTAATATTCTCTTCTTTTTCATAATAATTAATCTCCATTCTATCTAATCAATAATGTGGTACCCAAGTATGCCAATTATTTTAACAACTGTTCCCTATTTTAACACGCTTTTTTACTCATGAAAAGGAAAATATTTCATATACTAATACTATTGTAACCATTCTTGTGTTTCTTACGCAATATTGGTAAAATATAGATAATAAAAGTAGAAAACGGGAGGGGGATTATCATGCGCTATGTCATTTTTATTGTCTTTTGGATAAAATCATTTCTAAATAAAATGAAGGAAGATTGTGTGTCTGCCTACGCTGCACAGGCTTCCTTCTATATTATGATGTCCGCATTTCCATTTGCCATGTTCTTATTGACAATGCTGCAATATCTTCCTTTGACCGAACAGGATTTGATTTCCATGGTAACCCAATGGATTCCAGAGGCATTTTCTCCTTTTTTGGTGAAGATCATTCAGGAAATCTACACCTCTTCTACCACCACATTGATGTCTATTACCATTATTACTACATTATGGGCAGCATCCAAATCTTTTTATGCACTAATCTACGGACTAAATTCTGTGTACAATATTCCAGAAAACCGTAATTACTTGATTCTGCGGATTCGTGCCACTATCTATACGATGATTTTTGCTGTTTTATTACTGGCTACTCTTTTATTACTTGCCTTCGGAAATAGTATTAGCCATGCCATCAATAATTATTTCCCAGCATTGCAGGATGCAACTTTATTAGTAATTAGTATTCGTGCTTCCAGTGCCATGTGTATTTTAATTTTATTTTTCTTATATATGTATGTTGTGATACCAAACCATAAGTCCAATGTATTAGCAGAACTTCCAGGTGCCATTGCCTCTGCCGCTGGCTGGATTGGATTTTCCTATTTATATTCCTTCTACATCGACCATATGGGGAACTTCTCAAATACCTACGGAAGTCTGACTGCCATTGTGCTATTGATGCTTTGGATTTATTTTTGTATGTACATGCTCCTAATTGGCGGCGAAATTAATGTTTTCATTCAAAGTGCCTATAACGAAAAGAAACGAAACCTCTCGTAAGTAGTTTCGTTTCTTTCTTTTTAATCTTCAATTTCTACAATTTTTGCCCCTTGATAATAATGCTCCAGTATTTCTTCATATTTATATCCTAAGTCTACCATCGTCTTTGTTCCATTCTGGCTCATTCCTACTCCATGACCATAACCTCCGCCCGTTATCGTAAACGTTCCTTTTTTTCGATTTTCCTCTATATAGCAAAAACCACTTGGAAGCATATCCAGTCCATTCACCTGACTTCCATCCTGCCTATAGATGGTGACGTGATTTGGTGCCAAAAGTGTCCGTATATTATATTCCGAAATAACTTTAACTGTTCCCTTTTTTCCTTGAATCACAATCGATTTTAAAACACCACTTTTGCCCCTCTCCAATACAGAAATTCCTGTTATTTCTCCAATCGTAGAGATTGGCTTGCTGGCATAAGAACCATCTTTTTGTTTTGTTAAAATCCACTGTTTATTTTTCTCATAACGTTCCGAAAGAGCTTGATTTACGGACTCTGACAACATACTTACACTCATTGTGACATTCCAACGATACCATGGGAAGTCTTTATCATAACTTTCTAAATCTTCCTTCAAGAACTCCTTAAATGCCTTTTCCTTGCTTAAATCCCGTTCCTTTTCTCCTTCATACTGTGCCACACCCTGCAAATATTCTTCCTGACTTGTTCCCCAGACTTCTTTTGCGGATGCTGTGTAACCACAGGAGGTAGAAAAGTAATATGCAGTAATCGCTTCTCCTTCGTATTGTAAAATCTGTCCTTTGGTAGAATCTACCGCTTTTATTGTCTCCTCACATTCTGGTTGTTGATTGTACACCTGATAAGAAACACTATCATCCACATGTGCACCATATGTACTGCATCCACCATGAATCAATTGCTTGTATGCATAACTTCTGGCACAGACTGCCTGTACTTTTAAAGCCTCTTCTCCATAAGAAACAGGCATCTCACTTCCTATGACTGCATATAAATATTCTTCCAAGGACAACTCATTCACAAGAAGAAGCCCTTTCTTTTTTTCCCATGTCAGTTCCATACTGCCTCGATAGGACGGATTCTCGGTTCCCCTTTTTATGGACATGACAGTAATTTTTCCACCCTTTTCTGCTTGTATCTTTAATCGTTTTTCCTTGCCAAAATATTTTTTATCCGCCTTTATTACAACGTTTTCCCCTTTTTTGTAAGTTGTCTTCTTTTTTCCACAAATCAGAGTAAGTTTAGTATCACTACAAACCGTCACGCTGCTATGATACACATCTTTTCCGTTATTTGTTCTTAACAGTACACGAATATTTCCCACTTTAACAGGTTTATCAATCAAAGCTGCACAAACCTTTTTCCCCGCTACTACAAATTTTGCTTCATCATACCCAACCAATACGTCTTCTTTCTCTAATTGCTTGGGTTCTTCATACGTTCTATATACTTTGTACCCTTTCCCATAAGAAAGCCTACCATATCCCTCAATCTCGATACTTTTTTCATCCAATGCCAGTACCTTCCCAGTGATATAATCTTCCTTTAAGGTAATCTTTTTTACCACTCCATTTTTTATCTTTAAATCTGCTACCACATTTTCTAATTTGCCTATATTTTTTGCCAGAGAAAATTCATACATTTGATTATTTACCATGGCAGTCAGTTGCTTTTTTTCCCCCTCTTTAATCCAAGCATTATAAAGTTCTCCATTCTGCGGTACATCCTTTGTTTTTGCATAGTCCTCTGTAGCATTTTTCGGATTATGTTCCGAATAAATTTTAAATGACAGCATCGCATAAAATATCAAAATACAACAAAGAATGATAACTCCCTTTTCTTTCATTTCCGTCCTCCTGCCAACTCTTTCTCTCTGCTCGTCCAAGTTTCCCTAACATATTATTCTACACCAGGATGGTTTATGACTCAAGTTCTTTCCCAGCTCAGCGAAACCTACAGCGTAAACTTGTCTTGTAGTTTCTTTTTATCTATGCAATCTGCACTATTTTTTTCTGATAAAAAAGGGTAATTTGCACAGAACATTTTATTAGTAACACCTATATTCTGCGTAAACTGTCCATCTATCTTATATTTTTTTAGTAAATTTATATAGTTATACTTTACGTTTCCCTTATTCAAGCCTATAATTTTTTCTCCTTTGTAAAAAAAATCTATATTTTTTCTTGTAACAACTTGTCCCATTTTATTTTATCGCTGCATTATCTTATTAAGGTTGAAAAAACAGGAACAAAAATTCACCTTAATTTGTAAATTTTTTCTTAGATTTTTCACAGTTTCCTGCTAAACTGTGTTTACAAAAAGGAAAATTTACCATTATTTTACATTTACAAATTAACCGCGAAACTTCCAATACCCCAATTTTATTTATACCCTTTTAGTTTCGCAACCATTATTACATTTTATATAGGAAAGGTGTCTTTGGTATGACAAAACGAAAACTATTAGCCTTATTTACGGCAGTGACCTTGGGGAGTACATTAATTCCTCCCTCCACTACACCAGCGAAAGCTGCCACAACCCTAAAATTTAACAACATAAGTAAAAACAAGAAAACTATGTATGTAGGTTCTACTTTTACAATAAAAACAACTATTTCAAAAAGTAAGCTTATCTATAAATCCAGCAAGACAGCCATAGCTACTGTCTCTAAAAAAGGTGTTATTAAAGCAAAAAAAGCTGGTACTTGTGTTATTAAGGTGACAGCAAAACTTAGTAAATCCAAAAAGGTAACGAAAAAGATCAAGCTTACCGTTAAGAAAAAGGTTACCACTAAGGCAACCGCTTCTGTCAAGGAAACTGCACTTCCATTAACGGTCGTAACGGCTC
>FR899709.1:3861-19220 GCA_000437275.1 Clostridium sp. CAG:411 | reverse complement strand
TCCATTAACGGTCGTAACGGCTCCTCCAAACGTGACAGCTACCCCTGCTACCAGCAAGCCAACTGCTACGGTTTCTGTCACCAACACCCCAGTTGTCACAAAAGAAGCTTCCACAGTAACCGCAACACCGACCACCGCACCAAAGGAAACCGTTACCCCACGCCTGACAAACACCCCAACCACTTCGGCAGTTCCTACTACAACCCCTACTGCCACTCCAAAGGCAACCAGTACCCCTACGGTAACCACAGAACCTGCGGTGACTGGAACTGTGTTTATCACTTCGATTCAGTTCGATGAAGATGGTATTACATTAGAAGATGCGGACGGCAATACTGTTACCCCTTCTGATGCTTCAAACCTTTCTGTAGATGGTACAACTGTTACTATCGTTGCTCCAACTACAGACCAGGAAATCACAGTTTCTGGTAATTGCAGTCAGGGACAAATTCGTGTCAATGTAGATAAAACAGCATACCCAGATGGAGAAGTGGACCTTAGTTTTGAAGGTCTGACCTTATCAAATACGCTTACTTCTCCAGTATATGTAGCCTCAATTGATGGTTCTGTAAATATTTCAATTAAAAAGGGTACGAAAAATACACTTTCTGATGGAGAATCTTATACCAATGAGGATGATGACAATGGTGTTATTTACAGTAAAGATGATTTAAAAATCAAAGGAAAAGGTTCCCTTACCATCACAGGTAACTGTGGATATGGAATTATCAGCAAGGACGATTTAAAAGTTTACAATGGAACGATCACTGTTACCTCCAAAGATGTTTGCCTAAAAGGAAAGGATTCCGTAAAAATCGGTAATAAAGATGATTTAGAAAAAGATGGGGCATATGATAATCTTATTTTAAATCTTACAAGTACGGCCTCTGATTGTGTTCGCTCCAATAATCCAATTGATGATTCAAGCAAGGCAAGCGAAGACTCCGATTATGCAGACGGAAAAGAAGGTACCATTGTAATCAATGGTGGTACTATTACTGCCCACGCATATGCCGATACCTTCCAATCAAATGGTACCTTAACGGTAAACGGCGGTACCTTAGATTTATATACCTACGAAGGATCTTCTTACAGCAATACAAATAATCCTTCTAACGGCTGGAATGGTAGCATGCCTGGAAACTGGTCAAATAGCAACTCTAAGCAAACTCTGGACATCAGTGCCAAGGGCTTAAAATCAGAAGGAGACATGACCATCAACGGTGGTACTATTACCGCTGCCACCTCAGACGATGCACTACATTGTGGTGGAGCACTTATCATAAATAACGGTACTTTGGAACTCTCTACGGGAGATGACGGTATACATAGTGATACTTCTCTGGAAGTAAATGGTGGTACTATTCATATCAACAAATGTTACGAGGGATTAGAAGGCACAGATATTACAATTAATGATGGTACCATCCATGTTGTTTCTTCCGATGATGGTATCAATGCTGCAGGTGGCAATTCCAACAGCACTTGGAACGGCTTCCCTGGTTTCGGAAACAATTCTTCCAGCACAAATTACAGTATGACCATAAATGGTGGTTATATTTTAGTAGAAGCCAGTGGAGATGGTTTAGACTCCAACGGTTCCCTTACCATCACAGGTGGTACAACCTTGGTAATCGGTCCTACAAGTGGCGCGGATAATGCATTTGACTGCGATGGAACCTTTAGCTGTACTGGTGGTATTGCACTTGGTATTGATACTTACAACCAAATGAGCCAATTTCCTTCCAATACAACCAATTACCTGACTCGTTCCATTTCTGGTGCAAACAGCTCAGGTTCCAATGCCATTGCTATAACAGATGCAGACGGAAATGTACTTTCTTATCTTACCTATTCTACTTCCGCAGGCAGTCTTACTTACTATAATGGCAATGCAACCGCAAGCAATTTAAAAGTTTACTTAAATCCTGACTTTACAGGAAACACAGATGACTTTGGATATGCATCCAGCGGAACCGTATCCGGTGGAACTGAGCTTACTACAAGTTCAAACAGCGGAGGCAATACGAATCAACCTGGCGGAAACAACAGACCAGGCCGCTAACGTTTAAAACAAGGGGGCTTTATTATGGCACAAACAGTATTTAACCGTGTAGAAAAAAAGTACAAACTCTCAGAGGAAAAATATAGACAATTTCTAGAACGATTATTGTATTATATGGAAATTGATCAATTTGGAAAGCACACAATAAATAATATCTATTATGATACACAGGACGATTTACTGATAAGACACTCTATTGAAAAGCCAAAATACAAAGAGAAGCTCCGTCTGAGAAGTTATGGAACACCAGGCCTCCTTGATTCTGTATTTCTTGAAATAAAGAAAAAATATAATGGCATTGTAAATAAACGACGAATTGAACTTCCTCTCCAATTTGCCTACGATTATTTAAACTACGGAATACATCCATTTGATGCCACCCAGATTTTAAATGAAATGGATTACTTTTTATCTCTCTATGAGCTAACACCCAAACTTTGCCTTGCTTATGAGAGAATCGCTCTATTCGGAAAAGAGGACCCGGATTTTCGTGTTACCTTTGATACGAATATCCGAAGCCGAACGGAGGATCTGCATTTAGAACACGGAAGCCATGGCGCATTACTCTTTGATAATCATACCTATTTGATGGAAGTAAAGATTACAAACTCTACTCCTCTTTGGTTTACAAAGTTACTATCCGAATACGAAATTTACAATATCTCCTTTTCAAAATATGGCAGCGTCTATCAAAAACAACAACAAGAGGCAGCAACCAACAATGAAGCAAAAGAAAAAAACATTCTTTTAGCTGGATAAGAAAGCCAAAAAAGGCATTGCACAAAGCGCAATGCCTTTTTCTATTCTATTTTAATTTACCTGACTGCACCAGATCTAGCAATGTATTGCTAACTGGAGTCCGCCCCTGTTCGCAATAAAACAGTTCCAATATTTCTTTTTGCTTCTGTGCATCAAATTGTTTTCCCGAAAGACTCTCTTCCAACGCATCCACCAATTGCCCCCCGTCCTTAACGATTGGTCCCGGTGTAACCTCATCATATGTAAAATACATCTGTCTATCTTCCTGTAAATATTGTTCATAATCATATGCATAAAACAAAATAGGACGATTTAACAACATAAAATCTATATATATACTAGAATAATCCGTAATTAAAATATCGGTCTCTAGTAAAAGTTCCTGTGTGTCATACACCTGATTAGATACATCCAAAATACGACTATATTTCTCTATCGCTTCTTTTTCTTCTTTATGATAGAAGTGCTTTTTTATTACAAAATAAAAATCCCACTTTTCACAAAGCGTCTGTATTCTTTCAAAATCCAGACGTTTGGATAATTCCATCTTTTCTTTTCCCTCTTTTCGGTGTGTCGGTGCATATAGAATTATCTTTTTATCAGGAAATAACTGCTTATCCCTCGCTTCAAAAAAAATATCATTTCTAGGCTGTCCCAAGCAAAGTATATTTTTCCTTGGACGTCGAAAAGCACTCTCATAAATAGTGGCAATCGTCTCACTTGTCGCAACTACATACTCTTTTCCCAAAGGAACATTTACAATTTTATCTCTCAATTTTCGATAAGGGCTGTCCCAATTATGTGCATATTTATCATCATATCCCACTTTTTTAAGAGGTACCCCATGCCATAAATTAATAAACACTGCCCTTCCTAAAAAGGCATGTTTAAAGTCGCTGATTCCATTTGTTTCAAAGGCATAACCTGCACGAAGCTGATACCAAATTCCTTTTCCGCTTGTAAAAGTATATGCCTCATATCCCAATTTTCGAATCTCCTCTACCACACTTGGATTTTTCGTAATCCAAACAGCATGGATATCCTTTCTTTTTTGCGCCTGTTCAAAAAGTGCTTTTGTATTATCTGCATACTTTTCCCCTAACCATGCGCCAAATACCCAAATCTTTTTGGAACGAGGCATAAGCATAGACAAATACATAACGATATATTTGATAACCAAACGAATGGTCTTTAAAATTTTCATCTTAACCTCCAAAATCTGTTGTTCTTTCAAACAACTCCTGTCTTATCCCCAGATTATCTGCACGAGTTTTCTTATTACTCCATTTTTCCAGACATGATTTTTTCTATAAAATTGCAATCTGGAAATTTTTCCTCTTTCCCCCAGATTTCCATACTGTTGCAATAAAGTATACTGTTGCTTTTTATCTTGCAATGCTGCCTCGTAACAAGCGCAAAAACTTTTCATCTGCTGTCTGGATTGCTGCATTTTTTTCTGGTAGTCCCCTTTTCCCGCCCGCAATCGTTTCCAAAGATAGGCTGGGCTTTTTGTCGATTTTGCCCCTACACTATTGTTTCCATGCTGACGGTAATACATGGTAGTTTCATCCAGAAAAACGACCTTTCCAAAGGTCTGTGCCACCAATGCGACCCAATAATCATGCATAAGGCAGGCATCCTTTTGCTCTTGTGAAAGCTGCTTCATATAGGCCAAAGCGGGTGCATTCAACATCATTGTGCAGCCTGTGACATAATTTTGTATCAACAATTCTGGTAGTGTAAACTGCTTTTTCAATCCTGCACTTTCAAAAAACGAAGCCGAAATTTGATTTTTCTTTTCATCCACTACTTCCACATCGCTGTGAACCAGAATAGGTATTGTACCATTTTCCTTCTCTGCCTGCTGCATCCTCTGTAATGTCTTTTCTATTTTATCTGGTTTCCATACATCATCCTGATCGCAACACATCACGTAGGAATCCTCTGCCATTTCCAACAATGCCAAAAAATTGTATTTTGCTCCTTTTTTATCCTGCTCACCACTTTTTACATATTGAACAGTTTGAACATCCAACGCTTCTCCCTCTGCTTTTTCTGCTGCCAATCGTTCTGCAAATCTTTTTATGATATTTTCTGTATGATCGGTAGAGCCATCATCCCGAATCAACAAGTTCCATGCCTTGTAAGTTTGCAACCGTATGGATTCCAGTTGTTCTTCTAAATATTTTTCTCCATTATAAACAGCCATTACAATCGTTACCATCTCACACCTCCTACTTTTCTACTTTTCAAATTAAGAAAAACACACTTTTCAAATTTCGATCATCTAACAGTAGCCAACACCTACACAAGCATAGATTTTGACTCGTTACCGCGTAAAGAAAAGAGGTTGAAGCTCACGACCTCAACCTCCCTTTATTCAACAATCCACTGTCTTTATTTCTTACTTACACCAAGATCGGTTTTAATTTTTGTTGTTGAAATGCCCTCTGTTCTTGGTAAATATACAACTTCACAATAATCTTTTAAGAAGTCAAATTCACCTTTCCAGTCATCTCCCATGACAAAAATATCTACATCATTATCTTGCACATCTGAAATTTTTTGTTCCCAGTTATTCTCTGGAATCACCTCGTCTACATATCGAATTGCCTCTAAGATTAACTTGCGATCTTCGTATTTATGGTAAGCAGTCTTATGCTTCAACGCATTAAATTCATCCGTTGATAAAACAACAATCAAATAATCTCCCAACTCTTTGGCGCGTCTAAGCAAGTTTACATGACCCACATGTAACAAATCATAAGTTCCGTATGTGATTACTTTCTTCATTCCTGTATCCTTTCTTGTAACAATTGAGCCATGTATCTTGCACTTTCTCAATCACTACTATTGTTTTAAGCGTTTCTGAATTTCCTCAATTACTTTTTTCGCACTCTCTTCTACCGAAAGTGTGGTTGTATCTAACACAATATCTGCATTGTCTGGTTCTTCATAGGAAGAATCAATGCCTGTAAAGTTATTAATTTTCTTTTGATAAAGCCCTTTTGGATCTCTCTTACGACAAGTCTCTAAATCAGCCTTTACATATACTTCGACAAAATTTTCTACTCCAGCACATGCACGGGCAAACTCACGCATTTCCTTAAACGGAGAAATAAAAGCTACTAATGTCACAAGTCCTGCATCCTGAAACAAAGCTGCAATTTCTGAAATTCTTCTTATATTTTCATTTCGGTCTGCATCAGAAAATCCCAAGTCCCGATTAACTCCATGACGAATATTATCTCCATCCAACATATAAGTAGAAACTTTCTGTTCACATAATAGGCGTTCCACTTCAGTTGCAATCGTAGACTTACCCGCACCTGAAAGTCCCGTAAACCATACAACTAACCCTTTTTGTCCTAATAGTTCACAATGTTGTTCATAAGTAACCTTCGTCTGTTGCCATACAAGATTTCGTTCTTTCGCGTCTTGCATTTCCTGTTCTCTAATTGCCTTGTCCATATTTGCTATCTATCCCTTCTATACTATCTCTTTTTTGCACCTTTCCCCCGAATCCCATTGTCGTATTTTTATAACAAACAAAAGCTATGTGGGTAGGTCAAATGGCTACAGATTCTAATTTATTTATAACAAATCCTTACCATATTTTCAATAATTTTCCATGTTTGCATAGTATACAAGAAGCTAATGGCAATTTAATGGCATACCAATGGCAATTGCGTTCAAATTTTGGCACGTAACTATTGTGCGTCTGCAATTACATCACGCATATCGAACATTCCAGCTTTTTTTCCTTTTAAAAACTTAGCTGCCGATACAGAACCCTTTGCAAAAACAGCTTTGGAATATGCTGTATGCTTAAATTCAATTACTTCATCTGTACCTGCAAAAATAACTTCATGTTCTCCTACAATCGTTCCACCACGAACTGCTGATATTCCCAATTCCTTTTTGTCTCTCTTTTCTCTTCTTTGGGAACGATCATAAATATATTCATACTGTCCATTCATCGCTTCATTAATAGAATCTGCCAATGCCAATGCAGTTCCAGATGGCGCATCCAATTTCTGATTATGGTGTTTCTCTACAATTTCCACATCATAGCCTGCATTTGCAAGCACTTTTGCAGCGTCCTGTACAAGTTTAAATAAGGTATTAATACCTAATGACATATTTGCAGACTTTAATACTGCGGATGTCTCACTCAATTTATGGATTCTTGCCAACTGCTCCTCTGACAAACCTGTTGTACAAACCACAACAGGCATCTTCTTTGCTTCACAATAATCCAACAAAGCATCCATAGCTTTTGCAGAACAAAAATCAATAATAACATCTGCCTCAACATTACAATCTTTTATATTGGTAAATACTGGATATCCATTGTCTCTATTGTCCACAATATCAATTCCTGCCACAATTTCTGCATCTGCATCTTCTTTTACGATTTTAGTAATGGTCTGCCCCATAGCACCGTTACAACCATGCATAATAATTTTTGTCATTTGTCGTTCTCCTTTTTTAATTTATTTATCGCAATCTAATTTCTAAATACAATCTATAAAAGACCTACTTTTTTCATCTCTGCCTCTAATACAGCCGCCTTTCCCTTACTCATCTCCGTAAGTGGCATACGAAGATTTCCAACGTTCATTCCCATTAAATTAATTGCTTTTTTCACTGGGATTGGATTTACCTCTGAGAACAATGCATCAATTAAAGGTAAATATTTTAACTGCAAGTCCAAACTGCCCTTTACATCACCGTCTAAATACTTTGCAACAATATCGTGTGTCTCCTTTGGAGCTACATTAGATAATACAGAAATTACTCCCACACCACCAAGGGAAAGCACTGGTACAATCTGGTCATCATTTCCGGAATATAAATCAATCTTTCCATCTGTAAGTTGCATTACCTTGGCAACCTGTGAAATATTTCCACTGGCTTCTTTGATACCTACAATGTTATCCACATTTTTCACTAAAGTAGCAACTGTTTCAGGTAAAATATTGCATCCTGTTCTACTTGGCACATTATACAAAATAATTGGAAGCTTTACGCTGTTTGCCACCGCAGTAAAATGACCTACTAAACCTGCCTGTGTTGCTTTATTATAGTATGGACTAACAACAAGCAAACCATCCACACCATATTCTTCCGCTTTTTTTGAAAGATAAATCGCTGTCTCTGTACAGTTTGAACCTGTTCCTGCAATAACTGGAATACGCTTCTTTGCAAACTCCACACATGCCTTTACAGTATCTAAATGTTCCTCATGAGACTGGGTTGCTGCTTCACCAGTAGTTCCACATACAATAATTGCGTCCGTACCATTTTTCACATGAAAATCTACCAATTCTTCCAGCTTATCATAATCCACACTTAAATCTTCCTTCATAGGTGTAACTAATGCAACACCTGCACCCTTAAATAATGCCATTGTTTTTTCCTCCTTATACTGTAAATCCAGTTCTATTATATTATATCCATCTTTTCTGAAAGTGGTAATCTTTTTGCGTAACAGTTCATTCAAAAATTTTTATTCCCCTATATCTTCTGA
This sequence comes from Clostridium sp. CAG:411, assembly GCA_000437275.1. GTDB lineage: Bacteria > Bacillota > Clostridia > Lachnospirales > Lachnospiraceae > CAG-411. The sequence goes on along the minus strand of FR899709.1, from coordinate 10,863 downwards.
CACGTTATGAATGTATGACTTAACTATTACCTATGCTGTAAAAAACAGCTTTCCACAAACATATTCGTTCACGCAGAAAAAGCCGGCAGAAAGTGCCGACTTAGAAATTCTATTGAATCTATTTTCTCTTACGTAGCACTCCATCACTTTCGTCGATGACAGTCGCATGCCTCTTAAGCATACGCCCAGCTATAAAATGACAGGCACTTTACAACTTCGGCATGTTCTCCTTTTCCCTGCATTCACCTGCACCTGCTGCATCCTGCAAGGTACTCTTAAAACACGCACCTCTACTGATATTTATGATACACGTCTATACTATCACGCCATTGCTTTTTTGTCAATTATACCCTTTACCTTTCTTCCGTTTTCTTTTACATTCTCATTTATTTGTAAATTTAACAGAAAATTCCAAATAATTATCACTCGTAGCAAACTCTTTTCACAACATTTTTCTTTTAAGCAAGAATTTATGTTGTATTTTGATATTTTTTATGTTTTTTTGTTGACTTTTGTCAGTTTTAGATATAAAATTAGTTTATAAACTTCGTAGCTTATGAAATTTACATTTTATACAACTTTTCCGATAACAAACATATTTTTTGAATAATCATACTTGTTTTCGGTAAGCTTATATAGTATGATAGATAATAGCTATTAAGTTATTCAAACTGGTTTTATTCTATTTTACTTTAGTATGAATAACTAGGCTATTATATAAGTTACAAGATATGCAAGCACAAATGCGTTCCTATACACATTCGCACTTGCACTATCAAAAATTTTATAATACTAAATTAGAAAAGGAGTTTTCCTATGAAAAAGAAAAAAAATGCTTTTAATTTAACAAATCGTGAAATGGATATTTTAAACATTTTATGGAATTCTGAGGAGCCATTGGTTGCTTCTGAAATTGCAAAACGCGATGATACTTTAACTGTTAATACAGTACAGGCTACTTTGAGAAAATTATTAAAACAGGAACTTGTTGAAGTTGCTGATATTGTTTACAGTGGTACTGTTCTTAGCCGTAGATATAGACCAACTGTAGATTCGAAAGATTTTGCCGTACAGGAATTTTCTGCACAGCTTCAAAACTTTAAGAAAAACATCACTGCATCTCGTCTTGTTGCTACTTTATTAGAGCAGGAAGAAAATCCAGATGCTGCATTAAAAGAAATTGAAGAATTGGAGGCCATCTTAAAGGAGAAGAAACAAAACCTTAAGAAAAAGGAGGACTAATATATGTCTCTAACTACGTCTTCCATTTTAAACGTTTCCGTTTTATCTGGTATGGCTGTTTTAGTTTTATGGTTGATTTTAAACAACCAGAGAATTATCAATCAACTAACCTTTCATGTACTATTTAGTTGTTTGGTCGTTCTTTTTATACGAATTGTATTACCGGTAGAATACAAATTTACCGTTACAATTCCAGTAGAGCATATACTTCCTAACATAAGAAAATTTTGTACTACTCACATATTCTCTATTTGGGGATACGATATACAAGTAAAACACTTGTTTTATCTGGCATGGATTGTTGGATGTCTGATTTTTTCATTCAATGTGTTAAGAGGATTCTTTTCACTAAAACGTTCTGTAAAAATTGGCACTCCCACGAACGATCCAATGATACAAAAAGCGTTTATAGATGCGATAGATAATCCTAAAAAGGCAAAAAAATTTCGGCTGATTCAATCAAAGGAAATTGAAACACCTATGATTTTTGGTATGTGGAAACCATGTATTTTCCTTCCAGAGGCAAAATTATCTCCAAAAGAATGGCAATATATTTTTAAACATGAATTATCTCATTATTATCATGGTGATTTATATATAAAGTATTTACTTACTTTACTTACTGTTGTTTATTGGTGGAATCCATTTGTACATATTCTAAGCAAGCAGATCTCAAAAGTTTTAGAATTACGGACAGATTATGCTGTAATTCGTCCTCTAAACAATGATGAGCGACTTGATTACGCTTCCTGTTTGTTAAATATGTCAAAACAACGTTTAGAAAAACAAAAATCAAATACAAGACTTGCTATTTCCTTTATTGGTTTTAAGCAATTCTCTATTGCTCAGCGATTTCATTTTGTAACCGCAGAGAGCGATAGAAAGAAAAAGAGGCTTTCAACTCATATAGTTGTTTTACCCATACTGTTTTTTACTTTGTTGTCCTTCTGCTTCATATTTGAGGCCAGCTCTATAAAGCCAGCAGACGCCGAAGAAACTATTGAACTTACTCCGGATAATGCTTACATGATAAAAAATCCAAATGGCAGCTATGACATTTACTACGAGGATCATTATTTGGGAAATTCAGAAAGTGGCAACATCGGGGTAACCCTACCTATTTATGATTCAAAGGAGGATGTACCATGAAACAGTTTACAAAAAAAATCGCATTAGCATTGCTTGTATTAATTGGTTCTACTTTTATCTTTTCCGATCTTAGTATTGCCAATGCAGAAGTCACAGATACGAATGAGACTGTAGTAGCAACAGCTTTACCATCTGACGATAATAGTGCAATCGCACCATGTGCAGATGTAATCGGCTGGCGTTACAAAACAATTAACGGAAAGTTGTATCGACGCAAATACAACTATACACAGGAGAAATGGATTGGAAGTTGGGAACTAGTACCTTAAATCCAATGTATAATATTAATCCCCCAGAGAACTGTAAATCATACAGTTCTCTGGGGGATTTTTTACTTTTCATTATAATGATCCAAGAAATGTCGTTTTTCTCCATTTTGCTTATAAGCAATTATTGTACTTAGATTTACATTTTCCACACTTTTGAAAATATTCTTTTCCACATTTGGATTGGTCTTCTTCATCTGTTTGATTAATTCTTTTACTTCCACTCGTTTTGATTTATTTTCCTCATTGTTGCAAGTTGTACAAGTATCTGTAAATTTGCAAGCACATTGAATGAAATGCAATCCATTGTAATCTCTCCAAGCCATTATATCATCCTCACGCACTAAATATAATGGACGGATTAACTCCATGCCTTCAAAGTTGGTGCTGTGCAGTTTTGGCATCATCGTCTGTACCTGCGCTCCATACAACATTCCCATTAAAATCGTCTCAATTACATCATCAAAATGGTGTCCCAATGCGATCTTGTTGCACCCTAATTGTTGTGCAAAATTATACAAGTGCCCTCTACGCATACGGGCACAAAGGTAACATGGAGATTTTTCAATATTGTATACTGCATCAAAAATGTCTGATTCATAAATTTCAATTGGAATATTTAGTTTCTTTGCATTCTGTTCGATAATCTGTCGGTTTTCTTCATTATATCCAGGGTCCATTACTAAAAACTTTAATTCAAAATGAAATTTGTTATGTCGCTTTAACTCTTGAAACAGCTTAGCCATTAACATGGAATCTTTTCCACCTGAAATACAGACCGCAATTTTGTCCCCTTCTTGTACCAATTCATATTGTTTCACTGCTTTTACAAATTTACACCAAATGGTTTTTCGGTACTTCTTCCGCAAACTTTTTTCTGCCTCTTGACAGACTTCCTCGTTCTGTTTGCGTGTCATATCGTCTAACAACCAAGCATAATATCCACCTTCTAAGCTATAGGCATCATACCCCATAGTAGTCAATTTTTCTGCCACATCAATACTGATAATACCTCTACTACAATATATAATAATCTTTTTGTCCTTTTCCTCTGGTGGATTTGAAAACAATTCTTCTATGCTGCTAAAAGAGGCTCCTGGGATACAACCATATTCAAACTCTTCTCGACTTCTAATATCAACCAAATGATACTGCTCCTGTTTTAAGCTTCCTAATTCTTCCACTGTAATTTCCATTTTTACCCTCATTTCTGCATTCTTTCAACTCTTCATCAATTCCTACATAACTTGTATAGATTATAACTTTTTTGCTATTTTTTCAAGTACCTTCTTTGAAAAAACACTATTAATTCTAATATACACCCTTGCGAGGCATTTTTGCACTATAGAATGCTTTTTTCATAAGAATAGCTTAAATTATCCTAATCCTATATAAAAGTATTGCCGCTTACATAACCTTTCAGAAACGACTTTTCTCCTCTTTTCACACAAAAATCCCCCTTACTCTCACCTGTATCTCTACGACTTAGTGGTGGGAATAAGAGGGATGTGTACCTACATTTTAAATAAGGATACAAACAAAACCTACTCAACAACAATCCATTTTAAAAGGGGAATATTTTGACTAATATGGCTACTGCAATGAGCAGTCCTACGACACTAGCTATTCCATATATTTTTCTGGATTCCATGTCCTCTTTTTCTTTTACAAAATAATAGATTGCTGCACAAAAAATCAAAATTCCAATTATTAATCCAATCCCATTAAATATCATCCTTTTTCCTCCATCTCAATAATAATGCTGAATTTATAATTACCAATACCGAACCTGTATTATGTACCAATGCTCCCACTACAGGATTTAGTATTCCTGTAATAGCCAACACAATCGCCAGTAAATTAAGCCCCATGGAAAAGGAAAGGTTACAAGTAATCGTAATCATCATACGTTTGGATAACTGTAACAGATGTGGCAACTCTTTTACCTCATCATCTACCAGTACAATATCTGCTGCATCCATCGCAATATCACTTCCGATTTCTCCCATTGCAATTCCAACATTGGCTTTTTTCAGAGCTGGTGCATCGTTGATGCCATCTCCAATCATGCAAACATCATAACCAGATTTTTGTAAATCCGAAATATGCTTTAATTTATCCTCTGGCATACAGTGTGCATACACTCGTCCAATCTTTAACTCCGCTGCAATCGTATTGGCAGACTTTTCATTATCTCCTGTCAGCAAAATTGGTTCTACACCAACCTTGTTCATTCTCTTTATCATATCCGCACTTTCTTTTCGTATTGTATCTGATAGTGCTAAAAAGCCTGAAATTACCTGATTAATTGCCACGTAAACAATCGTACATCCTTTTTCTACATATTGCTCTGCCTCTTTTTGCAGGTTATCAATATTTTGTCCTGTGTACTGTTTTAAAAGTTTTGTGTTTCCCACTATAATTTCCTGCTTATCCACAACCGCCTGTACTCCCTGTCCCGGAAGCATCGTAAATTGCTCCGCTTCTTTTAGTTCCTGCTTAACCTGTTTTTTATAGTTTGTTGTAATTGCTTTTCCGAGAGGATGCTCTGAATATTGTTCTGCGGCTGCCACATAAGCATATAATAACTGTTCTGGATACTCTGCATGAATGCTGTATACTTTGCTTACTTTTGGTTTTCCATAAGTCAATGTTCCCGTCTTGTCAAAAGTAATTTTAGAGACTTTTGCCAAACGCTCCAAAGCATCCCCTTCCCTTACAAGGAAACCATGCTTTGTAGCATTTCCCATCGCTGCCATAATCGCAGTTGGTGTAGCCAAAACAAAAGCACAAGGGCAAAATACAACCAAAATAGTAACAGCTCGTATGATTTCTCCAGTAACTGCCCAAGTAATGCTTGCGGCTGTCAAAGCAATCACAACAATCCAGGTAGCCCATTTATCTGCCATCCCTACTATCTTTGCCTTATCTGCATCTGCCGATTGTACAAGGCGAAGCATTCGTTGTATGGAACTATTTTCATTTGCCTTGGTTGCCTCCATTTCAAATACACCAAACTGGTTTACCGTTCCAGAATATACTTCATCGCTCTTGCTTTTATCTACTGGCATAGATTCGCCTGTTAATACCGCCTGATTGATAGCTGTTTCTCCCGATAGGATTACGCCATCCACTGGTATCGTCTCTCCTGCTAATACACGAATACGATCTCCTACCTGTACCTGTTCTGCTGCCAGAATCGTTTCTTTCCCATCTTTTAAAATACGTGCTGTCTGTGGTGTCAAATGTACCAGTTTTTCAATTCCTGCTCTTGCCTTTTGCGCCGTAATTTCCTCAAGCAATCCACCAATCTGCATGATAAATGCCACTTCACCTGCCGCAAAATCTTCTCCAATACAGATGGATGCAATAAGTGCCAACGAGACTAACACATCTGCTTTTACATCAAACTCCGTAATAAGTCCAATAATAGCTTCCAGGATAATAGGCAATCCACATAAAACAATGGAAATCCACGCAAAATCAATGGAGAAAATGGTCACCTTAAAGAAACTTAGCAACAATGCTATTCCGGATAAAACCAGAAACACAATATCACGTTTTATTCCACCCAATTCTAATAGCCATTCTATTTTGTCTATTGCTTTTTTCATATAAACTCCTTTCCATAAAATCATTTTAGGCAATTGCACCACTTATTGCTCTACGCAATAGAATCGTGGAACTTTCTTGATTATGTTAAATCTCTAAAGCGTTTCATTGCTAAAATGTTTTACCTGTCTGCTTTTATACCCTATAGGGTATGGGTGTATTATACCTATAGGGGTATATGTTGTCAAGGGGCTTATTTTTAAAACAAAGCGAACAAGTCTATTCATTTCATCCCAGCAATCCTTTGTAATCCACAAATAAAAGAAAGAAAAAAGCACTTATCCACTCTGAACAGACCTATTTGTCACATTTCAGAATAAATAAATGCTTTTTTAACATTGCCCTCCTACAGAGCATTTTTGCTCTATCGGGCACATTTTTCTACTCTATTCTTTTATTCACGCCATACTTTTCTATATTGCTCTATCTGCTTTGCCGTTTCTTTTGATAATGTAAAATTTGGCTGATCTTTGATTTGTTTTCCCAATGAACTCATCTTTCTCTTATACTGCTTCATCTCTTCTGGAAGTCCCAACAGTTTTTCCATACAGATATTCAAACTTTCCTCGTCTTTCTGCTCCATACAGGTATTAATTGCAAAAAGCAAATATTGGGCATAGGTTTCATACTCCTCTGTATAATAAGGGCAAAGTGCAATCGTCTTATCTTCGTTTTGTATCATTTCTTCATATCGCTGTTGATAATAACATTCTGCCGCCCGAATCTGATACCC
>FR899709.1:0-3839 GCA_000437275.1 Clostridium sp. CAG:411 | reverse complement strand
ACACGACTGTATGCATTTTGAGAAAGTAATTGGTTTGATAACATGGCAAGTTCATCCAACTGCTCCACTGTTTCTAACTCGTCTTCCAATATCTTAGCATAATTTTCTCTTGCTTTCGTATAATACGGATACCAGCTAAGTGCAGCATTATAATTATCTGCATAATAGTAGAAACTAGACACTCCAAATGGTAACATTGCAATGATATAACCAACGCCAATCACAATGGCTATGATTTTTTCTTTTGTGTGGACTGCAAAACTCTTTTTGGCATCCCATATTGGTAAAAACAGACAAAACAACATACTCATAAAGGTAAATTCTAAATTAAATTCAAACAAGCTATGTATCGCAAACACAGCTAACCACATACGATTTCTGCCTTTTTTGCACTTACAAATTCCCCATATCGTTACACCAATCATGGCAAGCATTGGCAAAATTCCTACGTCCAATCCAATCTGTAAAAAATCATTATGGACATACTGTACTTGATAATATCCAGTAGCAACAGACCCATTTACATAAGAATAGCCATAGGCTCCCATACCAAATGGATATTTTTTTAAAAGTTCCAGTGCATCCTGCACATATAGGAAACGCCCCAATAGTGTACTGGAATGTAAGGAAGTAGTAAAAATTCGTCCAACCGTATACTTTAAAGTTGGAACAACGGCACTGGCTCCCCCAAGTAACACCACTCCAGCCCCTAATGCAATAAGCCCTTTCCAAGCCTTTTTCTCAATGATTCTGATTATCAGACAAAGCATAGTAAGTATAAAAACAATTCGACTACCAGAACAAAGGATACCAAATGCCAAAATCACAAAACAGCTCCAATCCTTCCAGCCTTTTTCCTCTTTATACAGCAGCCCTATCATACCAAGCAATAAAAATAAAGCAAATGTGTTCGCATATTGAAAACATCCTGCCATTCTATTTTCCGTAAATAAATAGTCATGCAAATAGGGAATCAAAAAACCCAATGCAGATAAAACTGTCATCGCTGCTCCCATCAAGGGAAGTAACTCTAATAAATCCTCTCTCTTTTCCTTCCTACATTGTGCCAATAAAATAAACCAAAACAACAATGGAATACGCTTTGTAAAGCCCAGAAATGCCATTCCCTTGGCTATTCCATAAATACTTACAATCCCATAACATAGAAGAACACCTGTAAGAATCCAAATACATGGACTACCACAGAGGTGATACGATGCTTCTTCCATAATAATTGAAATCGCAAGCAGACACATTACAATTCCCGCTAAAATAGCACCATATTCACGGAATAATCCGTATAAAAATGGCATAAAGAAAAATGTAACTCGTAATGCTTTCCTTCCCTTTTCTGTCTGCATGTCTTTCTCCTTTACCTATAAACGAACCCGTCTAACTGCATAAACGGGTTCGTATCTTTCGTATTCTAATACTCTGACATATTGTCAGCTACTTCAATTTCATAATAATGGTTACTATCTGGTATATTTAATACAAATAACTGTGAGGTTGTCTCATTTGCTGAAACATATTTTGCTGCCTCAAATACATTTCCAGTTTCTGTAGCATATTCTTCACCTGAGGTCATATTTTCCCATACATATTCACCTTCATCAAGTGTTATGGTTGCTGCTCTTGTACAATACACCCTTAACGCATGTTTCATATTAGTTAGATTAATTGCGACTGGTTTATTATTGTTCTTAATTCTCAACGAATCAAGTAATGGTAAATTGTCCATGTTTATGGTCGCAATTGTATTTCCCCTTAAATTTACCTGATAAAGCTGTGATAAATTTGTTAATGTTACGGTCTGCAACTTGTTATTGTAAAGACTTAAGTATCGCAAATTATTGTTGCCATCTAAACTGAATGCTGTTATCTTATTGTAATCCGCATATAGCGAAGTTAAGTTTTTATTCTTAGATACATCTAATTTCGTTAATGCATTTTTAGAAAGATACAAATTAGTTAGTTTCGTTAAGCCTGAAACATCCACACTACTCAGCTTCTTATTGCCACTCAAAGACAATGATATCAACTTATTATTTCCTTTAAAATTAATTGACTTCAGTGCAGCACTATTGTATACGCTAAGAGACTCTAATTTACTTAATCCCGAAACACTGATTGCTGTAATATTATTATTCTCATTTGCATATAAAGACCGTAAGCTTGTATTTTTTGATGTATTAATCGTCTTAACTTTTGTACTATTTACACTTAAGTATTGTAATTTTTTATTCGAAGAAACCTTAACACTGGTAACTTTCTTTCCACCAACAATCGCATTCGTCAATTCCTTATATTTTGAAAAATCAACTGCTGTAGTTGGTCCACCTGCATATGTCATACTCTTAATCTTGGACGCTTTTTTTACCTTAATATTTTTCATCGGAATCTTAGCATTGGTAACATTAATACTTGACAAATTATTTAATTTGGAAAGATTTAATGTCTTTAATTTGGAATCACCGTAAACTTCAACTGTGTTTAATTTCTTGTTTTTTGTACTGGTTTTCAAATTGCTAATCTTACCACCACATCTTAAATACTCTAATTTTGTATTCTTAGATACATCCACATTTGTAACACAAGTTCCTCGTACGGATAATTGTTTTAGTTTAGAATAAGAAGCCACCTTCAGATTTCCAAGCTTTGAACAATTTTCCACAAAAAGCCTCTCAAGTTTCTTACAGGAAGACAAATTACTTGTCTTTAACACTTTATTATCATATAAGGATACTGTCGTTAATGCCTTCGTTGGAAACTTCACTGTTTTCACTTTTTTATTATTACTTACATTAATATACGCTAGTTTTGTATTTTTTGAAAAATCCATGCTAGTGCAATTACTACCATAAACCGTAATCTAATTCAAATTTGTAAGTTTCTCGATTCCTTTCAAATTTTTCATTCCACTATCTGAAAGATACAACTGGCTAATCGCTGCATTCTCGTCCGCAGACAATTTTCCATCTTTATTGGTATCATAATTACTGATACGATTTCTTAATGCCTGATCTGGAAAGTTCTTTGCATTAATAGCAATGGTTGCCGCCTGCACCTTCTTGCATGGAATTGCCCCAAATTGCGTGATAGTCATTGCCCCAATCAATGCTGTCACAATAAGTTTCTTTAGTCCCTTTTTCTTCATACGAAGACCTCCTTTTTCATTGACCCTAAAAAACATACCCCTGTTTTTTATAGTCTGATTAATACCCCTAGATTCTGGTACTTTTTTTGTTTATAACGTAAACATTCTTATAAATACACAAAATCATCCATATTATATATCGGTTTTTTCGTAGGAAAAATTAGGAAGTAAAATATAGCCTTTGGCTGAACACTTGTCTTCAATCCAGAGGGTCCATTCAAAAAATGCCTTATTTAAAAATATCCTAAAATTTTAATAACTGGATAGGCATTTTTCTCATGACGCCGTTACCGGCTATGCTTATATATATGTAGTATACACTTTATCCGCAAGCGCAACAGTGCATACTACATATATATAAGCGCACCCTCTGAACTGTTACGACATGTTTGCGAAGCGTTCTACTGCCTTTGTGAAGTTCTCGATGGTTTTATCTGCATCCCCATGCTCAATTCCATCTCTAACACAATGTTTAATATGCCCCTCAAGAACCACCTGACCTGCTTTATGTAACGCTGATTTTGCGGCATTTATTTGTGATAAAATATCTTCACAGGGTACATCCTGGTCTATCATTTTGTCAATCGCCTGTACTTGTCCCACAATCTTTTTCAGTCTTCGATGTAAATTTTCTGAATCCATACACTGTTTCATAATTATAATCCGCCTTTCTGCGAAAGCC
>FR899708.1 GCA_000437275.1 Clostridium sp. CAG:411 | reverse complement strand
CAGAAAGGCGGATTATAATTATGGAAGTTGAATATGTAGATAATATGGTAAAGTGGTTATATGATGATAAAGAGATTATATACGAGACAAAGGGAGTTGAATTTGCCACAGATGTTGCAACAGCAATTTACATTGAATTAATGTTTGATGGAATTTATGAATATCGATTTGTAGGATTTTCAGGTGAGGATATTTGTAAATATGATGATAATAATTTGTTGACTATTTATGATGAGAATGCAGGAAAACATGAAATCCAGCTAGAAGATATAAATGATATTTTTATATTAAAAAAGAAGATATATGTAATGAATAAAAGAAAAAGTATCATAGTATATAATACAGAGGGAGAGAACAAAGGATTAATATTGCCTCCACAGGGTTATATATATTCTCGATTTTGTAATAGTTCTAAACTTGAAGTTATATGTGAAGGTGATTCATTGAGGGCTGATAGTTTTGGCAGAGTAGATTATAAGTTTGGATATAACTTGTTTTGCAATAATTGGGAAAGAAAAAACGTGGTATATTAATTTTATTTACTCAAACTTTGCACATAAATTTTAGCTATGTACCTTGAAAATTCAATATCTGGCAGTTATTCCGTTGTCAATGTTCAGCTTTTATACAGCCTGCAACTGAGTTTTCAACATCACTGGAAGTGCATTCATAAATGCCTCCACCAATTCGCTGATTTTCTCATTTGATAACTCGGTATTTTCCTCAAACATTGTCCGGAACATTTGAAGTAGCATTTGAAATGCCTGTATCCAAGTGATATCAGACAGCTCATCGGAAAAGTATAAAAAGAGTTCGCCAAGAGACCGGTTATCATTAGATTCCCGGCTTTCCAGCGATAACATCATGTATCGAGTAAAAACAACTGCGGTATGTGCTGTCATTGCATCATAGGATAGAGAATTGCACTCTCTGCTCAGGCTGAGATAACTTTTGCATACCTTGAAGAACACCTCTATATCCCAACGTTTTCCATAAATTCGGATGATTTCGTTTTCATCCAGATTTATATCTGTAGAAATAAGACAGAGGTACTCCTTGCGTTTGTTGCGGTTGCGGACATAAACCACTTTTGCTGGAATGATTTCACCATCCTTTACAACATCGACCATAACAGAGAGCAGATATCTTGAT
>FR899707.1:37838-51977 GCA_000437275.1 Clostridium sp. CAG:411 | reverse complement strand
ACTCCCCTAGCCCCTCATTCATGAGGGGAATTATGGGGTTCTTTTTTCTACATTTCCTGTCACAATAGTCTTATGAATATTTTACAAAAAATTTTTAATGACTATTATGAAGAAATTTGTCGTTGAAACCATTCCTGCTATGGATTTTATCAAACGCTTAATTCGTCATATTCCCGAAAAACATTTTAAAATGATCCGTTATGGTGGTCTTTATGCCCGCCATCGTGATGTTGACAAACATCTTTATCGTGCCATCTCCAAAAATGCCCACCCTTTTTTACGCAGCTTCAACAAATGGCGTGTTGCCATTCTTGGTGCATTTGGTTACGATCCACTTAAATGTCCGGATTGCGGACATGAAATGGATTTTCTTGAACTATACTTTAATCACCAGCGTATTTCCCTCGAAGAAATGTACGAGAATGTTATGTCCAAATCTCGTAGAAAGCGGTCTTCCCCTTAGTTTTCATTTTTTACGTTATATGATACAATTCTCTCAAAAGAGGATTGCCAAATGTCAATAAATATAGAGGAATTACGCAAAAATACATCGATAATCCACCAGAGGGATTAACTTCAGAGGACATTCGCTCCATGAGTGATGAAGATCTTCTGGATATGGATTATTTCATGAACGAAGAACTGGATGATGATTTTGGAGAAGAAGGTTTTTATATTTTTTAATCGTTCTCTACAATCATTAGGTAAGTGCACCCATTTTTATCCTATCTAACGTATGTTCGATGAACATACGTTATTTTTTATGCCTAAAAAAATCGGAATTTCCTAAAAAGCAAAAAAGAAAGAAGGTGTTCCGTCCTGCTACATCTTCTTTCTAAAAGTAAAACTATCATTTGTATTCTATCTTTTCATGGTATAATATACACTTTATTGTCTATAATAGCTAAGAAAATTTCCCATTTTTTCGATTGCATCTTTTAACACTTCAATACGTGGTAAATACACAACTCGGAAATGATCCGGCTGCTCCCAGTTAAACCCACCACCATGTACAATCAAAATCTTTTTCTCTCTTAATAAGTCAAGTGCAAACTTTTCGTCATTTACTATATTGAACTTTTTCGTATCAATCTTAGGGAAAATATAAAATGCAGCCTTTGGTTTTACAGCACTTACCCCTGGCAAATCATTTAAGGCCTTGTAGATATATTCTCGCTGTTCGTATATTCTTCCCCCTGGAACAATATAGTTATTTACACTTTGATGTCCTCCTAATGCAGTCTGTACAATAGACTGTGCAGGCACATTGGAACATAACCGCATATTGGACAACATATTCAATCCTTCTATATAATCTTTTGCAACATTTTTATTGCCACTTAGTACCATCCAGCCAATTCGATAACCAGCAATCATATGAGATTTTGATAAACCACTAAAGGTAACACAGAATACATCTGGTGCCATAGAAGCGATGGATACATGTTCCTCTCCATCCATTACCAAACGGTCATAAATTTCATCTGAGAAAATAATAAGCTGATGTTCTCTGGCAAGTTGCACAATATCCTGTAACACTTCTTTGGGATACAAGGCTCCTGTTGGATTGTTTGGGTTAATAATAACAATTGCCTTTGTCTTATCTGTAATCTTCTTTCTCATATCCTCTATATCCGGATACCACTCTGACTCCTCATCACAAATATAGTGAACGGCTTTTCCTCCCGCTAAAGTAACACATGCCGTCCAAAGAGGATAATCCGGTGCAGGGACCAACACTTCATCTCCATTGTCAAGCAATGCGGACATACTTAAGTTAATCAATTCACTGACACCATTTCCTGTATAAATATCTTCCACAGAAACATTTGGTAATCCTTTAATTTGCGCATATTGCATAATTGCCTTTCTGGCAGAAAAAAGTCCCTTTGAAGCAGAATAACCTTCACAATCTACTAGCTGTCGCTGCATGTCATATACAACTTCATCTGGTGTACGGAAACCAAAAGGTGCTGGATTTCCAATATTCAATTTTAACACATGTGTTCCAGCTTCTTCCATTCTACTTGCTTCATCTACTACAGGACCTCTTACATCATATAGTACATGGTCTAATTTTGTTGATTTTTTAAATGTTCTCATTGAACTTCCCCCTTCTACGGTCACACGTTGGCGTGCGCTATCTATCTGATTTCCATTTGCTTTATCTTTTCCATACAACCATTCCATATCTACATCCAATACATCCGCCAGAAATGTACCAATGTTTTCTCTTGGTACAGCTTTTCCACTTACATATTGGCTCACCTGACTCTTACCAAGTTTTATCTCTTGGGCTGCTGCCAATCGAAGCAAATCAACTTGTTTCATCCCTTTGTTGCTCATGGCCTCTTTTAATCGTTCTGCAAAAGTGACACTCTCCATAGACTACCTCCTTTCACCTATTTTCGCCTAACAAAAATAAGTCTGGTTTCTAAAGTTCATTTTTCTTATTCTTATTATAGGCTTTTCATTAAAAAGTTCAAGTCTTTTTATTGAAAAGTTTAATTTTTATTTAAAAGTTCATTTTTAAACCCAAAGTTCATTTTAAGTCATATCATACATCTGTTCTATAAAAAAAGAAACCATAGCACCTTAATTTGTACTTTGGTTTCTTTTCTTTCTCTTCCTCTCGCGGTTTCATTCGCATTCCGCTTCTCTCCATGCTCATGACGCGCTGTCGCGCTATGCAGCCAAAGCACAACTGTGCTTTGCAAGCCAGCTTGCACGCACTGTTATGCTTCGACTGCACACCGCTCATAGGGATCTGCAAATTGTGAGTTATATAGGTTTGCATAGAAGCCATTCTGGGCTAACAGTGTGTTATGATTTCCCTGTTCTATGATATCTCCGTCTTTCATTACTAATATGACATCTGCATCTTTGATTGTGGATAATCGATGGGCAATTACAAAACTGGTTCTTCCTTTCATCAGGTTATTCATTGCCTTTTGAATCCGTTCCTCGGTACGGGTATCTACTGAACTGGTTGCCTCATCCAATATCATAATCGGATTATCCGCTAAAATGGCACGCGCAATTGTAAGCAACTGTTTTTGTCCCTGTGATACATTGCTGGCATCTTCATTTAATTCCAAATCATATCCACCAGGCAAGGTCTGAATAAAATGATGTGCATGTGCTGCCTTTGCTGCTGCAATTACTTCTTCATCCGTAGCATCCAAACGTCCGTAACGAATGTTTTCCATTATACTTCCCTTAAATAACCAAGTATCCTGCAATACCATTCCAAATCCATCTCGCAAGTCTAAACGATTAAACTCACGAATATCATGTCCGTCTACCTTGATACAACCTTCATTTACATCATAAAAACGCATCAGCAGTTTTACCATCGTAGTCTTTCCCGCACCAGTTGGTCCTACAATTGCAACCGTCTGTCCTGGTTTTACGTCACAAGTAAAGTCATTGATGATAATCTTTTCTGGGTCATATCCAAAATGTACATGTTCAAAGGATACAGCACCTTCAATCTTATCCAATTTAACAGGGTTGGAAACCTTCTGTTCTTCTTCCTCTTCCTCAAGCAATTCAAATACACGCTCCGCAGCGGCTGCCATTGACTGTACCTGGTTGGTAACCTGTGCCAACTGCTGAATTGGCTGTGTAAAGTTTTTCACATATTGAATAAATGCCTGAATATCACCAACCGTAATTACTTTTTTGATTGCAAGATAACCACCAGATACTGCTACTGCTACATAACCTAGATTTCCTACAAACATCATGATTGGCTGCATCATTCCAGATAAAAACTGTGATTTCCATGCTGAGTCATATAAAACTGCGTTTGTATTCTTAAACTCGTCAACAACTTCCTCTTCTTTATTGAACACCTTTACTACTAAATGACCACCAAATACCTCTTCTACCTGTCCGTTAATACGACCAAGATATTCCTGCTGCGTTTTAAAGTATTTTTGTGATTTCTTCACAACCAAAGAAATCAACCCTAAAGAGATTGGTAAAATTACAAGTGTAATCAACGTCATAAGAGGTGAAATGCTAAGCATCATAACCAGTACACCAATCATGGTAGAAACCGATGTAATAATCTGTGTCACACTTTGGTTAAGTCCCATTCCCAACGTATCAATATCATTTGTAATTCTGGATAATACTTCACCATATGTGCGGCTTTCAAAATACTTCATTGGCATACGATTGATTTTCTCAGAAATTTCTTTTCTAAGACGATAACAAATCTTTTGGGTAATTCCCGTCATGATCCAACCTTGTAAAAAGTTAAATGCAGCTCCCAATAAATAGAGACCTAATACAAAGAGAAGAATCTTTCCAATATAATCAAAATCCATGCCACCAGTGCCTGCGATTTTTCTGCCTAACCCTTCTGCCAATGCAGTCGTTGCCTTTCCTAAGATTTTAGGTCCTGCTACATTAAACACCGTAGAACAGATCGCAAAAATCATAACACCAAGCACACCAAATTTATAATTACCAATATAAACAACAATCTTTTTAAAAGTGCCTTTAAAATCTTTTGCCTTTTCACCGGGTGCCATTCCTCTTCCCGGTCCACCCATTCTTCTTGGTCTGTTTCCACTACTCATGCTTTTCATCCTCCTTTCCATCTAAACCTAATTCTTTTTCTGATAATTGTGATTTTGCAATCTGCAAATATACATCACATTCCTTCAACAATTGTTCATGTGTACCTTTTCCTACAATTCTTCCATCATCAATTACTAAAATCTGATCCGCATGTAAAATAGTGCTAATACGCTGCGCTACAATAATTACTGTCGAATCTTTTACTTTTTCTCCCAAAGCTTTTCTAACTGCTGCATCTGTCTTTACATCCAAAGCAGAAAAACTATCATCGAAAATATAAATATTTGCCTTTCTCGCAATGGCTCTTGCAATGGCAAGACGTTGTTTTTGTCCACCTGATACATTGCTTCCACCCTGTGCGATTGGACTTTCATAACCTTCTTCTTTTTTGTCAATAAATTCTGTTGCCTGCGCAATTGTTGCTGCTTCCTCAATTTCCTCCTGCGTAGCATTTTTATTACCAAATCTTAAATTAGAAGCTATGTTTCCTGAAAATAACACACCTTTTTGTGGTA
Organism: Clostridium sp. CAG:411; assembly: GCA_000437275.1. Classification (GTDB taxonomy): domain Bacteria; phylum Bacillota; class Clostridia; order Lachnospirales; family Lachnospiraceae; genus CAG-411. Next base: position 46,869 of record FR899707.1, on the reverse strand, counting down.
CAAATCCAATTTCATTACGCAAATCATTCATGGATAATTCTCGTATATCTACGCCATCCAAAGTAATACTTCCTGCTGTCACATCATACAGTCTAGGAATTAAATGTACTAACGTGGATTTTCCACATCCTGTACTACCAATAATAGCCGTTGTTTTTCCTGGTTCAGCCTTAAAACTAATATCACTTAATACATCTTCCTTCGCACCAGGATAGCGGAAAGAAACATTAGAAAAGCTTACTACTCCACGCTTTTCCTCTTTCTGTTCTGGAAGTTTTTTGCATTCTTTTGCATCATTGATACTAATATCTGTCTTTTCCACTTCGTCAATACGATTTGCTGCAACTGCTGCTCTTGGCAACATAATAGACATCATGGTAAGCATTAAGAAGGACATTACAATCATCATTGCATATGTGATAAAGGCAGTCATAGAACCAACTTCCATCACACCGTCATCAATCTTATGTGCTGCTACCCAAACAATAAGGATAGTCAATCCATACATTACCAACATCATTCCTGGCATCATAAATGTCATAACACGGTTGGTAAATAATGTGGTTTTTGTTAAATTCTTATTTGCATCATCAAAACGTTCTTCTTCTTTTTTCTCGCGTCCAAAAGCACGAATAACTGATAAACCTGTCAAAATTTCACGGGCTACCAAGTTTACTTTATCCACCAAAGTCTGCATCAATTTAAACTTTGGCATTGCTAATGCCATCAAAACACCAACAAGTCCAAGGATTACCGCAATTGCCAATGCAATAACCCAGCCCATACCAGCGCCTGTCTTCCAAACTTTAAGAACACCACCAATACCAAGAATCGGTGCATAAGCAACCATACGAAGCATCATTGTTGTAACTAATTGAATCTGCTGTACATCGTTTGTTGTACGCGTAATCAAAGAAGCGGTCGAAAATTTATCCATCTCGGCATTTGAAAAATGCACTACCTTCTCAAACATACCTTCTCGAAGATTTTTACCAACTCCAGCACCAATTCTAGCAGCTAAATATCCTACTATGATAGTTGCCACTGCCATGAGTAATGCCAATCCAAGCATCTTTGCTCCACATTGCCACAAATAAGAGGTCTGTTTATGATTCATATTAACACCAGCATCCTTTTCCAATGCAATCGTCTGTGCAATTGCAGAAGACTGGATCATAGTGCTACCCATTGTCTCCATTTTTTCTTCAACAGAATCTCGGATCTGTATCACAGTATCCTCTGTAATCTGTCCATTTTCTTCCATCATTTGATACAGTGGACGTACATCTACATATTTGACCGTTGTTTTCTTTCCATCTTCTTCCACTTTTTTCTCTGTAATTGGAAGATCTACACCTAACTGCTTCACTAACTGTTCCAACGGTATTTCTTCTATGCTCTGTGTTACAGACTGCTGTCCTTCTGCTTGCTCGCTTTGGGCCGCCTGTGCATCCTGTGCTGCTTTCTGTGTTTGTGACTTTTGCGAACTCTGTGCCGCTTTTTGTGTTTCTGCATTTGACTTTTGAGCCGCTTCCTGTGCCTGTTTCTGCTGCTCTGTCAACATCGCTTTAAAATCCTTTTCTGACATAGCTGACATCTGATTATCTAATAACATAGCAATCGCAAATTGTTCATCATAATCCTTCAGCTTGGATTCCTTCTTTTCTGTTAAGGAATAGACATTCTGTTTTTCATCTAAGGTATAGATGTCCTTCAATGTATCCTTTTCCTCTTTTGTCAAAAAGATTGTCAGATAATCATATTCTTCTGCCTTTATCTTTTCTGGTAATACGTGTTCCACACCTTTGTTTTGTATTCCTGTATCAATAATCTTAGATGTATAAGACGGCAAAGACAGATCACACACTGCCTGCACACATAAAAATACAAGAATAAAGATTACCATTTTCCAAAATGGTACAAGATTTTTAAATATCTTACTCATTGCTTCTTCTTTTCCTTTCTTTTTATACTGGAGTCTGCCCAGCAGACATATCCGTTAATTCCTCATCCATACAGCTCAATAACTGTTCCCATAATCGAATCAATTCAACAACCTGTTCTTTTCCCATTTTCTGAAATACCATATCCATGTATCCTTCCATTCGTTGTCGTACCTGTTCACCTACCTTTTTTCCTTCCTCCGTTACACAGACCAAGGTATTCCTACGATTTTCCTTATCGCATTCTCTCTGTATATACCCTTTTTCCTCCAGACCTTTTAATAGTCTGGACATCGCAGAAGGAAGTGCATCCGTTTTCTTTATTAACTCTGAAACATATATTCCCTTTTCCGTTCCATTTTTTCTCTGTAATTGAAAAATCTGATGCAATGTAATAAATTCCATCTTTGAAACTTCCGGAATCATGCGTTCAAAATGAAATTTTTGAAACTTTTGCATTAGTCCAAAAAATTGTTCCTGCAATTCACTCCTACACAATGCTATCCATCCTTTCTTTTTGCTCTTTTCATATGCCATACCATATATCCTATGAACTTCTCATGAACATAGTTTCTTCTTTCCTAAAATATATGGCAAACATTTAACATGTGTTAATTATTAACAATACTAAATTTTTCACGTTTGTCAAGTAACTTTATACTTTTTTTATAAAATCTTTATGTTTTTCATAAGTTTTGCATATGATTCCTAATTATAAATCCATTTCTATTAAACCAAAATCCAACTTTACTTATGTTTTACCCAAAAATTACCACCAAGTGATAGTGGAAAAACATATGTAAAAGTTACAATAAAACTGTTCACATTAACAATGCAAAAAAAGTAAAAATTTCTTGTGCCAATGCAATTTAAAAACAAGAAATGCTATGGAGGAATGCCTATGAAAAAAACATATGTTTTAGATACCAATGTATTGATTCAAGCCCCTTATGCAACATCCTGCTTTGAAGATAATGATGTAATCATCCCTTTAAAAGTAGTGGAAGAACTAGATGGGCTAAAAAAAGCAGATGGAGAAAAAGGTGCTTGTGCAAGACAGGCCGTTCGTATATTGGAACAACTACGCCAACAAGGTGATCTTCTGGTTGGAGTTCCATTAAAAGATGGTGGAAGTTTGAGAATAGAAACCAATTATACCCAGGTAGCACTTCCCACTGATCTACTGACAGAAAAAGCTGATAATCGCATTTTACAAGTATGTAAAGGGTTAAAAGAAGAAAAAAAGGTGGAAACTTTAATTCTGGTTACCAAAGATATTGTCATGCGTTTAAAAGCACAACTTCTTGGTATTCCCGCAGAAGATTTTTCCACAGAACAAATTTCTGAACAGGATAAAGAATACACAGGGCGAACAGAAGCTTATATTCAAGATAAATATATCAAGGATTTCAAAAAGCAAGGGGTCAGCATAAAAAAATTGTACCAATGTGATGAGGAAGGCAATCGAAAAGAAGTGCAAACCTTTGAAAATGAATTTATACTCCTCAAATCAGATACCAGCAATAAAAAGACGCTTTTAGGCAAAGTGCAACATGGAAAAGTATTTCCTTTAGAGTATAAAAAGAAAAAACCGTATGATATTTCACCAAAAAATATGGGACAGTATTTTTTACAAGAAGCACTGATGACACCTGCCAGTGAAATTCCTCTGGTAATCGTACAGGGCATGGCTGGAACAGCAAAAACATTTTACACACTTGCCGTTGGACTAGAAAAAGTATACAACAATCCTACTGGAGAATATCGCAGAATTATTGTGTGCAGACCAAACGCACAATTTGATGATGATATTGGATTTCTCCCTGGCAATGAGCAGGACAAAATTGCTCCGCTTATGCGACCAATTATAGATAATTTAGAACAGATTTTGGATTCCGATGAAGAAAAACGTTACGAAGACGATGCAGAACTATCCGACAAAATACAAGAGATTTTTGAACGGGAAATTATTCAAACAGAAGCATTAAACTTTATTCGTGGTCGTTCCATCGCAAAAACATATTTAATTATTGATGAAGCGCAAAACATGACTCCCAATCAAGTAAAAGGCATTATTACAAGAGCAGGAAAAGATACAAAAATCATCCTTCTTGGTGATCCGCATCAAATTGACCGTCCATTTTTAGACGAAAAGACCAACGGGCTAAGCTATGCAGCAAAATATATGAAAGACAGCCCTTACTGCTGCCAGATTATGTTATCAGCAGATGAATGTGAACGCTCCATACTTGCCATGGATGCTATTAAACGCTTGTAAATAAGGGAGGAAAGGCTATGACATACAAAGAAATAAAGAAAAATGCCGAAGTTAGAGAATTATTACGAAAAGGAGACGAAAATCTCGGTATGCTTGGATATACCGACCATTCTACGGCTCATTGCTGTCTCGTAGCAGAAACCGCTGGATGGATTTTAGAAAAACTTCATTTTTCGGACCATGAAATAGAATTGGCAAAGATTGCTGGCTATATGCACGATATTGGCAATGCAATCAATCGAAAAAGTCATGCAGAATACGGTGCTATTTTAGCTAATGATATTCTAAAACAAACGGATTTGTCACTGGAAGATCGAATCGAAATCGTATCCTGCATTGGGAATCATGATGAATCCACTGGTTCTGCTTTTGATGCCATTTCAGCAGCAGTCATTTTGGCAGACAAGACAGATGTGCGAAAAAACCGCGTAAGAGAAAAGGAACGAGTAACCTTCGATATTCATGACCGCGTAAACTATGCCGTAACCAATCGAAAGTTAAAAGTACACCGCGAAAAAAAAGTAATCACTCTTAACTTAGAAATTGATGAAAACATTTGCACGATGTACGACTATTTTGAAATCTTTCTTGGCAGAATGATGATGTGTCGTAAAGCTGCCGAACTATTGGATACCAAATTTAAACTAACGGTAAACGGAAGTAAAGTATTATAATAGCATTCAAAGCTTCCTGATATTATCTTACTAGTGTATCCAATATTTCAATGATTTTTTCTTTCTCTCCGCTACCATTTGTCCTTAAACGTAAGAATGGTATTTCATATAGCTTTAATATATGATTTTTAAGTTGATCCCTAGAAGCCTGTGCTGTCCCTGTTTTATGGTAGGTATATCCATCCACCTCAACAGCCAATACAGGCTTTTTACTAACCATGCTGTAGATTAGAAAATCTATATGCGTAGCAGGATGCATGGCATATGAGGACTCTTTTTCATCTAACATTTTTGTATCTCTAATCAACATATTCATTGGAAAATGGCAAAGCACATCCAGACTGGCATATTTATCTTCCTTATAATCCCTCTCTGTACCATTGTTAAAACAAATATGCCAATACGACGAATTTCCGTCTTTAAAAATATATATTTCTACTATTCCATAAAAAACTTTTCCTGCCCTACTAATACGATAACTATTTCCATCCAGTATAGCTGGGTTCTTTAAGCATTTTACATTATTTGCATTGTACGGATACATCTTCCCATTGCTAAATTCTACTTGCATTTTTTGTGTACTTGGATTGTACTGGCAACGCTCTACTTGATTGGTTTTTATCTCATTTTTTATAATAATCATGTTTTCTTTTGCATTCATTTACTGATCCCTTTCTCCATTATAGCCCTACTACTTGCTCGAAACGCTTTATATATCACCAATTATTTCCTACTTATCTACATCACTCTTGTTGTATTTCAAACTATATTATAGATAATAAGTAAAAAACGTTCTTATATATACATAATACTGTAATAATACTTTTTTTGTCAATTTTCCAGAATATATTTCACAATTTTTCTCTTGCACACCATTGTATTAAGAAAAAAAATTGTGTATAATATTGTTATTTGAAGTTTTTTTATCGGTCAATTCGTTAGGTATTTCACATAATTACTGATTTAACGAACATACCACAGAAAAATTTAGCAATTCAGGTTCAAAAAAAGTACAAAAAATTTTTATAAACTAACATAGCAAATAGCGTCCGCTTATTTGTATCCGAAAAAAAGTAGAAAAAATTAGAAAGGCTGGTACTGAACATGAAAAAATTATTATCTATCGTCTTACTTTTTAGTTGTTTATTAGAAACAACACCGTGGAATACAATGCAACCATGCATTGCCTCCACTATTACACCCTCGGAGCAAATTGTAGAAAATGACAATTCCTCTATCTCTACTGAAAATTCTCTAATTAGTTATTATGATGTATATGGCGAAGTATATAAGCAAGAACCTATCAGTGTAACCTCATCTAGCATTACTCTTCCTAACTATCAAGGAAGACAAAAATATGTTATTGCACATTTTGTTGGATGGACCTATGGAACCCAACCCGTCTATGTATACCCAGGGGACAATCTGTCCCGCTATACCTTCTTTTCACCCGGAGATACCTGTATGATTTCAAAAGGCGTTAATTTTGCACCATTATTTGTTTACAGTTGTACTTTATCATCAACTAGTATCATCCTTGATAAAAATACACTATCTGTCGGTGAAACTACAACCTGTAGCGTACGGGGTTTTTCGAATGAATATGTTACCTATAGCTGCGAAGACCCTTCTATTGCCCGCATCGAAAGTGATGGAACCATTACAGCACTACGTGCAGGCACTACAAAAATTCTAGCTAGTGTCTACAGAAAATACGATGGTTATGATGTTCCAGAATCTTTCTCCCTTGAGCAAAAAATTACTGTATATGATACCTGTACACCTACACCAACCATGGAATTACTTGCTGATAGTTACGTCTATTATTTTGATGCAAATGGCTCTTGTTATTCTTCCACATTTATATGTGGCATAAACGGTTCCACAAGATTACCATCCTATAAATCTTCCTTATTGGCAGACAATGAAACATTTATAGGATGGAAACAGGGCAATGCACCTATTATTTATGACACAAAAGACAGCATTGACTATAACAATATTTTATATCCAAATGACAAGGTGGATATTCCTAGAAATACATATTTTTATCCTGTTATTTTACGGGAAAACCGCACAACAACAACCTCTCTCCCATCCCAAGTTGGAGATAGCAACACGGATAAACAACCACAAACAACTCCTACCTTGACTCCAACTGTTAGCCCTGCTTCCTCTCCTCAAGTTGGAAACGACCAACCAAACAAGCAACCTCAGGTAACCCCTACTTTGACTCCCCGATCAACACCTGTTCCAACTACAACTGCTACACAAACCGTTTTACCAGAACCAGAAATGGAATATAACAAAGATCTGATAACCACGCCCCTTGTAGCAACGACCCTGCCCCCAACAAAGTTTCCTAGTTCCACTCCACAAGCAGAAATATGGGAACCTCTGCCAACAAACATTTCGGCTGCCACTGCCGTTCCTCAAGTTACACACAATCAAAACGGACAACCCCCAAAAGGAACAGCCAAACCACAAAACAAGCCGATTACATATTCCAAACCAAAACGTGTAAAAAACATAGCATGGAAAAAATTTGTTTTGCACTTTTCAAAAGTTGCAAATGCAACCGGATATCAAATTAAATATAGCAGAACAAAAAATGGAAAGGGCAAAACCATCACGACCAAATCTTGCAAAAAAAACATGAAACCTTATCACTTAAAAGGGAAATATTACATAAAAATCAGAGCCTATAAAAAAATAGATGGCACCACAATATATGGTTCCTGGACTATTACCAAAAAGAAATTTTAAAATAGAATAATTTAGCCAAATAGAAATGCTTGTTCCTACTCTGTTCTAAGAGTAATTGAACAACATTTCTTTTGGCATATGGAGAAAATCATTTTATAAGTGTTGCAGAATCCTAAAAAGGATTTCCCTGTTCTTTTCTCTGATTATTTTCTTTATAATCCCCTAACAAAGCATAAATATAGTGACAAATTTGGAATTTATATGTTACAATTGAATCAACTAGGAAAACCAGAAGATGAACGCATTCGTCTGTTAGAATACCAATTAGCTGAAACAGAGAAAAAATTTTAAATTTAATTAAAACAAGCAAGGCGACAGCATTCAAAAACACTATCGCCTCCTATTTTCTATTTACTATTGGCACATACAAGGAAAGACAGAGAACCAACGCCCTCTGTCTTTTTATTATTGTCAAAGAATTTATTATCCTAATAAGTTCAATACACCCTGTGTTGACTGATTTGCCTGAGCAAGCATGGACTGACCAGCCTGCATAAGAATATTATTCTTAGAGTAGCGAGTCATTTCTTCTGCCATATCAGTATCACGTAAGCTAGATTCAGCAGACTGTAAGTTTTCAGAAGATGTATCCAAGTTAGAGATGGTATGCTCTAATCTGTTCTGAGTAGCACCCATTTTAGCTCTTTCTGTTGAAACTTTCTGGATAGCCATATCATAGGCTTCAACTGCAAGCGATGCAGAAGTTTGAGAAGTAACATCTAGTGCTAATCCTTCTTTTCCAGCCTTTGTTTGAACAATATTCAAATCTTTTGACTTCATAGAATTGATACCAAGAGATACTTCCTGACCTGCATTTGCACCAACCTGAAGGCGGAATGCCTCTTTTCCTGTAGCTGCTGGTTCCGTTTCAACCATTTCCTGTGAGGTAATAGTAACTGTGTCACCAGCCTTTAATTTATCAGCATTCTTTACTGTAATAACGGTATCCTCACCTGACTTATTCTTTATACTAATAGTAAGATTATTATCACTGTCTAACTTTCCTGCAATAGTAGTATTACCATTAGTACCATTGCCAAACAAATCTGTCACTGTATAAGCATCAGCACCAATTCCTACACCTGTTGCAGATTTTCCTTTTAATTCAGCGATAGCATTTTCTTTATCTAACTGTGCAGTCGCATCCGCTTCTGCTGCTGAGACTAAAGCATCAAATGCCATTCCAGCCGTTGCATCCTTTTTAGTAGTGCCAAGTGTAACCGTTCCCTCTGAACCAAAATCAATTGTTCCGGTACCAGTAGTAGCATTAGTATCTTTCAAATCAGCCTTAAATGCATCATATAGAGAATTTCTAGCAGCTACAACAGCATCCGATTCTTTTGCCTTGTCTGCAGTCAATCCACTTGCTA
>FR899707.1:28743-37784 GCA_000437275.1 Clostridium sp. CAG:411 | reverse complement strand
CATCCGCAGCTGTATTTGCAGCTGCAGCACCTGCTAAACCAGAAGCCGTTACCTTATCCTTTGTTGCTGCATAGTCAGCACTTGTATCTGAAGCTGTGTCAATCAAATCACCTGCTTCTACTTTAGTTTTATCAGAGGTTTTTATTACTTTTGTACCTGAGATTGCCTTATTTGCATCACTTGTTTCAAGTTCAACCTCATTCTTTGCAATTTGATCTAATGTATCTTTTAATGCACTATCTAAGTCTGCCTTTGTGCTTGCACTTGTAATTGCAGTAGTACCATCTGCACCCAAATTCGCAGTACCTGTTCCTGTCATTTTCGCAGTCGCTGCTGTTAATGCTGTCCACGCATTAGTCTGTGCTGTATTTAATCCAGTAGTTCCACCCTTCAATGCAGCTTTTGTTGCATCAACATATGCACGTACTAATGTATCAGTAACACCAGTATTTGCACCATCACCTTGTACTGTCTTTACACCAGCATTTAATTTAGCTTTTTTTTCTTCTAATTCTACATATGCATCAATATCTGTATTCGTTGCATCTAATGCATTTGTTGCATCCAGTTTGTCAAAGTCAGAATTAATCTCAATTCTAATTGCATCTGTAAACTTAGATTTGTCTCCATGATTTGTCGTTATTTCAGCACTTACATTACTATTACTGAAATTTCCTTCTACACCAAGAGATCCGTCTTTTTCAGATACCGCACCTTTTCTAGAACCATCTAACAACTTTTTCGTGTTGAACTCAGTTGTATTTGCGATTCGATCTACTTCCTGTGTCAACTGATCGATTTCGTTCTGAATCTGTGTTCTATCGTCATCTGTATTGGTATCTGATGATGCCTGTACAGCTAATTCACGCATTCTCTGAATAATGCTGTGTGTTTCAGTTAACGCACCTTCTGCTGTCTGGATCATTGAAATACCATCTTCTGCATTAGAAGAAGCCTGATCCAAACCTCTGATCTGCCCTCTCATCTTTTCCGAAATAGCAAGTCCAGCAGCGTTATCACCAGCACGGTTAATCTTATAACCAGATGATAACTTCTCTGTTGATTTAGCAAGATTTCCTGCTGTTACTCCTAAGTTTCTGTTTGCGTTCATTGCGCTCATGTTGTGTTGTACTACCATACCCATAATAATTCCTCCTTTAATTGCCCCGGCCTTGCCGGGCTTCCCCGCATCCGTGCAGGTGCTTGTCTTTGTAGTTTCCAGCTCTTTTTGAGCTTCTATATAATAACCAGTGACCCCCCGGGTAAACTTGCCACTAGTGTATTACCTATTTTTTTGTAAGGCATCTCTCTGTTTTCTTTCAAACCGATCTTTTGCTACAATTTTTTGTATCTGTGCTTTTGCATCTTCAGATAATTCTGCATCTTTGTGATACGTGCGAAGTTTTCTTCGTTCCTCTTCTGGAAGTGTTTTCTTCAGGACACCACTTCTCACAATATCCATCTCTCTTGGTGCATCCACCAAAATGTGCATATTGTTTGCAGAACCACCCGAAAATACAATGCGGATATCTTCTCCGATATTGATGTACTCTCCCGGTTTGATTGTTAATTTCAACATAAGCCTCAACCTCCTTGTTTTTTCCAACCTTTTTTCTGCCTATACACCTTTGGTCGGACATTGGTTGTGTCTCCTTTTTGTCATAAAAGACATTTACTAAATGCATGGAAATAGGTATTATTTTTACATTCCCCACCAGACAACTGTTTTTTGGCAACATTTACATTTCAGGAGAACGGGTAACAATCTATAACAAATTGTTACCTGTTATGCAGATAAAACTAGAATTGAAAGGATGTTATTATGAGTACAAGTGAACCGATCAAACATAAAAAGGATATAGACGCATTAAAAGAATATTTTTTGAACAGAAAAGAGTACAGAAACTATACATTGATTACTATGGGACTAAATACCGCTTTGCGAATCAGTGATCTCTTACTTTTGAAATGGAAAAACGTGTATAATGAAAATACGAATAATTTTTATAATCATATTTATGTAATAGAAAAAAAGACAAAAAAAGAAAGCCGAATTCCAATCAATCCGACTCTTCAACAAACTTTACGCTTTTACCGAAAACACTTTAATGAACCTACTCCATCTTCCTATTTATTTTACAATACACAAAATCCACTTTATCCTATCAGCAGAATACAGGCATATCGCATTATTGAACGAGCTGCCAGAGATTTAGAGTTTGAGGGACATATCAGTTGCCATTCTCTTAGAAAAACCTTTGGTTATCAGGCATGGAAGGAAGGTGCTGAACCCGCACTACTGATGAGTGTTTTTAATCATTCCTCTTATGAAATCACAAAAAAATATTTGTGTATCGACCAAGATGATAAGGATGCTCTTTTCCTTCAAATGAGCTTGTAAAATAAAATGAAAAAAATTTATTTTTAGGGGTTAAGTTTTTTTAATTTGCCACGATATATATAGTACAAAGGTTAGTGAAACAGGTAACAATTTGTTATAGATTGTTACCTGTTCTATTTATTTTTTGCACTTTTTCTATTATTATACTGCAACCATCCATTTCTTTTGGATAATCGTAGCAGCGTAGAAAATTCGGGTGTCAAAAGCTATTTTCTAGATTACTATTATAAAAAAAGTTACCCTATCGGCACATGTTCTGCAAAATATATGTTGCCGATACGATAACTTTTATTTTTATAACTTTCTGTGAACAGTATCCTTCCTTTTTAAGTATTTATAAATACTTTTTCACATACTGTCCTGTATAAGATTCTTTCTTTTTGGCTACCTGTTCCGGTGTTCCCTTGGCAATCACAGTGCCGCCTTTATCGCCACCTTCTGGTCCAATATCAATAATGTAATCTGCGGTTTTAATCACATCTAAATTGTGCTCAATAACCACCACCGTATTTCCACCATCGGAAAGTTTTCTTAAAATCTCCACTAATTTATGCACATCTGCAAAATGCAATCCTGTGGTTGGTTCATCCAAAATATAAATGGTCTTTCCTGTACTTCTTCGACTAAGTTCTGTAGCCAATTTGATACGTTGTGCTTCCCCACCTGATAATGTAGTAGACGGTTGTCCCAGTTTTACATAAGAAAGCCCTACATCATACAAAGTTTGCAACTTATTGCGGATACGTGGGATATTCTCAAAAAACGGAAGTGCTTCCTCTACTGTCATATCCAACACATCGAAAATACTCTTTCCTTTGTATTTTACTTCCAAGGTCTCTCGATTGTATCGCTTTCCGCCACACACTTCGCAAGTTACATATACATCTGGTAAAAAGTTCATTTCTATTTTATTGATACCATCTCCACTACATGCCTCGCAACGACCGCCCTTGACATTAAAACTGAAACGTCCTTTGCTATATCCTCTTGCCTTTGCATCTGCTGTTGTGGCAAATAATTCACGTATCATATCAAATACGCCCGTATAGGTGGCAGGATTGGAACGCGGAGTTCTTCCGATTGGAGACTGGTCAATAGCAATCACTTTGTCTAACTGCTCTACTCCCTCAATCGTCTTATGCAAACCAGGAATACATCTGGCACGATTTAATTTTTTCGCTAATGTTTTATATAAGATTTCATTCACTAAAGAACTTTTTCCAGAACCAGAAACACCTGTTACACAGGTCATGATTCCTAAAGGAATATCTACATTGATATTTTTCAAGTTATTCTGTCTGGCACCTTTTATCTTTAAAAATCCAGTTGGCCTTCTTCGCTCTTTCGGCACTGGTATTTCAATACGATGACTCAAATACGCTCCCGTAATTGAATTTGGATTTTCCATAATTTCCTGTGCTGTTCCCTGTGCAATCACTTCTCCACCAAGTTTTCCTGCTCCCGGTCCAATATCCACAATATGATCCGCTGCAAACATGGTATCTTCATCATGTTCCACTACGATCAATGTATTTCCCAAATCTCTTAAATGCTTTAAGGTTAATAACAACTTGTCATTATCTCTCTGATGCAAACCGATACTTGGTTCATCCAAAATATAAAGCACACCTACCAATCCAGAACCAATCTGTGTTGCCAGACGAATACGCTGCGCCTCACCACCCGATAATGTTCCTGTGGCTCTGGATAAAGTAAGGTAGTCCAATCCAACGTCCATCAAAAAGCCAACTCTTGCATTGATTTCTCGCAATACTAACTTTCCAATTTTTTCCTGTTGTTCTGTTAAAGTAAGCCCCTGAAGGAACTTTTGTAATTCCGAAATGGATAGTTCTGTCACATCTGCAATATTTTTATCGCCTACCGTAACCGCCAAGGATTCCTTCTTTAATCTTTTTCCACCACATTCCTGACAATTGTTGATTTCCATAAATGACTCATATTCTTGTTTTGTGTATTCTGAGCCAGTCTCTCGATAACGTCTGCGAACATTGGCAAGAATTCCTTCAAATACTACATCATATACGCCCTCTCCTCGTTGTCCCTTATAATATACTTTTACAAGTCGGTCTGTTCCATATAGCAACATATGTCTGACTTCCTCTGAAAGTTCCTCATATGGTGTATTTAAGTCAAATTGAAACTCTTTTGCAAGGGCTGTTAAGATAGAACCTGTATAACTGCTTGGATCTGTTGCCGACTGCCATCCAAGCACTGCAATGGCTCCCTCTGCAATGCTAAGGCTTTTATCTGGAATAATCAGTTCTTCTGAAAACTCCATTCGAATACCAATACCATGACAAACAGGACAAGCACCAAAAGGATTATTAAACGAAAAACTTCTTGGTTCAATTTCATCCACACTGATTCCACAATCCGGGCAGGCAAAACTCTGGCTAAAGTTCATAGGCTTTTGCCCGATTACATCGACTATCATAAGTCCTTCTGCCAATTTCATAACGTTTTCCACCGAATCTGTCAAACGCTGTTCCAAACCTTCTTTTATTACCAGACGGTCTACTACAATCTCAATGTTATGCTTGATATTTTTATCTAAAGAAATCTCTTCTGACAGATCATATTGATTGCCATCTACAATGACACGAACATAACCACTCTTTTTTGCCTTTTCAAAAACTTTTACATGGGTTCCTTTTCTTCCCCGTACAACAGGAGCAAGAAGCTGAATCTTGGTACGTTCTGGAAGCTGCAAAATTTCATCCACCATCTGATCGACTGTCTGGTGTTTAATCACCTTTCCACATTTTGGACAATGTGGAATACCGATTCGAGCATACAGTAATCGAAAATAGTCATAAATTTCTGTCACAGTTCCTACTGTTGAACGTGGATTTCGATTGGTAGATTTCTGGTCAATAGAAATAGCTGGAGAAAGGCCTTCTATACTTTCCACCTGTGGCTTTTCCATCTGTCCCAAAAACATACGAGCATAGGATGATAGAGACTCCATGTATCTTCTTTGTCCTTCTGCATAAATGGTATCAAATGCTAAAGAAGATTTACCAGAACCACTTAATCCGGTAAATACAACAAATTCGTCTCTTGGAATCTGTAAATTAACATTTTTCAAATTATGTTCTTTTGCTCCCCGAATGGTGATATATTTTTTTCGTTCCATGTTATTTTCCTCTCTTATTTCTCCATTTCTAACAATTGTTGTTTTAACTCTATCATCTGGTCACGAAGCTGGGCTGCTACTTCAAAATCCAATTCTGCTGCCGCTGTATGCATCTTTTTCGTAATCATCTTTATCGCAGCCTCTAATTCTTTCTTACTCATAGATTCTGGGTCTTTTTCCATATCCAGACTCTGCACTTCTACTTTCTTTGAAATGCGAATCAAATCTCTGACCGCCTTTTTAATTGTAGTAGGGGTAATACCATGTGCTTCATTGTATGCCTGCTGAATCTTTCTTCTTCGTTCCGTCTCCTCAATGGCTTTTCGCATAGAATCCGTCCAAGTATCTGCATACATGATAACATGTCCCTCTGCATTTCTGGCGGCTCGTCCAACAGTCTGAATCAAGGATGTTTCCGAACGTAAAAATCCCTCTTTGTCTGCATCTAAAATAGCAACCAATGTAATCTCAGGAATATCCAAACCTTCTCGCAACAAGTTGATCCCTACTAATACGTCAAATACATCCATTCGCATATCTCTGATAATCTCAGACCTTTCCAGTGTATCAATATCCGAATGCAGGTATTTCACCCGTACACCAATTTCACGCAAATAGTCAGTCAAATCTTCTGCCATTTTCTTCGTCAGTGTTGTTACCAGAACTTTATTATGATTCTTCGTTTCTTTTCGTATCTCTCCCACTAAATCGTCTACCTGTCCTGCAACTGGACGCACCTCAATTGGTGGGTCCAATAATCCCGTAGGACGGATAATCTGCTCTGTACGGAATAATTCGTGTTCTTCCTCATATACGGAAGGTGTGGCAGATACAAATAACATCTGGTCAATTTTACTCTCAAATTCCTGAAAGTTTAAAGGTCGGTTATCTTTTGCAGAAGGCAGACGGAAACCATAGTCTACTAATGTTGATTTACGCGACTGGTCTCCTGCATACATTCCTCGTATCTGTGGAATCGTAATATGGGATTCATCCACCAAAATCAAAAAGTCATCCGGGAAGAAATCAATCAATGTAAATGGAGGTTGTCCCGGCTCCAGCCCCGTCAAATGTCTGGAATAGTTCTCAATACCAGAGCAAAAACCTGTCTCACGCAACATTTCTATATCAAACTGTGTTCGTTCGGTAATACGTTGCGCCTCTAGCAATTTTTCCTCATGCCGAAACGTTTCCGCCTGTTCCCGCATCTCCGCTTCAATGGCTGCCAATGCTGGCTCCATACGATCTGGTTCTACTACATAATGGGAAGCTGGATAAATATGCGCATGGGAAAGTTCATATTTTACGTTACCTGTCAACACATCAATCTCCGTCAATCGGTCGATTTCATCTCCAAAAAATTCCACTCGAATGGCTGTATCTGTCTGGTTTGCCATAAAAATCTCTACTACATCACCACGCACTCGAAAAGTACCACGTTTAAAATCCATCTCACTTCGACTATACTGCATATCCACTAATTTTCGCAGCATCTCATCTCTGTCCTTCTCCATGCCAGGTCGAAGAGACATTGTCATATTTTGATAAAATTCCGGACTACCTAATCCATAAATACAAGATACACTGGCTATGATAATGACATCTTTTCGCTCCATCAATGCCGAGGTAGCAGAATGACGAAGTTTATCAATCTCATCATTCACCGCAGAATCTTTTTCTATATAAGTATCTGTAGACGGCACATACGCCTCTGGTTGATAATAATCATAATAGGAAACAAAATACTCCACTGCATTCTCTGGAAAAAATTCCTTAAACTCTCCATATAACTGTGCCGCAAGCGTCTTATTATGTGCAATCACAAGCGTAGGTTTATTCAATTTTTCAATAATATTTGCCATCGTAAATGTCTTACCAGAACCCGTTACACCTAATAGTGTCTGAAACTGGTTGCCATCCTTAAATCCATTGACAAGTGCTTCAATCGCCTCGGGCTGATCCCCCGTAGGTTTATATTCGGAATGTAAAACAAAATGATCCATGTCTTTAATCCCTCCACGTAAAATAGCTGACTCTTTTCTATCCTTTTTAGAATTATATCATAGAATAAAAGAACTATGCAAGGAAAAATCAAACATTTGTTCGTTTTATTGTTCTTGTTGTATCAGTTCACAAATGCCATATAACATAGCGTTCCCAATATAATACTCAAAAATGTATTATGTTTCCACTTGTAACTTCCTGCGACTACAAGTACCGCAATACATTTAAAGATTCCATCTCCTGCAAAGTCATTCCCCACATCTTTCATACAATATACGATTAACACTGCCATTATTGCTGCTGGTAATACTTTCCCCAGCTCCATCACTCGTCTTGGCATCTTTCTTTCTCCACGAAAGATCAGAAATGGCAAACTACGAAGTAGAAATGTGATAACTGCGGTTAGTAAAATAACACCAATCACTCTTTCTGTACTCATTTTTCACCACTTCCTTCCTCAATTTCTCCTTTTTTTCCACTGATACAAAGTAAAATACCAGACACCAACAGTAACGCAGGCAACATAAAGGCATTTTGTCCAAACAATAAAAGGCAGAAAACAGCACAAACAAGACCTACCATTGCAGGTGTATGATTTTTCGACTGTTCCCAATGTTCCATAAAAATAATTACAAACAATGCTGTCATACAAAAATCAATTCCTTTTAAGTCCAATGGTAATAATTGTCCAATCACTCCGCCTACCACCGTTCCCACAAGCCAGTAACATCTACTAAAAAACGCAACAAGCAACATAATTTGTTTTTTCTCTTTGTCCGTTCCATCCAGCGTGCAATTTACTGCATAGGTCTCATCAGTCATAGTATGGATCATGTATAATTTCCATTTTCCCATTGCCTGAAATGTATCCACAAAAGACAGGCTGTAAAATGCCTGTCTGCTATTCATAAGAAAAGCAGTTACGGCAATGGTAAGCCATGCTGCTCCACTACTTAAAAATGTAATTAGCACAAATTGAAATGCTCCTGTATAAATCGTAACACTTGCCAATAGAGAGTAATACCAATGAAATCCCACATTTTCCATCATCATGCCATATGCCATACTTACAAAAAGATAACTACATAAAATTGGTATGGATTTTATAAATGCTTTCTTAACAACGCTCTTTTTCGGCATGTTTTTTATTCTCATGCATAGTACCTCAACTTTCCATTGTTTCTTCTCTTCTGCACGTTCCTCTTGCCTGCTGTCCATATTGATTTAGCCAAGTTTTATTTATACCGTTCCATTTTCGTTCTTCCTCATTCCATGGACCATTTCCACAAACAAATGGACAATCACTATAAGTGCAATAACAACCATCTGCCTCTAAAATACAAGAAGGTCCATTCACCCAGTCTGAGTTAATATGAATCTTCATCAGATGTTTCCGCCCACATAATGGACAAATCGAAATATTTTCTATATCCTGTTCCCATCTGTTATCCATCTTGTTGTTTCCTTTCCTTCGTTTTA
>FR899707.1:14544-28715 GCA_000437275.1 Clostridium sp. CAG:411 | reverse complement strand
CCACTTCCTCTGCCCGTTCAATTCCCTTGGATTTTCTTCTGACTTCTTCTGGAATCTGTTCTTCTCGAATCCTATCATGTATTTTGCAGGTTCCCGCTTTTTCTGCCATTTCATAATACCATTTTTTATACTCCAACATAGCAAGCGTTTCTTTCATCTTTTCTATTTGATTCAATACAGACTGTCTCTGCTTTTCAATTAATTGTTTTCTCTCTGCAATGGTACTGTCTCCCTGCAAACACCAATCTATAAAAACTTTTATTTCCTTGATTGGCATTCCTGTCTTTTTCAAACATTCAATAATTAGTAACCACTCAATATCCTCATCTTTAAACATTCGTATTCCACTCTCTGAACGTTCCAGAAATGGTAACAATCCCTCTTTATCATAATATCGCAGAGTAGATGGTGCTACCTGCATTTTTTCTGCCATTTGACCTATTGTATATACCATGAACCATTCCTTCTTTCTCAACTGTAAATCCACTTTTCTATTTTGTATTATAAAAGAAGGAAGAAAGTTGTGCAAGGTTGCACCCTTTTTGCAACCGTCTTCTTTTCACATTTATGCACATTCTTCAAGCGTTTTTGCTTTATAGAATGCCAATTTCCCTATAAAGTAAAAATGCCTCTAGCTGTGCCATAATAGACACAACCAGAGGCATTTTATGTTTGATTATCCTTCAATCGCAATATATTTTGCTTGTTCTACTTCGTGTTTTTCTTCTTTCTTTGGAATTACAACCTTCAAAGTACCATCTTCAAACTTCGCTTTAATATCATCTTCTTTTACATCTTCACCTACATAAAAGCTTCGACTGCAAGTGCCGCTGTAACGTTCACGACGAATGTATTTTCCATCCTCGTCTTTATCTTCGTTTTCTGTATTTGTACTAGCTGTAATTACAAGATATCCGTCTTTTATTTCACCTTTTATATCTTCTTTCTTAAATCCAGGAAGATTCATAGTTACGCAATACTCATTTGCTTTCTCTTTGATATCTGTCTGCATCAATCCATTTGTATTGCTCGTTGCTTTTCTTCCCTCTAATGTAGGAAATCCAAAAAAGTCATCCAATAAAGTTTCTCCAAAAATACTAGGCATCAACATAAGTCATCCTTCCTTTCTTTGCATTTATCTTATGTGTTCCTAGAACGGGTTCAGGAGTTTCATTTATTTATTATCTCTTGTCCTTTGTTCTATATGTAATATAGCACATATATTAGCGCTCGTCAATAGAGAGTGCTAATAATTTTGTGAACTTTTTGTGAATTTCTTTTTTGTTATCTTTTAGTTGTTCTTTTCTGCTGCCTGATTGACTACTGCGATTGCATTTAAGGACCTTGGGTAACCAATAAATGGAACCATGCAAGATACCACTTTCAACATAAACTCCTTGTCGTTTCCGTTGGCAAAATTTGCAACCGTATGACTCATCAATTGTGGCTCGCAACCTCCCTGTGCCGCAATATAGCAAAATGTAATCATTTCTCTTTTTCCATTATCCAATCCTTTTCTGGTATAATAATCTCCAAAACAATTCCCTGCCAGCCAGCGATTGATATTTCCTTTCTTCCAGAAATCTTCCATCTGTGGACCAAACAATTCCACTTGTTTTGCAGTCCCCTTTTTTCTTCTATTTTCTGGTGTAGTTGTACCTTGTGGTGCTAAAGGCAATGCAATTCCTTTTTCCTTATATATTTGATTTGTCACCGCAAAAAATGGTCTTGTTCTACCAATTCCAAGATATGCAGTAGCCTGATACACAATCTCTTTTACCTCTACAGGTTCTACTCCATGCTCTAAGGCAATTGGAAGTATGTATTTATATTCTTCTATCCCCTGACATCCTAACAAAGTAGCAAGCACTGCCATATATTTTGTCTTATCTTCTAATTCAACCGAATCTAACACTTCATGAAAAGCAAATGCATCAAAAAATTTGCAAAATTCACCGTCATATTGTTGCATCTCATCATCAAAATGTGACATAACCTTATCCCCTTTCTTTTTTTATTTATTCACCCAATTTATTATACTGCTCATCTGACACAGGTTCACACCATTCATTGCTTGTCTCTTCTCCAGGAACTTCCACTGCAATATGGCTAAACCAACTATCTTTCTTTGCTCCATGCCAATGCTTTACTTCTGCTGGAATCGTAATAACCGTACCCGGAACTAAACTCACGGCATCTTTTCCTTCCTCCTGATACCAGCCCTCACCTGCTGTACAGATCAATAACTGTCCACCACCACTTTTTGCATGATGAATATGCCAGTTATTTCGGCAACCTGGTTCAAAGGTTACATTTGCCAGGAAAACAGGACATTCTCCTGGCTGGGTAAGTGGTTTTAAAAAAGAGTTTCCAATAAAATACTGTGCAAATCCATCGTTTGGCTGTCCAACACCAAACACATCTGCTTTTTCAAAATCTTCTTTATTACTATACTTCATATCAATCTACCTCTCTTTTCTTATGTCAATACTATTCACAATCCACTTCGCTACTTGCTGTTACTATTCACAGCCTTTCTTCTCTACATTCAGAAAAACCTGCGCAGAACGCTACAAAATCGGCTGTGAATAGTAACTACTTCTACATGATTTCCTCTATATCCTTTACAATCTGCTCAGCAGTCAAATGATTTTCCTTCAATACGTCTGCCACATCATAGCGATCTAAAAATTCTTTTTTCAAACCAAAGTTTAATACCTTTACATCAGAAGCACCATAGAAACGAGCAATTTTTTCACCGAAGCCACCGTCTAAAATACCATCTTCCAATGTAATTACTACAGAATGGTCTTTTTTCAACTTGTCCAAAAGTTCAGTATCCAGACCCGTAATATAATATGGATTGATAACCGTTGCCTCTACACCTGTTTTTTCTGCAAGTTTCTCCGCTACTTCCTGTCCTAATCCATAAAAAGTACCAAGTCCAAGAATGGCTACTTTACTTCCCTGTTTTGTCACTTCATAAGTGTTTAACTTACTAAAGTCTTTGTGAACTTCTTTTCCATCGGATAACATAGGTCCACCTGGTAACTTAATTGCTACTGGATAGCTATCTTGCTCCAAACTCCAATCCAACATAGCCAGATATTCTTCTTTTGTAGTTGGTGCTAAATAAACCAGGTTAGGAATGTTCGCCATCATTGGTATATCTTGCAAACCAAGATGTGTTACATCATTCATTCCATACACAGAACCCCAAAATGTAACAATGGTAGCAGGACTATTATTAATACATACATCCTGTGAAATCTGGTCAAAGGTACGTTGTACAAAAGTACTATATACACCAAAAACAGGCTTACCTCCATTTGCAGCAATTCCTGAAGCCAACGCAACTGCGGTCTCCTCCGCAATTCCTACATCCACAAACTGTCTTCCTGCTTCTTTACGCTTTTCTGCGGTAAATCCCATAACCGTTGGCGTTCCTGCTGTAATTCCTACTACACGAGAATCCTCTTTCATTTTCTTTAAAAGATACTCTGCTGTCACACTGGAATAATCTTCCTCTTCAACCGTTACAAGTGGCTCTCCTGTTTCAATATGAAAAGGTCCATTATAATGCCATTGTTCCTTATTCTTCTCGGCTGGCGCATATCCCTTTCCTTTTAAAGTATTGATATGCACAACTACTGGTTTTTCACTGTCCTTCACCTGTTCAAATGCAGCGATCAAGTCTGCAATGTTATTTCCTTCTTTAACATAAACATAGTCCAAGCCCATAGCTTTGAAGAAATTGCATTCTGCCTGTCCATTTGTATCGCGAAGTAACTTTAGATTGCGGTACATTCCACCATGGTTTTCTGCGATAGACATATCATTATCATTTGCTACGATAATCATATTTCCACCCAACTCTGCTGCATAGTCCAAGCCTTCTAAAGCTTCTCCTCCACTTAAAGAACCGTCTCCAATTACTGCAATCACATTTCCCTTTTCTCCCTTTAAGTCTCTTGCTTTTGCAAGACCACATGCAAGGCTGATGGAAGTAGAGGTATGTCCCACGGTAAAAAAGTCATGTTCACTCTCGTTTGGATTGCTGTATCCAGATACATCATCATAATGTTCTTCATAAAGATATGCGTCTTTTCTTCCTGTCAGCATTTTATGCGGATAACTTTGATGCGAAACATCATACACAATCTTATCTTTTGGAGATTCAAATACATAATGCATCGCAATCGTAGCCTCTACAATACCAAAGTTTGGTCCAAAATGGCCACCATGCTTACTTGCTCTTATCAACAATGCATGACGCATTTCGTCTGCAAGTACCGTCAATTGCTCCACATTCAATTTCTTAACATCCGATGGATTATTAATTGTTTCAATATACATTTTTTACCACTCTCCCTTTCATTTTTTTCCATTTTACTACTTAAAGTTTACTTTAAGTCAATACTATTTTTAAATTTTAAAGCCTGTAAACTTATCAAAATACTCTCTTGCCAGTTTTTGTCCACATTTCATAGAAGCAAACGCATACTTTCCAAACATCCGCACTGGCATAATCCCCATTAAAGAATTCGTTACAAACATTTCATCATAGTTGGCAATCTCATCCAGCTTTATTTCTTTTTCAACCACTGCATAGGTTTTTATTAGATAATCACGCATCACACCCGGTAAAATACCACACTGGACAGTCGGTGTATAAATTTTATTTCCCTTTACTAAAAACAGGTTAGATACTGCCCCTTCTGCCAATTTTCCCGCTGTATTTAAAAATATTGCCTCATCTGCGCCTTCTTTTGCAATCAAACGCTTCGTTAAAATATTATCACCACAATTTAAAGATTTTATATAGGTAAATGGAGAAGTTTCGTTTCGCCGAACAGATGCCAGCTTCACAGAAAAACCTGTTTGATATTGCTCCGCATGATAGGAATTTTCCCTTGTCTGAAAAAACATATTTTGATTGGATACGCATATCTTCAATACGCCTCTTTCAAAGGGTAACATTTTACACTGTTGCAAAATATCCTGTTCAGTTAAATGTTCAAATGGTGCACTCGTAATCTGTAACGTTTCCAACCCCTTTTGCATTCTTTGTAAATGCTCCTTTAAAAACACAGGGGTTCCCGCTTCCACTGCAATCGTTTCAAATACTCCCATTCCAAAAAAATAACCCTCATCTATCTCAATCTTCTTCATAAATAGCCTCCAATAATGCCTTCGTCTTCTGCAACGTTTCCTCATATTCAAATGCAACATCTGATTCGTAGGTAATTCCACCACCTGCACCAATATGATAGTTTTTCTCCTCATAAATAGCTGTTCGAATCACAATATTAAAATCGCAACTTCCATCCCCAGCAAAGTATCCAATATTTCCCGTATACAGTCCACGACTTTCCTTCTCCAATTCGTCAATGATTTCCATTGCACGAATTTTAGGTGCTCCCGTAATAGAACCCCCTGGGAAAAGACTTCTCACAAAATCCTTTAGTTGTAAACTAGGTCTGACTTCCCCCTGTATTTCAGATACCAAATGAAATACCGTTGCATATTCTTCTATTACAAATGGTTCTGTTACTTTTACACTACCAGGTACACAAATGCGATTTAGATCATTTCGTTCTAAATCCATAATCATCAAAAGTTCACTTCGATCCTTTTCCGACTGCTCCAATTCTGCACGTAGAATCTGATCTTGTTCTATGGTTTCCCCTCGCTTTCTCGTTCCCTTAATCGGACGGGTGGTAATTCTTTTTTTCTCCTTACGCAAAAAACGTTCCGGTGAAGCACATGCAACCTGAAACGTTCCATAATTCAAATAGGCACTAAAAGGTGCTGGATTGTACGTGCGTAAATAACGATATACCTCAAAAGGCGCTAACTTCCCTTTTACGTGAAATTGCTGCGTCATATTTGCCACATAAATATGCCCATCTTTCATATACGTTATCATATCCTGCAATGCCTGTCCGTAGGTTTCCCTTGTAAACATATGTTGTGCTTCTGCCAGTTGCGTATGTTTTTTTATAGGCGGACAGGATACAATCTGTTCCAGTTTCTTTATCCAAGCTTGCAATCCACCAGACTTTTCCTTTTCCCCTTCTTCTACACTCAAATATAATTGTTTTTCCTTTACATCTGCAATTATATATACATCATAAAAGCAAAACAGGGCATCGGGTATATTATCTTTTTTGACATGTCTGCTCTTTACTCCTAATACTTTTCTTCCAAATTCATAGGAAAAATATCCGATTGCACCTGTGGTTAAAGGAAGTTCATACGGATTTTCATACTCTTTTTCAAGCTTGTCCAATTCCTCTTGCAACAATGTTAAAATGTCTACCTTCTGCTTGCTCCCATTGCACATACAGACTCCATCTGTTTCGCTCAAAATCATGCGTGGTGATACTGCAATAACGGAATATCTTCCCATTTCATTTTCCAGTGAAGAATCTAAAAATACTGCCATTTCCTCTGCCTGATATTTTGCAAATATATCCTGTGGCTCACGATAAAAAGATAGTTTTTCAATCTTCCTGCTCACGACTTCTCCACCAACCTTTACTTAAATTCAAATAATTTTTTAATAGTGTATGCCCGTATTGGGTACATACTGCCTCTGGATGAAATTGCACACTATAAACAGGCAATTCTTTATGATGCATTGCCATAATATCCCCTTCCTCCGAAACTGCATCCACCTGAAAACAGGAGGGTAAGGACTTTTTTTCTACAATCAGAGAATGATATCGGGTTACCAGATACGATGCTGGTAACGTTTCAAACAAGCCTGTTTGATTGTTTGAAATAGGCGTTACCTTCCCATGCATAGGTCTTCCCCCATGCAAAATAACGGCACCAAATGCTTTTCCAATCATCTGATGTCCAAGACATACTCCTAAGATTGGTACTTTTCCCGCTGCCCTTTTAATAATTTCTATACTTTTCTTACAATCCTTTGGACTTTTTGGTCCCGGTGATAGAATAATTCCTTCCAGTTCATTCTTTTTTATCCGTTCCTCTATCCATTTTATCTCACAATTATCACTCTGTACAACCTGCAAGTCACACAATAATTCCTCAAAATAGGACACCAGATTATACACAAAGGAATCATAATGATCGATCATTAAATACATACTGTTCTCCATTTCTTTATACGACGGATACAAACAAATGCAACCATCAACAAAAAGCATTTTTCAAGTATATTCGCAGTCCGCTTTGCCACTTCCCTATATAAAAGCGGCACTACATGCTTTATATGCCAAAATCTAAGCGTTATTATACTTTTTTTGTTCCACAGTTTCAAGCCCCCAAGTAAAACGTTCACGGCAATTAACTTGTTTAAAAAAAGAGAAACCAATTCTATACATTGGCTTCTCTCTTTTACTTCTTTTAGAACATCACTATTTTTTAATTTTCTTTACCGTACTATATGCACCAACAATCTTTTTGCCAGCACTGTTTTTCTTATAAGCTCTTACTTTTACATAATAAACTTTTCCCTTTTTCAGTCCAGTAATCACATAGCTATTTTTACTACTTGCTACATTCTTTGTCTTTGCTCCCTTGAAGTTCGATTTTGTAGAATATGTTACCTGATAACCAGCTACACCAGCAATCTTCTTCCACTTAACAGTTGCTTTCTTTGCACTATTTCTCTTTACTAAAGTTACAGTTGCTTTCTTTGGTGCCTTTACAGCTACCGCTGGTGTCTGTGTTGGGGCTGTTGTTGCTGTTACTTCCGGTGTCTGCACTGGTGCTGTTGTCGCTGGTACCTCTGATGTCTGCACTGGTGCTGTTGTTGCTGGCACAACTGGTGTCGGTGTTGTTATAACTGGAGCCTCACCATACAACGCAAATGGAATATTATTTTCTTTTGCATAAGTTTCTGCATAGGTATTTGCATATCCATAAATTGTAATCTTATCTTTTATACCATCAAACGCTTTGTCCTGAATCTTTGTTACACTTGCCGGGATACATACGGCTGTTACACTATTGGCATCAGCTAAAATATAGGCTGGTATTTCTTCCATTCCATTCTCGAATACTACCTTCTTTAAATTTTCACACTCATTAAATGGACCATCGCTATAGATGTTAGATTCTACCTTTGTTACAGTCTTTGGTATTGTTATTTCTGCTAGTCGATTACATGCTTTAAAACTGTTATTTGCTATTGTTGTTAAATTCTTTGGCAATTTAACATTCTCTAATGCGTTGCATTCTGCGAATGCACTTCTTTCAATTGAAGTTACTGTATCAGGGATGCTTACTTCTGTTACACTCTTTGCTCCATTCAAAATATAAGCTGGAACAGTTTCCATTCCCTCTTCAAATACTACTTTCTTTAAATTTTCACAGTTAGTAAACGGACTGTTATAATATATGTTAGTTTCTACCTTTGTTACACTCTTTGGTATAGTAACTTCTGTTAAACGATTACATGCCTCAAAACTATTACTTCCTATTGTTGTCAATGTCCCTGGAAATGTAATGGAAATCAAAGCATTACATCCCGAAAATGCATCTATTCCAATGGACTTTAATTGTTTTGGTAAAGTAACGGTCTTTAACTGTGCAACATCCTTAAACGCACTCTTTTCAATGGCTGTTACCGTATCAGGAATGCTTACTTCTTTTACACTCTTTGCCCCATCTAAAATATGAGCTGGCACAGTTTCCATTCCCTCTTCAAATACTACCTTTTTTAAATTTTTACAATTTGTAAATGGACTATTACCATATATGTTAGCATCTACATTTTCTACACTCTTTGGTATGGTTACTTCTGTTAAAAGTTCGCATCCTTCAAAACTATTACTTCCCATTGTAGTTAATGATGCAGGAAGCACAATATTCTTTAATCCACTACATCCTTCAAATGCACTTCCCCCTATTGTTTTTAAGTCTTTTGGTAATTCAATACTCTCAAGTTTTGTTGTACCCTTAAATGCCTCTTTTCCAATTGTAGTTACCGTTACTGGCATATTAAAAGACTCTGCTGTGATAAAGTCACAATTTCCAAATATATTATTTGGAATTATCGTTGTTCCCTCTGCAAAAGCTACTTTCTGTAACCCTGTACATTCTATAAAAGGACCATTCCCATAAATACCTGTGTCTACTACCTCTGTTATTGTAGATGGAAGATTTACGGTTGTAAGATTTGTACAAGCTTTAAATGTACCACCGCCTAAAGCTTTTACTCCTTCTGCAAGCGTCACTGTTGTCAATCCCGTACATCCTTCAAATGCAGACTTTCCAATTTTTGAAAGATTCGTCTGATTCGTTTCCTTTCCATCCTTGTCTGTAAACACGATAGATGTAATAGCTGTGTTCCCTTTAAATGCCTTTTCTTCAATCGCTGCAACAGGAAAATCATAATCATCATAATTTACTGTAGTTGGAATTGCTACTGTAGTCTTTTCTTTTGCGCTCTCTGTAAATCCAAGAATGCTAACCTTGGTATTATTATCCGTTACCTTATAACGAAAATCTCCACTCTCAAATACTTCATCATCTACAGAAGCATTTACAATAGCTACATTCTGTGGAAATATCGTTGTTGACACACCAGATACTGCAAGAGATAAAGCTGCAACTGCCACCGTTGCTTTCTTTAGTTTTTTGTTCATCATTCTGAAACCCTCCATTTTTGTTTTCATGTATTTCTTTTATCAAGCACACCTTGCCTGTACTTTTATTTGATTATATCATATATTTATTCTATTTTCTATATTTACTATACTTTTCTAATTCTATTTTAATTCTATTTTGTAAGAGTTCAGCCAGGCAGAAATGATTGTACCTATCTCACAGAGTATTTTACTCCACAGGACACACTTCCTATGGAGTAAAAAAAGAAGGCATTCACACCTCCTCTTTTTTGTTAGCCATTTATTCTAACACTTGCGAGGATAGTATATGAAAGCCCTCTTTCCTAACCTTCTTTATTCTTTTTTCTGAAAAACAGGTTCAAATAATCCGATAGCTGTTCCCAAGAAATGAAGTAATAAAATCATAGGGATGCAACTATACATAATCGCCTTTGCCAATTTCGTATTTCTTCCCTGATCTTCGTCCATATCTGCAACATATTTCTCCAATTTTGCATCTCTTACTTTTTCCTCATAACCTTCCTGCTTTTCGTACATACCTCCATCCATGTCAATATATACATCCTTTTCAATCGCACTCTCGTCCTGATGTGCGTATGCTTTTAAATCTTTTATTTTTCCGCATGGTTTTTTCACTAATTTTCCAATTGGAGTATAATTATCGGTTTCCGCATGGGAATTATATTTTACTGGGATATATTTGCCATCTAAACTTATAACTCCCCAATGTTCTGTTCCGTAATCAAAATGCTTATAATCTACATAAGAATCCAGAGGAAGTACAAATACATCTTTGCTTGCAAGTACCTCTTTTGTAGATGTTAAAACAGCAACGCCATCTACATACTCCGTACCTATGGCACCTTTTTCTACTTTTACCGTTTCCACTTGTTTCGCAGGGTCTTTTTTCTGTTCCATTTTTGCTGGTAATTCCACCAAGAGTAGCTCTGCTGCCACACAAAGAATAATAGCAATCACTGCACAGATAAACATTTCGACACATAACATATGTAATCTGGCTTTTTTTCCACCAATCTTACCACTTCTATAATCTGCACATATTTCTTTGGCTCTCTCATTCTCTACATTTGGAATAATATATTTATCCATTCCAAGCTTAACATTTGCTGGTACTCCCAATCCATAGCAATAAATTTCACCTAACCCAACTGCTGCCAATTCATCCTCTGGGTCTTCTAAAAACATTCGTCTTGCCGCATCATAATCAACGGGTGTTCCCAATCCTTTCAAATAGCATTGTCCCAACATAGCACATGCCCAGTTATTTCCCTGCTTTGTCGTTCTTTCAAAGCATTTTACGGCTTTTTCATAATCTACTTCGACTCCATCTCCACCTTTAAAGTAGATTTCACCCAAGCTGTTATTACATCCGATTGTATCTGGATCAATTTCGATACCTTTTTTAAAGTAGTACATCGCCTTTTGTAAGTCCTGTGGCAGTTTTCCACCGTAGGTATATAATCTTCCCATACGATAGCATGCCCAGTCTTCCCCGTGCATAATACTTTTTTCGTATAATCTCACAGCTTCATCCAAGTTTGTATCTTCTAACTGCGTTCCATATTTACATTCATAATAAGGATGTTGCAGTTTTGCACCAATTTCTATCAATTCCTGTACACGCTTTGGGTCCTCTTTTATCCCATAATCACCAGACGATAAAATGTCAATTAAATTTGCTATTCCAAGCACCAATTTCTTTTTAATGGATTTTTCAAATAATTCGATTGCCTCTCTCTGGAACGATTGAATCATCGGTCCATCCACTTGTTCCTCCGGGATTTCCAACATTTCAATACAATCTCCATAATAGTAGGCATTCGCCAGCATATATTGGCAAAAAACCTCTCCCTCATCTGCCAAGGCACGTACCGCATCCCAAACCTCTTTCAAAGAAAGGAATGGTGGTTGTATAAAGCTTCCACATTTTGGTTTAAATCCTGCTACTCTTCTTGCGCCAAAAATTCCTACGGCACTACCTAATTCAATACTTTTGTTAAAATAGGCAATTCCTCGCTCATTATCTTCCTTAAATCCAAACTTCGGCAAAATAAACTCATTTCCCAAATAACATCTTCCAAGAAAGTAGTAAGCATCGCCATTGCCTTCTTCCGCAGCTTCTTCCAACAATTTTTTTGCATGTTCCCCATCTCCATTCCATGGGTCCACCCAAAGCTGTTGTATCGCTTCCTCTACTCGTGAATCAAACATACTTTTTTTCTCCTTTTTCCTTTTTTTCAAAAAGAGCTATTCACTAACTTCTTAGTAGAATAGCCCCATTTACCTACTTTATATTCTTGATAATTTTTAACATTAGCAAATATTGGAATATACACAACACCATTAAACCACTACCAAAGGAAATCATTTCAGATGCAATACTATTTATACTAAAATAATCAAAAATATTTTTAACAATCGTATATACAAGCAAAGCTATCACTATATTTATAAACGTAAAAATATTATGTTTCTTCTTTTGGAATTCCTTAAAATCAATATGACAGCCATTGCATCTTCCAGAAAAGATTGAAAGCATTTTTAGTTCTTTATGGCAATGTGGACACTTCACCGCTAATTCCTCCTCACACTATAGCTATTTACCTTTTAAAGTTTTTTATTTTTAACACATAAATTTAGGTTGCGTTTCGCACCATACATTAATCCATTTCTTTTTCTTTTTGTTATATTTTTGAAGTTTTGATACAGTAAAAAAATAATTAGTTGACATGTAATCTCCTACAGCAGCATTATATTCTTTCATTTCTGATGTATAAGTTATTTGCCTATACTTACCAGGTTTTCTTAATATTGCATTAGCTTTACTGTCTCCAATATAACCAATTACATATGAAGCAAGCCATGGGGTTCCAGCTTTTGCACATATGTACGCTGCAAGAACACCCACAGCCATTTTTTTTAATTCTCTTTCTTTTTTAGTCACTTTAAAATATTTCGTGTTCTTATATGTTTTTCCATCACCAACTAATTCAGCAAATTTGCTAAACGTGATGTCTTTTTTTGTTCTCCCCAAATATTTTTCAACTTGTCCACCACAATCATAAACAGCATAGTATCCATGACTATCCTGACGCAATCTTAATGTTGAGAATGCGGGGCATTTTTTAGCAAATTTAATACAGTTTTCATAAGTGTATTTTTTTTCTTTTACAGAAACTGCCTGAACACTTACTGTTTCACCTGCAAATATTGGTAGCAGGATTGCCACTAAAACAATAAAACCTATTATTCTTTTTTTCATTTTTCCTCCGTTTCATAAAGCAAGCTTTTGTCCTACAGTGCAAGTCAGTCTAATTATAAGATAAGCGTATTAAAAAGTCAAACAAATAAACTACTTATTCATAAAACTTTTTCTTAACAATATACAGAATTACCGTTCACAAGCAATGTCATTTACTTAAGCTCATAATCTTGTTTCACGAGTTACAATGCCAATATAGTTGCAAAAAACTGTACGAAAGCCTCGGCACTTCACATTGAACACTTGGCGAAGTTTTTTTGAGCCTAGTGTGAAAGCGCACCCTTGTGGTAAATGAGCTGATGCTTTTCAGCGAATTTAGTACCGCTAGGCTTTCGTCCAAGCGGAAGCGGGTTTTTGAAAGCTATGTTGACATTGCAACTCTTTCATAGAAGTTCAAAGCTTAAGTAAATGACATTGGTTCACAAGTCAGTAAACCATAACTATGCAGACATTCTTCTATATCTTATCAAACTGTATGCAAACGCAAAACTTTTCCTCCTCTATTCTGGCAGAAATCTCTCCCTGCATTTGTAATACAAATTCTTTTGCGATGGACAATCCCAAACCACTGGATGTTTTACTTCTTGCCATATCTGCTTTATAAAACTGTGTAAAGACTTGTGTAATGTCGATATCCTCTGGATGGTATACTTTGTTTTTTATTTCTATCACAATTTTTTGCCCCATCTCCTGTAACGAAATATCCACTTCTTTTTCCCCATGGTCCAATCCATTTTTTATAATATTTTGTAATACTCGTCGAATTGCCTGTTTATTTCCCTGCATATAAAGCAGGGTGTCTGTAATAGAAATATGTGGTTGGATTTCTTTTTCCATCCATTCATCATAATAGGAAAAAATGGTGTCCTTCACCATTTGATTGATACAACATTTTGACAATTCCAGTTGAAAAGAAGCATTTTTTAATTTTGTAAAGGTAAAAAGTTCCTCCAACATATCTTTCAAGCTTTTAATTCTATCCTGAATAATCGTAATATATTTCTTTTGTTCTTCCTCTGTGTCACTGGTTTCCAATAATTGAAAATAGCCATCCAAAGAAGTAAGTGGGGTTCGAATATCATGGGATAAACTGGTATAGGTGTTGGCAATCGTTTTTTCCTTTTCCTGATAGTATCTCTCTTTTTTTCTTTGTACCAGCAGATAATCATTCAATGTATCCAATAGCTTCCCAATCCCTCCTATGCGTACATCCCCTGTCAATAGCATATTGCTATCCTTTTTCATCAGAAACGACAATTGGCGACAGATGTTTTTCATCTGTC
>FR899707.1:10343-14536 GCA_000437275.1 Clostridium sp. CAG:411 | reverse complement strand
GACAGATGTTTTTCATCTGTCGCCGATACGTTCCTATCATCCATGCCTGTAAAGCCGTTACAATACATAGTCCAATTATGATCCATTTCATACATAACATCCTTTCGTCTGTCATAAGCAGAAAACCACTGCTTTTCGGCGATGGTAACTGCTTTATATATCTCTCGTTTTAAAAACATATCCCGTTACTGCCGTTGCCACTCCACCAAATAGTACGGCAATAAGAAGAGAAGCCAAACATTCCTTTTTTGCCGGGTGCATCGAAAGAACTGCTATTTTTCCCGTTACCGTATGTGTTATCGTCTGAAAATCTTTGATTCCCATCTTTGCAAACAGCTTATCTAACAATCCATACAAAATAGCTGCAAAATTCATCGTTAAACAAATGGAAATTGCCATACTAAATGTATTATTTCGCAGAATAATCGCAATTCCCATACAAATGAGTAAAAACGCATAATGTAAGACAAACTGTACCGCCAGATAGGTAAACATAGGTTCTACCTTTCCCCACCTCAAGTATCCAAAAAAGCCATATACAGCTATTGCTTGTACTAACATGTAATAGAGAAAGCTTAGAAACGTATAGATTCCCAGTGCTACCGCCTTTGAAAATACCATATATTCTCTTCTCGGAATCATTCCACTAATATTTTTGATATAACCACTTGTCAAGTCTGCGGTCGCATAAATAACCGCAAAAATAACTAAAAATAATGCAACAAATTTGCCTTGTATATTGGAATACATTTCATCAAATACCGTAAGCTTTTCCCCTGGTTTTGTTGGCAGCTCAACTTTCATTCCTACATTAATCTGTTCACTTGCTTCTGTTTCCTCTGTTACTTCCTGTGTGGTTTCCTGTTGTGGTTCTTGCAGTGCCTCATAGTCTAACTTCGTCATAAACGTGGAAAAAACAATCATTGCCCCCAATATAATCCAAATAATATACAAACTTTTTGTATGAAACATCCGATATACATCCATTTTTATAAGATTACGCATTCTTTTCCCCTCCTGTTAAATTCAAAAAGTAGTTTTCTAACTCTTCGCTTTTCATGGAAATTCCTTTTACCAGACAGCCTGCTTTCGCAAGTTCCATATTCATGATTGCGCTGTCATTTAATCGTTCAAACACATAAATATGCTCTTTGTCTACCACCTGATAATTTTTTATTTTCATTCCATCTAAAACAGGAAGTGCCTGCTCCGGGTGTTCCATCGTTATTTCAATTCGTTCCCGACAACGTTGCAATAGCTCTTCTCTTGTAAGCTCCTGTACCAGAACTCCATTATGAATAATGCCGTAATCTGTTGCGATTTTAGACAATTCTTCCAAAATATGACTGGATATCAGTATCGTCATGTTATGTTCTTCATTCAGTTTTTGAATCATATCACGCATCTCTGCAATTCCCTGTGGGTCCAATCCATTGATAGGTTCATCTAAAATCAATAAATCCGGTTCTCCTACCAATGCCAACCCAATACCAAGTCGCTGTTTCATTCCCAAAGAAAACTGTTTTGTCTTTTTGTTTCCAGTTTCTTTTAATCCTACCAGCTCTAAGATATTTTGTATGTACGATTCTTTTACAATTCCAAATAGTTTACATTTTAATTTGATGTTTTCATAGGCACTCATATTTCCATATAATCCTGGTGCCTCAATTAAACATCCTACTCTGGATCGAACCTTTTTCAAATCTTTTCCCGTATATCCAAACAGTGTAATTTCCCCACTACTTGGCTTAGAAAGACCACTTATCATTTTGAGACAGGTTGTTTTTCCAGCTCCATTTCTTCCAATAAATCCATAAATAGACCCTTTTTTTATATGTAGATTTACTTGGTCTACCGCTCTATGCCGTCCAAATTGCTTTGTCAAATTGGTCGTTTGCAACAATATTTCCTGCATTCTTCTTTTCCTCTCCTTCTGCTGTTTTTTTGCTTTACCTGTATTTTAAATTCAAATTCCTAATATAACGCAAATAAAAAGTAAAAAAAGAGTAAAGATCACGCTTTTGCACGATACCCAATTCCCCAGACGGTTTCAATGTATTCTTCTTCGGTGACGGTACGGATTTTTTTTCGTATGTTGCTGATATGTACATCTAATGTTTTTGTCTCCCCGATATATGGTTCCTCCCAAGCATACTCAAAAATTGCCTCTTTACTAAATACCTGTTTGGGATTTCCCATTAATAATTCCAAAATAGCAAATTCCTGTTTTGTTATTTTCGAAAGTGTAACGTCCCCTATCGCAATCGAAAAATCACCTTTATCCAGCAACATTTTTTTATGTTTTATCTGTTGTTTTGGTATATCTACCGTTCCATTTTGCTTTTGTGCATGACGAAGCTGGATTTGCACTCTGGCAATCACCTCTTTCATATCAAAGGGTTTTGTAATATAATCATCTGCCCCTCCAGTAAGCATACTTAATTTATTGTCTAAACTGTCCTTAGCCGTTAATACAATGACAGGTATTTCCCCCACCTTTCGTATTTCTTCCAGCACTTCTTCTCCAGACACCCCTGGTAACATTAAATCTAATAATACAAGGGAAAACTCTCCCTTTTTTAACTCTAACATAAGCTTTGCCTCTGTTCCAGAAAAGACCTGTGTGCTAGCATAACCTTCTTTTTTTAGTGCGGTAGCAAGGATATTGTTAATATCGGTATCATCTTCTACTATTAATATTTTTGTATCTGTGTTCATCTTTTCACTCCACTTTCAATCCGTCATTACACTTTTTTATCATTGGAAAACAACTCAAATATTACAATTCGTTCTCGTGAATCATTTCCAGGAAATAAATCTCTACAATCGATTTCATCCGAAAATACAAGTTCCTCTACTGTCATCAAGTATGATATATATTCATCCGATGGATAATAAAAAAACAATTGGATACCTCGCATCTTTTCATAATAAGATTCTAAAATTTTTGCAATTACTTTTTGTAAAATTGGAAGTGAAAAAGGATTAAAGAAATAAATTCTATCCACACGATCTGGTACAGAAAATTCCTCTGCATTCGCAAGTTCAATAGTTACTCTACTAGAAGATATTGCCGTTTCGCTGTTCTGTAACGCTTTTTTACAGATACGTTCATCATACTCGATACCAATAGATTGACATCTAACCTGATACGATAAAAAGAACTCCACCCTACCTTTTCCGCATCCATAATCTAACACCGTATTATTTTTTCCAATCAATCCACTATTCGCCAGACGCTCCAATACACAATAAGGTGTAGGTTCATAAGGATACCGATACTGGTCTGCTCTTGTATCATCTCTCCCTGTTGTATGAACCAATAAAAGCTTATCCCATCTTGCCTCATTTTTATCTTCCTTCATTTTGCTTTTCACCTCATAGATTTATCTTTCTTCTTCTATCACAACCGTATTTCCTAAATCAGAAAACTGTTTCTGCAATTTTTCTGCATCCTCAAGAAGTAATCCACCTGTAATCAATTTTGGTGGACAATCGATAAACGCTTTTGCAGCTCTCAATCCACAATTTGTAACTTTTCTTACAAGCTTAATGGTTCTTACCTTTTTTACTCCAACACTTTTCAGTGTAAGTTTGTAAAATTGCTTTCTTTCCTATTTCATTTTTCTCTCTGTAGGTTATCCAGTCATTTTTATTGTATCTACAAACAGTATATCATTTATAGTTTTCGGATACCATTCTTTTTACTATAGATTTGTAGGCAAGGATATTGGCAATCTACTTTACTACTTGCTTATATGCTATAAAAGGAACTAACGTTTACTTGATGGGATAACGCTTAAAATTTACACTCCAACATCCAGCTATTACCGTCATACACTTCCAAGTTGTTGCAATAAAGCTTATAACTTATAATCGAACATCTATAGACTGATAAGTCATTTGTTTTACCCCTCCTGTTGCTTTTTCTTCAGATAAATGATCGGTTGTCTTATTTTTATTCGATACCTCCGTTTTTTGTTCTGGCATCTTATTTGTTTTTTCTTTTGTTTCTCTAATGCCATCTTTGCTATTGTCATTTTCCTCCACTTCACTGTCTCCCTGTATTGCTTTATGCATAGCACTATTTGCATTAGCCAACGAAGCTATTTGTGCTGTAGTTGTGGATTGCATTTTTGTCTGTAAATTTGCTAGTTCCTCTTCTTTCTTTTCCGTAGCTGCTCCTCTGCCAT
>FR899707.1:0-10256 GCA_000437275.1 Clostridium sp. CAG:411 | reverse complement strand
GAACTTTCGCCTGTTTCATAGCAGAATCCGCTGTAAGCATTGCCTGCATACTTGCATCTGCGCTACTACTACCCTGCTCAACAGATGTTTTATTTGTCGCATTTGCCGTATCGTTCGATACTGCATTCTGATTTTGCTGCTCTCTTCTCTGCTCAATCTGATGTTGTCTAAGCTGCTGATTCAGATTGGTGATTTCCTGCTGAATTTCCTGTCGCTTCTTCATCTTATCTTCCATTGAAAGATTTTCGTTTGAAGATAACTCCTGCAACTCCTTCTGTGCATTTGCAATCTGATTTTGAATGCTTTTGCTAATGGAATCCATTTGTGTCATTCTACCTGAACGTCCTGGCTGTACACCACTATTTACTCCACTACTATTAATTACCTTCATAAATTTGCCCTCCTATGCGATAAAGTCAAGGATATTCGTAATCCCCTTTTATAAAGTTTACTCGTTTCTTTGTCAGTTCTTTCGACAATTCTGTTGACACAATAAAGCCTTCTGTTGTGAAACAGCTTTTTCTTGTTGTA
Source organism: Clostridium sp. CAG:411 (assembly GCA_000437275.1). Classification (GTDB taxonomy): domain Bacteria; phylum Bacillota; class Clostridia; order Lachnospirales; family Lachnospiraceae; genus CAG-411. The sequence continues at coordinate 9,725 of FR899707.1, read as the reverse complement.
AAAGAAAAAAATAGACACAATTTCCATATTTTTAATACGAAATTGTATCTATTTTCTTTCTTACTCTACCATAAGCATAACACTTAACTCAAAACAATTCTCTCCCTGTTCAATCGCAATATCTCCATAATACTTTTGTGCCATTTTACGAATAGTTACCAATCCAAATCCATGATTATCCTTATCCTGTTTTGTCGTTTCTGGCAATCCCGTTTTCTGATTGCATATTACTTTTTTCTTTGCACAATTTTTTATCTCTATCAAATACGCATTTTTCTTTCGATACGAGGAAAGGGAAACATAGGGTTCCTTACATCCCTCGGCTGCTTCTATCGCATTTGTAAGTGCATTATTCAAAATAATTCCAAGGTCAAAAGCTTCCAGTTTCGTTTCCTGTGGATATGAAAAGGTACAAATAAATTGAATCCCTTTCTCTTCCATTTCTTTTTGTTTTTGCATCACAATTACATCTGTAACAGGGTTTCCTGTTTTGATTGCTGTTACACTTTCTCCCCACTTACCTTTTAGTTTTGAAAAATACTTTTCCGTCTCCTCTTTCTCGTCTTCCAAGAATAGATTTTCCAATACGGTTATGTGATTTCCCATGTCATGTTTTAACGCTCGAATATCACTATACAATTTTTCAACTTCACTGATATAATGTTTCATGTTCTCCATCTGTTCTGCCAAAATCAGGTTTTGCGTGTGTTCCCTCTGTTTTTCCTTTATTTTTTCATATCCCAAAATAGTAATAAACAAAGCCGAACAAGAAATGAACTGATACATTGCTTTCAATATATCGTATTCCTTATGTACATACCAAATATATTGTCCCGTGTCCTTTTCGTATAAATCTGGAAAATATGTAAAAGCAAAATATCCAGTAAAGAAAGTAAGCAATATAGAAAGAAGCAGTCCAAGCTCCTTTTTGCTAACATTTTCCCCTTTGTTCACATAAACTTTATGGATTCCAACCACCATCAAATATAAAAGCAACATTTTTACTAGGACAAATACTGCTTCTATCCAAATGAAATTGGTAAATTGCAGCATAGTATGCTTCATCATGTATGGCACATTAACAAAAAGTGCAAATGCTATATTTCTTGGTATTATGGCAATTCCATGCGCAACCCATTGCAGCAGATACATGATGATAAGAAGCACAATCTTTTGTTCCATATTTTTCCTATCCAGTAAGCACAAAAGAACATATACGATAACTGCCACAAAAATTCTAGGATACGCAATTTCAACTGGCACAAAATACAAAATCACCATAATAATAGAATACATCCCGCCAGTCACCCAAGCGTACTTTGTTTTCTCCAAAAAAGGTTTGATAAAATAGGAAAACATCCACCCTTCTACAAGCAGGCTAATCAGATTAACTATATGCGAAACAATCGACCAGTACATTTCCATAGATTTCATCGTCTACTTTCCCTTCCTGCGATTATATTTCATATATTGTCTTACAAACTCTGGAAATTTTTGTTTTGCCATAAGGACAGTTCCCCTTTCCAGATAAACGGTGGACGCATCGTATTTTTCCACATATTTGAAATTAATCAAATATGCCCTATGTGTCCTAAAAAAATCTTCCCCTGCCACCTGTTCCAGTTCAGACATTTTTCCATAGTATTCAATATCGGAATCTAATTGATGAATGACAACCTTCCTGTTAAAAACTTCTGCGTAGACGATGGTATCAAGTAATACCTTTGTGTGAAGCCCTTTACGGCTAATCATCACATAGTTTTCTTTTGGTATATTTTCTTTTTTATTTCTGACACAAAGCTGTTCTACTGCCTTTTGCAGTACCTCTTTGAATTTTCTATCCGCAATCGGCTTCACAAGATAGTGAAATGCCTCCACATCAAATGCCTGAAATACATATTCCTCCAACGCTGTTACAAAAATAAGAAGCATATTTTTGTCTTTTTTTCGTAACTCTCTTGCAATCTCCATGCCATTTTTTCTCGGCATCTGAATATCCAAAAATAAGATATCTATTCCATCTTCAAACGCAAGTATTTCTTCTCCTGACTCAAAAAATATAAGCTCTGCCTTCGGATACAGTTTCCTTACTTTTTTTCCAATCAATTTCCTAACATTTTTTTCATCATCACATATTGCTATCCTCATGTTGTAACATCCTTTACCATTCTTTTGTTGCTTATATCGGAACATAAAAAATATGTAATACCCCAATGTTGTGAAACGAACTTTTTTTGTTGTGAAATACGCAAAAATGCTATGCAACAACTTTGGAAAATATTATCCGAAAGACCACTTTTTCTTTTTTAAGAATTCGACAACTTTGTTAAGCTCTCCTTTACATTGGTAGCAGAAGCTAAAATTCTACTATTGTACTCTTTCATCTCCTGCGTTACATCAACCAAATCATTTGTCTGTTCATTGATGGATGTAATAATGTTATTTAAGTTTGCCGTATCGTTTTTAATATCATCAATTGCACGTAAAATATGTTGCTGTGTTTCTGTACTTCGATTTGCAGTTTCTCCCGAATCTGAGGCTAACACATTAATCTCACTCGCTACTACCGCAAATCCCCTACCTGCTCCACCAGCGCGTGCAGCTTCAATGGAAGCATTGAGTGCTAACAGATTTGTCTGTTCTGCAATCGACACGACTTCCTCATTATTTACATTCAATTCCTGAATAAAGTCATTGATACTATTTAAAGTATCGTTCAAAGACCGGCAAAATGCAGCAACTTCGTCTATACCAGACGCAATATTACTACACTCTCTTGCACTTTCTTCATTTCCTGTCACCATTTGGTCAACTGCCTCATATACATGTTCAAACTGTGCATCTATCTGCTCAATCGTCTGTAAAATCAGCTCTTTTTGCTCAGAAATCTTTTCTTTATCCTCTTTGACTTCCTCTGCAAGTTCCCATGCATGTGTTCTCTCAATCTCCACCTGCCCCTTCATATAATAGATGCAGTTTTCTTTGTAATTAAAACCATTGTGTATTGCTGTTGCCATCAATTCACAAGTGTCATATCCACAACAAGAACAATTGATTTCCCTAGATTCTTTTGTCCTTTTATCCATTTCATTAAAAATCTCATCTAACTGTGCAGGACTTGGAATATTAAATTTACATTTTTCGGACTTATCCTCGTATTCACATACATAATCCGCAAGATTCAAATGTGAAAATTGCTTATTTAGCAAGCGTAAACGCTGTTTTGGACTGAGTTTTTTAGACCATGTGTGACGAAACTCTTTATTTTTGCTTGCCTTTCGGATACGCATCATTTCCATCATTACATCATCCGTTGCATTCTTTTCCGATTCGGTAGCTGTACCATATAAACATCCTGCAGAACAGTTGAGTGCATCAATAAACAAATATGGTGTTTCTCCCTTTGCAATCTGTTTTTTATTTTTTTGTAAATACTGATACATATGTTTTTCACCCTCACACTGTCGGATAAAAACATCTTCTCCAAGAAACCAGTATACGTTTTCCTTGAGTCCACCCGGTGTCGGATAAATCGAACCCAATCCATAAGAAATCTCATCTTTGCAAGAAGGTCCACTAATCTGATGTTCTCTTACATATCGCATTAAGTGATCAAATGTTACATTATATTGAATCAATCCCTTCCCCCGTTTGGAATTGATTTCTTCTTTTTTGGCAATACAAGGACTGATAAATGCCAATTTATCCGAAATGTTCATCACTTGCTTTGCGTAAATTGCACTACACATCATTGGACTTTGCACTGGAAACAATTTAGGTAATAGTTCTGGAACATATCTTTCAATATAAGATACGATCGCTGGACAGGGCTGCGAAATCCCACCTGTAAAATCATATTTTTTCACATAATTCAAATATGCCCAGGTAGTAATATCTGCACCAAAGGATACACTAATCATTCGATTGACACCCAGCTTTTTTAAGCCTCCTAGTACACTCTCGTATTCTTTCGGATAATTTGCCAAAAATGCTGGTGCAATTAAAATACTGATTTTCTCTCCCCTTGCAAGATCCGCAAAAAATCGTTCCGTATCATCCTCAAACGTACGAGCATTATGCTCACAAACATCCAGACAGGCACCACATGCCACACACTTCTCTGGATCTACCGTAATCACGTTTTTTCCCTTATCATCTTTCTTTGCGACCATTGCCCCTACACAACTACACACACTAATACATTTGTTGCATCCTACACAACTATCATTTGTATACACTAATCCCTTTTTTGTCATAAAAATCCCCTCCCTTTCATTTTTTTACCAAAAAAGACTTAGCTTTCCCTCATTTTTTGCAATATGGTGATAGTAACTATTATAACATTGCACTTATGTAAAATTGTTAAATTTTTTGCATTAAAATATTAATTTTTTGCTACGCTCTCTTCTTTTATACTCTTCTGAAACTCTTTTATATCCTTTGCAATCTCACCACTTAATGCAAGCAGACAGATTAAGTTTGGAATTGCCATCAATGCGTTGGCAATATCAGAAAAATTCCATACAATATCCAATGCGGTAGTCGCACCAAGATAAGCAACCAAAGAAAACACAACACGATAAATCATATTTAGCTTTGGGGATTTTACCAGATATTCAAACGCTTTTTCCCCATGATATTCCCAGCCAAGTATGGTGGAGAACGCAAATAATGCAATCGCAATACTAATCAATACCGCTCCGACCTTTCCAAGAACCGTTTCAAATGCCAAAATCGTAAGGGCTGCCCCCTTAATGACCGTAGCATATTCATAGGAACCATCTTTGTTAAATATATACTTATTTCCAGAAGCATCTGACCAAGTACCAACCAGATTTTCTGCATTTTTTTCCGCAGCAAGTACCAAAGAGGAATTGTCTGGATCTGTTAAAGTCAATGTATTTTCTGCTATGTCTCTTTGATATTCATATTTTGCATTGGCATCCTTCCCATCCGAAACATTAGAAGCCTCTATTATAATGGAAGTGTCTGTTGCAGTATATCTACCTGAAACCGTAGTTTCTGTACTTCCAAGTACACCAGAACTGGCAATACAAAGACCTGTTATCGTACAAACCACAATGGTATCCCAAAAGGTACCAGTCATATTGATATAACCTTGGCGAACCGGATGATCTGTGTGGGCTGCGGCTGCGGTAATGGCAGCAGAACCCATACCTGCCTCATTTGAAAATACACCACGAGCCACACCAAAACGCATGGCATTCATCATAGAAGCAGTAATTGTACCACATAAACCGCCACCTACTGCCTGTACAGAAAATGCCATCGTAAAGATTTCTTTCAGACCAGCAGGAACATTTCCAATGTTTCCAAAAATAACAACAACTCCTGCAATTATATAAAAAATAGCCATGATTGGCACCACAATGCTGGATACCTTTGAAATATATTTAATACCGCCTACAATAATTACCAAAGCCAAACTGGTAATAACAACACCAGTAATAACTGGAGAGATATGAAAGGTTGAATGCAAGGATTCCGAAATAGAATTTGCCTGTGTCATGTTTCCAATCCCGACTGAAGCGATTACCGCAAACAGCGCGAATAACCATCCTAACGCACATCCTACTTTTTTATTTTTAAAAGCTTTCTTCATGGTGTACATAGGACCACCACTCATTTCACCCTTTTCATTCACCTCTCGATATTTGATTGCAAGCATACATTCTGAAAATTTAGAAGTAAGACCAAACGCTGCTGAAATCCACATCCAAACCAATGCACCTGGTCCACCTGCCACCATTGCAGTTGCTACACCTACGATATTACCAGTACCAATCGTAGCTGCCAATGCCGTCGTCAACGCTGAGAATGGAGAAATATCCCCCTCTCCACCGCTGGATTTCTGGCGAGCCTTTTTGCTTAGTGTGCCTTTAATGGCATAAGGTAAATTACGCCATGGAAGAAATTGAGTACGAATGGTCAAAAATACACCTGTACCAACCAGTAAGATCAACATTACCGGTCCCCAGACAAAATTGTCTATGGACTCTAAAATTTTTCCTAATGCTTCCATAATACATTCTCCTTTCCATGTCAAGCGGATATTCGCAATCCACTTCGCTACTTGCTCATATAAAAGCGGCACTGCGTGCCTTACGAGGTATAGGACTTGAACCCCACACCTCATGCAAGAGTCCCCCTTGCCTAAAGGCAGTAGATTTTCTTGCTCTTTTATAAATTTTGTAATAGTATGATATTGCATGTCTATTTATAAGATTCTAAACATTAGAATCTATTGTCCCCAACATCATAATATACTTTTAAAAAAGAAAAAGAGGGTAATCCCACGGATTATCCTCTTCGATGCTTGATATAATATTCTATTTTTAGATATTTGTCAAGCCTATATTGTTACTCATTATTACGATACTTATCCAAAACAAAAACCGTAGATATATCTTCCTCTTCACTAACGTCCTCAAACGTTACAATCGTGATTTCTTTTTTGGCAGCAATCTGCTCCTCTGAAAGCCATGGATTATTTTTGCTTTCATATTCTACCGTTGTCCCATCCGCATTCTGAATCGTCACATAATAATATGTGCGTTTTCCGGCTTTCTCTCCACGTACATCAACAATCCTGCAAGTTTTTATATAAAAAACAGAATTTTTGAATTGAATTAAATTTTTGCCAATCTCTATTACTCCGACAATACCAATCAATAACAGGATTACCCAAATTACGATTTTCACTATACTGAAAACATCTGGTCCAAACAAACTAATCTCCTTTATTGTCTGCATCAGAAGATATCCACCGATAGCTACTAACAAAACATTATACAGAATTCTGGAAAACCAACTATACTTTTTCTGTAAGTCTTTTTTTACTGAGGTATCCCCAGCAATGGGAGAAAACCAACTCCCTTTTTTGCAATTTTTCACTCATTAGTATTTACTCCTTGTATTATGTAATATTTTGGTACTTTTTTATTGCATCAAACCGCTAGGGGAACGTCAAGGTTGGGGGGGCAGTGTAAGTGAATGAGGGGTCTACTCTTAACAACTCTCTCTCCACAACTTTCCCATTTCAATCCTGTCAACTTTCCCCTATGGTCTATCGACCATGAATATGTTTGTTTTTGACACAAAACAAGAAAATCCAAGAGCCGAAGTTTCACCCCAGCACTCGGAATCCTTTTATTTCAAACCTTTTCCACATATTACTTATCTTTCTTTGACCACAGCACGACACTCTCAACATGTAATAGTTAGACTATTCTGCACTTTTTTGTGAAACGCAAGTATGCCCCTTATTTATATCAATTTAATATCATTCCTATCAAATTGACATATTTCTTTCATTAGACTATTTTCTGTTTTTATGTTTAGAAATCATTTAACTCTATCTTCGGCCGGATCAACTTCATAGTAATGCTCACTATTCCTTTTACATTCTAACACTGGAATCCTTTTTGTAATCTCACGCTTAGTTCTTCCATCACCATAATAGTTATCAATCCACTCTACAGGCTTATTGTAATATTTCATTTTTCCCCCACATCTTGGACATTTATCAATATGTATTTTTTCTAATGTAATCCTTCTGCCATAACCGCTAATTGCATAATTTAAAATTAAGGGAACTCTAATTTGTTTTTTTGCTATTTTCCTAAGGCTAAAAAACAATATATATAGCAAAGTAAATATTGTCAAAATTACTAAATATGTTTGCATCGGAAAATCCAACACTGTCTGTTTGTTTCCTTTAAAAAGGTTCAATATATTTGCTAATATTTTGCCAGCCGGAAACACTCCAAGTATTCCAATGATTACACTTATCCAAGATAATAATGCTAAGGTAAATGGACTTCTCCATTTTGGTTCAGGTGTATACTTTGCTTCATCCTGTTTAGGCTTAGAGGCAGGAATTATATTTATTATATCCCTTTCGGCAAATTGCACTGGTCCATTAATCGTTGTTGTTCCATTGAAATTATTTTTATTATTAGTAACTTTCATGACTTCCTCCTAAAATGTGTATCTATTTCTTTGAACCAAACTTTTTGTCTTTTCTTACTCTTAACTACATTGTTTCACCTTACTTTCCACTATCTGCATTGCCTCAAAATCTCCCTGGAAATTATCGCAAAATTGTTATCCAATGGCAGATAATCAACATCACTTTTACTTGAAAAGTTAGTTTATACAAATCTATGTTTCCATTTTCATCATATCTGCCAAAATATACTTTCTTTTCGATGATATCAAACACTTGCCTATCAAATTCATCCAGTATTTCATTATTTTCAAACTTTTCACGTATCCTCTCCATCTATGCCTTTATTTCAGCCTTTGTTTTACAACGTTTACTAATAACTTTCTTTTTTCGTCTCCAATGTGGATATATTTTTCTTCTATAAACAACATATTAAACCTTGTTATTTATCTAATCGCTTCTTTACGACATTCACTAATACTTCCATTGCATCTTTTTCTGAAAAATCTATATATCGATACTCTTGTACTAATGGTGGCAATTCATCATGAGGAACATCAAAATTTACTATAAGGAAAAATTTATCTGGATTACGCATTCTCCTTTGTATAAAATAATTCAACTCACTCTTTGTCCATCCACTGGATGAATTTAAAAAATTATTTGATATACATATTATACCAATATCACATTTATCTAACCCCTGATTTATTTTCTCAGTGATACTGTCCCCTGGTTCTATTTGATATTTATCATACCATGCACTTATTTCATTTATTTGGAAATTATTAAATATTTCGTCGACAATTTTCTTATCTTTACTTGAGTGAGATAAAAATACCCTTGAAACTTTTTTCATACCAACACCACTCCATATTCTTTGTAAAATATTTCTACTAGGAAAAAGAAATATAAAATTACTATCCTCGGTCATTATTAAATCTACCATATTTTCATCAGAAAAAGTTATCGAATTATAACCTCTTTGAGAAAACGTATTTAAAATATCATCAATAAAATAATTAAACATTCTCCTTTTGTCACTATGCTTTTCTTTTAAAAAAACTTCAAATCTTTCAATCTCTTTTTCTACAGAAACATATAATAGTAATTCTAAGCAATATGGATTATTATTAACAAATATACCACATCCAACCATTATATCTTCATCAAATTCTCTTAATAATGCCTTAATAAATGCTTTTTCCTCATTACGACTTCCGTAATCAAGTGAAAAAACATATATCTTTGTATCCATAAAAAGTGCTCCTTTACCATTTTCTAATTATTATCATCCTAAAAATCTTTATTTAACATATCCACCACTACCAGTCTTATTCCAACACTTACTGGAATTTCCTTTTTAACTCCTTTTCCAGTACATATTCTACATTTGATGTAAATACAACATGGTCAAAAACTACGTAAAACCAAGGATTTCTAGGTATCGGCTCTGCATAGCAACACACAGCTCTCCACATGGAACGACACCTTCTGATTGATGTCAGAGTAACCGCCTGTTCGCGGAAACATATCATATCAAAAAGGAAACAAGTCCACACTCGCTGAAATTCAAAATATACACTTTGAAAATCGCTAATATTCAACAACAAAACCGAGGCCTTAGCTATTGAAGTATTCGGAAGGTGGTCGATACATACCCTTTGCTACTATAATAATGCAAGCAATTTTCTGTAGCTGCAGTTTACCACTGTCTCCACAGTTGAGACAGTGACAGCTGACTTATTTCCTCATG
>FR899706.1:19857-39926 GCA_000437275.1 Clostridium sp. CAG:411 | reverse complement strand
GAGAAAATATTGTAAAAAGTGCTATTGATTACTTGACACAAACCACTCTTTAATTCTTAGTGCAAAATAACTTCTGTTATGATATAGTTATTTTGAACTAAGGGGAGGCTGTTAATTCAAGGAACACAGGAGATTGTCATATGTACGATTGTTTGCGTGAAAACTTAAGTTATTTTGGATTATACAAAAGAATGTTTAAAGTAAAAAAGGTAATAGATTCAGAAAAAATACCTTTTGGAAATGATAAGGAACAATATTTTTTATATTACGAACCTTTAAATGTGGATTCTGATAAAGTAATAGTTTGGGTGCATGGCGGAGGGTGGAATGCAGGTTCACCGGAGTTTTTTGATTTTGTTGGGCAGTGTATAGTACAAGAAGGATATCGGTTTGTTTCTCTTGGGTATAGATTGTCTCCTAAAAACAAATATCCATGTCAAATTGAAGATATATGTAAAGGGTATTGTGAAGCTGTAGATTTTTTGAATAAAAAAGGAATCGATACTTCTAAGATTATTGTGTCTGGTCCGTCGGCAGGGGCACATTTATCATCCATTCTTTGTTATAGCCAAAGATGGCAGAAAGTATTGAATGTAGATGTGTCAAATATCATTGGTTTTATAGGTGTTGGTGGTCCATACAGTTTTTCAGGAAATATGTCTTTGTCAGTAAAATTATTATTGAGTCAATTGTTTAAGAAAGGATATGACAGAAAACTTGGAGAACCATGTTTTCTCATGGAGAAAAACCATATACCAATGCTATTGATTCAGAGTAAGCATGATGGCTTGATAGAATATTCTTGTGCAGAAAAACTATATGAAAAAGCAAAGCATTTAGGAAATGAATGTGAATTATATTCTGTTGCAGACAAGAAGAATACTCATTCTTGGTATACAGCAGGAATGTTTTTAGAGACAAGAAAAGAAAATTTAGGATTGGACAAATTTTTCTTATGGATTGAAGGTTTATAATTGTGAAGAAATGGAGTTTATATAAAACATTGACAGAAAAGCATGCCACTGGTATAATAAAAATCCAAAACCATGAGGATGGAGTGGATTTTTCTAGAGCATAGAGGCTCTATTTTTCGCCACGTAGTTAATCGTTGTTAGCTACGTGGCATTTTTTGTGCAATCAGAAACCTCATGTTATTGTGTAAAAAAGAATTAAGGAGGAACACATCGTGAATCAGGAATTTATGAGAACAAGACCTGTATTGCCTTTGGTCATTTCTATGGCATTGCCTATGACAATATCCATGCTGGTGAATGCATTGTATAATATTGTAGATAGCTTTTTTGTGGCTAAAATTAGTGACGATGCCATGACTGCACTATCGTTAGTTTATCCGATACAAAATTTAATGATGGCTACAACCGTTGGATTTGGAATTGGCATCAATGCTATGATTGCCTATTTTTTAGGGGCAAAAAGAGAAAAAGAAGCAAATATTTCCGCCTCGGTGGGAGTGGTTTGCAATATTTTTCATGGATTGTTGCTTACGATCGGTTGTATTTTGGTTATGCCTGCATTTTTAAAAATGTTTACAAAGGATGCAACTATTATTGACTTGGGACTTCAGTATTCCAATATTGTTTTTCTATTTGCTATCCCTGTTTCCATATCCATTAGTCTTGAAAAAATATTTCAGTCAGTTGGAAGAATGCGTACATCCATGTTTTGTATGATAATTGGATGTATTGCAAATGTGGTATTGGACCCATTGCTTATATTTGGAATTGGCGTTTTCCCGAAGATGGGGATAGAAGGTGCGGCAATTGCAACGGGTGTTGGAGAAATGGTTACATTAGCGGGATATATCATTATTTATTTTGTCAAACCGATTTCTGTTCGGATAAATATTTGTTATGTAAAATTTCGTGCTAATATTTTAAAAAGGATGTATGCAATCGGTGTTCCTGCAACGCTTAATATGGCATTGCCTTCCTTGCAAATATCTGTGTTAAATGGCATTTTAGCAGTATATTCGTCGGCTTATGTTTTGGTGTTGGGAGCGTATTTCAAATTACAAACATTCCTATATCTGACTGCAAATGGCGTAGTACAGGGAATGCGGCCATTGCTTGCCTATAATTATGGCGCAGGAGAAAAGAAAAGGGTCAATCAAATCTATAAGACAGCCCTTAGAATTATTGCAGGGGTTATGGTAGTCGGAACATTACTTTGTATGTCTGTGCCAGATAAGCTCATTGGATTATTTACCAATAATGCACAGACCATTAAAATCGGACAAAATGCGTTACGAATGATTAGTCTTGGCTTTGTGGTATCTTCTGTATCCGTAACCGCTTCCGGAGCCTTGGAAGGACTGGGAAAAGGTGTAAGGTCGCTTGTAATTTCTCTTATGCGATATTTGCTTATAATGCTTCCTGTTGCATTTATACTTAGTAGAAGTTTTGGTCCATCGGGAGTATGGAGTGCGTTTTGGATTACAGAATTTATAACGGCGGTTGTAGCACATAGATTATATGCACAATGTCAGGATACCCGTAGTAAAAAGTCTGAAACCGCATAAACTAACTCAAATGAGTAAAAATGTCACCTGCCCGATTGCTATCTTTTTGTTTTTTTGTCAAAGGGTTTTTCTTGACAGAAGCGATGGAAATTGTTATACTTTCATGGTATCCTATCCAAAAGGATAGGTGTATAATGTTAGAAAAGGGTGAGTTTTCACCTACTTGAAAATGTCAAAAAGTTTCCGTGCAGCCGGGGAGTTAGCGGTGCCCTGTACCTACAATCCGCTACAGTAGGGGTGTTGTTCTTTCTGAGGATATTTTCTTGTAGGGCTGCCCTCTGTAAGTGGCGTTGACGTTTGGGTCTTACGCAATAGGAACTTGTGAACCGTGTCAGGTTGGGAACAAAGCAGCACTAAGCAAGCACTCTTATGTGATGTGAGGTCGCCTGAATTGAGTTAACTGCAGAGGTAACGCTTATGAGAGATATTCGAGGTTAGGGCGCACGGATTTAATTTTAAGAAATGAATGAAAAAGGCTATTTGTTACAGGTCACAGATATAGGAACTGTAACAAGTAGCCTTTATTTGCGTTGCTGTTTTTTTGCAATTGTAGTATAATGGAAATAGACTTATTTAGGGGCGAGAAAGGGGCAATTGAATATGGGATTATCGATGAATACGGTAAATCAGGTACCAAAGGGAACGGTACTGTATATGCAAAATGCAACAGTAGAGAGCGTGAGTCTACTGGTGAAGGGGCGTGTTCTGGTTTATAATACGGGGACGAAGATTGTATGCGGACCAGGCAGTTTTTTGGGAGTAAGTGATTTATTAGAGGGAAAATATGGTGCCAGTTATTATGTGGCAGAAGATGTGCAGATTTTTCCGATTGCAGTGAAAAATTTAGAAGATTTGGAGATGCTTTTGGAAAATCGAACCGATTACAGAGGAACGGTAGTGACAGCACTCAGCCGTCAGATTGTAGAACTTTATAAGGTTTATAATGTATTACATAAAGGGGCAGCTACCTTAAAAAGCTTTATGGAATCCAGTTATGAGTTGTATCAGGAAATCGGAAAAAAGAATAGTATGGCGATTACCAAAATACCTGCAATTGAAAATATGAGAGAATTGGAGGAAGAGATGGATATTAGTGGCGCACAATATTATGTAGAGTGTGCTACCTTACCGATGGATATACAGAAGAAATACTATGCACATGGAAGTACCATTGCAGTACATCACTTGGAGGAGCAGCTTCAGGTGATTAGCAGCATTCAGGAATATTGTGAGATTTTGGCAAGTTATGTGCAGGAGTTATTTCAAGGAATTTCCAGTTCGGATAATGAATGTCTGTTTAATGTGGCAGCACAAATGGCATTAGATATGAAGAAAGTGAAACTGGACATTGGACAAGTCATGAAATTGGTGAATGCCGTTAAAGAAAAGACCAATGAGGTAGAAAATTTCCTTGTGACTAAAACAGGAAAGAAACTATTTATTGATAAAGAAAAAATGGAACAGATTTATGCACTTCTTTTGGAGGATTCTGGAGATGCAGAAGTGCAGGAGGATGAAGTCAGTGCGGAAACAGCAGTACGTTACGCTGGGGTAGATACGGAGACAATCGAGAAGGAATTGAATGGTTCTTTGTCAAAATTACTGACATATTCGCAACTTCCAGAGGAAAAATGTGCAGAATTTCAACAGAGTGTGCTTGCCTTTATGAATATGAAGGATAAGACCAGTACGGAGGATGATGCCAGAAAGATACGAAGAACATTAACCAATGGCTATTATGAATTATATGAAGCGGTATTTCTTCGGGATTATAAGGAGAAGTCAAAGGATCGTATCATTGATTTATTTTTGTTGTATGGATTTGTGGATGAAAGATTGCTTAGCAAAGAACAATTGATTGAATTATATTGTTTGGAAGATCAGAACAATGAACAGGGTCCATGTAAAGTTTACAATAGTAAACAATGGCTCAGTGCTGTATTAGAAGGGAAAAAGGAACCTTCTAAGAGTGAGTTCGATATGGATTACAATGAAACACTTCGTGATATGAAGAAGAGTGGACAAATTACGGAAGATGAGATGAAGGAAGCGCAGAAAAATCTTATGAAGAAGTTTTCTTATGAGATTAAAAATATGTTCCGTTATAATAGTAAGATTGTAAGTGGTCAGATTAGTATTTTTGTGCCGATTTTGTACCGTGACAGCTTTATGGGACACTTGGATCAAAGTTTGATGACAACAAATAAGGTAAATGATATTATCAAAAAGATTGTAGCTGTTGATTACTCAGTCTTTTATCGAGAAGGTATGCAGAACGATCCCGAAAATGGCATTGAAAAGGAATATATTCAGGAGGAAATTTTCCCAGATATTATCCTGTTGCCAACTTACGGTTCCAATGGTTCTATGTGGCAGGAAATTGAAGGAAGAAAAAGAGCGTCTCATGGACGATTTATTTTCCCAATTTTTGCTGAAAATGATATGGAGGATATTTTTGTTCGAGTATGCGGACGTTTCCGTTGGGAACTTTGTAGAACTATTCAGGGTACAACTTGGAATGATGTAAAGTACAAATCACTCACGTCTGAATATGTGGATTATATTCAGTTCTACAAGAGAAATCGTGCGTTATCAGAGGAAAGAAAAGAAAAGCTTAAAATGCAGATTCAAAAAGGCCGTGGAAATACAAGAGAGGTATTTGTACTTGACTATGTGCTTTGGGTAAAAAATGAGTGTAAAGGTTCTATGCGTTTGAATAAAGTTGCCAGAGAAATACTTGCAAGTTATTGTCCATTTGTAAAACCAATTCGAGAAAAATTGCAGTTACAACCTTTATATGAAGAAGCGATGGCTAAGTTTAATCGCGAACGTCAAAAGAAATTAAAGGATTTAGATTTGCGATATCGTACATTGGAGACAAAGAATATTGCATTAACTCCAGAAATGAAGAAAACGTTGGAATTTTATAAAGATATGTAGTGAGATACAGACTACAAGAGAAGTAGTTAGGTTTATTTTGTAGTTGTTACTTCACTAGAAAAATAAGAAGCGTTGCAGTTGAAAGCTATTTCCTGCAACGCTTCTTGTTGTTTCTAGATTTTTTTATTTTTAAATATATCTGCGTCTAATCATGACGTTTTTGAAAAAAATTTTAAATTGGTACAATTATAGAATGCATTATCCTCTATGTAAGTTACACTACTTGGAGGCATTACCTTTTCTAAACGGCTATATTCACTACATACAAAAGTTATAAGTACAGATTTATATATATGGTATGTTTCTGGAGAAATATAGGAAAAATAAATAAAAGAAATTATGAAACTTCTATCTGCTAAAAAAAGCATCTTTTTTATTATATTTACACAGCATAATAATTTGCATATATACAAGTGACAACAATTGTCATAAATACAATTCTTAAAAAAGTGTTGATTTCTTCTTTTTGGTATGATACATTTATACGGTAATGCGTTACAAACACTTTGCGATTTTGACTACAAAAACATAGAATAATTAAAATTGCAAGAAAGATACATGAAGATATTTATAAAAAACAAGGGAGAAATCAGAATGATAAGAAACAAACAATGTAGAAAAAAAGTGAGAATGTTATTGGCAGGAATGGCAGCATGTGCTGCGATTGCAATTAGTGCAGTATCAACTACTGCGTATGCATATGACCGTGAGGAAGCTACAAAATATGCTTCGAAGTATTGGAAAAATTACAATTCAGAGTATGATGCTTTTGGAAATGATTGTACCAATTTTGCTTCGCAGGTGTTAAGTGCAGGAGGATATTCAGTGAAGGAAATTCCTAAAAAAGAAGTTTCTTATGCGGATTTGGGAAATGTATATTCTACAAAAAAATATTGGTGTAATAAAACCTACACAAAGAAATTTGCTGGTGTGGTTAAAAAGACAGATTTTGTGACAACTACTACATGGAGTAATGTGGATCAGTTAGCAGGTTCTTCTTTTTATGGATTGCAGGACTATATGGTGACTGTGCAAGGACGTACAAGATATCTTTGGAGTATTAGTAAAGAGAATATTAAAAAATTAGCAAAAAAGGCGGAAAAAGGAGATATTATTCAGATTGCAGAGGCAAATTCTAGATTTACACATACATATGTGGTCGGGAAGGTAAAAAATGGAAAGGTGTATGTATATGCACATACTGGTAATAGAGGTGCAACAGCGGAGGATGAATTAGAGGAAATGGAAAGAAATAAAGTATTTTCAAAGTATACTATCATTGCATTGATAAAAGGGTAGATATAGAGATTGTAGAAGAAAGGAGATTAACTACGTCCCTTTCTTCTACAATAAGTTTAATAATATAGAGGAGAACATTGATGAAGAAAATAATAGCAGGACTTATAGCGTTAGTTGTTTTATGTGGAATATTTTTTTCTGTGATACATCCAATATGGCTAAAAGCAGGAAGTGATATTTTTTGCTATACTAGCGATAGTTATACGGAAAGTTTCAAATTATGGAAAAAAGCAAAGGATAAGGACGTGAATTTAGATGCGTTTTCCGGAGAGTTTCCGAGCATGAATTCTAGTGATTATCGGCAATTAATTTTAGATTTCAACCTAACTTCTACTTCTGTGTTTGGTGTGAATAGTATGTGTGTGTATATAAAGGACATTGATTGTGAAAATAAGAAGAATGCAATAATATTAAAATCATCCACGTATGATGAGGCAGGTTTTGATATTCTTCGCATGAGAAAAGAAAATTATGATACGCCGTTTATTTTGGTTTATGTTGGAGACTTAAAAAGTGAAAAAGAGATAGAGGAACGTTTAGAGGACATAGCAAAGCACACGATATTTGGAATGACTTATACGTTGCAATGGCTTGGAAATAGAAATTATTCTTGGAGTGCGGGAGATAAAATAAAGGGATATATTATTATAGATGGAGAAACAAATAAACAAAAACGAATAAAATAGTAATAAGCAGTGTAGGGGGAAAGAAGGAGAACACAGATGAAAAAAATAATAGCAGGGATTGTGACGTTAGTTGCTTTGTTTGGGGTATTTTTCTTTGCAATACATCCAATATGGCTAAAAGCAGGAAGTGATGTGGTTTGCAGTAGCAGTAATGGCTATGATATAGAATTTTTAGAATCATGTAAAAAGGATGAAAGTGTGGATGTGAATTTAGATGCATTTTCCGGAAAATTTCCTAGCAAGGATTCTAGCGATTATCGACAATTAATTTTAGATTTTAATTTGACTTCCTCATCTATATTTGCTTTGGAAGGTATGTGTGTGTATGTGAAGGATATTGATAGTCCAAATAAAAAGAATGCAATTTTGTTAAATTCGTGGACGTATGATGAGGGAGGATTTGAAAGGCTTCGTTTTAGAAAGGAAAATTACCATACTCCATTTATCTTAGTTTATGTTGGAGACTTAAAAAATGAAGAGGAAATAGAAGAACGTTTAGAAGACATAGCAAAGCATACAACATTTGGAGTGACGTATACGTTGCAATGGTTTGGAAATAGAAATTATTCTTGGAGTGCAGGAGATAAAATAAAAGGATATATTCTTGAAGATGGAGATACAAATAAACAAAAGCGAGTAAAATAGTAAAGGATACTATATATGGAAAGGAAAAAGGAACAAAATTATTTATTTGATTTAAAAGATGTAAGTGTAGTTTATGGTGGGCAAAACAAGGTGAGTGCGTTAACGGATATATCGTTAAAGATTCATACTGGTGAACAGATTGCTATTGTGGGGCCATCGGGAGCTGGTAAAAGTACTTTGCTAAGTGTGCTTAGTGGATTAGAAAGAGTTACGGATGGAGAAGTGGTATTTAAAGGTAAGTCTCTTTATGATATGAAAGAAAAGGAATTATCTGATGTACGTTTAAAAAGTTTTGGATTTGTATTTCAGGCATTTCACTTAATATCTAATATGGTAGTATATGATAATATCGTTTTGCCAGCAATGACGGCATATGGTAATGTGGAAAAGGCATGGTTTGATTATTTAGTAGAGGAATTGCAGATAAAATCAAGATTAATGCATAAGCCTAATCAACTTTCAGGAGGAGAAAGACAAAGAGTAGCAATTGCAAGAGCTTTGATTAACAAACCAGATGTATTGTTTGCTGATGAGCCGTCTGGAAATTTAGATACAAAAAATGGAGATGCTGTATTTGATTTATTATTTCGTTATGCCAGAGAAAATAACAAGACCTTGATTTATGTAACACATGATATGGAAAAGGCAGATTTGGCAGCTAGGCAAATTATAATTAAGGATGGTGTAATTTGCGAATGAAAAGGATGGTAAGAATTTGGAAGGTATTTACGTCATCTAGGAAGGTAATGGTATCTATTGTTCTTGTAGGTTTACTATTGGGATTAATTCCTAATTTTACACAGTTAGTATTTTTAAGCAGCGAGAATGAGTTAATGCGTTCCGAAAAGAAAGAATATGGTTCGTTTGGTACTTATGTTATAAATTGTACAGATGAAGATTATAAAAAGCTAGAAGCATATCCAAATGTTGATAGGATAAAAAAAACTGAGCAATATACTGTGTCTATTAACGATGAAAAATATTATTACTATGATTATGCCAAAGAGTTTGATTTGGATTTAATGGGGATAAAACTGGTAAAAGGTAAACTACCTACTGCGAATGGACAATTGGTTCTTGATGAGAAATACATTGTAGAATATGGATATGATTATAGTGTTATTGGAAAAAAAATTTCTCTTCCAGTTTCAGAGAACAAGAAGAAAAGTTTTGTGATTACAGGTATTATTAGTCAGAATAGTGTGTGGGATGATTCGACAGGCGAATATATTTTTTTGGCATATAAAGAAAATGCAAATTATAATTGTGCCTATGCCTCTTTTTTGGATTATAGTCATTTAGATGCAGATTATAAGGAACTAACACAAAAACTGGATGGAAAGGTATGCCCTAATTTGAATATGTATTTGAACTTAGGATATGGGTATGGAGGACTGAGTGTATTTCAGCAATACGATATTATTTACGCCGGTGTTTTTCTGTTCATGTTACTGGGTATGTGTTTTGTTGTATACAACATTGCAAAAATGTGTATGTATGATGCTCGTGAAAGTATTGGGGTAATGAATTTAATTGGTATAAGAAAAAATACCATTATAGTTAGTTTCGTAAGTGTTATTTTAGTTTGGGTATTAGTAGGAATTTTAAGTGGATTACTTTTATCATCGGGAATCATTGCGGCGATTCATGTTGGGTTGTATCATACCTTATCTTATTACTTTTCTCTTTGGACAGGATATCCCATAACTAAAATGTTATTTACAATTAGTTTCTGCTTGTTAATTAATGTATTAGTATTGCTTCCGTTACTGATTTGTATTAAGCGTATGAGCCCTAATGAATTGTTGCGGCAGGAAAGCATATTTGAAAAGAGAAAAAGTAAAAAAGGAAAGCGAGTATTTAAAAAGCGAACCAGATTTGTATGTTTGAAATTGGCTGGTAATGATCTGCGATATGATAAGTTCATGAATATTATTTCTGTATTTGGTATTGCACTGGGAACAGTTATTATTACTACTGCAATTTTTTATATGAAAACCAATTTTTCTACTATTTCTGGAAATTATAAGTATCAGTATATGGTTGACCTGAATAAAAAGGTGTATGGTGATGATAATTATGATACTATGGTAGAAAATCTATATAAAAAAAATTATGGTTTTTCTGATGCAGTGCAGACACATTCTGTCTTTTCCTATTATACAGACATTGCTGTGAGCAAGAAAAAATTATCTAGGCAATACTTGAACTATTTATCTCAAGACGCAGAAAACTATAAAAGAATTTTGAGGAATCAGGATGTAATTGTCAGTGTACATATATTAGGATATGATGATACAGAACTTGAAAGATTATATGAAATGAATCATATGAAGTATAAAAAAATTGTGGATAAGGAAGCTATTGTTCTTGATTATTTGTACTCTACCAATATAGAGAGTAGAGACTTTCATGCACCGTTTAATAAAGAAGATAAAATTGTATTTACGCAGGAGAATGAAAATAAAAATCTTAAAGTAAAAAATAAAGTGCGTAAATTAACTGTTTATCCAGAGGTTGATGACCTGTCTATCGTAATCATAGTCAATTTAGATACATTTCAGAAATTGACTCCCTTTATACTACCGACAAATGTTTATGTCGATGAAATTACGGAAAAAAAGGATTTACAAAATCTTGAATTGTTGAAATCTAATAGACAATTCAGTGTTTCTTCGCCTGCGGAAGAGAAGGCAGAATTGGTGCGTTTTAACCGTATTATACACATGTTTGTTTACATTATATTTTCTATTTGTATAGGAGTAGCAATATTGTTGCTGTATAGTAGTTATTATTTGAAAATATATATTAACAAAAAAGAATATGCCATGTTACATACCATTGGGATAAATACTGGAAAGATACAGCGAATTGTGTTATTGGAAATGTTTTTATCCTACTTGTTTGGAACTATTATATCTTTTTTGGTGTCCTATACTCTTACAAAAAAAATATACTTAGTCAAATATCCGCATATTGGAAATTATCTTTATCAGTTTCCGTTACAAACATATGGAGTTTCTTGTTTGGTTTCAATGGTTATAAGTGGAATTGTGTGGTATTATGTGTTGAAAAAGTTGAAAACTGTATTAAATGTACATGTTTTGTGGTCGCTGTAAATAATAAAATAATTTTGGTTAGTCCAATAATAGAATCCCCTCAAAAGTTTAGTTTAAAACCTAACCTTTGAGGGGATTTTTAAATGCAAGTCAATTAATGCTCTTGTGCAACCTGCTCTTTTAATTCTTCCAACTTCTTTTCTGCTAATTCGGTACGTTTTGTTAAATCGTCTGGAATGTATTTTTTGCGGTATCTGTTTTCTGGTACTAGAACGAATCTAGGATACAAAACATTAAAATCGTTCCACTGGTCTTGAATCTGGTCGGACCATAATTGTACAGGTGGTTCGATACCAGGAATATCTTTTTCTAGTTTGTGAAAGATACTGCGATATTTGTTAATTGTTTCATATACAACGTTGTCATATTGAAAGGCTATGCGGTTACATATGCCACATACTACGAGAAATAGTAAAATGGGAATACCACAATGAATAATTATACTTGAGATACTGCTAAAATCTGTGAAAGCTACTATAACAGAACAAGCGACAATAATAGCAAGGATTTCAAATACAAGTATAAAATAGCTTGCAATAGTAGCTTTTTTATACTTTTTTTGAATGTCACGGGTTGTAGTAATGGCATCATCTAATGCCGGGAGCAATTTGTTTAATTCCTCTTCTGAATAATGTTGTTTCATTTTTTTTACCTCTTTTCTTTTTTTCTTTCTCCGTTAAAAATAACTTGCGATTTGCCGTTTATCGGGCATCTACGCATAAGGTTGTTAAAGGCTGTGTATCTTAGGAAATTTAGATAAAGCACAAATCTTTTACAACACTTGAAAAAAATTATAGCAAAAGGAAAATTGTTTTGCAATGAAACTGTATATATTTGGAAAAATACGAAAAAACGCAAGCTTTTAGGTTAAGGACAGGATAGTTTCATTTCTTTCAATCTTGTTTTTATAATAGCTAAATGTTACAATAAAATGGATTATGTCCTGCATGAAAAGCTGGATAGAAAATGATTTACGGTAATAAGGTGGATAACCATAAAGTGATACGTAGCTTTGCGGTTGTCGATAGCGATATACATTTTAGAGGAGGAGTCCGTATGGGACGAGCAAGTGATGGGATGAAATGCATAGAGATACGTTCTCTTTTGAAAAAGGGTGCGTATGAAGATGCAATGGAAGTGGCAGAGACAATTGATATATCCAAGATAAAGTCCATCGTGGATTTAAAGTTAATTGCCAGTGTATATGAACGGATGGGAGAATATGCAGTGGCAAAAGATATTTTGCTTCAAAGTTATGAGAGAAAGCAGAGCAAAATGACAATATATCGTCTTGCGTATCTTTCAATCAAGACGCAGGAATTTGACGATGCAGAAGAATTTTATAATCAATTTTCAGAATTGGCACCAAATAGTCCAGATCGTTATATATTGCGTTACGGCATAGATCGGGCAAAAAATGTGGATTATGTGCTTCGTATTGCAACCTTACAAAAATTGAAGCAGATTGAATATACGGAAGAATGGGGATACGAACTAGCCAAGATTTATCATAAGGCAGGACTTTATGATGAATGTATTCGCGAGTGTAGAGATTTGATTATCTGGTTTCATGATGGAATTATCGTAGATAAAGCAAAGTTGCTTTGCAAGTATCATGAAGAAGGAAAACAGGCTTTAGATGCATATAGAGTGTTGGATAAGGATTTGTCTCCAGAGGAGATACAGCAGAATCGGGAGCAGTTTATCTATGATACCAGAGATTTAAGTGATGAACGTGCTGCGGTAAAAGAGCGGCAGTTGCAGCAGATGATTAATCGTGATATGGAACGTACAGTAGACTTGCGGCAGGTGTTGAGAGAAGAAGGAGCCAGCATGGATTTACTGGAACAGGAAGTTCATCGTGTCTGGGGAAAACAAAAAGAACAGCCAATGTTTCAGGAAAGCCAACAGGAAAATGAGCAGCAGGATACACAGCCAATTCAAAGGACACCAATTCGTCAGGCAGAGACTGAGGCATTATTGGCAGCCAGTGTAGCAGAAGTTATGGAGAATCCAGAGGAAACAAACGCAACTGCTTATGAAAATCAGTATGACACTTCGGGAGATACGATACCATATCATCCAGAGCATGGGTTTATGGAAAATGAGGAGGAAACGAGTGCAACAGCATATAACAATGAGGAAAACTGGTATGCAACGGCACCTGAAATGCGAGAGATTTCACCAGAACCTTCTTATATAGAAACGTTGGATGGAAATGAATATGGCGAGGAAGCATTTTCGGAAGACAACATGGCATTTACAGCAGAGATGGAGGAGGTTGCAGAGCAGCCTGTGTCGTTGGAACAGGAGCAGAATTTAGACGAAATAGAAGTAGGAATGGAGTATGACTCTGTTATGGAAACGACTACACCAGAACAGGAAATGGAGTTATGTCCATCCGAGGATACACAACCTGTGGAAGACGAACAGATGGAAGAGTCTGTGGAAGAAAAAAATTCGGACACTCAGCAAGAAAAATCAACACGGCATAGTAGAAGAAATGCAAGACGTGCGGCAAAAAGAGAAAAGCGTAGAAAAGCTGCACAGGAAAAGAAAAAACTTGAAGAAGTAGCGAATGAAGAAGCTGAAAATGTAACGAATCAAGAATTTGAAATGGCTGCTGTTGAGATGGAAAAAACAGCAAACAAGGAATCAGAATCAAATATGGCTGAAACGAAAAATGCAGTGGAAAATGAGTCTGAAACGAATACTGTTGAAGAAATAGAAGAGACAGTGAGCGAAGAAGTTGAGACAGATGTTGCCGAAATGGAAAACGAAACAAATGAGGAAGTTGAAACGGCTGCTGTCGAAATAGAAGAAGTAGCAAATGAAGAGTCTGAAATGGCTGCTGTTGAAATGGAAGAAGTAGCAAATGAAGAGTCTGAAACGACTGCTGTCGAAATGGAAAAACCAGCAGAAGAACAACCAAAGGCAGAAACACCGAATAAAGAGATTGCTATTTTAAATCGTATTTTGGGACGTTTTGGAGGTCAGAAGAAAAAGGCTGCAAAGGTAGAGAAAAAGCAACCGACAGTTACAAAGGAAACACAGGAAGTGTCACCAGAGGAAGAACTGGAAGAAACGTTACCAAAAGATGCAGAAGGTGTATCAGAAAAGTCAAAAGAAACATCAGATACAGAGTTGGAGAATGTAAAAGAAATTTCAGAACCACAGGAACCAATGCAAGAAGAAATGTTAGAGGAAGAATTACAAAATTCTGAGGGTGACATAGAGGAAGACAGCGTGGTAGATTTAGACGAGGAAGTGGAAAAAAGCGAAGAAGTTGTGGAAGAAGCAGAAGAGGAACCAGAAGAAGAAGCACTGTCATTTACAGACGAATATGGTATGTTGCTATGGGAATTTTTCCAAGATTATCAGGCAGATACCCGTTTGTGTGAGGATGTTTATGGAGCCTTGGAAAAAGCAAAAGACAAGGGCGTTGCAGGAAATTATATTATTACCTGTAAACATAAAGAGCGTGCGCTTGAATTAGCAAGAAATCTTACAAAGGCTTTAGAGAGTTTGGAACTGTTACCATCACACAAAGTTGCTAAGATAAATGCGGAAAAGCTAAATCGTATGCATTTGGAACAAAATTATGACAAGATAAAAGGTGGTTGTATGTTTGTGGAAGATGCAAAGAAGATGACTGCGGATACAGCACAATCGATTATGAATGCCATAAATGAGCTTCAGGGGGATGTGGTAGTAATCTTATCGGATGCCCGTCCATATCTGATGGATTTGTTGGATGAGTATCAGATGATGAAACGATATTTCCCATATGATCTGTCCATGAAATAAGTGAGAAATAAAGACATTTAAGAGAGAATAAAGACCTTGACTTTTCGCAAAATGTCTCTTATGCTATAAGTTAGTGCGGCATTATCAGGATAAGAATAGATAGGAGGAAAAACTACAGTGAGTGAGTCAGTAATCACAGGAAGAGAGCAGAATGTATTTGTCGTAGGACATATGAATCCAGACACCGATTCCATTTGTTCTGCAATTGCATATGCAGATTTAAAATGTAAAATGACAGGTAAAAAATACACACCAAAGAGAGCAGGACAATTAAGCCCTGAGACAGAATTTGTATTAAAGCATTTTGGTGTAAAGACACCTGGATTTATTTCAGATGTTCGTGAGCAGGTAAAGGACATGGAAATCCGCGTCGTACCAACTCTGAGCAAAGAAATGTCATTGAAGGCAGCTTGGGATGTGATGGATAAGGAAACCTTATCTACTCTTCCAATTTTAGATGAAGATAAATGTTTAAAAGGATTGATTTCCGTAGCAGATATTGCAAAATCTTATATGAATGTATATGACAGCGAGATTTTAGCAAAGGCAGAGACACCATACCGCAATATTTTAGAAGTATTAGAAGGAAGTATGGTTGTAGGAAACCCAGATGATTGTGTAACATCTGGTAAGGTATTGATTGGTGCAGCAAAGCCAGAGATGATGGAGAACTTTGTGGAGGAAGGCGATATTGTTATCGTTGGAGACCGTTATGAAGCACAGCTTTGTGCGATTGAGATGAAGGCAAAGTGTGTTGTTGTATGTACGGGAGCAAATGTTGCTAAGACAATTACACGTATGGCAGAACAAAGAGGTTGTGCTATCATTCAGACAAAGTATGATACTTTCATTGCATCACGTTTGATTAACCAGAGTATGCCAATTGATTTCTTTATGCGTAAAGAAGGATTTGTTACATTTACAACAGAAGATTTTCTGGATGATATTAAGAGCGTTATGGCAGAGAAGCGTCATAGAGATTTCCCAATCTTAGACAAAGATGGTCACTACATTGGAATGATTTCCAGAAGAAATCTTTTAAATGTAAAGAAAAAGGATATTATTTTAGTAGATCATAATGAAGTAGATCAGGCGGTAGACGGATTGCAGAGTGCCAATATTTTAGAGATTATCGATCACCATAAGATTGGTAGTCTGGAAACAATGGGACCTGTATATTTCAGAAATCAGCCAGTAGGATGTACTGCTACGATTATTCGTCAGATGTATCGTGAAAATAATATCGAGATTGAGCCAGCAATTGCAGGTTTGATGTGTTCGGCAATTCTTTCAGATACATTGGTATATCGTTCTCCTACATGCACACAGCTTGATAAGGATACTGCCGAGGAATTAGCAAAGATTGCAGGTTTTGAAGTACAAAGTTACGCAAAAGAAATGTTTGCTGCAGGAAGTGACTTGTCAGGAAAATCACCGGAGGAAATTTTCTATCAGGATTTCAAAAAGTTTACAGCAGGAAATACTACTTTTGGTGTTGGACAGATTACATCTATGGATGGGGATGAACTGATTAAGTTAAAGGAACGTATGACACCATATATCGAAAAGACATTTGCAGAGCATGGTGCAGATATGTTGTTCTTTATGTTGACAGATATTTTGGAAGAATCCACAGATCTTATGATGTTTGGTGAAGGTGCAGAAGAAGCAGCAAAGGCTGCATTCCATTCTGAGGAAGAAGACAGAATGTATCTTCGCGGTGTAGTATCTCGTAAGAAACAGATCATTCCACCATTGATGAATGTATTAGACTAAGATAGAATTATCAAAATGAAAATAATAAAAACAGGATCAACTGCATAAGCAGTGGTCCTGTTTTTTAGTATGTCCGAATAAATATAAAATTATGCTTCCTCTTTTTAAGCGTTGCAATAGTCAAAAAGCTGTTTTAAAACTTATAATTTAAACTGAATTTTAACTGGCTTTTTTAATGGCTTACCGCCGCGTGATTTTACATTTGTAGTAATATGTAAAATATAAGATTCATCCTTGGTATAAGAATCTAATGGCTCAATTTCAATTACATTTGTAGTGCTATCGTATGTAATATTGGTAGATAGTGGTGCCATATTAACGGTAGTAACGTACAGGTTTACATTATTGACTGTAGTTGGATCTAAAGCGGTATTAAATCGTATCTGCCATACAAATTTACCTGTTTTAAACTTTAGATTCTGATGTACTTTTTCTTCAAACCCTTCCGTTACAGATTCTATATTCAAATATTCCATGTAAAAGCCCCCTTTATCTAAGATATACCCTCTAATTCCATTATAGTAATTTTAGAATGGAAATCAAGAAAGGAGTCGAAAATTAATATTTTTGTAATGAAAGCTTTATACTTTCGGCACAGGAAATATCGAAAAAATCCACGATATTTGGTATACTATATATATTATAAACTTAAATTGCACTAGGATTTTTATATTTGGAAGGAAGATAAGATGAGTAAAGAATGTTGGAAACCAGGGAATATGTTATATCCATTACCAGCGGTAATGGTAAGCTGTGCGGAGGAAGGAAAAGCAGACAATATTATAACTGTGGCATGGACAGGAACCATTTGTACGAATCCGCCTATGGCATATATTTCCGTGAGACCGGAACGACATTCCTATGATATGATAAAAAATAGCGGAGAGTTTGTGATTAACCTTACCACAGAAGCATTGGTGAAAGCTACGGATTATTGTGGAGTGCGTTCGGGAAGAGATGTAGATAAGTTTGCCCAGATGCACCTTACGAAAGAGGCAGCTACCCATGTAAAAGCCCCATTGATTAAAGAATCACCGGTCAATATTGAATGTAAAGTCAAAGAGATTAAGGAGCTGGGATCACATCATATGTTTCTTGCAGATGTAGTGGGGGTCAACATCGACACGAAATATATGGATGAAAACGGAAAATTTAATTTGAATGATT
Source organism: Clostridium sp. CAG:411 (assembly GCA_000437275.1). Classification (GTDB taxonomy): domain Bacteria; phylum Bacillota; class Clostridia; order Lachnospirales; family Lachnospiraceae; genus CAG-411. Next base: position 21,948 of record FR899706.1, on the reverse strand, counting down.
CCGGACTCATTATTTACTCGCATGGGGAATATTATGGATTTGGAGAGTTATTAGGAAGCTTTGGATATTCGGTAAGGAAAAAGAATAAGAATAAAAAAAGAAAAAATAAATAAACAGCACTCGCAGGCAGGACTTAACAATTTGAGGGGGATTCGGTATGAGGATTAGCTATATTCACATTAAAAATTTTAAATCCATTCGTGACTTAGAGATTAAGGACGTAGACAATGCTTTGATTTTGGTTGGAAAAAATAATACAGGAAAGACTGTTGTGATAGATGCTATTTGTCTGGTTGCGGGACAGTATAAACCATTGCCGCGTCATTTTTTAGAAGCAGATAAAAATATATCGATTAATATAAAAGTGGCATTTAATGAAGATGATTTGCAGCTATACTATCAGAGAAGGGTAGTAAGCAATTATAAAAATTATGATACCTGGTTTAAGACATTTCAGGAGAGACTGCCTTCTTTTCAAAATGGAGAAATAGAGTTTACTTGTTTTGTTACACCAGACGGCATTATAAAATATGATGATGGGTATAAAAGAAATAATCCCTATATAAAGGAAGTATTTCCTAAGACCTATAACATTGACCACAGCCGAAATGTAAAGGCGATACAGGATGATGTGTTCCATTTTTATGATGACAATTCCCTGCAAGAGATTCAAAAAAATGCTTGTATGTTTGATGAAAATAAATCCTGCAACCATTGCTTCAGTTGTATCGAAGTAATCAATAAAAAATCCCCAACGGAATTGAATCTGCTGGAGATGGTTCGCTTGATGCAATATAAGATGTTGCAGGTAAATATTAGTGAATTTACGGATCGATTAAATAGCCATTTTCATAAAAATGGAAGTGGTTCTCAGGAGATTAAGCTACAAGTGGATTTCCATCCAGAAAGCCTGTTTCAGATTGCCACAACCGTATACAATCGTGACAGAAAGACCATGGGAGATATTGCTACGTTAAGTGAGGGACTTCGCAGTATCTATGCGTTGTCTATGCTTGAAACCTATGCGGAAGATGAAAATACCATACCTTGTATTATTTTGATGGAAGACCCTGAGATATTTTTACATCCACAGCTACAAAAAACAGCCAGTGAGGTGCTTTATCGGTTATCCAAAAAGAATCAGGTGATTTTTTCTACCCATTCACCTAACATGATTTTTAATTTTTCTTCCAAACAGATTAAGCAGGTTGTCTTGGATGAGGAATATTATACCGCGATCAAAGAGGATAACGATATTGATGAAATTCTTGATGATTTGGGATATACTGCCAATGATTTGATGAATGTAAGTTTTGTGTTTATTGTGGAAGGAAAGCAGGATAGTGTTCGCTTGCCGTTGCTTTTGGAAAAATATTATTCAGAGATATATGACGAGCAGGGAGGGATTCAGCGTATTTCTATCGTACCAACGAATAGTTGTACCAACATCAAGACTTATGCAAACTTAAAATATATCAATAAACTGTACTTGAAGGATCAGTTTTTAATGATACGGGACAGTGATGGAAAAAATCCAAAGCATCTGGTAAAGCAGCTTTGCAGTTATTATAGCCAACGCTCCAAAGAGGAGTTGGAAGGAAATCTTCCAAGGGTGACACCGAAAAACGTATTGGTATTAAAGTATTATTCCTTTGAAAATTACTTTTTAGACCCAAAGATTATGACCCAGATTGGCGTTATTAAGAACGAAGATTATTTTTACAATACGCTATTTAAAAAGTATAAAGATTACCTCTATAAGATTGGAAGCGTGAAGCGTATGATAAAAGCAACCAACATCCGCATCAACTCCAAAGAGGATATTAAACGAAATATGGAGACGATTAAAATTTATGTGCGTGGACATAATTTGTTTGATATATTTTATGGCAGATACCACAATGATGATCAGGTGGAAATACTGAAAAAATATATAGATGTGGCGCCAAGAGATGCCTTTAAAGATATTTTGGATGCCATTGATCGGTTTATATATTTTGAAAACCGAAAAAAATAGTTTTCCTTGTCTATGGACTGTGGTAAAATTATTTATGTTATACGAAACGGAATGGAGGAAAACCACAGATGGAT
>FR899706.1:0-19800 GCA_000437275.1 Clostridium sp. CAG:411 | reverse complement strand
GAGTACGCTTGGTGTGGTATTAGCGAAGATGCTGGGATATGGATTTATCGATTCGGATTTGATTATTGAGGAAGAAGAAGGGCGTTTGCTTCATGAGATTATTGCTCAGGAGGGCATTGATGGATTTATAGAGATTGAAAATAGAGTAAATAGTCATATAAATGTAGAAAAAAAAGTAATTGCCACAGGTGGAAGTGCTGTCTATGGCGAGGAGGCTATGTTACATCTTGGACAGATTGGAAAAATCGTATATTTAAAGTGGAGCCAAGAAGAACTTGCTGGACATTTGGGGGACTTAAAAGAGCGTGGAGTTGTATTAAAAGAAGGGCAGGATTTTGCAGGACTTTATGCAGAGAGGTGTCCATTATATGAAAAATATGCAGATATTACAGTGGATTGTGAAGGGGATTCGATTGAAAATATGGTAAAAAAGATTATGCAGGCATTGTAATAGAATAGGGCAAATATAGTTGTACATAGCAAAGAAAGAGGTGTCACGTTGGTGGCGCCCTTTTTAGTGTTTCATAGAAAAATGCGTCTTATAGAGAAAAACGCTTCGCATTATTAGTAGCATATTTTTATTTTTGGAATAGAATAATAGTAGTAGTGGAGAATTTTTTGAAAGTACTTGCTAATTTTGGTGGTTGTGATATAATCAAAGAGATTATTTAAGAAAAAAATAGGGTTGTCTACCCTTTTTCAGATGCAAAAAAGATTAAAAACAGGTAATTTGTTTACCATTAATATAGATAGAGGTGCGAAAATGGAACAATATATTATGAAGGGTGGAAATCCTTTAAAGGGCGAGGTTACAATTAGTGGGGCAAAGAATGCAGCATTGGGAATTTTAGCTGCATCTATTATGACAGATGAGACTGTTACGTTAGAAAATTTACCGAATGTACGTGATATTCGCGTGCTTTTGCAGGCGATTCAGGAAATTGGCGCCAGAGTGGAGTATGTAGATACTAATACAGTAAAGATTAATGGAAGCAACATAAGTTCAGTTAGTATTGATTACGAATTTATTCGTAAGATTCGTGCATCTTACTATTTGTTAGGTGCATTGCTGGGAAAATACCGCAAATCACAGGTAGCATTGCCAGGTGGCTGTAATATTGGAAGCCGTCCAATTGACCAGCATATCAAAGGATTTAAAGCATTAGGAGCGGAAGTTACGATTGAGCAGGGTATGATTGCAACAGAGGCAGATAAGTTGGAAGGAACACACATATATATGGACGTGGTTTCCGTTGGTGCTACAATTAATGTTATGATGGCAGCAGCTATGGCAGAAGGAAAAAGTATTATTGAAAATGCAGCGAAAGAGCCTCATATTGTTGATGTGGCAAACTTTTTAAATAGCATGGGTGCCAATATCAAAGGTGCAGGAACAGATGTGATTCGTGTACAGGGTGTGGAGAAATTGCATGGTACAGAATACTCTATTATACCGGATCAGATTGAAGCTGGAACTTTTATGTGTATGGCAGCAGCAACAAAAGGCGATGTACTTATTAAGAACGTTATTCCAAAGCATTTGGAAGCAATCAGTGCGAAGCTTGTAGAGATGGGTGCTACCGTAGAGGAATATGATGACGCAGTTCGTGTAATCGGTATTGAAGGACGCTTAGGACCAACACACATTAAGACACTTCCATATCCTGGATTTCCAACGGATATGCAGCCACAATTTGCTACTCTTTTGGCATTGTCAGAGGGTTCTAGTATTGTGACAGAGAGTATTTTTGAGAATCGTTTTAAGTATGTAGATGAATTGACGCGTATGGGTGCGAAGATTACTGTAGAGGGAAATACCGCATTTATAGAAGGTGTAGAAGGCTTTAGTTGTGCAAAGGTAAGTGCACCTGATTTACGTGCTGGAGCAGCTTTGGTTATGGCTGGTTTAGCAGCTACAGGAATTACTACTGTGGATCAGATTGAATTTATTCAACGTGGTTATGAGGCCTTTGAGGAAAAATTGACTGCATTAGGAGCAAAGATTGAACGTATTCCAGTAGATGATGAGAAGGCAGTACAGAAGTTTGAACTAAAGGTAGGATAAATCTGGGAGGTTTTAACGTGAAGAAAAAGATTGTAAGTATACTATTATGTCTTGTGTTAGTGTTATCCTTAGTATCCTGTGGAAACAGCAAGAAAAAGGATGCAATCGAAGGAACATGGAAGCTTTCTAAGGCGTATTTTGGAGAAAATGAAGTAACACAGGAGCAGTTGCAAAGTGCAGGTATTGGTGGTACTACATTTACTTTTAAAGATGGAGAAGTTACGATTGAGACTGCATCTACAGAAGATACAGAAGTAGCGGAAGGTCAGTACTCTCTCAGTGGTTCCAATGTTATTATTTCCACAAAGGGAGAGGAAGGTTCTTATAAAGGAACTTTGAAAGATGGAGAATTGACAATTGTAGGAAGTAATTTGGATTTAGCAGATAATAGTGCAACCGACGCACCAGCAGCTACTGCAAAGGCAGGCAAAAAGAAGTCTGAAAAAGCTACTGCAAAACCAAAGGCTACCAAGCAGGCAGAAAAGGATGCTCCATCCACAGCGGGAACAGATACAAACGTAGAGATTAAACTTGTATTTGAAAAACAATAGAAATAAAATAGCTAAGATAGAAAAAGAAAGGGTGTCACAAATGCGACACCCTTTTTGTTGTGAAAGGAATGGATTTGTTTTCCCTTCAGCATTATAGTATTTTTTGTATATGTAATCTCTTTATTTTAGCCAGATCAATAAACTGATTTTCTATTTTTATAACTGGTCTTGTGATATGCTGTGAATCAATCATGATAATTTCCCCAATACGGTCATCATTTAACTGTACGGTACAGTTGATATAACTGTTTGCCATGCCTTCCAAAAATGGCAATAAAAACTTAGGGGAGAACTGTTGGAAACCATCCTGTTCAAATACGCTCATCGCATCAAATGGACAATTTGCCTGACGATATACACGCGGATTTGTCATAGCCACATATACGTCTGCAATGGCAACAATCTGAGCAAAATCATCAATTTCGTCTCCTTTAAGACCGTTAGGATAACCAGAACCATCGGTGCGTTCGTGATGCATCAAGACTGCATTTAAAATACGGTTATCCAAGTTTTGATCTTTTAAAAGATCGTATCCATGTTGAGGATGTTCCTTTATAATTTCGTACTCTGCAGGAGTTAATCGACTTGGTTTATGAAGGATTGCAGATGGAACTGTAACCTTACCAATATCATGCAACATACCTGCCAGTGTAAGTACTTGAATATCTTCATCCGAATAGCCAAACCATCGACCGATGGCATTGCATAGAATAGCTACGCTTACCGAATGGGTATACGTTACATCATCGCTGTCCAGTAAACATTGAAACATATGAATGATATGGGTATTATTGCGACTTTCATGAATAATTTTTTCCATGTCATCTGTCAATGATGCAGCGTCAATTGGCTCGCACAATTGACCATTTACCGTTGCAATTTTTTTCTTAAAATCGGTAACGACAGAATCATATGCCTGATTAAACTTTTTGAATTCAAGTGTACTTTTAATATATTCAGAGTATGTATCGGAAGCTGTATTGCCGTAATCCATACGTTCTGGTTCCCCATCTTCATTGATTTCAATTTTAATTTGATTAATCGCATAAAATTTTAATCTTGTAATAGAATGATTGGTAAGCTCTGAGTGCGCTGGAATAATCAAATAATCCTGTAACCCGAAAATATCTTCCGCTACGATCATACCTGGTACAGCTTCGGCTGTTGTTATTATCTTGGTTTTCAATGGAAAATCCCCCTTATACATTCATAGTTGTGTTCGCAAAAGCAGACACATCCGTTTATTATAGTATATACTGAAAGACAAAAAAATACAATAAATAACCAAAAATGGAAAAAAAACGTCAAATTTTTGACTGAATGTAGGGGGTATGTTAAGAGTGCCTACTTTGCTAATTCCAGCTTGGGGCTGTAAAGCAAAGTGTCTGTTTCAATAATGCATAGAATACTGTCTACAACGTTGTGACAAACCTGTACGATATAGGTGCAGTCATTGTCGATACCGTGACAACTATTTGTATACATCTGATGTGCTTCACGAATATAAGAACAAATGCTTTCCACATCATAAGCAATCGGATCTTTTAGACGGTAGCGTTTATTTCCGTCTTGTTTAATATAAGAACGTAATGTTTGCTTTAATTCCTCTTCGTAGCGACAGTGGTCTGTAATAGTCCCTGGATAAAAGGAATTGTGTGGAAATGTAAAATAGTCAGCTACATAGTGGAGAATGACGCCTAATCGTCTACAAAAAGAAGAAGTAATTCCTTTTGTTGGATTGTAACTGCAAACCAATCGCATCAATTCTTTCCTTACATGCAAAAAAGTGTCGTCAATGCAGTGTCTAGTAGTAATAAAAGATGGAACGCAGTCAGGCAAGATACTTCCCCAATAAAATGCCTTTTTATGTGTCGTTAATGTCTCCATGCCTTCGCTAGTCATTAAATAGTAAGCTAATGCAAGATGTGACTTTTTTCTCATAGTTTGGATAACCCCTTTCCTAAACCAAAACAGAAATTTATATTCGCATTCGTTTTCATTTTACTGCAAGTATGCAAGTTTGGCAATGGAAAATAGTTGCAAATTTCAAATTTACAAGGTATGATAGCAATGTAGCGGCAAATTGAATTTCGTAAATGGCTAAAGAGAGAGGAAAACAAGGAGGAGCGAAAAATGAAAAAACGTACAAAAAGATTACTGGCAGGGGCAATGGCAGGGTTGCTGTTTTTGCAATCACCAAATATTGCAATGGCAGATAGTGAAAAAGTTGTTACATTGGGAGCAGACTTAACGACGGAACAAAGAAGTGAGATGCTACAGTATTTTGGAGTGTCTGAGGACGAAGTAACAATTGTAGAGGTAAACAATCAGGAAGAACATGATTATCTGAAAGGAATTGCAACAGAAGCAGAGATTGGTAGACATACTTATAGTTGTGCATATATTATGCCAACCAGTAGTGGAAAAATTAATGTAAAGACAGCACATTTAACGTGGGTTTCTACAAGTATGATTGCAAATACATTGGTAACTGCAGGAATTGACAGTTGTGATGTGGTTGCGGCAGCACCAAAGGATGTGTCTGGTACAGGTGCCTTAACTGGTGTAATCAAAGCCTATGAGAAGGTAACAGATGAAAAGCTGGATGAGGATAAGACTGGTCTGGCTATGCAGGAATTATATACAACAGCAGAAATTGGACAGGATATTGGTAAGGATGAAGCATCGGCTGTCATGAACGAAGTAAAGACACAGGTATTAAAGGATGGTTTGACAGATCAGGACAAGATTCAAGATGTTGTAGAAGATGTAGCAGCATACTATAAGGTAAATCTTACATCTGATCAGGTAGCACAGGTAAGTAAGCTGATGTCTCAAATCGGACAGCAGGATTATGATTATAATGCAATCAAGGGAACTATGGAGGGGTTGCAGGATAAACTGGTAGACAACATAGATGGTGTAAAGGAAAGCTTCCTTGAAAAGACAGATGGTGGAAGTGGTATTTTTGCTGCAATCGGAAGCTTCTTTGCAGGAATTTTCAAAGCAATCGGAGACTTCTTCTCAGGTTTGTTTGGAGGCGGTGATAAGGACAAATCTGAAGATAGCATTTTAGATAATGTAGATGATAGTGCATTAGGTATCACTGGAACAGATGATCCAAATGCAAAGGGAGTACAGACAACAGAGGCTCCTGAAGGCAATGACAGTAGTTCTGCTGCACCAGAAGAAACATCCGCTGCAACGGATGAGGGTGGAGTAAAGGAAGATTCCTTTACCGTAGATAAAGATGCAAATAAGGCAGAAAAAAGTGAAGGAGATTCAGGAATTGACGCATCCGTAAGCGAATCTACACAGAGTGGAAATATTGATATTCAGTAAATTGAATACTTGTATAGTTAAAACAATAGCCAGAGTTTGAGAAATCAAAACTCTGGCTATTGTTATATTGTTCTTACAGTTCTATTTTCATTTCGCCCTCTTTTAAAATTCCAAGCTTTTTCATGCCTTCTGCAATACCAAGTGAAATAACACCAGGTAAAACAAAACAAAGAAGACTGACTAGCAATAGGGCTTCTGATGCACCGATATTGTTTTTAATCGTATCGTAAGCGGTGAGACAACCAGTAAGTCCTGTAGTACCCATGGCAGCACCCTTTGCTGTATTTGAAAATTTTAAAAATCCACAGGCTCCTCCCAAGATTGCACTGGATATGAGTGAGGGAAGTAATATGTAAGGTCGCTTTAATGTGTTTGCAAGCTGAAGCTTAGCAGTACCAATTCCCTGTGCAAATAAACCTACGAATTTATTGTCATGATAGCTTGCGACTGCATATCCAATCATGCTACAGCAGCATCCAATCGTTGCTGCACCAGCAGCAAGACCTTTTAGTTTTGCAATGCTGACAATAGAAAGTACGCTGATTGGTAGTAGAGATAACATGCAGGATAAGCAGGCAATTACAATTCCCATCACAATATTGTTTTGTTTGGTTGCCCACTGAAATGCATCTGCAAGGCGAGTATTGATGACATCAAATCCCGGTGCTAAGAAGAGACCGGTAATTGTACCACAGCCGCCCCCTACAAGAGGAATCAGCAGTAAATCATATTGTGTTTTACCAAGAATAAGTTGTCCTACTTCCAATGCAACATAGGCCGCAATAAAGGCACCAAGTGGATTACCGGCACCTGATAATTTTACCATACCTCCTACTTTTGATACGATAGAACTTTCAAATATAGCATCTGCATGAGCACCAACCATTCCAGAGAGCATACCGCCTAATGCTACTAATGGAGGAGAGGCAAACTTTGATGCCATTCCCATTGCAATACCTGCGCCAGTCAACATAATTGCCAGCCCACCTATTGTAATAAGAAAATCTCCAATATCTTTGGTGATAAGGGACCCCAATTGTTGTAAGATAATACCAAATGCATAGGTACAGAATATCCCAAGTGCCATACCATTGATACCATCCACAAAAATGTGTGATAATATTTTTTTCATACAAATCCTCCGCTTTTGTCCTTCCCAGGTCTGTTTTTTGTGTATGTAGAAACTTACTTGAATCAAAGTAAGCTTGTGTGTTACACTGTTTTGTATATAGTAACGCACCATCTACTAGAGTAACACAAATTTAGTAGTGGGGCAAGTTTTTTGCATCTCATTTTTGGAAGGAAATGTAATACTTTAAAAATTCTGGAATAAAAAATAATATCCCGCAAAAGGATAAAGGAGGAAAAGATATGTTCCGCTTATGGGCAAAAATTTTCAAAGAGAATCGCTTACTAAAGGATACTGTAATCTGCAATGAGGATTATACGATGAACCGTACAAAGAAAATATACGATGCGATTGATAAGATTTGTATTGAGTTTGATTTAGCACATCCCATCTGGTTACAATCTACTATACGAGATTTTCAACAACATGATAAATGCCGTTTTACAAAAGATAATTTTCCAGAGGAGATCGATTTTGACTATTTGGAAATACATGTGATAGAAGAGGATTATTAGTAGTGTAGAAACTTCTTTTTGGGCTTGAAATGAAGTTAAGAAAATAGGATGTGTTGGCTGTGCGTATCACCAGACTAATAAAAAAGATGCAGAATGTATTCTGCATCTTTTTTCTATTCCATTTATTTTTTTTGTCCGTATTTTCTAAGAATCTTATCAATACGCTCTGCTGGGTTAAGCAGCTTGCTGATGGATTCATCATGATTTAATGTATCAATGATTAAAGCAATGTACTTGCTCATATCAACATTGATGTAATATTCTTTTGATAAAAGTTCCTCAGTCTGATATACAAGGTTTGTAGTAAGCATACGATAGAAAAGACCTTCTTCATAAGCTTTGTCGAAACGCTCTAAACCATTTGTAAACAAACCAAAAGTAGAAACGATAAAGATACGGTTTGCATTTCTCTTCTTTAACTGTCTTGCAACATCGATCATACTATCGCCAGAAGAAATCATATCATCTACGATAATAGCATCTTTTCCATTTAAGTCTGGTCCTAAGAAATCATGTGCAACAATTGGGTTTCTTCCGTCAACGATCTGTGTATAGTCACGACGTTTATAGAACATACCCATATCTACACCAAGGACAGTTGCAAGGTAGATTGCTCTTCCTGTAGCACCTTCGTCCGGGCTGATTACCATTAAATGATCTGGATCACATTTAATATCATCTACATTCTGCAATAAAGCTTTGATAAACTGATAGTTTGGTAAAATAGTTTCAAATCCGTTCAAAGGAATTGCGTTCTGTACTCTAGGATCATGTGCATCAAATGTAATAATATTATCTACACCCATGCTGATTAATTCCTGAAGTGCCAATGCACAATCAAGAGATTCTCTAGAAGAACGTTTATGCTGTCTACTTTCATATAAGAAAGGCATAATAACAGTAATTCTTCTTGCCTTACCACTTACGGCAGCAATAACACGCTTCAAGTCAGAAAAATGGTCATCTGGTGACATATGGTTTTCGTGTCCACATACTGTGTAAGTCAAGCTGTAATTACAAACATCTACCAAAAGGTATAAATCATCACCTCTGACAGATTCCTTGATGACGCACTTTGCTTCACCTGAACCAAAACGTGGTGTGCTTACATCTAAAAGATAAGAATCTTTTTTGTAACCGCGGTATGCAACACTGCTACTATTTTCGTCATTACGTTTGCTGCGCCAGTCTACTAAATATTCGTCAACTTTTTCGCCTAGTGCCTGACTGCTCTTTAAAGCAACCAAACCTAAAGAACCAACTGGAATAGTGTTAAAAATTTTCTGATCCTGTGACATGAGATATCCTCCGTTTAATAAAAGATGAACTGTGATGTGCATATGAAAGGTGAGAAGTTTCACAGTTCGATAATGATAGTTACATATATATGCTATTTTAAACTGGTAAAACGACCAGCCAATAGTGTACAAAAGTAATCATAAGATAATGTTAGTAAATCCTACCAAGTCCACCTTAATTTATACCATTATACATAATTTTCGTCAAGGAAAACTTATGGGATTGCCTTTTTGATACGGATATCCGTTCCAAAAAGCTTTAAAATCGTATAACTGCTTACAATTCTGGAAAAAATGCGTTCGCTGTATTGTTCGCTTAAATCATCTAATGAGAGATTGGTAGAAATAATCGTGGATTTTTCGGATAATAACCGTTCATTTAAGCAGGTATAAAGTTGTGAGTTTGTAAAACTGTTGGCAAGCTCTGTACCAAGGTCATCAATAATCAACAAATCACAATCTAAAATACCCTCAAATTGTTCCTCAATCGTATCCTCTTTTGTTTTAGAAAACTTGTGTTTTTCTAAAATATCGAATAATTCAAAGGCTGTCAGATAAATAACTGTGTGTGCACTCTCGATTAATTCCTTTGCAATGCAGTTGCTAAGAAAGGTCTTTCCTGCTCCTGAATTACCATATAGCAAAATATTCTCAAATTTCTGGTCAAAATTTTGAATAAAATTTTGGCAGGATGCTACAATATGTACCATATTCTCATAAGAAGTAATACCTGTGGCAGCATCTACAAAATCCTGATCAAAATAATCATAGGAAAAAGTTGAGAAATTTTCCTTTTCAATCGCATTACGAATATTGGATTGGTGATAGAGCATATCTACAATTGCCTGTTTAAAACAGTGGCATTTATTTTTGCTAAGTAAGATATGATCCTCATCTGGCCATACTTCATCGGTGATATAGCCAGTATCCTTACAGTCTGGACAGGTGTAATGAAGAGTCAGATAGTCTTCTGGATACCCATGTGCCATAAGAAGTGCCTTTTTATTTTCGGATAGTTCCTGATTGGCAGCACGAAGTCGTTCTAAGGCATCTTCATCACCGAGAAGAGATAATTTTATTGTTTTCGTAGCATTGGATGCAATTTCATTATCCAATTCTCTTAATGCCGGAATCGCCTGATACATGGCATCCTGTTTTTCTCTGAGGATTCGATGGTTTTCTAACTGGCGTTTATCATATTCTCGTAAAATCTGGTTGTATTGTTCATTTTTCAGAGGCATAGTCCGACAATCCTTTCCTTATCATAAATCCTATACGGCAGGTTGGTTTGTTATCGTATTTTATCCCTTAGGAATTTCGACTCTTTTCCAACAGTTTTTTTTCTAAGGAGGAGTAATCCTCTTTCGTGTAATTACGCTGTGGAAATTGATTAAATTTATTATTCGTAGTTGGTTTGCTAGGGGTATTTACCTTCTTTTGTTTGTGCAATTGATCCTGTCTGGCAATATCCGCAGGAGTATGTACACCTTCTCGATACCAACTTTCTAAAATAGAATTGGCATATTTAAAATCTGGTTTCTGAATCTTTAAAAGGGTGCGACTACAAGCCGCCTCAATCATCTTTTTATCAAAGCCCATTTGTTTCACCCAGCGGTCAATGTAATCCAGTTCTATTTTACCTGGCATACGGTTTAGTCCAAATGCCTGACATACCGCAGTATAGTTCTCGTTGTATGCAATCATGGCTTTGGTTGCCTGTTCAGGCGTGCGGATACCTTCTTCATGCCAAGAAATAGCTACTTTTTCAATGTATTCTGGCCTTTTTTTGTGTCGCTCTCCTACGCAGTAATCATATAATTGAAAAATCAGCTCAGGAGAGAACTTTAATTGACGGTAAATAAAGGTTGCAGTTTGTATGTCTTTTGGCGTAAGCGGTCTATCTAAATGAGACTGTGTCGTTTTCAAGATTGTAGCAAAAACACTGTCGTTTTCTTTCAGTTGATTAATCTCTTCTGGATCAATTTCTTTTCGTATGAGGGTGTCCTGCTTGTCCACAGAGGTTGTTTGCTTGGTATAATCCGAGAATTGTGTCTGTGGATAGGTGGCAGTATAGGTTTCCTTCCCGCTGTTTGGTGTATAAGAAGGGGATGGTTCTGTTTTTCTTTCTGACAGCTTGTTTTGTGTTTTGTTTTTGGGTTCTAACATCTGCAAGTCGGAAATAGAACCATTGGAAGTTCTGGTAAGCTGGATTAGTTGCTCCTTTTCCCAGTACCTCAATGCACGCAATACATCCCCTTCTGTATAATCAAAATAATCAGAAATAGAAGAAATAGAAACTTCCTGTGCGTCTGCCTGTATAAGTCGCAACAAATACAAATATATTTTTACATAGTTTCCATTTGCAGATGGCATATAATCATCTATGAAATGGTTGGAAATGGTTGTGGTAGAACCAGTTGTTGCATGGTGTAGTCGCATGAAAGTTTCCCTCCTAAAAAATGTTCCTGTTCGTTAGTGTTAGTATAACATAGGTGGATAAAAAAGGGCAAGGATGTGAGTTGTCCACTATTTATAGTGTGGATGTTGTGGATAATGTGGATTTTTGTTTGATTTTCGAAACAAAAATGTGCGTAAACTGTCGCAAAATGCCATAATGTGAGGTTTCGGGTTGGAATATATATAGATACTGAAATGTGGACAAATAAAAAAGAAATCCACAGTGGATACCAACAAAAAAATGTTGATAACCCTGTGGATAATGTGGATAAATTATTTTCCAAGTAGGGATTCGCCCACTTTTACTATATCTCCGGCACCCATAGTTATTAACAAATCGCCTGTGACACAATTTTTTAATAAAAAGTTTTCGATTTCATCAAAAGTTGGGAAATAATATGCTTCTGTTCCCAGTTCTTTGATTTTTTCCATAATATCAGCAGAGGAAATATCACCTGGATCTACTTCTCTAGCTGCGTAAATATCCGCTAAGACTACTTTGTCGGCTTTGGAAAGTGCCTGTGCAAATTCATCTAAAAATGCTTTTGTTCTTGTATAGGTGTGAGGCTGGAATACACACCAGGTAGTTTTATGTGGATATTTCTTTGCTGCTTCTAAGGTTGCGGCAATTTCTGTAGGATGATGTGCATAATCATCAATAATAGTAATACCACCTAATTCGCCTTTGTATTCAAAACGGCGGTCGGTTCCTTCAAAAGCAGATAGCCCTTTTTGGATAGCTTCAATGGAAATATCCAAATAGCGAGCCAATGCAATTGCAGATAAAGCGTTTGAAATGTTGTGTTCACCCACAACAGAAAGTTTAATATGCGTTAATAACGTTCCTTTTTCCATTACATCAAAAGAACCATGTCCTAGTTCATCATAGGTAATATTGGTAGCATAGTAGTCGCAGTTCTGGTCAGAAATACTGTAAGTAGTCACCTGTCCCTGACAGCAGTCTGCAATTTCTTTATAATTATCAATATTTCCGTTGATAATCAATAGGCCGTTTTCAGGAAGTAGTGCAGTGAATTTCTTAAATGAATTTCGAATATCTGCTAAATCCTTAAAGAAGTCCATATGGTCTTCTTCTATATTTAAGATTAGGTTGATGGTTGGATGGAATTTTAAAAAGCTGTTTGTATATTCACATGCCTCTGTAACAAAATTATCAGAATGTCCAATACGAAGATTTCCGTGAATGGCTTTTAAAATTCCACCTACTGAAATCGTAGGGTCTAAATCGGCAGCCAGAAGGATGTGGGATACCATGGAGGTAGTAGTTGTTTTTCCATGGGTACCTGAGACTGCAATGGCACGAGGATAGTTTTTCATAACTTGTCCTACCATCTCTGCACGATCCATCATAGGGATGCCAGCTTCTTTTGCTGCAATATATTCTTCATTTGTATCGCTGATTGCGGCTGTATAAACAACCAAATCAATGTCTGGTGTGATATTTTCTTTACATTGTCCATATTTTACGGTAATACCAAGGCTTTCCAAATGTTTGGTAAGCTTGGATTCCTGCTGGTCAGAACCACTGACCGTAAATCCCTTTGCGTGTAACAATTCGGCGAAACCACTCATGCTGATACCGCCTATCCCCATAAAATATACATGTCCTTTTTTTTGAAAATCAATATGATACATAAGTACACTTCCTTTTCCTTATTTTCGTGGCAAAAATCCTATCTTTCATTATAACCCTAAAATAGAGAAAAAGAAACTAAAAGTTGCATGGTTTTGATTGATTGGATATTGGAATTTAGACAGTGTCTTGTGTGGACAGGGAGGTGGAAAAACGATATAATAAAAAAGAATTGTTTTTGAATGAAAAACCAAAGAGAGGGAGCGGTATTATGAGAAAGAAAAAAGACACAGGAAAACGTATGTTGGCAGGTATTCTTACGGTTGCCATGTTACTGGAGGGTGGCACACTGGGAACTACATTTGCACAGACAACGGTTTCTGTCAAAACAGATACACAACTACAGTTGTCACAAAATGGGACAAAGGTAGATACGTTTGATACAGAGGAAGTGCAGGTTATCAGTGAAGTGGAAACACAAATTATGGCGGCAACTCCTGCAGCAGTACAGGGAGAGGATGTCATAACTAGTACAGGTCCAGCAGTTACCACACAACCAGCAGTTACGGAACAGGCAACGATGACACCAGAAGTGAAAGAGACAAAGAAACCAGAGGAGACCGCGCAAGTAACCGTAACTACAGCACCAGCTATTACACCTGTGGCGACTCCAAAGGCTACAAAAGCACCAACGGTAACCACGCCAACATTTACACTTCGAACAACAGGAAAGGGACAGGCAATTGTCGGTTTGAAAAAGACGAAAGGCGGTGTGGAAGGTCTTGTAGTATCCTACTGCCTTGGGAGTGGAAAATATAAGACGATAGGTACCTACAAAAATCAAAAGAATTTTTTGTATTTATCCAGATTGAAAGTAAACAAAACCTATACATTTCGTGTGCGTGCCTATAAAACAGTAAATGGCAAAAAACTTTACAGTAAGTATGCAACGAAGAAAATTAAGATTAGCAATAAATCCACGAAATTAATAAAGGGAAATTATAAGGTCGGAAGTGTATACGGACCAAATCTTACTCAGATTCAATTAAATCAAGTGAGAAATAAAGTACAATATTTTAAGGATCATTTTATAGATGATAGAATGTCGGATGTGGTAAAGGTAAGAATTGCGCATGATTATTTGTGTCAGGTATGCTCCTATGCACCAGACTGGTCAAAAAATGCTGCAAACTCTGCCTGGGGAGCTTTGGTGTATGGACAGGCACAATGTTCCGGATATGCGAGAGCCATGAAAGCATTGTGTGATGGGATTGGAATTGGTTGCTATTATGTACATGCAAATAGCAAAGCTGTGAATCCAAGCCATCAGTGGAATGAGGTAAAAGTAAATGGCAAGTGGTATATTGTAGATGTGCAGTGTAATGATTCATCTGGATTTTATGCGTTTTTCCTCGTTAGTGCAAAATATTATCAGTCAGCAGGAATGCGATGGGATACAAATAAATATCCAAAGTGTAAATCCAATTATAAATGGTAGGAGAGTAAGATGGAGTTAAATATACTTTATGAAGATAAAGACATTTTAGTATGTGAAAAGTTGCCGGGAGTTCCTGTGCAAAGTGACAAAACATTGGCACCGGATTTGGTAAATCAACTAAAAAACTATCGCTTTGAAAAAGAAGAAACCGCACCGTACATTGGTTTGGTGCATCGTCTGGACCGCCCCGTAGGAGGTGTGATGGTGTTCGGAAAGACCGCAGAGGCCACTAGAAAACTTTCACAGCAGATACAGCAAAAGCAGATGAAAAAGACATATTTGTGTATTGTAACAAAGGAATTACCAGACTTGTTAGGAGCAGATAAGGTTCTACTTACCGATTATCTAAAAAAGGATGGAAGGACAAATACCTCTCGGATCGTTTCACAGAGTGACAAGGCAGGGAAAAAAGCACAGCTTTATTATCAGGTAAAGAAAGTGGCGGAGGGGTGTTCGCTGGTGGAAGTGGGATTGCTGACAGGAAGACATCATCAAATACGAGTGCAAATGGCGGCTCATGTGGCTGGCATTTTGGGAGATACAAAGTACAATGCACAGACAGAGAAAAATGGCAGAGGAAAAGGAATTGCACTCTATTCGAATTCTATTTCCATTGTACATCCGAAAACAGGAAAGAGACTTACATTTTCCAATGAGCCTAAGGGCGGATATTGGGAAGGCTATGTATAAATTAGTTGTATGGGGGGCATAGTAAACAGGTACCACTATGAAAGAAGGAAAATGGGGGTGTGGTTTCTATGTCCAAGAAAAAGAGAGCACTTACAATAGTGGGAGCTGGAATTGTTGTTTATATACTATTCCGGTTCCTTTTTTTTATCATTCTTCCATTGCTCGTAGCTGTGGCAGTAGGAAAGTTTTTGGCTCCTGGAATTTTGTTTTTAGAAAGAAGATGCAGGTTGCCTAAATTATTTAGTGTAGTGTTGCCAGTTGTAGTCTTTTTTTCGGTTGTGGCAGTAGCATTTTATTTTTTCGGTTCCAGACTGTGCAATCAGATTATAGAATTAGTGAAAGCGGTTCCGTATTATCAAAAGTCTATCACTGTGCAGATTAGCAGTCTTTGCAGTTGGTGTGACCGTACATTTTTTATGGAGGAAGGCACTGTATTTCGCTGCGTCTGTGAGCAGATGAGCAAATGGTGTGGTAATCTGGCACAGAGTGGAATTGCAGCTATAACGGTCCGATTGTGGCAGTGTGCAAAGTGGTTTATATCCTGTATTGGGGTTGCTGGTATTATTGTAATCGTGACCTGCATGTTTGTGCTGCACTACGAAGAGGTGAGAGAACAATATCATAATTGTCTGTTTTATGAAGACATAGAGAAACTGTTAAGGCCACTTACGAAAGTTGGATTTGCTTATTTAAAGGCACAGGTGATTATTATTTCCATTGTGACGGCAGTCTGTGCCGTTGGGTTTTATTTTACGGGGAGCCATTATGCGTTATTACTGGGAATCATTACTTCGGTTTTGGATGCCTTCCCGATTTTAGGATGTGGCATTATATTATTTCCCGCCATTATAATTGCAATTTTTAAAAAAGCGTGGTTCTCTGTAGTTATCTATTTGCTTGTGTGGGGTGCCTGCCAATGCGTGCGTCAGTTTTTAGAACCAAAGTTGATTGGAGGGAAACTGGGAATTTCGCCTTTTTATATTTTAATTTCTGTTTACTTTGGGTTGAAAGCATTTGGGGTGGTAGGGGTTATTACGGGACCCGCGGCGTTAGTTTTGATTCGTTCTATTGTAGATTACGTGGAACAGTTGGAGCAACACTAATCATTAAATGACAGGGAGCAGTTTCCTTTCTTGTTTTCCAGAAAAATAGTGTGGTCATTTTTAGAGGTCAGCGGAACATCTTCATAATTGATCCCATTGATAGAGATAGAACCAATGCCACGGTTAAATTGCAAATTGTAGTAGTCTTTTGGTGCGGCTAAATGTAAGGTGAAATCACCGTTTCCAATATGAAAAGTTCCGTTATCATAAAGTTGTCCGTCTAAAGTTATGGCACCAATTTCAGAAGTGGCATGCAGGGATTGGGCTGTAAATTGGGTGAAATTGAGGGCACCATTTTCAATAGAGAGGGAGCCGTCTTTTATGTATAGTTTTGTACCCGAAATCGTTCCGTTTTCCTGTGTTACCACTAGATTATTAATGGACATATTTTTTATCGTGCCGTTTCCGTTATGCAGCGTGAGGGAAAGGTTTTGTAGGGCTGTGTTTTTTGGTATCTTTATATAGATTGTATTTTGGGTTCGGTCAGGGTTCTTTGAAAAGAACAAATTATATAGGTTGTGTGTCTGCTTTTGGGAAATTGTAAGTTGTTTCTTTTCCGCAGATATAGAGATACGTCCGATTTGAGAGAAAAAAGAAATTTCCACTTGCTCGCAATGCGGGTCCTCCGCAAGGACAAAATTATAATTGTCGCTGTTTAGAGATATGGTTTCAATATTGTCATACGCATGAATACTGCCTGCTGTGGTTACGATAGGAGTATTTTTTCGAAAGGGTTGAAATAGATTGGAGTTTGCATGAACATATTGCCAATCTGCTAAAAAAATCCCCATTTCAACAAGTAAGGTGACAGCGAAAATCGCAAATAAATTTAACATAGTAAGGAAAAGAACAGAGTGACTGATTTTGTGTTTTTTCTTAGGATGTACGTTTGCTGTGGAAAAAAATAAGGACGAAAAAAATAAAACCCCAATTACAAAAAGGCAAATTGGCAGCAGGAAGTGTCTGCGTTCTGCTACTGTCCATAAACCGTTTTTGAGTGTGAGGAAAAAAACAGAAAGAGAGATACCTGCAATAGATGGAATCCGCAAACCATCCTTAAAATAAGAAAAAAATAAAGGGATGATAAAAAGGAATAGCCAAAAGCCATTATAGAATAAAACTTGCATGTTTGGTAGAAATCTCCTTTCTGTATATGTTATTGCAAAACTCTCAATAAACGATATCTCATTTGTGAAATGCTCCATTATATAATCTCTATCATATAATGAATTGGAAGTTTGGGCAAGTGTAATAGCGTTTGGCAGAAATTGTTGTTGGTTATTTTTGGTTCCTTTCTCTTGACATCTTTTGTTTTTTCAAGTACACTTTCTAGAGAAGTTGAATAGTATATGCGAAGAAGAGGATTAGTACATGGCAGAAGCATTGCAGAGAGAGACTTGTTTGCTGGGAGAGTCTTATGTGAAAGTGATGGAACCTACCTTGGAGCACTGTATGAAAATACAGCGTATGCCTGCGTTAAAGGAAATGAGTTGAATCAAAATTGATTAATTAGGGTGGCACCGCCGAAGTTCTTTGGTCCCTTTGCGGATGAAAGCTTTGGAGGTGTCATTTTTTGCGCTATAGGAAAATATATCTTATAGAGTGTTAATGTGGACTTGTCCACTTTGTTTTAAGAAAAGGAGAAATGCATTATGGCAAAGGAAAAGAAATTAGTAGAGGCAATTACTTCTATGGAAGAGGATTTTGCACAATGGTACACAGATGTAGTAAAAAAGGCAGAACTTATTGATTACTCTAGTGTAAGAGGTTGTACCATTTTCCGCCCAGCAGGTTATGCAATCTGGGAAAATATTCAGAAAAAGTTGGATGAAAAATTTAAAGAAACTGGCGTAGAAAATGTATATATGCCAATGTTTATTCCAGAGAGCTTGTTACAAAAGGAAGCGGATCATGTAGAAGGATTTGCACCAGAAGTTGCTTGGGTGACACAAGGTGGTTTAGATCCATTACAGGAAAAACTTGCAGTAAGACCAACTTCTGAAACTTTGTTCTGTGAGCATTATTCTCATGTAGTACAGTCTTATCGTGATTTGCCAAAAGTATATAATCAGTGGTGTTCCGTTGTACGTTGGGAAAAGACAACAAGACCTTTCCTTAGAACGATGGAATTTTTATGGCAGGAAGGACATACTGCACATGCGACTGCAGAAGAAGCACAGGCAAGAACGGAGCAGATGTTAAATGTATATGCAGATTTCTGTGAAAATGTACTTGCAATTCCTATGATAAAGGGAAGAAAGACAGATAAAGAAAAGTTTGCGGGAGCAGAGGCTACTTATACAATTGAGGCATTGATGCACGATGGAAAGGCTTTACAATCTGGTACCAGCCATAACTTTGGAGATGGATTTGCCAAGGCATTTGGTATTCAGTATACAGATAAGAACAATAAATTGCAGTATGCACATCAGACTTCATGGGGAATGACTACCCGTATTATTGGAGCAATGATCATGGTGCATGGAGACAATTCTGGATTGGTATTACCACCAAGAATCGCACCTACACAGATTATGATTATTCCAATTATGCAGAAAAAGGAAGGTGTGCTTGAAAAGGCAGAAGAATTACGTGCAATGCTTGCAAAACAGTTCTCCGTTAAAGTAGACGATAGCGACAAGAATCCAGGTTGGAAATACAGTGAACAGGAAATGCGTGGAATCCCTGTACGTGTAGAAGTTGGTCCAAAAGATATTGAGGCTGGAAAATGTGTGGTTGTTCGTCGTGACACTCGTGAGAAGATTGAGGTTCCTTTTGCAGAATTGGAAACAAGAATGGCAGAAATCTTAGATCAGATGCACAACGATATGTTAGAACGTGCCAGAAAGCATAGAGATGCGCATACTTATGTGGCAACCAATTATGAGGAATTTAAGGATATTGCAGAAAATAAACCTGGATTTATCAAAGCTATGTGGTGCGGTGATGAAGCTTGCGAAAACAAGATTAAGGATGATCTTGCAGTAACTTCCCGTTGTATGCCATTTGAGCAGGAAGAAGTAGCAACAACATGTGTATGCTGCGGAAAACCAGCGAAGAAGTTGGTTTATTGGGGAAAAGCATATTAGGATTGTAAAAGTTTTGGAGAAAAATGGAAAACATATATTGTTATGAAAGGATTATCATAGATAATCAGGCAATCATGGAGTTTCGAGAAAGTGTGGAAAGAGAGATACGTTTCTGTACGGATGCTATGAAAAAAATGGCAGCAAAAATTCAGGAATTACAAATGTTGGATGGATTTGAAGGGGAAGCCGCAGAGAGCATCAAAACTTATTTTTCAGAAGTACATTTGTTTTTACTAGAAGCGATAGCAGAAGCACTTACAGAATTTGAATCTATGTTAAATCAATATACTATGGATATTTTGTGCAATGTGGATTCTTCGCCTTACGCAAGAATTTCGGTATCTGACTTGTTGGGAATGCGGAATCAGGTCAAGAACAAATATTTGGATATAGATGAAACCATAGATTGTGTAAATGAATTAATGAATGGAATTAGGGATTTGATACCGATGGAGCCAATTCAAACGGA
>FR899705.1 GCA_000437275.1 Clostridium sp. CAG:411 | reverse complement strand
ATATGCGGCATTTTGTATCTAAGAGGGTACAAAATGCCGCTTTTATATGAGTATCCGACTTTTTTGTTCCTACAGGCAAGAAACTCTATATTAAAATGAGTCAGATACAATAATTTGGTTATCAGGTGTGTAAAGTGTAAAGCTTTTGACTTTTACTATATTTTGTCCTTTTATATACATGTCTGTTGTTTGATGAAAGAATGTTTCTATGTATCTATTTTTAGTATTATGATCTTCTGCAATTCCAAGATGATTGTATCCATTACTTGCTTTCTGCTCAAATAGAAGATAATCACTTTTAATTTTAGAATTAATAAGTGTAGGATTAAAATTTACGACTGCATCTGTATAGGTTAATGTAGTCAGATTATCGTAAGAAAAATTTTTATATCTTGTTTCTATATTTTTATAAAATACACTGGATTTCACCATGTTATCGTTAAACCTACCCTTTTTGATACGATTTATGATGTATTTGGTCTGTACCACTTTGTTGTTTTTATCATTAAATAGTTGAATAAGTTGAATATCGGTTAATTTGTGTAATCCTAGTAAATGTATGAAATTTTCTTCTTTGTATGTGAAATCAATTATCAAGCCATTCGATAATAGATATTCTGCCCTACAGTTTTTCAATCGCATATAATCATTGTATTTTTGTAATAGTAAATCTTCCATAGTAAATCCCCTATTTATATCAAAAAAAATGCTCCTGACATTTCTCAGGAGCATTATCAATCTTTTGTAAGGTTCCTTGGTTTTCAGCTTTACAGCCTATTCGGGAGAGCGAACCAACTCTCATTTGGGAACTCCAATCGTGAGCCGAACGACCACGACCTTCTTTGTTCACTTATATAATAGCATGTTTTTTCTATAAAATCAATGGGTATCAATATTTTTGCCTTTCCATCATTTTAACATTGTCAAGAAAGTTCCCAGAATTTTACATAGCTATTTTGATACCGTATTTCTTTTTACCGCGATTAAATCCCTTTTACGCTCTGTGCATACTTTGTTTTTGTCTCCTGCACTTTCTTTTCATCCGCACCAGGTGTAGGATACAGTCCTCTTTCATGCATCATGTTAAATACATCATTTTGAATTGCATGTTCCTGAGATAAAATCTTTAACAATACATCGCGTACCTGCTCATGCACACATTCATTAGAATAGGTATTATAATTACAGGTAGATGTTTTTTCCGCTGTTAATGCGTCTCCTAAAATTTCTTTTTCTGAATAAATAGCTTCCATTTTTACTTTACCGCCTTTCTTTTTTGCACATAACTATAGCATGATGCCAAGAACAAAAACCTAACACCTCGTTATGCTTACATAAAAATGATGTTAGTGCTTAATGCTCCGCCAAGAATAAACACAGAACATATACTACACAACATCCAAGCATAGAGCAGGGTTGTAGCTATTGAAAAATGCTACAATCTGTAAAGTGTCAGTTGTTCTCAACATCATAACGTCTGTTCCAAACCTGAATATAAGATTTATCCGAGCTGATCGAATAGCATATTGAAATGTCCCTGATGCTTAGTGGCAATCTTTTCAAATTCATTTTTAATTGCTGGGTCTGTGGTTTGTTGTGCAAGCATTTGGAACTTTTTCACAAGAAGTTCTTCCTCATTAAGCAATTCATTTAGTGCAGATAATTCTTTTTCTGATAACTGACTCATCGTCTACCTCCATTCTAAATGCCAATTTTAATATTTTTTAAGGCATTTCTGTTAAGTAGTATGTTCCGTTTTTTTCAATTTATTCTTTGTTTTTCCTGGAAAGTTACAAATGCAAAGAAGCATTATGTAATTATTTAAGTTGTGGCAGTACTCATAACGGCTTACAGCTAAATATAAATTTCAACTCATTACCTGCATAATAAAAATACCAACAGAAAATCATATCTTCCCTGTTGGTATTTTACTATTTTGTAAACACTAAACTTTAATTTTTATGTTTTTCATTTGGATATTTATTTCATCATTTCAGTAATGCACACCTCATATTTATCATTTTGTAGTGCATAAGCAGCAATGATATATTTCTTATCCACTTCATAGGTAGTAGTATTGTTCGCCTTGTCCTCTGTTCCCTTTCCATATTGTTCTTTTAAGGCAGAACAAATATCTTTATATACCTTTTCGGCTTTTTTCTCTTTCTTTTCGATATGTGTCCATTTGGAATAATAAAGCATATCGTCATAATATTGGTAACTCATAGAACCTGTATAGCGGTCGTATACACTCTTTTTGTAAGTATATGCAACTCCACCATCATCCGTTTTCTTTGTTTCATTTGGCTCACTGCCAATGGTTTCTGTCATATCTTTTTGCGTGGTTGTACGTTCAAGTGATGTGTAATCAACCTTCTTAACACCACAAGCTACAAATAAAAGACAGAAGCTAGTTAATAAAATGGTTAAATATAGTTTTCTTTTCAT
>FR899704.1:56421-80168 GCA_000437275.1 Clostridium sp. CAG:411 | reverse complement strand
CCACAAGTAGAAATTGCAGGAGTGGGGAAAGTATCTTTAGAGGAAGCAGAGGAGCTGGTTGGTAAGGATGTACGGTGGAGTAGAGGAAAGAGTAGGTTAAATTCTGAACTAACACCGTCTCAAATAGAGAGCATTGTAAATACACCTAAAGGTAGTAGACCAGATCCTTCTAGCTATTTAAGTAAAGAGTATATTGATGCACATTTAGCTCAATTCGATGATGGAGTATCTGTTATTCAAACCGAATGGGCATATAGTCGATATTCTGAGACTAATGGTTTTGTGGGGGTGCCAGATGATAATAGTTTATTTGTTATGCCAAAGAATTATTGTGATGATGTAGTAGCAAGTGCAAATGGAAATGTCTCAATCATAGAAAAAAAATTGGGGTTTCAAGAGGGATATTTTAGTGATGGTGGTGGTTTAGTCAGAATTGATGCTCCTAATACTCCTGACTTGAATATACGTATTCCAAGTGGAAATGAAACTGGTGCAAATAAATTATGGAGTCCTGGTGGAAAGACTTCAGGAGGGATTCCTGAAGCGATAACAAATACAATACCGCTTAAAGATACAATAATTACAAGAATTGATATTAATTAAAGGAGGATATAAATGGACTATAAAGAGTTGATTAATAAAGCAATAGAAAATGATGAGGTAGTAAAATTATTACGTGGAGATGGAGAGTACGAAGTAGTTGTTTCTGAGTTTACATCTGATGTATTTCCTACAGACATAAATTCTGTGCTTGTAAATTGTTTTTACAAGCAAATTGATAATATTAGAGGCATAGAGGAAGTATTTAAAAATGCCTTTAATAATTTAATTAATGGAAATGCAAGTGATGTTTATATTGCTGTGTTATACTTTGATGCTTGTATTTTTCAGGAAGAAAGGGGAAGAGCAAGTTTTCTGCTTGACAAAGAGGCTGTATCAAAAAAAATACAAGAGAAAGTTTGTAAAGAAGAAAATAAATTACGAGATTCGATTGAATTTAATAATGGAATGAAAAAAAATAATCCTTGGAATAATATTATGAATTTTAATAAGTATTATAAAAAAAGATATGGAATAAGTATAATTTAACCTAAGTTATTTGTAGTATATCGGTGAAAAGTGGATGAAAGAGAGGATTATTGGTGCAATGCGAGCAATTTCAGAATATGATAGTTTGGCATCTATAAAAGGACTATATGATGCAGCATCTGATGTGGATTTGTTTTATAGTAAGGAATGTCATAAATGGTAAAGTAAGGCTCTTGTCGGATTATTTCTAGAAAATATAATCCAGAAAAATGGAATAATTAGGAGAATGTATGATAAACACAATATTAAATTTTACAAATAAGAATGACATTTTAGATAAATGTATATATGCCTCAATTAAGAATGCGGTAATGTCTGGAGCCTATCCTTCACTTTCAGAAGAGATAGCTTGGGATGGGAACAATTATTTGTTTCAAAATATGGAAGGAATTAGAGGAGTTATTGCATTTTCAAATGATATTTTTGTATGTGGAGTGCGAAATGAAAAGAAATATGAAGAAGGAAGAGAGAATATATTTTTTAAGTTGCTTAATTCAGCAAGTGAAAAAGTACTAAAATTAGCTGAAGAAGAACTGCTGCCATATTTTTTAGTTGAAAGTGAGAATGAAAATATTCCTGCATTGTCTATGATATTTTGGGGAGAAAATGATATGATTTTATCTTGTGTGAATGAATCAGAAGTAATGGAAAGGAGTGAATTTTCTCTATTACCATATGTATATAATTTCAATGATTTGGAGAAATATTGGATTGATTGTTATGAACCAAATAAAGAGCAATTAGTTTTGGTAAATCAGATATTTCAAAAAAGATTGGTTTGCAATAAATTTCGGTTAAGCAATAACCAAAAAGAAAAGTTAATTAACTGGTTCGGCGATAATGTTGAATATTGTGAGGAACGATTTAACGAGATAGGAATAGGAATTCCAGATTTATGATGCAGATACTGTTGTTGAGAGATGAAAAGGACCTGGAGTAATCCATCAGAGGATTTGAATTTATAAATTTATAATAGGAAAAAACACATTTTTTATAACGAAAAATTTTGTTATGAAAGGTGTGTTTTTATACGTATAAAAAAGTAAGAAAAACTTGTAACGAAATCGCCAATTAAAGCATTAACCAATATAAATGATACGTCACGTTACAAATATTGGGTAAGATTGGGGCAAGCCTAAGACTGGTTCAAGTAGTAAAACAGTTCGTAAAGTAGCGGTTGACAGTTCATTTATAAAGCGAAAAGGGAAAGGAGGAGACAGATGGAGTCCATAGAGGAAATATATCAAAAACATGCGCAGACAGTGTATAAATATTTAATGACACTGGTAAGAAATTCGGATATAGCAGAGGAATTGACACAGGAGACATTTTACCAGGCAATCAAAAGTATCCACCGTTATGATGGAAGTTGCAAAATAACAACGTGGCTGTGTGCCATTGCAAAAAATGTGTTTCTTGTATATATAAGAAAACATCCGAAAATGGAAGATGTGGATGTTATGGAGCAGTCCGTATCTTCTGTGGAGCATAATGTTATTGAAAAAGCAGGGCAAGTAGAGTTAATGCAAGTGATACATAAATGTCCGGAACCATATCGGGAAGTGATGTATTTGCGGTTATATGGGAATCTATCTTTTAGGGAAATTGGAGAAGTAATGGGAAAGACAGAAAATTGGGCGAGAGTTACATTTTATCGGGGAAAGGAACGTGTCAGAAAGGAGCTTGAACAAAATGAAAAATGAATTAACCTGTGATGTTGTGGAGGATTTATTACCGTCTTATGTGGAAAATTTAACAAACACAGTAACGAATGAGGCAATTCTTGCACATGTGGAACAGTGTGAAAATTGTCGAGAAAAATTAGAAAGAGCAAAGACGACAGATTTACAAGGGCAAGTTACAGAAAATAGGGAAATTGACTATTTAAAAAAGACGAAAAAGGGATATCAAAAAAAAGTAATGTTGGGTGTGATATTGACGGGCATATTGTTTTTAATAGCCATTTTTATAAGAATATCATTAGTTTCGACACCTGTGGAGAATGCTTCTTTGCTTGATTTTGACATGAATATAAGTGAAGAAGAGTGTTTTATAAATTTTTATGGAAACTTTATTGATTCTAGTAAAGGAATTGCGAAAATTTCTTATAAAATGGAGGATGGTGTGCTATATATTTCTGTTCGTCAAACCATGACGCCTATTTTTTACAAAAATGCAGGAGAAAAACATATTTCCTATAAAGGAAAATTAAAACAGATTCGTGTGCTAGATCGTATCGTGTGGGATCACGGAGAATGGATTCTTCCGGAAGTGGCGAAAATTTATGCTACAAAACATTTGTATATTGGTTCAAAAGAGGATATGGAAGCTTCTTTTGGTGTACTTGGATTGTCGGAAAAATTGGGGGATTATACGATAGAATTGCATACATCTGGCGAACCTTATGGTATGACATTGTATTTGAAGGAAAAGTATAGTAAAGAGAATGCAGACAGAATGAAACTTTGGATGGAGCGTTATGCAAGTGCCACGATCGCACTGACAGATAATATGAATTATATGGAATTTGTATATGATATAGATGGAAAGCAGGAAAAATTCACGTTTACAGAACAACAGGCAGATAGTATGGTAGGACAGTCTGTGAAAAAAATGGCTGATAATGCAGCAAGCTTTCAAAAACTGATGGGAATTTTAGAGTTTGTGCCGGGAGCGGCATTATATGATTAATAAAAGTGCAAGCCCCGTACCTCGTAAGGCACGTAGTGCCATCTTTCTATGAGCAAGTAGCGAGGCGGATTGCGAATATCATTGATAAGGTATCTTAAATAGAAACTCTTTTTAGTCAAGAAGTAAATTAGGTTGAAACACAAAAAAACTGCTAATGCGACTGTACGAAAAGGTTTCCTTATGATAAAATGGTATGCATGATTTATTTATAGGAAGGCTATTTGTGGATTACCTTAGATAAGGAGAGTGCATATGGAGATTCAGGTAATGATATCACAAGAACAAGTGTTAGAGAAAGTAAAAGAGATGGCACAGCTCTTGAATGAGAGATACCATGGTGAACCAGTATATTTAGTGGGAATTTTAAAGGGAAGTGTATTTTTTATGTGTGACCTTGCAAAATATCTTACAATGCCTGTAACAATGGATTTTATGAAGGTTTCCAGTTATGGAGATGGAACCGAAAGCTCCGGTAATATTTCTATTGATATGGACTTAACTGCTTCCATTGAGGGAAAGAATGTGCTTGTAGTGGAGGATATTATTGATACGGGAAGAACACTGGAAAAGTTGATGAAGATACTTAGAGAGCGAAATCCCAAAACACTTACTATGTGTACTCTTCTTGATAAGCCAAGTAGACGTACACAGGATATTCAAGCAGATTATACAGGATTTGAGATTGATGATTTGTTTGTTGTTGGATATGGATTAGATTATGCACAACAATATAGGAATTTACCATATATCGGGGTAATACAACAGTAAATTTTTTTAAAAGTGACACAGCGTGTATGAAAAATCTGCTGTGTCATTTGCTTAAAAAATGGAAAGAACCTGTTAATTGGGTAGAACAGTGGATAGAATTACAAGAGCTTTCTTTAAAGATAGTATAAACGAAAAGGAGAAGGTATAAAATGGAAAAACAACTTCATCGAATAGAAAATGGAAAAATAATCAGTGGTGTTTGTAATGGATTTGCAAAGCATTATGGAATCAATGTGTGGTTGCTTCGAATTATATGGATTTTATGTAGTGCTTTTTTAGGGGCAGGACTACTTGCCTATGCGCTGTCAGCGGTTGTACTACCACTGGAAAGTAAATAAAGTGGGAAACATCTCTAACTGGATGAACTTGTTACAAAATTTGACTTGTAATATGTAGGCACAATGTCTATAATTAGAAGGATGGCAAATTATGTAAAGTAGGAAAAGAGGTTCAAATGAGCGAAAGAAAAATTTATACAAATAGTTTTAGTTTACGAAGTAGAGAAAGCAAAAAGAAAAAAAGAAAAAAGCAGATTGCTGTTGGCGTAATCATTTTGGTTGTTTGTGTGGCAGCAGTCGGCTTGATTTTTTATCATAATCGTCCACAGAAAAAGCAGAATGTGAAAGAAAATTTGACTGAGGTAGTTACCGCGTCTCCAGAAGTGACTGCGACACCAGAGCCAACGAAGGAGCCTTTTCATTTTGAAGCAGTACAGACCGAAACAACAAAGAAGTTTCCAAAATCCGTAGTTAGTAGCAATGGTATTGTGATTGATGTGGATAACGGTACGATTTTGGCACAAAAAGGTGGGAAAAAACAAATTTATCCTGCCTCTATGACAAAAATCTTAACTGTTTTAGTAGCAGCAGAACATGTTACAGAGGAACAGATGGATGATACAGTCACCATAACAAAAGAGATTACAGATTATTGTTATGCAAATGATTGTAGTGCAGTAAGTTTTGCCATAGGAGAAAAAGTAAAAGTAAGAGATTTATTTTATGGAACCATTCTTCCTTCTGGTGCAGATGCGGCGTTGGGATTGGCAGAGTATGTGGCAGGTTCACACGAGGCATTTGTGAATATGATGAATGAAAAATTAGAAGAGATGGGCATAGCAGATACCACACATTTCACCAATTGTGTAGGACTTTATAATGATAAACATTATAGCACTCCGTATGATATGGCATTAATTCTAAAAGCTGCTTCTGAAAATGAATGGTGTCAACAGGTTTTAAATGCAAGAAAATATACGATTAAAACGAAAAAGCATAAAAAGGGAATTTTCTTATCGAATTTATTCCTAAGAAGAATTGAGGATAAAGATACACACAGTGAAGTGTTGTATGCAAAGACTGGTTTTGTCAATCAGTCGGGAAACTGTGCGGCAAGCATGGCAAAGGATGAGGAGGGTCATAGTTATATTTGTGTGACCGCAGGTTCAGCAGGAAGTTGGAGATGTATCTATGACCATGTAGAATTGTATCAGAAGTATATTCCAGCTACGAAAAAGAGTAAATAAAGGGAGAATAGAATACTATGGAGACATATAAGGTAAAAACGGTTGATAAATCATTATCGGGAACTGTTGTGGTACCAGGCTCAAAAAGTATGACGAATCGTGCGCTTTTGTTAGCAGCACTGTCTGAAGAAGAAGCTATTTTACAGGGTGTGTTGTTTAGTGATGATTCCAGACATTTTTTAGATTGCCTTGTTACCTTGGGCTACAAACTTGACATCAATGAAACAGAAAAGACGGTAAAGTTGCAAGGGTGTGGAAGGAATATTCCCAATAAATTTGCAAAAATAAATGTGGGAAGTGCAGGAACCGCAGCAAGATTTATCACAGCTATGTTGGCATTGTCAGATGGAGGGTATGAAATCGGTTGTTCGGAGCAAATGGAAAAGCGTCCGATGGAAGAACTATTTAAGGTGCTTACGGATATGGGGGCGCAATTTACCTATTTAAAAGAAGAAGGACACTTACCTGTTCGAGTAAAAGGAAATGGTGGTATCTGCAAAGATATTAATATGGATATTAGCAAAAGTACACAATTTTTAAGTGCTATGTTGATGGTTACGCCAGTGACAGACAGTGGTATTTGCATTCGTATTACCAGTGAGAAAAAAGAAGGCTCTTATATTCATATAACAATGAAAATGTTGCAAAGTTTTGGAGTAGACGTTAAATTTGATGGAGAATGTTATACCGTTCCTGGAAAACAAAAACTACAAATTGGTACTTATTATATTGAACCAGATGTTTCTGCGGCATGTTATTTTTATGGAATGGCAGCGTTGACCGGAGGCAAAGTGATTGTAAAAAATGTACATTCAGATTCTATGCAGGGAGATTTGAAATTTCTTTCTGTTTTAGAAAAAATGGGATGTGAAAAAACGGAAGAACAAGACGGAATTGCCATACAGGGACCCCAGGATGTCAAATTAAAGGGTGTAGATATCAATATGAATGATTTTTCAGATCAGGCATTAACATTAGCTGCGTTGGCACCATTTGCAGATTCGGAGACAGTGATACGAAATATAGGGCATATACGGGGACAAGAATGTAACCGTATGGCGGCAATTGTAAACGAATTAAAAAAATGTGGTATTGGTTGTTGGGAAGATGGAGATGATATTCATATTGAACCAGGGGAAATTGCACCTGCTGTCATAGAGACCTATGAAGATCACAGGGTAGCAATGGCATTTACTTTGCTTGGATTAAAGGCAAACGGAATTGTGATTTCTAATCCTATGTGTTGTAAAAAGACCTTTGAAACCTATTACAAGGTGTTGGAACAATTTATTGCTGGCGAAAGCAAATCAGAATAGAATAGAGTCATTTGTTTATAAAAAAGCAAGTAGCAACGCGGATTGCGAATAGCATGGACTTCTAAAATGGAAAATGAAAATGTTAGAAAAATAGAGTTTGGCTTACTATTTGCAAATAGGTATAGAAATAGAAAGGAATAAAAATGGTAGGATTGATTGTAGCGTATGCAAAAAACAGGGTAATCGGAAATAAAGGACAGATACCATGGCGTATTAAAGGGGAACAAAAGCGTTTTAAAGAATTAACGACAGGCAATGTAGTAATTATGGGAAGAAGAACCTATGAAGAAATTGGAAAACCTTTGCCAAACAGAAATACGATTGTAGTTTCTAAGACAGCAAACTATCAGTTTGAGAATTGCATTACGGTAGGATCTTTAAAAGAAGCATTGGAGGCAGCAGGAAATCGAACGGTTTATATTTCAGGCGGAGCGGGATTATATAAAGAAGCAATTCCTTTTGTAGATAAAATGTATATAACAGAAATTGATGCAGAAATAGAAGGAGATACCTACTTTCCAGAGTTTGACACTTCCCTTTTCCAAAGAGAGGTGGAAGAATCGTTTGACGGAGAACTTCCATATCAGTATGTTACTTATACAAAAATAAAATTGTAACAGTTCAGTAGGCGTAATTTGAAAAATTCCCAATATACAGGTCAACTTCTGAACTGTTAGTAAACATCATACTATAAAAGTTGGGCGAATATGCTGGCACCAATGACAGTCAAAATACCGGAAACTACGATAGAAAGGCTGCTCATGGCACCTTCTATTTCGCCCATTTCCATTGCACGGGCGGTTCCTACTGCATGGGATGCACTACCAATTGCAATGCCTTTTGCGATTGGATGTGTAATACGAAATACATTGCAAACGGTTTCAGCAAGCATATTTCCTAATACACCGGTAATAATAATGACAGCTGTGCTGATGGCTACGTATCCACCAAGTTCTTGGGAAACTCCCATACCAATAGCGGTAGTAATAGATTTTGGGAGAAAAGTAACATAGTTTTTATGATCAAAGTGAAACAATAATGCAAGAAGAAAAACACTACCAAGACTGGAAATAACCCCAGAACTGATACCTAGCATTACTGCTTTTATATTTTTCTTCAATAATTTAAATTGTTCATAAAGAGGAACTGCCAAGCAGATTGTGGCAGGTGTTAGTAGGTAACTAATATATTTTGAACCTTCGTAGTATGTATCATAATCAATATGAAACAGTACAAGAAATGTCATAGTAAGAATGATTGCAATCAGAAGTGGATTTAATAAGGCAATATTCCACTTCTTTTTTAATTGTGTACCAATCCAATAAGAACCCAAACTGATTAAAACACCAAAATAGGTTGAATCCAGTATAATTGTTTTCATGCTAAGCCACCTCTTCCTGTTCTTCTTGTTGTTCTTGCTTTTCTTGTTTTTGGTCCGAACGCATAATAGCCTGTGTAACGTGACCAGATACGACCATTACGATTATGGTAGAAACTAGAGTGATTACAAGATAAGAAGCCCATTTTACACGAATCAAGCCCCAGGTTTCTAAGATACCTACCGCAGCAGGAATAAAGAGAACAGGCATGATTTCAATTAAAAAATTACTTGTTTCCCGGATGGAATCTACGGCGAGTAAGTTGAAGTTTAATGCTAAAAATAGAAGTATGATACCATAAATGCTTGCTGGAATTGGTAATGGTAGCAGGGTATGTAAGAACTCTCCTGCAAAAGAAAAAGAAAGAATAATTAGAAACTGTCTAACGTATTTCATTAAGAAGACCTCCTTGGTAAGACACCATAAAAGCAATCGTACTGCAATCGCGATTGTATTTGGTAATTTGTGCGATATTGTTATAATCGGTTCTTATTATAGTCTTGTTTTATTTTCCTTTCAAGTAAAATATCAATAAAAGGACAGTAGAAAGTACAGACTTCATAATGTGTAGAATTTGGTTAAAATCTAGTAAAGATTAATAAATTAAGTGAGATATATGGAAAAAAATTGTAATTATGCTATAATAGATATTGATAAACAAAGAAAAAATAGGGTGATTTAGTCTAATTATATGCAAGACTACACAAAATAAATCATACGATGAAAAATTCAAAAGGAGGGAATTAAATGGATTTAATAAAAAAATTGAGGTCAAAAGTATTGACCAGTGCTTTAATGACATTAATATTGGGAATCTTGTTTCTTTTATTTCCAGTTAAAATCAGCGGGATGGCGGTTACGGTTGTAGGAATTATAATTTTAGTATATGGAATTCTGGATGTTTTACAATATGTGCGTGCCAGTCGAGAAAATATGGGAGGAAAAGGAAATTTAATCTGGGGTATCATTGTTTGCTTGATTGGTATCTTTTTTATTACAAACGTGGGTGGACTCTTACAGTTTACTACGAGAATTATTAGTTTTATCATATTGATTTTTGGATTGAACAGTTTGGATCATTCTGTACAGTTGAGACGAGGAAATGTGTCAGGAAGCCTGTTTAATTTGTCTATATCAATTGCTATTGTGGTAGCTGGAGTAGCTTTATTCCTATTTCCTCTTAGAGGAGTTTCTTTGACTATGCGCATTTTTGGAGCTGTACTGGTAATGAATGGAGTATTGGAATTATTTACATTGATTCGCATGGGAAATATTGAGCAGGAAATTTATGAGACTAGAAAAACCTTTCGAGGTGATTATGATAAGGATATTATTGATGTGGAGGCAAAAGAAAAGGAATAAGCCAATTCCAGTATAAAAGAATTATCAGAAGAAAGTAGAGTGGTGTCCATAAAAAGGAGAAAGGGATTTTCTTCTAAAGAAAATCCCGAAAAAAAGTATGAAAAAAATGAAAAAAAGTTTATTTGGTAATGAACCAAGCAAGTATATTGTACAAAAATGTTGTGACGAAAGTGTGAAAAAAAGAAAAAAATTTCTTTGAATTTTTCGTTACGTTTTTGTTACAAATATTAATAAAATATGAAATGGAGGGAAATGGGGAAAATGAGCGTACAAAATTTGAGCGTTATATAAAAAAATGTCCAGATTTTGGAAAAAACAACAAAGGCACATCAGAATGGTTGGCAGAACTTTTGGGGGGAAATATTTATGAAAAAAGCAAAAGAAAAGAATAAGAAAATTTCGTTTTTTAATTCTATTAAAAGTAAGATTATGTTACTGGCAATTGTAGCTGTTTTTTTGACTGGATCGATTTGCTTGCTTAATAGTATGACGCAGATGCGAAAAAATGTGGAAACGACTACAAAAAATTATATGAAAGATATGGCTTCGCTTGTGGGACGAGAAATTGAGATGAATAGTTCCAATGGGTTAGAAAAAGGTGAACTTAAAAAGTTTGCCTCTGGTGTGGGAATTGAAGGAATGAGTAGTAGTTATACCTATGTAGTTGCGGCAGACGGAACGATGTTGTATCATCCGACAGCAGAAAAGATTGGACAACCAGTTGAAAACGATGCGGTAAAACAGATTTTAAACGATATGAGTAAAGGAAAATATCCAGAACCGGATGTTATTGAGTATCTATTTAAAGATGTAAAAAAATATGCAGCCTATTATATAGGAGAGGATCATAAATTTATTGTAATTCTAACAGCAGATAATGCAGAAGTTTTTCGTAATTTACACAATATGGTAACAACAAGTGTCATATTATCGGTTATTTTATTGATTTTGTTTGGAGTAGCTTCTTTTGTTTTGGCTGGTGTGATTGTAGAACCTATACATGTAATATCAAAGGCAGTTTATTGCTTGGCGGAGATGGATCTTACCAGCATTGAGGCATTAGACAGGCTGTCGACACAAAAAACGGAAATGGGAATTATGGCAAAAACAGTTTCTATTTTGCAAAAAAAGATGAATCGAATTGTAGATGAAATAAAACAACAGAGTGGAAATTTATACGGAACTGCACAACAGATTAGTTTGAAGTCTCAGGAGACTGCACAGAGAGTAAATCAGATTCAGGAGACCGTAGAGGAAATTGCGGAAAGTGCAAATTCGCAGGCTGATGAGACACAAAAGGCAACAGAGAATGTATTGACTATGGGAAATATGATTGAGGATACAAAAAATGAAATGGAACAACTACAGAAAAATGCTACAGATATGCGCAAATCAGGTAAGCGTGCGATGGACATTCTCGGAAAATTAAATATAACAAATCAGAGAACAAAGGATGCTATACATGAGATTTCCGAACAAACAATACAAACTAATGCATCTGCAGCGGAGATTGAAAGTGCAATTTCCATTATTACAAATATAGCAGAGGAAACCAACTTGTTAGCTTTAAATGCTTCCATTGAGGCAGCAAGGGCAGGGGATCAGGGAAAAGGTTTTGCAGTAGTTGCCTCGCAGATTCAAAAACTTGCGGAGCAGTCAAATGATTCGGCAGCACAGATTGCGGCAGTTATTAAGTCGTTATTAACGGACTCTGAAAAGATGGTTGACATAATGAGAGAAGTAAATGCAGTGGTAGAGGAGCAATACAAGGATGTTGAACAAACTGCCGATTCTTTTGCCGATGTAGAAAAAGGAATTACACATTCGATGACATCTATTCAGAAAATTGCAGAAAAGACAGAGCAGATGGATGAGCTTAGAGCAGATGTAATTGATGCGGTACAAAATTTAGCTTCTATTGCACAACAAAATGCTGCAAGTACAGAGGAAACGACAGCATCTGTTATGGAAGTGAGTGAGAACATGAATGATATATCAGAGCAGAATCAGAGATTACATACGATTGCTGAAGAGATGAACGAAGATATCAGGGAATTTAAAACAGAAGAGTAATAAATAACGGGGGGTTATTCGTTGAAAAAAATGTTGTTTCTGTTTTAATAATTTACAGATGAGAGAGCACTGTTATTATGAGATATATAGCAGTGCTTTTTTATTTGTATTTCTAAAAGTATTCTAAAAAAAACATAAATTCTATTGCAATTTAGAATAGAAAATTTTATAGTTAAAAGCAATATGTTATGAATGCACCGAGGGTGCGACTTCGCACCAGTTTTGAAATTGCTTCATTAAGTGCTAAACGTGAATACCAACGATGTCAGAAGCAGTTTGTTTATGAAAAGTAAATTTGCACAAATAAAATTCGGATATTGAGGGTGTTACAATTGATTATATATGAAATAGGCAGAAGGAGTGTGGTATAGTGTTTGGTACAATTTGTTGCAATAAAGAGACATTATCGGAAGAACAGCTGTTTCGATACCAAAGTGTTTATTGCGGATTGTGTAAAATGCTCCGTAAAAAATATGGACAGATGGAGCGATTTGCATTAAATTTTGATATGACATTTTTAGCACTTGTCCTATCTTCTTTATACGAACCACATGAACGTGAGAGCGCCAATCACTGTGTTTTTCGTGCTGTAAAATCAAAAGTTTCCGTAGAAAACTGTTTTGTAGAGTATGCAGCAGATATGACGATTTTACTAGCTTATTTTAAATGTGAAGATGATTGGAAGGATGAAGGAAAACGTATTGCAAGGCTAGGAATGAAAAAGTTAAAAAAATATTATGAACAATTGCAGACACAATATCCAAGACAATGTAGGAAAGTAGAGGAAAGCCTTCGGAAGTTGCATCAGGTGGAACAGGATTATAAGGCAGATGCGGATGCAGCAATTCATTTTTCAGGCGAGATGCTATCAGAACTATTTGTATATAAGGAGGATTATTGGAGTGAGACGCTTCGTAATTTTGGATATGATTTGGGGCGCTTTATTTACATTATGGATGCAGCGGTAGATTATGAGGAGGATTTGAAGAAGGGATTATATAATCCGCTCAATAAGCTCCAGGTGCAGGGAGAACAAGTGGAGGAAATTTTAAAAATTGAGATGGGAAGAGCCGTCTATTGTTTTGATATTCTTCCGTTAGTTCAAGATCAGGAAATTCTCAAGAATATATTATTTCAGGGTGTCTGGACGAAATGGAAGAAAAAGAAGCAGTAAAGTTGAACTTGAATATAAATAGAAAATAAAAGAAAGACAGGAGATATAAAATATGGAAAAAGATCCGTATGAGGTGTTAGGTATTAGTCCGGGAGCTACAAAAGAGGAGATAAAAAAAGCATATCGAAAAAAAGCAAAGCAGTATCACCCTGACCTTCATCCAGGGGATGAGCAGGCGGCAGAAAAGATGAATGAAATCAATATAGCATACGACAGATTAAGCAATCCTGAAAAATATGAGAGAGAACAGCGAAGAAGTAATGCAGGAGGTCAGGGAGCTTACGGAGGTCAGAGTAATTATGGTGGTTATCAGCAAAATAGCCAAGGGTCCTATCAGTCATATGGAGGTACTTATGGAACTGGACAACAGGGACAAACATATTGGGGATTTGGATTTGATGATTTGTTTGGATTTGGTGGCTATTCTGCTGAAGTACAAAAACCACAGCCGCAGCCGGGAGATACAGAGCAATTTCTTAAGGCAATTCAACTGATAAATCAAAACCAATATAGAGAAGCTTCTATGGTTTTAATGTATGTAGTCAGTGCAGAACGAAATGGAAGATGGTACTATCTTAGTGCATTAGCAAATTATGGTGAAGGAAATACGGTAGTAGCGTTGCAGCAGATTCAGACGGCTGTAGAAAAGGAGACTGGAAATGGAATTTATGTACAGGCATTGCAGAGTATGCGTAGTGCAGGATATTCTTATACTACACAGAGTCAAGGATATGGTGGAACAGCGGCATCTTGTTGTAATGCTTTATGTTTATCACAACTTTGCTGTATGTGTTGCTTATAGACAGCGGTAGAAAGGAGAACAAGATGAGCAGAGTGATAGGAATTGATTTAGGAACAACAAATAGTTGTGTGTCTGTAATTGAAAACGGAGAAGCCATAATGATTCCAAGTATGGCAGGTGGAATGACGACACCTAGTATTGTTGCTTTTACAAAAGAAGGAGAGCGCTATATTGGTGAAAAAGCAAAACGACAGGCTGTAACAAATCCAGAGCGTACGATTAGTTCTGTGAAACGTCATATGGGTTCTGACTGGAAGATTGTAATAGATGGAAAAGAGTATAATCCACAGATTATCAGTGCTATGATTTTGATGCAACTAAAAAAAGATGCGGAAGAGTATCTGGGGGAAACAATTTCTGAAGCCGTTATTACTGTACCAGCCTATTTTAATGATATCCAACGGCAGGCAACAAAAGATGCAGGGGCAATTGCCGGTCTAGAAGTCAAACGAATCATCAATGAACCTACCAGTGCGGCTGTTTCCTATGGATTAGATCATGGGGAACCACAAAAAGTATTAGTGTATGATTTGGGCGGGGGAACATTCGATGTTTCCATTATTGAAATTGGAGAGGGTGTTATAGAAGTATTAGCTACTGCAGGAGATAATCACTTGGGGGGAGATGATTTTGATCAAAAACTGGCAGATTGGATCACAAAGCAGATTAGCGAACAAAGTGGGATAAAAATAGAAAAAGATCTTATGGCAAAGAAAAGGGTATTAGAGGCAGCAGAGCAGGCAAAAAAGGCCTTGTCAACAGCAAAGGAGACAACGATTTCCTTGCCTTATATTACGCAGACAAAAGCTGGAGCCATAAATTTTGAAACCACCCTTACCCGTACACAGTTTGAGACCTTAACAAAAGACATTGTAGAACGTACCGTATATCCAGTGCAAACGGCGTTAAATGATGCAGGAATTTCGCCTCTGGAATTGGACAAGGTTTTGTTAGTAGGCGGTTCTACACGTATTCCGGCAGTCCAGGAAAGGGTCAAAACATTAACAGGAAAAGAACCATCACAAAATATTAATCCTGATGAGTGTGTTGCTAAGGGGGCAGCAATTTTAGGGGAAACATTACAGGGAAAAATGCTTCCACAAACAAAAGGCAATGGATTACTATTATTAGATGTAACACCATTGAGCCTTTCGATTGAAACGGTAGGTGGTGTAGCGACACGTTTAGTAGAGAAAAATACAACGCTTCCTACCAAATATTCCAAAATATTTTCTACTGCCATGCCTTATCAGAGAAATGTGGATATCCATGTTTTACAGGGAGAACGACCTATGGCAAAAGATAACAAAACAATAGGAAAATTTCGCTTGAAAGGAATAAAAAAGGCACCTGCAGGAGTGCCACAGATTGAAGTGACTTTTGATATTGATACAAATGGAATTTTAAAGGTTTTCGCAAAAGATTTAGATACTGGAAAGCAGCAATCTATTGTTATCACAGCGAATGATCGAATGTCAGATCTGGAAATTGAACAGGCAAAAAAAGATGCACAGGAGTATGCGGCAATTGATCAACTACGAGTAGAAGCTATGGAATTATTGCAGGAATCTAATGCTTTGCTTGCAAAGACAGGAGACGGATTGAAGGCCGCAGGAAAGCAACTGGATAAGACAAAAAAGAAAGAAATAAAAGGGGACAGAGCTTCTTTGCAAAAATATATTGGCAAATGTAAATTGGATAAATTAAAAGAGGCAGATGTAGAAAATCTTCGAATGGCAAAACAAAGGTTGGATGTTTCCGCACAAAGCATAGCACAATGGATGTAGCATTTTATAAAAGTATAGACAGATTGAATTCTGATTTAAAAACGAGGATATAAAAGAAAATAAGTGGTCATACTATAATTACATTGGTATGGTTACTGACGAAGAATTGCAGAAATGAATAGAATAGTTGCCCTATCATAAGTACGTTACTTTTGATGGGGCAATTGTTGTATCTCATAAAATACATTTAATAATAGTAATCATTATTGATTTTGAAAAAGCTTTATGATAGTATAAGGTTAAGAAAGATAATGCAATAAAAAGTAAAGGAGGTATCTTCTATGAAACAGTTAGACGGAGTAAATCTGAGAAAAGCGGCAGTGATAGGTTGTGGGTTTGTAGGTTCTGCATCTGCATTTAGTCTTATGAACAGTGGATTATTTTCAGAGATTGTGTTAATCGATTCAGATAGAGACAAAGCAGAAGGGGAGGCAATGGACATTAGTCATGGCATTCCATTTGCAAGGCAGATGAAGATTTATGCGGGAGATTATGATGATATTGTAGATGCAGCGATTATTATTGTAACTGCAGGAGCAAATCAAAAGCCTGATGAAACAAGACTTGATCTGGTTCACAAAAACGTGGCTATATTTAAGTCCATTATACCTGAGATTGCCAAGAGAAGTTGCAGAGGAATTTTGTTAATCGTAGCAAACCCAGTGGATATATTGACATATACTGCACTGAAACTGTCGGGCTTTGAAGAGAATCGTGTGATTGGTTCTGGTACGGTTCTGGATACAGCGAGATTGAAATATGAGCTGGGAGAACATTTGCAGGTAGACAGTAAGAGCGTACATGCGTTTATCATTGGAGAACATGGAGACAGCGAGATTGCTGCATGGAGCAGTGCCAATGTATCTGGAATTGAATTAGATGAATTTTGCGAAATGCGTGGACACTATGAACATCAGGATGCAACAGTTGAAATTGCGGATAAAGTAAAAAATAGTGCATATGAAATCATTAAGAGAAAACGAGCCACCTATTATGGCATTGCAATGGCAGTAAAACGCATATGTGAAGTGATTATTCGAGATGAAAAATCTATTTTACCAATTTCTTCTATGATGCATGGAGAATATGGAATAAAAGATGTGGTGTTAAGTATGCCTGCAATTGTTGGCAAAAATGGATTGGAGACAAAAGTGCCAATCACATTAAATGAAAAAGAGCAGAGAATGTTATGCCAATCTGCGGATACCTTAAAGAAAATTTTAGAAGAATTGGACATTCCAAAATAGAAGAAATGTTACAAATAAATGTGCAAGAATTTACAAAACTTTCCAATTTTTACAAAACTATAAATTGTACGTAAAGAAAAACATGCACAAATTCTTAATGATAATTTTTGTCAATAAGACCATTGTATACAATTTGAAAAAATGTTATATTTACCTTAGTCAAAGAGGTTTGAAGCAGAATGCTCACCTTATTCATTGACAAATCAAATTCGGGATTTATTTTAAATCAATCATAATTGCGGTCCGTTGAGAAAAGGGATTTTACCCGAAAAGGATATGGATATTATCCTGTTTAATTTGCGCGGATGCGGAGCAATTCTAGTAACCTAATAACTGTTTAGGGCCTTGGTTCTATATATGTAAGTTGTATTTATGAAAGAGTACAATTTACACATATAGAACCATATAGAGTAGTATCAAATACAGGTTCTGGATGGTTAGTAACTGTTAAACCAATGTACACATATAAGGAGGAAATTGAATTATGTTCGAAAAACAGGGATGGAATGGATTCGAAGGTAGACAGTGGAAAGAAGAAATCAACGTTAGAGATTTCATTCAGAAAAACTACACACCATATACTGGTGATGAATCATTCTTAGCAGGACCTACAGAAGCAACAGATAAATTGTGGGGCGCATTGCAGAAATTACAGAAGGAAGAAAGAGCAAAGGGTGGGGTTCTTGATATGGATACACACATTGTTTCTTCTTTAACTTCTCATGGTGCAGGATATATTGATGAGTCAATGAAGGATTTAGAGCAGATTGTTGGTCTTCAGACAGATAAGCCACTTAAGAGAGCATTCATGCCTTATGGTGGTATCAAGATGGCTACACAGTCTTGCGAAATGTATGGATATACTCCAGATCCAGAATTAGTTAAGATTTTTACAGTTTATCATAAGACACATAACCAGGCAGTATTTGATGCTTATACACCAGAGATGAGAGCTATCCGTAAGAACAAGATCGTAACAGGTCTTCCAGATACTTATGGTAGAGGTCGTATCGTAGGTGATTACAGAAGAGTTGCTCTTTATGGTATCGACTTATTGATTGAAGAAAAAGAAAAAGATAAAGCAAACTGCGGTATGGGCGTTATGACAGATGACATCATCCGTCAGAGAGAAGAGCTTCAGATGCAGATCAATGCATTAAAGGGTATGAAAGAAATGGCTCAGATTTACGGATTTGATATTTCTCAGCCAGCTACAAATGCAAAAGAAGCATTCCAGTGGACATACTTCGGTTACTTAGCAGCTATTAAGACTCAGAACGGTGCTGCTATGAGTATCGGTCGTGTAACAACATTCTTAGATATCTATCTTGAAAGAGACTTAAAGAATGGTGTAATCACAGAAGAAGAGGCTCAGGAACTTGTTGATCATATGACAATGAAGTTCAGAATGGTTAAATTCGCTCGTATCCAGTCATACAACGAATTATTCTCAGGAGATCCAGTATGGGCTACATTAGACTTAGCTGGTATCGGTGTAGATGGACGTCCATTGGTTACAAAGACAGACTTCCGTTTCTTACACACATTAGAGAACATGGGACCTTCACCAGAGCCAAACATTACAGTACTTTACTCTTCTGCATTGCCAGAAGCATTCAGAAAGTATGCTGCTAAGATTTCTATCAATACATCATCTATTCAGTATGAAAATGATGACGCTATGAAGCCAGTATGGGGCGATGACTATGCTATTTGCTGCTGCGTATCTGCTACACAGACTGGTAAGGAAATGCAGTTCTTCGGAGCTAGAGCAAACCTTGCTAAGTGCTTATTATACGCTATCAACGGTGGTGTTGATGAAAAGAACAAAGTTCAGGTTGGACCAGCTTACGCACCAATCACTTCTGAATACTTAGACTATGATGAAGTAATCAAGAAATATGATGTAATGATGGATTGGTTAGCAACAGCTTATGTAAACGTATTGAACTTAATTCAGTATATGCATGATAAATATTACTATGAAGCAGCACAGCTTGCTTTAATCGATACAGAAGTTCGTAGAACATTCGCTACTGGTATTGCTGGT
Source organism: Clostridium sp. CAG:411 (assembly GCA_000437275.1). Classification (GTDB taxonomy): domain Bacteria; phylum Bacillota; class Clostridia; order Lachnospirales; family Lachnospiraceae; genus CAG-411. Next base: position 60,905 of record FR899704.1, on the reverse strand, counting down.
TTCTCTCATGTAATTGACTCTTTATCAGCTATTAAGTATGCTAAGGTTAAGACTGTTAGAGATGAAAGCGGTTTAGTAGTAGATTACGAAATCGAAGGTGACTTCCCTCGTTACGGTAACGATGATGACAGAGCTGATGAAATCGGTGTATGGTTACTTAAGACATTCCTTGAGAAGATTAAGAAGAACCACACATATCGTAACTCTGAGCCTACAACTTCTATCCTTACAATTACATCTAACGTTGTATATGGTAAGGCTACAGGAGCTATGCCAGATGGACGTAAAGCTGGAGAACCATTATCACCAGGAGCTAACCCATCATACGGTGCAGAGAAGAACGGTTTAGTTGCTTCATTGAACTCTTTGACAAAGCTTCCTTACGAATGGGCATTAGATGGTATTTCAAATACACAGACAATCAACCCAAGTGCGTTAGGAAACAACGAAGAAGATCGTATCAACAACTTAGTAAGTGTTATGGATGGATACTTTGACCAGGGTGCTCATCACTTAAACGTAAACGTATTCGGAGTAGAAAAATTGAAAGATGCTATGGAACATCCAGAGAAGGAAGAATATGCTAACTTCACTATCCGTGTATCAGGATATGCTGTTAAGTTCATCGACCTTACAAGAGAACAGCAGTTGGATGTTATCTCAAGAACTTGCCATACAGCACTTTAATTAGATGGAACAAATTAAGGGCAGAATTCACTCTATAGAGAGTTTTGGTTCGGCAGATGGACCTGGAGTGCGTTATATCGTATTTCTCCAGGGCTGCCGAATGCGATGTAAATATTGTCACAATCCGGATACATGGTCATTACAATCAGGAGAACTTCAGACTCCTGAAGAAGTGCTGAAAAAAGCACTGAGATACAAAAGCTATTGGGGAAAAACAGGTGGAATAACAGTAAGTGGAGGAGAAGCACTATTACAGATTGATTTCTTAATTGAACTTTTCAAGCTTGCAAAAGAAAAAGGCGTGCATACGACTTTGGATACGTCAGGTAATCCATTTACAAGAGACAAGGAATTTTTTGATAAATTTAATGAGTTGTTGAAGTATACAGACTTGTTTTTGCTTGATATCAAACACATTGATACGCAGGCACACAAGGAGCTAACAGGACAGACCAATGAGAATATTTTGGATTTGGCACAATATTTGTCAGAGCAAAAGAAACCAGTATGGATTCGTCATGTATTAGTTCCAGGTATTACTGACTCAGAAGAGTATTTAACAAGACTACATGATTTCATTGAAACGTTGGATAATGTAGAACGTGTGGAAGTACTTCCATATCATACCTTGGGTGTGTTTAAATGGGAAGAGTTAGGAATACCATATTCTTTGAAGGATGTTAGTACTCCATCAAAGGAAAGTGTGGACAAAGCAAATGAGATATTAGAGACAAAGAAATATCTTGAAAAATAGAGAAAAGAGACACAGATGATAGATTTCCTGTCGAGTAGACAGAGAAGATATCCGTACTGTGTCTCTTTTTTATATAAAATCGTAAGATAAGAGTTCAGGTCCCCCACCCCCATAGGAGATGGAAGACCAGTGCTTAGCATTTATAGCTGAATATAAATTTGTGCTTTTTTACTTAACCCTTTTTTAATAAGAAGCTTTTTATAGTTTGCTGAGTGCTTTTTAGGTATCTGTATTACAATATGTCGATTGGTACCTTTAAAGGTATTGGAGCCGATATAAGAGAGTTTTGGCGTTTTTAAATATACATTTTTAAGATTTGTACAATTTTGAAAAGCACATTTTCCAATACGTATGACATATTTAGCGGTTATGTTGATACTTTTGAGCTTTTTGCATTTATAGAATGCATAATCCGCAATTTGCGTAATTGCATAATTTTTATTGCCTAGTTTTATTTTCTCAGGAACAGAGAAGGTTGAAATAGCTTTACTAACAGGTTTTACAAAAAGAAGTTTATTGTTGGCCTGTAATTTATAATAGGCATTTTTGTAGAGAAACGCTGTTCCTTTTTGAAGTGTGATTTTAAATTCAAAGTTAGCGTGCAATTCATCATAAATACCTAAGCCAGTAATTGTAATCAGACCAGTGCCGATATTGGTGTTATTGTGATAGGTTATGACATAATCCTCAGCTTCTTCTAATAAGAAATACTGGTTTGTTTTCGGATTATAATAATATAAATTTGCCCTTGGTTTGCAGACTTTTCCTGTATATGCTACAGAATTTTGAATGTAAAAACGATAATTTTCAATATAAATATTTGTAAATTCTACATTAATCGTATAATTCTGTTTCATAGATTCAATATGATAATCAGCTACATTACCTATACTTGTTTGATTTACAAGAACATTTTTAATTCGAAAATCCTCCTGTGGTTGGATGGTTAAGCTTGTACTTGTTCCTTCAATAATCTTGTGAGGAGTGTTCAGCATTTTATCTTGCATTTCATCTAAAACAGTTCCATCGCTGCTATTATAATTTACGGACAATAAATAGCATTTCTTCGAAACATTGTTTAGTTTTACATCTGTAAAGTTGCTATTGGAAAGTAGTATATGATCATAAATTTTACTGATATATACAATTTCTTCTTTGGTAGATGTGCCACTGACTTCTACTGTGTCTTCTGATTCTTCTGTAGAAGAAAGCTTCATATAAAAGGAATTTCCTTTTGGGCTGTTACAACTTACTTTATAGGACTGTGCAGTAGTATCAATGGAAAAAGCAATGGTAGAACTTTCTGTTGTTACGGTGGCTGTTTCATCTTTGTAAGTGATGGTAACCGTAAAGTCCTTTAAATCGGTACTTTGGTTGCAAAATTGATATTCACCATCAGATGGCAAATAGATATAGGTGTAATTTTCATCGGTAACATCTGGTATCATGGAGTAAATAGTAGTTGTGGTACTATTTACAATTCCATTTTTTATATTGGCTAATTCTACTCCGTTTTTATCACGAATAATCACATTTTTTGAATTGATTTTTACTAGGTTAGTAGCGGGTGTATTATATTTTTTATTGTTGCGGTCCATCCAGGGCTGTACATATTCATCATAAGACAGGTAATAAATGGAACTGTTACGCGAGGTATCACAGTTGCTAAGGTTGCCTAATTGCAGACCATTGTGTTGATAACTCCAGCCTACATATTCTCCATCTTCGTTTTCTTCTAATTGAATATATGGTTCATCGGATAGAGGAATGTTTGGATCATATACATAGAGCTTGTTATCTTCCAATCGAATTGCTAAAAGCGCATGTCCAGAATATTCGTTTTTATCTAAATCTCGTATATAATCAAAAGTAATCATAACAGGTGGGCATGTTCCCGTTTGTGATTTTAATACTTCATTGCACAGGTCGTTTAGTTTATTTTTATGTTTGTTTCGCATTTCAGCAGATATGTCACTATATTGTGAAATATGCATCACTTCGAGTAACTCTTGCAGTGACAGACCATACATTGTTGAAGTATCTGTTAATTTCAAATCTTTTGCCAACAAAGCGTTTGGAGAAAAGTCCGAAACATCTATACTATTATTATTGGAAAATAACATAGCAGATGTAGAGACCATACCATAGCATAACCCTCCTACATCACGGTTGATTTGCTGTTGTAAGGAGTCAATTTTGTTTTTGCTAAATAAAAATTCGTAACGCTCATGAGGAATGTGATAGGGCAAAGTATTAGTAAATGTACTGGACGTATTAGTAAAAGAAAAAGATACATCCTGACAATTTTTTATGGAATTAAATTCTTTTATCCAATGCGCATACAGCGTTTGGTTTTCCTCAAATATACAAGTAGTATGTCCTGCAATTTGTGTACCTCCCTCTGGTGCTGTAAACCAACCAAGAAAATAATAGGATTCTCTAGTTGGTGTGGGAAGCTTTGGAAGGTAAAAACCGAAGGAAGCTTCCAGAGAATTTTCTTCATAGTTGAGAAAACCACCATTTCCATCAAGTAGAATTTTTACTTTTTTTCTAGTCCATTTTGGATACAGTGATTGATCACTGGCAAGGTTTATGATGGTATCCTTGCTAATCTTTTCTTCGCTATTATTGCTTGTATACCAGCCTTCAAAGGTAAAGCCCTTTTTTTGCGGAGTAGGAAGTTCCCCATAGGTTAGACCATTCTTTACGGTGATGCTGGTGGTATCTATACTGGTATCCTCATCTGTTACAAATATAATTTTATATGTTTTTTCTGGAATTGTAGTAATAACAGGTTCTACTGTTACGATGGGGATACTAGGAGGTGTTTGTGTAGGAAATTTGGTTGGACTGGCAGTAGGTGATTTACGAGGAGTTGCCGTTGGAGTTATGGTTGGAGTTATAGTTGGCAACTTTGTTGGTGGGGTGGTTGGACTCTTGGTTGGAGTAGGAGTGGGAGAAAGGGTTATATAAGGGGTAGCGGAAGGAACCACTGTCATAAGTGGAGTTGGGGAGGGCGTGCTTATGGGAGTTGTGGTTATGC
>FR899704.1:45798-56367 GCA_000437275.1 Clostridium sp. CAG:411 | reverse complement strand
AGTACCTGCCACTAAACCATTGGATAAATCTGTAAATTGTTCAGTGGTATCATCATATCCATAGCATCCGAATAAATCATTATATTTACAGGTGCCTGTTTCAACATGGGATTCGTACAGCCATGCTGGAACTGGAAGGGATGCTAAGATACAAATGGCAGATACTTTTTTTGTGTTGATAAAAGGAAGATACCAGTTATCCTCATTTTGAAAGTTAAATTGCTTATAAGATATAGAATAACTATCCTTTGTTAGAATAGAATCTAAAATAGCCAAATATGGTGCTGTTGAAAAATCTTTTTTTGAGGCACGAATCAAGGTAGATGGAAGAAATGTATAATTGTTTTCGGCAGCAAAGGTTTCCGCATAACTGTTTTCTACGCCTGCAATTGTTTTGAGTTTTGCAGAATAGATGAAAGCATCTTTGGAAATCCTTTTTACAGAAGGTGGAATAAAGATTGATTCCAGACTGGTACATTCTCCAAATGCAGCAGTATCAATCTGCGTAACTGTGTTAGGTAAGACAACTTTTGCCACAGAAGAACCCCAAAAGGCAATTCGATCAATTGCGGTAATTCCTTCTGGCAGTACTAGCTCTGTATCAGAACCTTTGTATTCCATCAGTCGAGTGCCTACTATATAATAATCATCTTCATTTGCATTTATTTCTGTGGTATTTTCTTTTGTAGAATCATGACTGGTAGCAGCGTGGATTGTATTTGAAATGGTATTAGCAAATGCTTCGTAATTTGCAGCCGATAATACAATGCTGACTGAAAGCCAGAATAGACCAATTCGTTTTATTACATTATTTTTAAACATAAAAAAATCCCCCTCTTTTGTAATAGCATTATAATTATAGCATAAAAGAGGAGGATGTTGTGAGAGAAATCGCCAATAGAAATTCTATTTTGCGGAAATGCTTTCTAGAGCTTGTTTTAAGTCAGCGATTAGATCTTCTTTATCTTCTAGTCCGCAAGAAATACGAATTAGTCCTGCTGGTATGCCAGCGGCAGCAAGCTGTTCGTCATTCATTTGGCGGTGTGTGGAGGTTGCAGGATTAAGACAGCAGGTTCTTGCATCTGCCACATGTGTTTCAATAGCAGCAAGTTTTAAGTTTTTCATAAATGCTTCTGCTGCTTTTCGACCACCTTTTAATTCAAAGGAAACAACACCGCATCCTCCGTTTGGAAGATATTTTTTGGCTAAATCATAGTATTTGTTACCAGCAAGAGTTGGATAATGTACATAAGACACTTCTGGCTGGTTTTGTAAAAATTCTGCTACAGCCTGTCCGTTTTCTACATGGCGTGGCATTCTGACATGAAGGGACTCTAATCCTAAATTTAAGATAAATGCGTGTTGAGGAGATTGGATACATCCCAGATCACGCATAAGCTGAGAAGTACATTTTGTAATAAATGCTCCTTCTTTTCCAAATTTTTCTGCATAAGTAATACCATGGTAGGATTCGTCTGGAGTACATAAGCCTGGAAATTTATCAGCATGTGCCATCCAATCAAAGTTTCCAGAATCTATAATGGCACCACCTACCGCAGCTCCATGACCGTCCATATATTTTGTGGTGGAATGGGTTACAATATCGGCACCCCATTTAATTGGTTGACAGTTAATTGGAGTAGGGAACGTGTTGTCAACAACCAAAGGAACACCATGTGCATGAGCGGCGTTTGCAAATTTTTCAATATCCAGAACAGTAAGGGCAGGATTAGCAATGGTTTCACCGAATACGACTTTGGTATTTTCTTTAAATGCAGCATGTAATTCTTCTTCGGAGCAATCTGGAGAAACAAAAGTAACTTCAATTCCCATCTTTGCCATAGTGACAGAGAGTAAGTTGAAGGTTCCGCCATAAATAGAAGAGGAAGCAACAATATGATCTCCACATTCACAAATATTAAAGATGGCAAAGAAATTAGCAGCCTGACCGGAAGAAGTAAGCATAGCTGCTGTACCGCCTTCTAAAGCAGCAATCTTTGCTGCAACATGGTCATTTGTGGGATTTTGCAGTCTTGTATAAAAATAACCTTCCGCCTCTAAATCGAATAATTTTCCCATATCCTCGCTGGTATCATATTTAAAGGTAGTGGATTGAATAATTGGAATTTGTCTTGGTTCACCATTTCCAGGTGTGTAACCAGCCTGTACGCATTTTGTGTTCATAGAATAGTCTTTCATAAAATCCTCCATTTCTTAAAAGATGTAACAGTTAAAATCGCATGTTCACGATAGCTGTCTATCGTTATTTGATTTTTTCTGTTATAGTATGTATTTGTTCCTAATGTGTATTATCATTGCAATATAAAACATAGCAAAGTACTAGGAATAGTAATATTAATATTAAATAACTGCTATTATTATAAGGGATTAAAATAAAGAATGCAACAGACAGGAAGGTTACGTTTGATTGGTAAGAAAATTTTGCATATGTATGTTTCAAGTTTTTTGACTTCTATAGAAAAGAAAGGTATGATAAAAATAGCGAGAAGAACGCAGTTTGATGGAGAAACGGGAGGAAACAATGGAATTTAGACAGAAGGTGTTACAGTATATAAAAGAATATCAAATGCTTCGGAAGAAAGATACGATAATCATAGGTCTATCTGGTGGAGCAGATTCGATTTGTTTGCTTTTTCTTTTGAAAAGTTTACAGGAAGAATTTGAACTTTCCTTGCAGGCAGTGCATGTAAATCATAACTTACGAGGAGAAGAGGCAAAACAAGATGAACAATTTGTTCGGGAACTTTGCGCTAAATTGCAAATACCGCTTTTTGTAAAAAGCGTGGATGTGGCAGAGGTTGCAAGAGCAAAAGGAATGTCAGAGGAAGAAGCAGGTAGAAAAATTCGTTATGATTGTTTTGAGAAGATTAGAAAAGAAAAATTGCAGGGAAAAATTGCAGTGGCACATCATAAAAACGATCAGGCAGAAACGGTACTACACCATTTGTGCAGAGGTACCAGTGTGGCAGGAGCCGCAGGGATGCGACCGGTAAGTGGAAATATAATCCGTCCATTTTTATGCGTGACAAGGGAGGAAATAGAAGCAGATTTAAAATGTAGAAAGCAGGAGTATCGAACAGACAGAACAAATTTTGAAAATAAATATTTACGAAACCGCATTCGAAATCAGATTATTCCTATATTAAAAGAGCAGGTAAATGCACAGGTAGTGGAACATTTATCAGAGGCAGCAAGAGATTTTGGAGAACTTGCAGAATATTTGGAGCAACAGGGAAATCTTTCTTATAAAAAAATGGTAAAAAAAGAATCTGAACAGCAATATCGTCTTAATTTATTGCTTTTTAGAGAAGAAATGCAGATTAAAAAGCAGTGGGTTATAAAAAAAGTTTTGGAAAATTTATCTGGGCAGCATAAAAATATAGACAAAAAGCATATAATGAATACAATTGCACTAATTGATAAGCAGGTAGGAAAAAAGCAAATGCTTCCTTATGAAATAACAGTCTGGAAAGAACATGATGCTCTGCTATTTGAGAAGACAGGGATAGAGGAGAAGCAAGAAGAAGTACCGCAGATTTTGATTCAAAAAGAAGGAATAAGCCAATTAGCAGATGGAAGCATTGTTTTAAAAACTTGTTTCACGAATAGAGAAAAAGAGAAAGAAAACCATAAGGTTCAAGAAAAAATACTTAGAAAAAACTGTACGAAATGGTTTGATTATGATAAAATAGAAAATACGGTTTATTTACGAAAAATGCAAAAGGGAGATTATTTACAGATTGATTTGGCGGGACATCATAAATCGGCCAGCAAAGCTTGTAAAGATGCTAAAATATCAGCCAGAGAACAGAAACATATGTGGATTGTGGCAGATGGAAGTCATGTTTTGTGGATACCGGGGGTACGAGTAAGTGAATACTACAAAGTGAGTGATAACACGGAACGAATATGGGAAATTTCAATGGAATTTTTGGATTCAGAAGAGTAGTGAAAAACTTATAAAAAGCGTACAAATAAAACTATTACCAGAATGGCAAATGGTAAGCATAAAAGGAGGTAGAAAGATGAAGAAGCAAGGGCGTGTAGTGTTCTTTTACATTTTTGCAATTATATGTATATTGGTAGCAGTAACATATTCTGAAAAAATGTTTCAGGGACAGTCCCAGAATTACAATACAGCGGATCTTCTTAAAGATGTTAAAAAGGATAAAGTTTCCTCTGTTGTAATCAAACAAAATAAGGAAGTACCAACCGGTGAGGTTGTAGTAGAATTAAAGTCGGGAACGCGAAAGAGTTATGCAGTGTCAAATGTAAATGATGTGGAGGCATCCCTGGATGAGATTCAAACGGGAATTTACTCCGTTTCAGATGTGGAGGGTGAGAGTCTGTTATCTTCACTGATGCCATATATATTTGCACTTTTAATATTTTTTATTGTTATGATGTTTCTTTCCAGTCAGATGGGTGCAAGTGGTGGCGGAAACAGCAAAATGATGAATTTTGGTAAGAGTCGTGCCAAGATGTCAACTGACGCGGATGCAAAAGTGAGATTTGCAGATGTGGCAGGTCTGGAAGAAGAAAAAGAAGAGTTAAAAGAAATTGTTGATTTCTTAAAAGCACCTAAAAAATATACTGCGGTAGGTGCAAGAATACCAAAAGGTGTTATTTTAGTAGGTCCTCCGGGAACAGGTAAGACGTTACTTGCAAAGGCAGTTGCAGGAGAGGCAGGCGTACCATTTTTTAGTATTTCAGGTTCTGATTTCGTGGAAATGTTTGTTGGTGTAGGTGCATCGCGAGTAAGAGACTTATTTGAGGATGCAAAGAAAAATGCACCATGTATTGTATTTATTGATGAGATTGATGCAGTAGCCAGAAGAAGAGGTTCTGGTTTGGGCGGCGGTCATGATGAGAGAGAGCAGACCTTGAACCAGATGTTAGTTGAGATGGATGGTTTTGGTGTCAATGAAGGTATTATCGTAATGGCAGCGACCAACCGTGTAGATATTCTTGACCCTGCGATTCTTCGTCCGGGAAGATTTGACAGAAAAGTAAATGTAGGACGTCCGGATGTAAAGGGTAGGGAGGAAATTTTAAAAGTACATGCTAAGAATAAGCCATTAGGTGAAGATGTAAACTTACAGAATTTGGCGCAGACAACTGCTGGATACACTGGTGCAGATTTGGAAAACTTGTTAAATGAATCAGCAATTCGTGCAGCTAGAGAAGATCGTGCCTATATTGTACAGGAAGATATTAATAAATCCTTTATTAAAGTAGGAATTGGTACAGAAAAGAGAAGTCGTATTATTTCTGATAAGGAAAAAAGAATTACAGCATACCATGAAGCTGGACATGCAATTTTATTCCATGTGTTACCAGATGTTGGACCGGTTCATTTGGTATCTATTATTCCAACAGGAAATGGTGCTGCTGGTTATACGATGCCATTGCCAGAACGAGATGAAATGTTTAATACAAAAGGAAAGATGCTACAGGATATTATTGTATGCCTAGGTGGAAGAATTGCAGAGGAAATGATTTTAGATGACATTACAACTGGAGCATCTCAGGATATTAAGCAGGCGACAGCACAGGCAAGAGCTATGGTTACTAAATACGGTTTTTCTCATAAGATTGGTTTGATCAATTATGAGGCAGATGATGATGACGAAGTATTCCTTGGAAGAGATTTAGGTCATGCAAAGAAGTTTAGTGAAGAGACAGCAGTTATAATTGATAAAGAAGTAAAATTCATTATGGATGACTGCTATACAAAAGCAAGACAATTGTTAGAAGAGCATATTGATGTACTTCACAGTTGTGCAGCACTGCTGATAGAAAAAGAACGTATTACAAGAGAAGAATTTGAGGCTCTTTTTGGAGAGAAAGAGCAGGAGGAAACTGCAAACACTGTGTCGGTAGAGAACTCGGAAGAGGTTTAGGTCCATTGTCCTATTAAGAATTCGTAGGACTAGGTCTATTTTCTTAGTGACATATTTTGGAAAGGATGTTACAATGTAGTTACAGGTAAGGAAGCTCCTGTGAATGTTGTAACCGAAACAACATAAGAAAAACATAATATTATTAATTAAAACAGCGAAAGAATTTCGTGTTGAAAGGCAAAACAGGTGAAAGCCTGTGACGCAAAACTATAGGGTCTACGTTTATAATATGACAGCCAGTTGCAATTGATAGGTATGAGAGGAAATTACAAAAGCTCATTGTGCAATTGAAATTGGCACGATGAGCTTTTTGTGTTCATATCTGAATGCAAACATACTTCCATACAAAGCCTCGTGTCAGCACAAAGCTCCTATCTTATGAAAATCTAAAAGGTTTTCCTTTTAGAACTTTCAGCATGAACAATGAATTACAGTAGATACAGGGAACTGTTAAGAGGATTTGTTAGAAGCGGGGGAGTTTTTTATGAGAAAAATAAAAGTATTGATTGGTTTATTTATTGTTATGTTAATCCTTAGTATGGATTTAGGAAGCATTTTTTCAGATACAAAAACAGAGCAGACAAAAGTAGAGAGCACACAGACAGAATCGTTTTTCCAGTTTGCTAATTTGCAACACAATTTAACATGTATTACATCTGCAGTAAGAAATGTCATTTCACAAAAGACACAGAGTATTACAACAAAAACGGCAGATAAGTATGCAAATGCGATAGCAAACACAACAACAAAAACAGTAGAAAATGTAATTACAAAGGAGCAGGGAAAAGAAACTGCGAAGAAATAAAGTCGGAGAAGTAAAAATATTGGGGAATCTGATGTTTCTTTTTTGTGAAGTTTTTGCGGTGCTTGTTCAACAAAACTAAAAAAGAGAATAAAAATGGGGAAAAATTGTGCACACTTTTGTAGTGCAACGTGCTATACTAATAAGCGTAAACCCCAATACATTATATAGTTTTTGCTACACCCCATTAGTAACAAAAATACCTTCTCCTGAAAGAGCATTGCCAAAAGGCAATGCTTTTTCTATGTCCAAATTTATCTTATAGGGAGCAAAAGGGACATAGAAATTCGCCCTTTTACACTTGTATCTTATGTCTAATTATTATAAAATAAAATAAGTGAGTGTATGACAACAGTGAGATTTATAGTAAGTTGTACCACGACAGGGAGGTTAATTTAGTATGGGGATAAATTTTAGTCTGAATTTTACACAGATGACCAGAGAAGAAAAGGTTCGTTTGTATATAGACAATTTGAGTCAGGCACTTAACCGAGCTGCATTATTTAGCGATGGGACGAAAGAATATCGGGAGCCTGCAGAGCCTATGCCATATGACAAAGTGAAGCTTCGCTTTCGTACAGCCAGAGATAATGTAGATATGGTTTATGTAGTGACGAATAATGAAAAACTGGAAATGGAAAAAGTACATGATGATCGCTTATTTGATTATTATCAGGTAGAGGTGCCACTGACGGATCAGCGAATGGAATATTATTTTGAAATCCGGGCAGGTAGGGCAGTATGCTATTATAATGCGAAGGGTGTATTTAACGAAGTACAGTCTTATTACAATTTCTTTATAAAACCTGGTTTTACTACACCAGACTGGGCGAAAGGTGCAGTTATATATCAGATTTATGTGGATCGTTTCTGTAAGGGGGATGAAAATAATACAGTAGAGACAAATGAGTATTATTATATTGGTGAAGGAACGGTTAAAGTAGATGACTGGAATAAATATCCTGCAGTTATGGGTGTACGTGAGTTTTATGGCGGTGATTTGCAGGGCGTGATGGATAAACTAGATTATTTACAGGATTTAGGCGTGGAAGTTATTTATTTTAATCCTCTTTTTGTGTCTCCGTCTAACCACAAGTATGATATACAGGATTATGATTATATTGATCCACACATTGGAAAAATAGTAAAAGACGAAGGTGAATTGCTACCACCGGGGGTGACAGAAAATGCGCAGGCATCGAAGTATATTTGTCGTGTAACGGACAAAGAGAATCTGGAAGCAAGTAATGCATTTTTTGCACAACTGGTAGAGGAAATTCATAAACGTGGTATGAAAGTTATTTTGGATGGAGTATTCAACCATTGTGGTTCTTTTAATAAATGGCTAGATAGAGAACGTATTTATGAAAATCAGGAAGGTTATGAGAAGGGTGCTTACATTGCAGAGGATAGTCCGTACCATACATTCTTTAAATTTCATGAACAACATGCATGGCCATACAATCATACTTATGATGGATGGTGGGGACATGATACATTGCCAAAATTAAATTATGAGGATTCACCAAAGTTATTTGAGTATATTATGCGAATTGCTAGAAAGTGGGTATCTCCACCTTACAATGTAGATGGATGGCGTTTAGATGTGGCAGCAGATTTAGGACATTCACCAGAATATAATCATTACTTTTGGAAGAACTTCCGTAAAAATGTAAAAGAGGCAAATCCAAATGCCATTATTTTAGCAGAGCATTATGGAGAGCCTACAGCATGGTTACAGGGAGATGAGTGGGATACGGTCATGAACTATGATGCCTTTATGGAGCCACTTACCTGGTTCTTAACAGGAATGGAGAAACATAGTGATGAACAGAGACAGGATTTATTGGGAAATACTGACGCATTCTATGGTTCTATGAGCCATCATATGACAAGATTTAATACGCAGTCCTTACAGGTTGCTATGAATGAATTATCTAACCACGATCATTCAAGATTTTTGACGAGAACCAATCATTATGTTGGAAGAACAGCATCCCTTGGACCAGAGGCGGCAAATCAACATTTGAATTATGGCGTTATGCGAGAAGCCGTTTTGATACAAATGACTTGGCCAGGAGCACCAACCATTTATTATGGAGATGAAGCAGGTGTTTGTGGATGGACAGATCCAGACAATCGAAGAACCTATCCATGGGGACATGAAAATAAAGAATTGATTGCCTTACATAAGGAATTGATACAGATACACAAAGATTATCAGGCATTGCGAACCGGTTCAATAAAGTTTTTATATGGAACCTATAACGTAATTGCATACGGAAGATTTGATGCACAGGATAAACTTGTGGCAGCGGTCAACAATAATGATGGAGAGGTTACTTTTAAAATTCCAGTATGGGAGATTGGAATTTTAGATGGAACAGAAATGGTACGCTTAATTTTGACAACGCAGGATGGATATACACAGGAGGCTACTACACATAAAATTGAAGCTGGGTACTTGATTTTGACATTACCACCGTTTAGTGGTGCAATCTTAAAGGATGTAAATCATGAGTAGTAACGAAAAGAAAATGTTTTGTGAAAAATGCTTGCATTATTGATTTTGTTGTGGTAGAATTAGGAACTGTACTGGTTACAAAAATTCCTTGCTCTCTAACGAATAGAGGGCCAGAGACCAAAAGGAGGTGCAAGCAACTATGAACAAGTATGAATTAGCAGTAGTTGTTAATGCGAAAATCGAAGACGATGACAGAGTAGCAACCGTAGAAAAAGTAAAAGAGTATATTACAAAGTTCGGCGGTACAATCACTAACGTTGATGAATGGGGTAAGAAGAGATTAGCTTACGATATTCAGAAGATGAGAGAAGGATTTTACTACTTCATCCAATTTGATGCTGATGAAAACGTTCCTGCAGATGTTGAAAAGAACATCCGTATCATGGAGAATGTCATCAGATTTTTATGCATTAGACAAGACGCATAAGAAGGAGGCATCCTAAGGATGAACAAAGTTATTTTAATGGGTCGTTTGACTAGAGATCCTGAGATTCGTTATTCACAGAATGGGAACTCTTCAGCGATTGCAAGATTTACCCTAGCCGTTGACAGAAGATTTAAGCGTCAGGGCGATGACCAGACAGCAGATTTTATCAATTGTGTTGCGTTTGGCAAGACAGCAGAATTTGCAGAAGGATATTTAAAACAGGGAACTAAGGTTGTTGGTTGTGGACGTATCCAAACCAGCAGCTATACAAACAAAGAAGGTCAGAGAGTTTACAGCACTGATGTTGTTATTGAGGAACTTGAGTTTGCAGAAAGCAAGAAAAGTGCACAGCAATACGATGCCGGCAGTGTAGCACAGAGACCTGAACCTAGTGAAGCGGCAGATGGATTTATCAATATTCCGGATGGTTTAGAAGATGGTTTGCCATTTAGCTAGAAAATGGATAGGACTATCTTGTAATTTAATTGTTATAGGATAGTGCTTTCATAACAAATTTTGATAAGGAGGTTCACGGATTATGCCATATAATAAAAGTGATAGAGCAGATTCTCCAATGAAGAGAAGAGGCGGACGCAGAAGAAAGAAAGTTTGTGTATTCTGTTCAGATAAAGAGAACAAAGGCATCGACTATAAGGATGTTAATAAATTAAAGAGATATGTATCAGAAAGAGGAAAGATTCTTCCTAGAAGAATTACTGGAAACTGTGCAAAGCATCAGAGAGCACTTACAGTTGCAATCAAGAGAGCACGTCATATCGCTTTAATGCCATATACAATGGACTAATCGTAGTATTTGCAAGTGATTCCCAAAAGGAATACTTGAATTACACGGTTTTACACGGAGTTAGAGAGCCACTACACAGGAGACTGT
>FR899704.1:26600-45780 GCA_000437275.1 Clostridium sp. CAG:411 | reverse complement strand
GAGACTGTGTAGTGGCTTTTTTGCTTTTCAAATAAACTAAAAACATGTTATAATGTGACTGAAAAGAAGATTTCGTGTATTTAGTTATTATATGGAGGGATAGAAAGAATAGTTAGATCATGAAAGAAGAGAGAAAAACGAATGAAAGAAATGGATACATTATTGGCAAATGATATAGATGCCACAGACGGTAAATCAAAGTATGATGCACAGGTAAAAAAAGTGCTGGCAAATAAAATTATTCTTGCGTGGATACTAAAGTATACGGTAAGAGAATTTTTTGAGTTTAGCATTTTCGATATTGAAAAGTGCATTGAAGGTACTCCCGAAGTGGCAAAAGTACCAGTAGATACAGGGCTTAGCAACATGGAAAGCATAGAGGGCTTAAATACAGAAGATGCTATACCAAATGAGGGAAAGATAACCTATGATATAAAATTTTATGTGATGTTACCAGATGGAGAGCATACAAAGATTATCATTAACATAGAGGCTCAAAAAGACAGTGAACCTGGTTATGATATTGTGACAAGAGCAGTTTTTTATTGTGCGAGATTATTGTCTTCACAACTGGGAAAGGAATTTACAAATAAAACCGCAGATAAGGTAAAATATGATGGAATAAAAAAAGTATATTCTATTTGGATTTGTATGAATTCACGTCAAAATGCAAAAGATTCCATTGTAGAATATCACATGCAACCGAATGTATTATATGGAAATCCAAGTAAATCATCAAGGTATGATTTATTATCAGCTATTATGATACATTTAGGTGGGGATGAACTGGTAAGTGAAAATAGACTTGTGAATATGCTTACCACACTTTTGTCGAGTAGTATAGATAAAGAGAAGAAAAGGAAGAAATTACAGGAAGAATTTGAGATACCTATGTCGATTGCGTTTAAACAGGAGGTGGAAGATATGTGTAATTTAAGTGGATATGTAGAAGAAAAGGGAAAAGCGGAAGGAAGAGCAGAGGGAGAAATGAATATCATGATTTTGTATAATTGGCTAAGGGAAAATGCAAGAGATACAGAAGCAGAGGCAGTGATGAAGCCAGAAAATGAGGAACTACGTTCTACATTGTATAAAGAATATGATGAAGTGAAAAATAAGAAGCTTGAATAAGTTTGTTTGGGTAGCGAAAAGGTGTATACGTTTTTACAAGGAGCTAGAGTCATTACACAGGAGACTGTGTAGTGGCTTTTTTGTTTTGAAAAATTAGAAGTATAAAATAATTATTTCTAAATTTTGCTGCCATTTTGACAAAAAAGCCAATTTTTGCTGTTGTAAAAAAATAGGAGAAAAAAATCTTTACAACTAAGAAAAAGACGATATATTTTATAAAAAGTCTGATAAACAAAGAAAAATAAATATTTTTATTGTGAAAAATGTCTAAAAACGCAAAAAAATAAAAAATGCAGAAAAAAATTAACTTTACAATCAAAGCTTAGGTATGCTATAATCCAAATGTTTTAGCAACACATGAACATAGCATATAGAATAAGGATGATACTATGAATGTGAATAAATTACGTGCATACGAGCCTTTATGGGATAATTGGCATATTTGTGAAGATGGATTACTTAGAGAAGATAGTTATAGTTGTGTGTATCGAATACAAAGGATGCATTTGGAACGTATGCAATATGCAGCTTTAAAAGTGATTTCCATTCCCAAGTCTCAATCAGAGGTGTTACAATTACAGGAGCTTGGAATGTCAAGAGAAGAGATACAGTTTTATTTTTACGAAATTGTTAGGGAGATATATCAAAAAATTATTTTTATATCAGAACTAAAAGAAAAGAAAAATATTATAAAGTATGAGGATTATAAACTAACAGAACGTCCTGACGAGATTGGATATGACATTTTTGTACGCACTGAGTTGGCACATAATAGTATTGAATATACCCAATGCAGGGATATGACATTAGAAAGTATATTGAAAATGGGAAAGGATTTATGTAGAGGTTTACAAGTATACAAAAAACATAATCTGGTGCATGGAAATATAAGACCAGATACTATATTCGTGTCTGAAACTATGGATTTTAAATTTGAAGATTTTGAAATTGCGAAAGGTATTGCAGCATATCCAGTGGAATTATCAAGGAAGGAAGCACATCATTATGTGGCTCCAGAAATTTATTTTGGGAAGAATTATGATCACAGAGCAGATATTTATTCTTTAGGAATTGTATTATATTTCTATCTAAATCAGAAACGGCTTCCTTTTTTATCCCAATATAGTCAACAGAGTACATATAAAGAGCAGCAAGAAGCGTTAGAAAAAAGAATTTCGGGCGAAGAAATTACATTTTTTAATAATGCACCGGCTTGTGTGGAACAGGTAATTCAAAAAGCAGTTGCAATTTTGCCTGAAGAACGCTATGACACAATAGAAGAATTTTACCAGGCGATTTGTCGTGTGGAGGAAGCTCAGAAAGAGAACCGAGAGCTTACGTTAGATGTAGAAGAAACAATTGCATTGGAAGCTTGCAGTTGTGCGAAAAAATCGGATGGTATAGAGGAAGTAACAGGTTGCTTTGAAGAAGACCGTGTTGTAACTGAAATAGAACCTGTAGTGAGAGAAAAAGATAAAGATAGTGGTGTTGAAAAAAACAGAAATAGTAATTTCATAAGGTTGTTTATTATAATTGTTGCAATCGTTTGTTTTATAGTGGCAGTCAGAATAGGATAGTGGTACAGATAGGAAGAAGTTTAGTAGGAAACAAAGTGAGTAGAGAAAAGGAAAGGGCGGATGGCTGGGAAAAATGAAACTGGAATTGTGGATTTATGATGATAAGAAGTATAAAATATGTGAATTGCCAGAATATGAAAAAGGAGAGTATCTAGTTCAAATAAGTGAAAATGAAAAAGTTTTGCTGGAATGCAGGAAAGAAGAGTGGTATTTTCCAAAAGAGACATGTGTTGAAATAAAAAGATTAAATCACCAAATATTTGAGGATAGACAATTAAGAAGGGAGGACTTATGGGAATATCGACGGAAGGAGGGGAAAAAGGTTGCAATTCTTGTTTTTTTAAAACAACAGAAATTGCAATCGTATCAGTATTATCATTTAGATGAAACAAAGGAATATTTAATTGGAAGTGGTGCGGAATGTGATATACGGTATAATGTTGCAGGTATGATTTCTAAGAAACATGGGGTGATAAAGGAAGAACAGGGTCGATGGTATTTGATTGATTGCAGTAAAAACGGAATATATGAGAAGGGGGAGCGGATTTCTCCAAGGAAAAGAATGCAATATGGAGAAAGTTTTTCGATTTTTGGATTGCATCTTATTTTTTTGGAGGGAGTGTTGGCGATTGGCTGTAGAAATCATGAAAAATTGAAGATGGATTTAACTGAAGTAATAGAGTCGCAAAACGCAAGAACAGATATGATGGTAACTCCTCATGTAAAGATGTTAGAGCAATTGAGAAACATGCAAAAAGACAGAGAAGAAAGGTATAAGGAATCTGTGGATTTCGTTTTGTTTTCTTGTATGATGAAAACAGAGTTGGATACTATATTACAAAATTGGCGTAAAAATAATTGCAGGGATGGAATTAAGGCACAAATTGGAGTTACGGAACAGGGAAAAGTATGTGAATTAGATTTGCAAGAGTGGGCAGATGGGCCTCATGGAATGATTGCTGGAATGACAGGAGCGGGAAAAAGTCAGTGTATGCAGTCTATTTTTTTATCCCTTGCGATACGTTACAGTCCGGAACAGCTACAGTTTGTATTGATTGATTATAAGGGAGGAGGAATGGCGGAACAGTTTGCTGCTTTTCCTCATGTGGCAGGGGTATTGACAAATTTGGAAGGAAATTTATTACACAGAGGAATTTGTGCAATGAAAAGCGAAATAAAAAGAAGAGAACAAAGATTAAGTAGGGAACAGGTGAATCATATAGATGATTACAACGCAATTACTCGTAATGAAAAGCTACCACATTTATGTATTATGATTGATGAATTTGCGGAATTAAAAAGTCAATTGCCTGCGTTTGCGGAAACAATTGTACAAGTGTCCAGAGTAGGGAGGAGTTTAGGTCTTCATGTGATTTTATCTACACAAAAACCGAGTGGTGAAATAGAAAATATACTTTTGGCAAATAGTGGATTTCGTATCTGTTTTAAATTAAAAGATAAAGAACAGTGCAATAGAATGATGGGAAAGATGCTTTCGTGGGCGCAAAAACCAGCAGGTAGAGGTTTTTTGATTGATGGAAAAGAAATGGAGGTTACAGAATTTCAGGGAGCTTATACCGGGCATAAGCAACAAGTAGTAAGTAAAGGAAAAAAGAAAACGAGTTGGGATGAGTCGAGGGAGGAACAGGTTTGTTTTGTGCAAAATCGTGTGTATAAAGCGTTAAGGAAGGAAAAAATTTGTAGTGCAGTGCCTTTATGGATGCCTCCACTTCCGGATGTTTTAAAACCAGATAATTTACAATTACCAGCAAAAAGCATTGTAATGGGATTGTGTGATGAAACAGAAAAGCAAAAACAATCCTATTATGTAATAAATCCAAAAGGCAATGGAAATCTTGTCTTAGCAGGGAAAGAGGGCAGTGGAAAGACTACTTTTTTAGTTGGATTTGTGTCTCAATGTATAAAATTATTTGATCCTAGCAAATGTTGGCTATATTTAGTTGATTTTGACTATGGACTACTGAGCGAGTTTTCTGCAGTACCACATGTGGGAGGGGCAGTAACTTCTATAGAAGAGTTGAAACGTTGCATTTCCCTTTTGGAAAGAGAATTAAGAAAAAGAAAAGATAGTCAAGGAAAGCTAAAATGCGAAGCGGATAAAGCTACAATTTTGCTTATAATTGATAATATGACAAAATTACGAGAGAAAGCAGAGGAAACGCTCTTGGAACGCATTTATATTATATTAAGAGAGGGTAATGTGTATGGAATCTATATAATACTTACAGCAGGAGGATTTGGACAAAGAGAGATTCCAAGTGTTTGGCGAAAATATTTGCCAGAAAAAATTGCATTAAATATGAATAATGAGGAGATGTGTTCGTTTTTTGGTGAAGAAGTGAAAGTAGCAGAGCTAAAGGATATTCCGGGGCGGGGTGTAGTAAAGATAGATGGACAATTGGTAGAGTTTCAGTCAATCTATTGGGAGAAAGATTGTATTCATACGATAGAAATACAAAAGAATAGGAAAGATTGTGTGGGGGCTAAAAAAATAAAGCAAATACCAAAAGAACTTTCTTATTCAAAATTTATGGAATACATAAAAACAGAGGGAGCGGAAGAACGAAACAAAAAAATCTTCTTCGGAATAAGAGATAGAGATGGTGAAGTTATCGCAAGGGAAGTATCCCGATTGGATTCTTTGTTGATTTTAGGAAAAGAAAGAGAAAAAAGAGAGAAGACAGTAGCTTTTTTCCTAAAGCAAGCATTACAGAGAAATGAGCAGGTGATTTTCTTTGGGGGAATGCAAAAAGAAGTATGGGAAAAAAACGATTTGTTACATTGCTGCACAACGAAAGAACAGTATTATGATAGTCTGATGCAAGTAGTAAGGATTTTAAAACAGCAAAAGCAAAAGTTGGATAATGCAGAGGTCTTATGGATGTTTCTAAGTGATGCAAAGAAATGTTTGGAAATATGCAGGCAGGGAATGTACGTGGAGGGTGATATAGAAAAAATGTTAGAAGAGTTACTATTGATAAAGGATAAGAGAAAAATAGTTCTTATCGGAACATGTGAAAGTGCAGAAGTTAGAGCACTGAGACAACATCCTCTGTTTCGTGTTTTTTCTGATAGGAGGGATGGTATTTATGTGGGAGGTGGGGTTGGAGAGCAAAATTATTTTCCATTTCCTTTTATCGAACCATCAGAACGAAGAAATTTGCAAAATAGACAAATGGGAATGATTCATGTGCATGGAGAGTGTAGTTTGATACATGTGCCCTTTGTTTAAGCAGTAGTTATTTGTAGATTTGTATATGTGAAATAAAAGTATTTGGGATAAAAATGAAAGGATAGTCTGCCTGCTTTAGATTTGGTAAAACGAAAGGAAAAAATATGAATGCATTTATGATATGTAATCCGAAACAGTTGGAAAACGAAATATTAAAAAGAATTTCCAGAGAAAAAATTGCTCATATAAGTGGGGCAAACTGGAAGATAGAAGAATATTTGACCATAAAAGAGTTTCGGAAAATTTTAAAAGAAACACCGGAATTAGATGTATTGTACATGGATGTCACAAAGAAAGACGCTATTGCGGCGGTAGAGAAATTTCGTGTTAAAAACAAGGAAGGAGTGCTTTTGGTAATAGCGGATGCTTCTGTGTCGCCTATGGAATATATAAAACCTAGTGTGCAGGCATCCTCGCTGCTATTACGACCATTTCAACAAAACGATGTGGTAAGAGTAGTAGAAGAAATTTGGGAGTGGTACCAAAGTCGTGCAAGCGATCCAGAGGAATGCTTTTTGGTGGAAGGAATTGAAGAGGAAATTGTAGTACCATATGATCGGATTTTGTATTTTGAGTGCCAAAATAAATTAATTTATGTGAATTTGGAACATCAGAAAATTGCCTTTAAAGCTGTTTTGGGTGAATTAGAACAGCGTTTGCCCTCTCATTTTGTTCGTAGTCATAGAAGTTTTATTGTCAACAAAAGAAAGATAAGGGATATATCCTATTCACTGGGAGAAATCTATTTAGAAACACAGGATATAGTGCCTTTATCTAGAAGTTATAAAAAAATAATCAGAGAATGTGGGTGGAAATATGAACGATATCATATATAAAATTAAATGGGATGAATGGTGTATTTTAGCAGCATGTGCAAAAATAGAAAATATGTGTTGTTTTTCTTTTGAAAAGGAGAAAAAGAGTCAGAGAGAGCTTGTAATGCAGTTACATAAAATGTTTCAACAGGATATGATTGCAGTAATAGAAGGTAGATTCTATCCTAAAGGTGAGTATGCAGAGATTATGAATGGAATACGGAATGCAGAACAGGTTGTAGTGATTGAAAAGTGCACGAAATATTGTACACAACAAGGAATATTATACATAGGATTTCCTTGTGTATGGATTAGAAATGATCAACAGGGAAGTAACATTCTTCAGATTTGTTTTGTGGAATATGAGAGTTGGAAAAAAGAACTTTTAGAGGAAGAATTTTTCCCTGTGTTTTCTTCGGAGTATGAGGAACGCTGGAGAGTTGTAAAAGCGTTTCCTAAAAAAGAACAATGTAATTTTTACTTGGAGAAGAGATATAACAAGAAAGAGAGTGTCTGTATGGCGGTTACTGAAAAAGATGGAAACTTAGTGCTGTGGAGAAAAAGGGGCGAAAGAATAGAACGGACAGGATATAGACATGCATTGGTGTTAGAAGAATTGGAACGCCTAGAAGAGGATGAATGAATATGTATGTAAATATGGATGCCCTATGGTTTGTTTATAAGAAAATGGCAGCACAGACTTTGCGGTTGGAAGACTTAGTGACGGGACTGGAAGAAATACAGGTCGTGAATATAGGAAAAATAGAACGAAGCAAGAAATTTGTTCAATATAAAGCTAGAATGGAGCAGGAAATCGTGTTTGAAAAACAATTGTGTTTTGCCCTGGAACGCATTATAAAAAATTATGAACAGATGGAAAGAGATGCATTGCTTATTTTAGAGGATGGGATACGAGAACAGAAAAGAACAGAAATAGAATGCGTCTGTTTTGCAGAAATAGAAAGACAATTGGAGTTAATCTACCAATATAAGGAGTAAAAGTATGGTTATTTGGGCAAGAGAAGAGGAAGTTTACAAAAACTTGCAAGAACGAAAAAGATACTTAGAAGAGTGGAAACAAATAGATGGGATGGATGCAAAGAAAAAAGCATGGTTGGAAGAAGGTATATTATTGTGTGAATTATCCTGTCAAGTGCTGAAAAACTATCAAGATACAGAGGAGAAAAATAAGGAAATTATACAGGCTGTTTTGTGGAAGGAGAGTGAATAAGTTTAAAGATGGAGAGCGAATTTGTGGATAAACTAAAAAGATTAGAGCGGGATATGTATGAATTGTGGGATGGGGAAGCTTCTATTTTACAGCAGGAACTGTGGCAGGATTGGATGAGTGAGTTGGAAAATGATGAGAGAGAAGATAGGAATGAGAGATTTACAAAGAATTGAACGGATTGGGGAAGAATGGATGCAGGAAAGTCAATTGGGATTAAAAGAGATAAGATCCTGTTTGCAAGAAGATTGGAAAGGACAGGACGCATTATTATTTTATAAAAAAATACGAGAATTAGAATTTCATATGGAGCAAACAGCAGCAAAACTGAAGCAGTTAGAATAAGTAAAAAGGAACCTTTCGCGACTAAAATGCATTGCCTTGGTCATTTTGTAGAAAAAAGTGTGAAAATATTGTGAAAAGGCTACATTGTAAAACAATTGTAACAAGTGTATAATTATATGTAACAAAATACATGAAAATTAATAAAAAAGACAAAAGCACACTTGGTTACAGACGTAAATTGTTTTAAATAGTTGTAAAAATACACAATTGTGCTTGCGTTCGTGGAAGGAGACGGTTATGGACAGAAGGAAGGCAGGAAAAATTGCAGGTGTAGCATTGGCAGGAACATTGTTTGTTGCGGGTGGAACATTTTTGGCAGCAAATCAGTTTCAAAATGGTAGGGAAATTGTAGTAGCAAATAAGGAAAATACTTTGTTGACAACAAGTACACCTGATTTGGGGCAAAATAACTCTGTTACAGCAGAGAAAGTAGCAGTTAAGCAAAAGGAAACGATTACAATTCATTATAAATGGAAGGGAAAGCAACCACATTTATATTATCAGGTAGATAAAACAGGAGCAAAAACTTCATATCCAGGAGTACCTATGAAGGATGAAGGAAATGGATGGTATACTTATAGTGTAACAAACGCGGAAGCGGCAAATTTAAAAATTAGTGTTCCATCTTTGGATTATCAGACTTCAGAGTTTTCAAGAGATGCAGGTGAGTATTGGTATGATGATGAAAATGGATGGTCATTATCAGCACCAGCAAATTACACAACACCAAAGGACAAAGAAGTTGTAGTTGATGGAAAGATGCTTGCAGCGACAGGAAATATAGTGGTACATTTTCCTATTTCGGAGATGAAAGATGCGAAGATTTATTACTGGAATGTCCTTCCTACAGATATGGAGACAGATTGGCCTGGAGAGACTATGTCTGAGAAAGAAAAGTATTATACATATAGCTTTACAGCAACATCAAAAGTAAATTTCCTCTTTACAAATGGTTCTGAGCAGACAGAGGATTTTACTTTAAAAAAGGCAGGAGAATACTGGTATGCAGATGGAAAATGGGTAACAACTGAGCCGGGAACAAATCCGACAAATTCTCCAAAACCTACGGCTACACCGATTATTACACCAACAGAAGGGGATTTTCGTGATGAAACAATATACTTTTTGATGACAACTCGTTTCTATGATGGAGATAGTAGTAACAATAGATATTGTTGGGATGATGAATATTACCTTAGAAGTGAAACTAATAATGATCCTGGATGGCGTGGAGATTTTAAAGGATTGTCAGAAAAATTGGATTATATTAAGGCGTTAGGATTTTCGGCAGTTTGGATTACTCCGGTTGTAGAAAATGCAAGTGGATTAGATTACCATGGATATCATGCATACGATTTTAGTAAAGTTGATCCTAGATATGAATCATCAGATTATACTTATCAAGATTTAATTAATGATGCACATGCGAAGGGGATTAAAATTATTCAGGATATCGTTCTAAATCATAGTGGTAACTGGGGCGAAAAAAATATGTTCCATATGTTTGATAAAGACGAGGATGATGGAAGTGACAAAAGTCCGTTTATGCATGTTGCAAAAGATGGAAATAAGGCAGATAAGTTACTTGAAGGTGTAAAAAAGTATGGAAGAGGAGCATCAGATTATGATGGCATTGAAAATTTGGGATTAAATAGTGGTGAGCAAGGTGATGCACAGTACAAATCTAGATTATTTGCAATGAAGGATGATGATATAGATACAGAACGTTTATATCACCATTATGGAAACTTTCAGTGGGAAAGCTATGGAGTACAGTTAGGGCAGATGGCTGGAGATTGCGTGGATATTAACACAGAAAATCCTGAATATGCTAAATATTTAAGAGAATGCTATATTAATTATATTAATATGGGAGTAGATGCATTTCGTATTGATACAGTTAAACATATTTCACGATTAACTTTTAATAAAGAATTTCTTCCATTTTTCAAGGAAGCGGGGGGAAAAGATTTCTTTATGTTTGGTGAGGCTTGTGTACGACGCCAGGAAGTTTGGAATGCGAATATGCCTGGAATTTCTGTTCCTTTTTATACATGGAAGGAATCAAAAGATTATGCATGGGGTGATACTGCAACGAATGAGGCTTCAGCAGAAAAGCATTTTAATGACAATTTGTCTGTGGATATACAGCCAACAAGTAACAATGCATTTCTAAATGGAAATGAATATCATACACCAGATAGAAGTAAGTCTTCTGGTTTGGATGAGATTGACTTTTTCATGCATTGGGCATTCAGAAATGCAGGGGATGCATTTAGAGCAGGATTGAGTGAAGATAAGTATTTTAATGATTCTACATACAATGTAACTTATATTGATTCGCATGATTACGCGCCAGACCAGTCTCCAGAAAATCAGCGTTTTACTGGAACACAAGATACTTGGGCAGAAAATCTTAATTTGATATTTACATTTAGAGGAATTCCATGTATTTATTATGGAAGTGAAATTGAATTTAAAAAGGGTTGTCTAATTGATCCGATGATGTCAAGTAATGGTGGAGAAGGTAGTGGAACGCCATATGAGAAATCCGGTCGTGCATATTTTGGAGATCATATAGAAGGAACTGTTAATACAACTGATTATGGTGTATATAGTGGAGCTACAGGAGCAATGTCAGAGACATTAAATTACCCACTTGCAAAACATATTCAAAGATTAAATTTAATCCGTAGAGCGGTACCTGCACTTAGAAAAGGACAGTATTCTACAGAAGGATGTAATGGAGGAATTTCATACAAAAGACGTTATACAGCAGATGGTGTAGATAGCTTTGTATGTGTAACAATTTCGGGAGATGCAACATTTAGTGGTGTTCCTTCTGGAACTTATGTAGATGTAGTTACTGGTGATAAAGTGGAGTGTAATGGCACTTTAAATGCAAAGTGTTCAGGAAAAGGAAATATGCGAGTATATGTTTTGCAGACAGCAGGAGCTCCAAGCGGAAAAATTGGAGAAGATGGTGCATATTTAAAATAACGTATACTGCATGAAATGAAACGCGTAGAGTAAAATAGGGAAATAAGGTGTTAGGTTGCCTTGTTTCCCTATAAAATATGTTGCATATACAGATAATTGAAATTAAAGAAGAAGGAGTTGAAGTAAATGGACAAGAAAAAAGCAGGAAAAATTGCAGCAGCAGTGGTTGGTATGATGGCTTTAACAGGTTGCGTATGGATGGGAGCTAAATTGACTGATTCTGTAGTGAAAGAAAATACACAAAAAACAGAAACACAATTTACATTGGATGCTTCGAAAGAGAAAATAGCAACAGGGAAACAAATGTCTAAAGTAACGAAGGATGCGGTGACGGTACATTTTTATTGGACAGGTGCGCAACCTCATATGAGTTACAAGGTTTCAAGTACAGGAAAGCAGTCCACTTATCCTGGAATTCCGATGAAAGATGAGGGAAATGGCTGGTATAGTTGTACAATAGCGAATGCTCCAAAGGCAAGTCTTGTACTTAGTATTCCTAAAGTGGGATATGAAACTACGGAATTTACCAGAGAAGCAGGTGAATATTGGTATGATTTTGAGGATGGATGGTCTAAAGAAGCCCCACAAGATTATAAAGAATCTAAAGAGCAGGAAATACAAAAGGATGAAAAACAGCTTGCAACGGATACAGGTATTACCGTACACTACGCTGGTGATCTGGATGCAAAAACAATTTATTATTGGAATGCATTGCCAAACGATTTAGAAGTAGAATGGCCTGGAGAAAACATTAAGAAAGATTTAGATGGTTATTATACATATACATTTGCAGATGTGACAAAAGTTAATTTTTTATTTGCAAATGATTCTAACCAGACAGATGATTTTACAATTAAAGAAGCAGGTGAATATTGGTATAAAGATGGAAAATGGAGCAAAACAAGTCCAGATTCCACTAGTGATCCAACTGCAACACCAATTACTTCTACGCGTCCAACTAGTACACCTACAGCTACGGATCGTACCGATTTTCGTGATGAAACCATTTATTTTATTATGACATCACGTTTCTATGATGGTGACAGTAGTAATAACTGTGCAAGTTGGAGAGATACTGGAACCGATGATAATAAAAATAATCCGCACAATGAAAATCCAGTTTGGCGAGGTGATTTTAAAGGTTTAGGAGAGAAATTAGATTACATAAAGGCACTTGGTTTTTCGGCAGTATGGATTACACCGGTTGTAAAAAATGCATCGGATTACGATTATCATGGATATCATGCAATCAATCATGCAGAGGTAGATGTTCGCTTAGAATCCAGTGACTATGGTTATCAGGATTTGATCAATGATGCACACAAAAAGGGAATTAAGATCATACAAGATATTGTAGTAAATCACTGTAGTGATTATGGAGAGGAAAATTTATTCCCTGCTTATACAAGAACGGATGATATTTCAAAACTAGATAGATCTGATACCGCTATGACAATTACGGATTTAGGAGGGAGCATTGGAATGACAGATGCTACAACTACAAATGAAGGGCAGCGTTGTGCAAATTTAAAGAGTGATACCAATGATCCTAATTTTATTTTTCATCATGAAAAGAATTGTCAATGGGAAGGCTATACGGTACAAACAGGACAAATGGGTGCACACTGTGTAGATTTAAATACAGAAAATCCTGTAGTATGTAACTATTTGAAAAAATCGTATTGCAATTATATTAATATGGGTGTAGATGCATTTCGTATTGATACGGTAAAACATGTTTCTAGATTATCTTTTAATAAAGAGTTTTTACCTGCATTCCAAAAAGCAGGTGGAAAAAATTTCTTTATGTTTGGAGAGGCATGTGTACTTCGAAACGAAGTGTTTAATGCAGATCTACCTGGTATTTCTGTTTGCTTCTATACATGGAAAAACGGAGATGACGCATATGCATGGAAAACAGATGAGACATTGGAAGCTACAAAAAATAATATGAACTTGGTAGAAAAGCATTTTACAGATCATTCATCTGTTGCAGATCAACCAACTAGTGATAATGCATTTTTGAGCGGAAATAAATATCATGAACCAGATTATAGTGAATCTTCTGGGATGGGAATGATTGATTTTTATATGCATCATAAATTTGGAAGTGCAGCTTCTGCATTTAGTGTAGCATTGGAGGAAGATAAATATTTTAATGATTCTACATGGAATGTTATGTATGTTGATTCACATGATTATGGTCCAAATGAAGGTGGTTCCTTGTATACAAGATATAATGGTGGAACACAGGCATGGGCAGAAAATTTGAACTTGATTTTTACTTTTCGTGGAATTCCGTGTGTGTTCTATGGAACAGAGGTAGAATTTATGAAAGGTGTTAAGACGGATGATTGGTATAACCAGTTGGATAAGACGGGTCGTGCTTATTTTGGAGATTATTTGGAAGGAAGTGTAAGCTCAACTGATTATGGTGTATATTCTGGCGGAACTGGAAAGATGGCAGAAACATTAAATGCACCATTGGCAAAACATATGCAACGTCTTAATATGATTCGCAGAAGAGTACCTGCTTTATGTAAGGGACAGTATTCTACTGCAGACGTATCTGGAAGTGGTATCAGTTATCGTAGACGTTATACTGCGAATGGTGAAGATAGTTATGTATTAGTTAATTTATCAGGACAGGCAACTTTTAGTAATATTGAAAGTGGAACTTATGTAGAATTAATAACAGGAAAGACAGTGAAAGCATCTGGAAGTTTGACAACTGATAAAGTTGAGGCTGGAAATATGAGAATTTATGTCTTACAGAATAGCACGGCAGAAAAGTATGGTGCAAATGGAAAAATTGGAGAAGATGGTACATACCTAAAATAATATAAATATAAAAGTAATATATAAAATGCAGGGTTTAGAAGATAACCCTGCATTATTCAGTGTATGAAAAAGTATATTCACTCCATATGTTCCTAACAAATATGCAAATATTATGATTGGCTTTCACAAAGTAAACACAATTATAAGATAAAATAAATCGAATAGAAATCAAAAATGTAGGAGGGTTTAACATTGATTGAAGTAAGAAACCTAGTAAAAAAGTATGGGAATCATACGGCTGTAGACAATTTAAGTTTTACAGTAAAAGATGGACAGGTATATGGTTTTCTTGGACCAAATGGTGCTGGTAAATCTACTACTATGAATATTATTATTGGTTATCTGTCTGCCACGGATGGAGAAGTAATCATTAATGGACATAACATTTTTGAAGAGCCAGAAGAGGCAAAAAAATGTATTGGTTACTTACCAGAAATTCCACCATTGTATTCGGATATGACAGTGAAGGAATATTTACAATTTGTAGCAGAACTAAAAAAAGTCCCTAAAAAAGAACGTGCAGAACAGATTGAAAAGGCGATGCAGATGACAAATATTGTGGACATGCAGCATCGTTTGATGAAACATTTATCAAAAGGATACAAACAAAGAGTTGGTCTTGCACAGGCTATTATTGGTTTTCCTGAAATTATCATATTAGATGAACCTACAGTAGGATTAGACCCAAAACAGATTATCGAAATACGTGATTTAATCAAAGAACTTAGTAAGGAACATACGATTATATTAAGTTCTCATATTATGCAGGAAATTAGTGCAGTGTGTGATCATGTATTGATTATCAATAAAGGACAACTTGTAGCGGAAGGTACTCCTGAAGAATTGGCAGAGATGACCCAGGGAACACAGGAGGTAACGCTTCGCATAAAAGCACCAAAGGCTACAGTGGAGAATATTTTAAATGGTGTAAAAAATGTACATAGAAAAGAATACCTAGATCCTGTGGAGGAGAATACAACAGAGGTTGTTGTTTATGCACAGAAAGAAAAGGATATTCGTGTAGACTTATTTAAAGCATTTGCGGCACAAAAAACACCAATCCTTCATATGTCAGCTTATGTTAAGAGTTTGGAGGATATCTTCCTTGAAGTAACAGAAGGAAACGGAAATAAAAAGTATTTGGCACATGAGGATGAGCAGGAAAAGGAAACAACTGTGTCAGAAGATAATGTAGAAAAACAGGAAGAAAGTGAGGAATAGAGAATGAAAGCAATCTATAAGAAAGAATTAAAATCCTATTTTACTTCTATGTTAGGATATGCAATGATTGCATTTTTCCTGTTAGTAGTGGGAGTATATTTTTGGGGAGTAAATCTAAGCGGTGGAAGTGCTGCAATTGGAAATACACTTAGCAATATCAGTTTTGTGTATACTGTAGTATTACCAATACTTACGATGCGTCTTTTAGCAGAAGAACAGAAACAGAAAACAGACCAGTTATTGTTTTCTACCCCAGTCAGTATTTGGAATGTAGTAATCGGTAAGTTTTTTGCGGTTGTCACAGTATTTACCTTTCCGATTGTTGTAATATGTACCATGCCATTAGTGTTGAAACAGTTTGGTAATGTATTGTTCTTGAAAAGTTACTCTACTATTTTTGCATTTTGGTTGTTAGGATGCGTTATGCTGGCATTTGGATTGTTTATTTCATCCTTGACAGAAAATCAGATTATTGCCGCAGTAGTATCATTTGCATTTAATATTGTGATTTTATTGATGACATCCATAGCAAGTATGATGCCTGCAACAGCAATAGCATCTTTAATTGGCTTTTCTGTTTTATTGGCAGTGGTAGCAATCTTTATCTTTGTATTTGTGAAAAATATTATTGTGGCAGGAGCATGCTGGATTGTAGCAGAAGCTGCACTTGTGATTGTATATACAGTAAAAAGTACATTGTTTGAATCTGCATTGGAAAAAGTGTTAGGAGGAATTTCCTTCTATTCTAGATTTAACGATTTTGTAAATGGAAACTTTAGTATTGCGTCGATTATATATTACATCACTTTTATTGTATTGTTCTTGTACCTAGCTGTACAATCAATACAGAAGAGAAGATGGAGTTAGGAAGGAGGAAACAATCGTGGCAAAATTAAAAAAAGAAAAGAAACAAAGAGGAAATGACAGTATTTTTTCCTTCAGAGGTAGTCGTTTTCGCAACGGAAGTTTTAGTGCAGCAATGATTATTATTGCCATTGCACTTGTAATTGTTGTGAATTTAGTTGTGTCAAAACTTCCTACAAAATATACTGAGATTGACGTAACTGGAAATAACTTATATTCAATTGGAAAAGAATCAAAGAAATTGCTGCACAAAATGGATGAGGATGTAACCATTTATTATTTGTTAAGTGCAACTGCTGAAAATACATATTCTGAATTGACGAAGCTTCTTGAGAATTATAAAGATGAGGCAGGCGGAAGAATTAAAATTGTAAAAAAAGATCCAGAATTGTATCCAAACTTCGGAAGCAAGTATGATGCAACAGATAGTACCGTATTGATCGTGGAAAGTGATAAGCGTTATAAGCTGATTGATGGAAATGATATGTATAGTTTGTCAAATTATTCAGATTATAGCTATGGAGCAGATCCTATTTATACATTTAATGGCGAAGGTTTGATTGCAAATGCAATTGATTATGTAACAACAGATAATCTTCCTAAGGTTTATGAATTAGGTGGTAATGGAGAAGTTTCATTGGATGATACCATTAAGGAGCAAATCACCAATGCCAATATTACGATAGAGAGTCTTAACCTTTTGACAGAGGGAAAAGTACCAGATGATGCAGATTGCCTTATGATTATTTCACCAGAAAAAGACTTTAGTAAGTTGGAGAGAGATGCTATTCTTAAGTATCTGAAAAATGGTGGTAATGTTATTATTGTAGCAGATTATCTTGGAGACGATGTGGAACGAAAGAATTTTGATGCAGTATTAAAAGCATATGGTGTAAAAATTGAAAAAGGTGTTGTTCTGGAAAGTGATAGAAATTATTTGTACGGAGGAACAAATAATCCAACGTATATTATGCCAACAACAGAAACACACACAATTACAGAAGATATGACATCTACAAACTACAGATGTTTGATGCCATCGGCACAAAGTATTAAAACATTAGATGATATTAGTGATACTTTGAGTGTGAAGAGTTTGCTTACCACTTCTTCTTCCTCTTATTTAAAAACAAATGCAGCTACTTCAAGCTCGAATGGTTCTTATGAAAAGACAGACGATGATGCAACAGGACCATTTAATGTGGCAGTAGCGATTACGGATAGTAAAGAAAGCAAGGGAGATTCAGATACGACAGATACAGATAGTGAAGAAGACGAGGAAAATATCAAAACAAAATTAGTAGTATTTGGTACATCTGCAATTGTAGATAGCAGTATTTACAGTCAGGTAACCCCATATAATGTTTCGTTATTTACAGCTTCTTTGGGATGGATGTGCGATTGTAAAGATAGTATTTCTATTTCTGCTAAAAATCGTACAGAAGATACATTATCTATTACAAGTAGTAAAGTGACCTCTTGGGCAATTGTCTATTTATTAATAGTTCCAGCAGTAGTATTAGGAACTGGTATTGTAGTTACTGTTCGTAGAAGAAAGAGATAATTCGGGAAATTTGAACGTAGCGTTTCCTACAGTGTAAAGAGAGGAGCTATAATCTTTATGAAGAAAAAAAGATGGATAAAGCTTGTCAGTATGCTGGTAGTTCTTGTTGTGTTGGTTGCAGGGTATGTTGCACTATCCTTGCAGCCAGCAGATGAAGAAGAAAGTGATAGCGACGAAAGCTTTACTGTTACTAAAGTTGACAAAGATACGATTAATAAGATTGTATATACACAGGGCAAGAAAAATGAAAAAATAGAATTAGACTTGAAGAAAAAAACGTGGTATTCCCCTACAGACAAAGATTGCCCGGTTAATGAATATACCGTTAGTGCTATGTTAAGCGCATTGTCGGAGATTAAATCAACAAGAAAGATTGAATCAAAAGATATTGATAGAGAATTATTTGGTCTGGATAACCCAAGTAAAGTAGTTACATTTACGACAGAAGATGGAAAAGAAACAACGTATACCCTTGGAGTATTGAATGAGGCTGTCAATAAATACTATTTTCAGGTATCAGGAGATGAAAATGTATATTTGATTGATTCTACTATGTATAATGCCTGTGATTATGATTTGCTTGGCTTGGCAAAGGTGGAAGAATATCCATCACTTGGAAATCAGGATATTTACGAATTTATTTTGAAAAAGGGAAATAAAACACTGTATTTTGAAGATAAAGCGGATGCAGCACATAAGAAAAATGAAACAGAAATTCCAGATTGTGAATGGTTGAAGGGAACCAGTAAAACAAACGGAAAAGCAATGAATAAGGATAGCGCCAGTGATTTGGTACAGGCAGTAATAGGATTAACCAATACGGAATGTGTTACCTATAAAAAGACTGCAAAGGACTTGAAAAAATATGGCTTCACAAATCCAACCTTGACACTTACTGTAAACTATACAGAACAAAAGACTTCTGATACGGATGATGATAAAAAAACAACCAGTGAAATTAAGGATTGTTCTTTTAAGGTATACTTTGGAAATACAGATAAGGATTCTGGAGAATACTATGTTTATATGGATGGGTCTGATGCTATTTATACAATGAACGTTAGCAATGTAGAAACCCTGCTAAAAGCATTCAAATAATTTATGTATATGAAAAAACCGTTGAATTTTCAACGGTTTTTTTGTTAGGGATTGCCCTGTATAATATTCAGAAATTTTGCAGCACAAAACGAAATTTTCAAAAACAAATAAAATCGCCTGCTACGCGGGAAACTGACTTTGTTCTAGCAAACCATTACATAACATGGTATAATAATAGATAAGTCCTTTTTCATAATAAAAAGGTTTCTTACAACAGAAATTTTTATAAAAGTACAAGAAAAC
>FR899704.1:0-26551 GCA_000437275.1 Clostridium sp. CAG:411 | reverse complement strand
TGGGTACTCTTGCACGAGGTGCGGGGTTCAAGCCCCGTACCTCGTAAGGCACGTAGTGCCACTTTTATATGAGCAAGTAGCGAAGTGGATTGCGAATATCCTTGACAAATGAGGAAATTTGGGGAGATAACATGAACTTGTCCATTCTACTCTGTTAGCAAAGGAAGGGAGAAAACTATGAGAAGAGTAAGTAGAATAATTGCAGGTGTATTGATTACAGTGTTGACAATACAAACGGCTGCTTTCCCAGGGAAGGCAGCATCTAATCATACAGTTTCAAAATCTATAAATACAATAGATATTTATCAGGCACAAGAAAAAGAAAATAGTCTGACGCCTAAAGTGACGATGGAAAAGATTGGCAAGAAAGTACAGGATAAAGATATTAGCACAGATGGGATTAGTGTTATGGCAAATAGCTGTACGGTAAAAACAAGAAGTGCATTCATCAATAAAATGTATAGTTATATGAATGCGAGAAAAACTAACTTTACTATTACATTTAAGGGGAGTTATAGAAAAATCTATATTAACAATGACATTAAGAAAATGTTTGAACCTGTTTGGCAAAAAGATAATAAAAATACAAGTAATGACTTCGATTACTTGTATGGAACAGTAGCAAGCTATGGGTTTCGTGTGCCATATTACTCAAACAACAAATCGGTATTTAAGTTCACCATTAAATATAGAGAAAGCTTAGCACAGGTAAAGAAGGTAAATGCAAAAGTCAAAAGTGCATTGGCAACATTGAAGTTGAATGGAAAGAGTCGTGCAGAAAAAATGCGATTGATTCATAATTATATTGCAGAAAATGTATCCTATGATAACAGTCTTACAAAATTTACAGCGTATGCTGGTTTGGTAAGTAGTTCTCATAGTACGGTTTGTCAGGGTTATGCTCTGATCTTTTATAAAATGTGTACAGAGGCAGGAATACCATGTCGTTTCGTCACTGGATATGGATATAGTAATGGAAGCAGAGTATTACATGCTTGGAATATCGTAAAGATAGGAAGCAAATGGTATTTTGTGGATACTACATGGGATGATTTGGATCTATCCATTCGTCCGTATGTATATGACTATTTCCTTATAGGAAGTAAAAAAATGATGAAAGACCATTCATTAGATTCTAGATATACAACAGCAGCCTTTAAGAAGAAGTATCCGATTGCAAGTAGTGATTATAATTGGACCATGCCAACCGCAATACCAAGACCAACTGTAAAACCTACTACAACACCAACTGCAACACCAAAGGTTACTACAGTACCACCTGATTTAATAAAATCTACAAGAACACCGCAAGTAACAATAAATCCTAGCGCTACTGCGGCAGAAGGAGAATTATTAAAAACAAAAGCACCTGCGACAACATTAAAACCAACGATAACAAAAACAGAATATAAAGAAGCTGTAATTGCCTCCTATAAGAATCATCTAAATTATGAGGAAGCATCTGAATTACAGTGCAAAAATTATGATGCTTATCTGGAAGTGTTGGCAGAAGTTTTTGACTATATGACAGAGGAGCAATATAAATTATTAGCAACTGAATATGAAAATGTAAATGAGAATGAGAATAGTGATATGCCATATTTGACCTCGTTTCTGACAAATATGGGGGAACAATGGCAAACTTATATTACTGTGCCAATGCAACAGTATTTACAAAGTACACAGTGCGAAGAACAGGTGCAGCAGGAACAAAAAAATAGTTCTCTAACAGAAGCAGATGCAAAAAGCAAAGTTGCCTGTGCGTATTATGAGGAATTGTATACGAACAATCATACAGTGGTTTTAAAACAGGTTCTCAATAAGTTAGAACCAAATGCATGACATAAATGATACAGATATGAGGAAAGGATAAAAGGGTAAATTATGAATAATTGGAAAATGCTGGATAAAAAATATTATTACGATGGCAGTGATTTAGGATGCGTGTATAAAAAGGAGGAAACTACATTTCGTGTGTGGTCTCCAACTGCAAAAAAAGTTACTTTAAATTTATATGGGCAGGGAAATGGGGATTGCCTGCTTGAAACGATTCCGATGATGATGGATGTTAATGGTACTTGGTATACCGTAGTACAAAAAGATTTAAAGGGAATGTATTACACGTATACAATTGACCGTGAAACCTCTTCACAGGAAGTAATTGATGTATATGCAAAGGCTGCTGGAGTAAATGGAAAACGTGCCATGGTGTTAGATTTTGCAGAAACAAATCCAGCAGGTTGGGAGCAGGATCATGGACCAGCCTTAAAAGAAAAAACAGATGCAGTTTTATACGAATTACATTTACGTGATGTTTCAGCGGATTCTACTTCTGGTATTAAAAATAAATATTTATTTGGAGGTCTGGCAGAAGAAGGAACAAAAAGCCCAGATGGACTTGCTACTGGTTTAGATCATATTAAAGAGATGGGAGTAACCCATGTTCATTTGTTACCACTGCATGATTTTGGAAGTGTAGATGAGGAACATCCAGAGAAAAAACAATTTAACTGGGGATATGACCCGGTCAACTATAGTGTTTTGGAAGGTTCATATAGTTCAGACCCTTACCATGGTGAGGTGCGAGTAAAAGAATTTAAACAATTAGTAAAAAAACTCCATGATAATGGAATTGGTGTGGTAATGGATGTAGTGTATAATCATACTTATCACACAGAAGATTCTGTTTTTGAAAAGACATTGCCAGGATATTATTATCGTATGCGTAAAGATGGCACTTTTGCAAATGGTTCTGCTTGTGGAAATGAGACTGCATCCGAACATAAAATGATGCGTAAATTTATGGTAGATTCCCTATGCTTTTGGGCAAAAGAATACCATATAGATGGCTTTCGATTTGACTTAATGGGAATTCATGATGTAGATACGATGAATGAAATTGCAAAAGAATTAAAGAAAATCAAATCGGATATTATTTTGTATGGCGAGGGATGGGCTGCGGAAGCACCACTGCTTGAGCCGGAACGCTTGGCGATGAAAGTAAATGCAAAGAAAGTGCCAGATTATGGTATGTTTAATGATAACATACGTGATGCAGTAAAAGGGCATGTATTTGCGGTGGAAGCAAAGGGGTTTGTTAATGGCAAAGCAAATATGGAGGAAGAATTAAAATTTGCTGTGGTAGGTTCGACCCATCATAGACAGGCATTGAAAGGAAAGGAAAAGGATTGGGCAAAGACCGCAGCGCAAAGTATTAATTATATTTCTGCACATGATGACTTAACTTTATGGGATAAATTAGCACTGACAAATCCAGAAGATGATGAACAGACAAGAAAGCAGATGAATTGTCTGGCAGCAGCGATTGTATTTACAGCACAGGGAATCCCATTTATACAAGCGGGAGAAGAAATGCTTCGAACAAAGCCTGGAACAGAACCAGGAAAGAAATTTACAAGTAATAGTTACAATGCACCAGATGAAATCAATAGTCTGAAATGGAATCGAAAGCGTGAATATGCAGATGTGGTCGCTTATTATAAGGGATTAATTGCATTTCGTAAAGAACATTCTATGCTTCGCATGGTAGAACCAAGTGAAATAGAAAAAAGATTACGATTTATGGATATGCCTAAAAATATGGTAGGTTATGTAATTGATGGAAAAGGCTTAGAAGATTCTTTGGATGAGGTATGTGTAATTTATAATGCAAATCGTACTTCACAACAGGTAAAGATACCAGAAGGTTGCTGGAAGGTATATATAAATGGAACGAACGCAGGTACAAAAGCAATAGAAGAAAAGAAGGGCAGTGTTATTATAGTAGACCCACTTAGTGCTATTGTGTTAGGCCGATAGAAAAATACTTGTGTCAGATTGTATGATTGCCAAACAAGCAAAATGAAACGATAGTTCATTGGAAATGGTGGCACATCTTTACGATGAGTGAGAAAAATGATATAATCTACACAGGTATGAAAGGTATGGTTAAATATGAAAAAGAAAAAGCTTGATATGAAAAAGAGAAAGCTGGATAA
This sequence comes from Clostridium sp. CAG:411, assembly GCA_000437275.1. Taxonomy (GTDB): domain Bacteria; phylum Bacillota; class Clostridia; order Lachnospirales; family Lachnospiraceae; genus CAG-411. The sequence continues at coordinate 22,553 of FR899704.1, read as the reverse complement.
GAGATTAGAAAAATATTTAAGCTGGCCATTATATTTATCTTTATTACTGCTTGTAATGAATATCTTCATGTACTGCATAGGCCGACAGGCAGGTGCAGTCATGACGATTTTTCTGGTTGGATATATATTGATTGCGTTAAGTTTATTCTTTTCCAGAAACTCTGCTATAACAGCGGGACTGGTGTCCTATGCAAGTGACTATTCACAGGTGCAGCGTCATCTGATTAAGGAATTGACGTTGCCCTATGTAATTTTGGATGCAGAAGGTTGCATTATGTGGGGAAATGATGAATTTTGCACATTAGCGGATGAAAGTAGATTTTGCCTGAAAAATATTGCAACATTGATTCCTGAAATTACACAGGATACGCTTCCAAAGGATATGTTAGATACAGAAGTGCATATCCGATGGAAAGAAAAAGACTTTAAAGTTGTTTTGCGAAGAATAAATATAGATAGTTTTGATACAGAGGAACAAGAAGAACTATTTGACGAGAATCAATTAGAAGATTCCAATACCCTCATTACGATGTATATGCAGGATGAAACAGAGGTCAAAGAGTATCTCAAAGAAATTGATGAAAGCAGGATGATTGTCGGTTTGTTGTATATCGACAATTTTGAAGAAGTTCTTGCAGATGTGGAAGAAGTACGTTCATCTTTATTATTAGCGTTAATTGACCGTAAGATAAATAAATATATGGCGGGCATGGATGCAATTGTGAAAAAATTGGAGAAGGATAAATATGTGTTTATGTTCAAACACAAATATTTGCCACAATTAGAAGCAAGCAAATTTTCCTTACTAGAAGAAGTTCGTGCCATTAATATTGGAAATGAGATGGCAGCTACGATTAGTGTGGGACTTGGTATTAATAACGAAAGTTACCAAAAAAGTTATGAATATGCCAGAGTTGCGATTGATTTAGCATTAGGGCGTGGTGGTGACCAGGCTGTTATTAAAACCAGCGACAAGATTGCTTATTATGGTGGTAAAACCGTACAGATGGAGAAGAAAACCCGTGTAAAGGCGCGCGTAAAAGCACATGCTTTACGAGAATTGATGGAAGCAAAAGATCAGGTGTTGATTATGGGGCATTCCATTGGAGATGCGGATTCGTTTGGTTCGTCTATTGGTATTTACCGTATTGCAAGGACATTAGGTAAAAAAGCAAATATTGTAATTAACGAAATTACTACTTCTGTGCGTCCGATGATACATCGTTTTTTAACAGATGCAGAATACGAAGAAGATATGTTTTTAAACAGTGAACAAGCATTGGAAGTTGTAAATCCAAATACAATCCTAGTGATTGTGGATGTGAATCGTGCAAGTTATACCGAGTGCCCAGAATTATTAGAGTGTACAAAGACCATTGTAGTATTAGATCATCATAGGCAGGTAGGAGATGGAATTGAAAATGCCGTCTTATCGTATATAGAACCATATGCATCCTCTGCATGTGAGATGGTTGCAGAAATTTTGCAGTATGTGGACGATAATTTGAAGTTGCGTCAGGTAGAGGCGGATGCTATGTATTCTGGTATTGTTATTGATTCTAACAATTTCCTTACGAAGACTGGTGTGCGAACCTTTGAGGCAGCAGCATTTCTCCGTCGTTGTGGGGCAGATATTACAAGAGTACGAAAAATATTCAGAAGCAATAAATTAGAATATAAACTTCGTGCGGCTGCGGTACATGATATGGAGATATTTATGGAACACTATGCAATAACAGAGTGTAAGGCAGATGGAGCAGACAGTCCTACTGTATTAGGAGCGCAGGTTGCCAATGAATTGTTAAATATAAGTGATGTGAAAGCATCCTTTGTACTTACTGCGTATAATAATAAAATTTATATCAGTGCACGTTCGATTGATGAATTAAATGTGCAACTGGTGATGGAACGATTGGGCGGAGGCGGTCATATGAGTGTAGCCGGTGCTCAGTTGAAAGATGTAGATATGGATACAGCTAAACAAATGGTGCGCGATGCACTTAGAAAAATGATAGAAGATGGAGATGTTTAAGAATGAAAGTAATTTTATTAGATGATGTAAAATCCCTTGGAAAAAAAGGGGAAGTAGTAGAAGTAAATGATGGATACGCAAGAAACTGTCTGTTGAAAAAGAAATTGGGTGTGGAAGCAACACCAAAGGCATTGAACGATTTAAAATTAAAAAATGCCAACGATGAAAAAATTGCACAGGAAGTATATGAGCAGGCACAGGCATTTGCAAAAGAATTAGAAGATAAGACGGTTGAAGTTACATTAAAGACTGGAAAGGATGGAAGAAGCTTTGGTTCCGTATCTCCAAAGGAGATTGCAGAGGCTGCTAAAAAGCAGTTTGGATATGAGTTGGATAAGAAAAAAATGCACCTTCCAGAGCCAATTAGATCATTAGGAACCTACAATGTTCCAATTCGTTTACATCAGAAAGTAACAGCAGAAATTAAAGTACATGTCAGTGAGAAATAGACAAGTATTTAGAGTCTTAATTTTTCAAGAACTAAGGGTAAGTATTAGAAATGAGGTAAAGTAATGGATGAAGCACTTATAAAACGTAGTATGCCTTTTAGTGCGGAGGCAGAGAGAGCTGTAATCAGTTCTATGTTGTTAGATAAGGATGCCATTACAACTGCATCAGAAATTTTAACAGTGGCAGATTTTTATCAATCTCAGTACGGAAGTTTATTTGAGGCTATGGTAGAGTTACATAATGATGGAAGACCTGTAGATTTGGTTACACTTCAGGATAAGCTGAAAGAAAAGGATTTGCCACCGGAACTTAGTAGTGTTGAATTTATACGGGAATTGTTTGATGCAGTTCCCAACTCAGCAAATGTCAAACATTACGCAAATATTGTCCGCGACAAGTCCTTACTGCGTCGTTTAATTAAAACAACAGAGGGAATCACAAATGCTTGTTATCTTGGAAAAGAACCTGTAGAAGATATTATGGCAGATACCGAAAAACAGATATTTGAGGTGTTGCGTAATACATCTGGTGGAGATTATGTAAGTATTAAAGATATTGTCATAGAGACAGTGGAAAGTATAGAGCAGGCAGCCAAGACTTCAGGACGTGTAACAGGTATATCCAGTGGATTTTACGATTTAGATTACAAAACGGCTGGGTTTCATTCTTCGGATTTGATTTTGGTGGCAGCCAGACCAGCCATGGGAAAGACAGCGTTTGTTTTGAATATTGCGGAGCATGTTGTTTTAAAAGAAGACATAGCTACGGCAATCTTTAGCTTGGAAATGTCAACAACACAGTTGGCAAAGCGTATGTTATCAATGAATTCAAAGGTTGATTCACAGGCAATGCGTACTGGCGAATTGGATGATGATGATTGGGTAAAACTGGTAAAGAGTGCTACTGAAATCGGAAATTCCAAGTTAATATTAGATGATACACCAGGAATCACTATTTCAGAGCTGCGTTCTAAATGTAGAAAATACAAGTTAGAACATGACTTAGGACTCATTATTATTGACTACTTGCAGCTTATGAGTGGAAATGGACGTAGTGAATCAAGACAACAGGAAATTTCAGAAATTTCTCGTTCCTTAAAAGCGTTAGCAAGAGAGTTAAATGTTCCAATTATTGCTTTATCCCAGCTTAGCCGTGCGGTAGAGCAAAGACCGGATAAACGTCCAATGCTATCTGATTTGCGAGAATCAGGAGCAATCGAGCAGGATGCGGATATGGTTATGTTTATCTACAGAGACGATTACTATCATGCTGACTCAGATGAAGCAGGTATTTCAGAAATCATCATTGCAAAACAAAGAAGTGGTCCTACGGGAACCGTAAAACTTGCATGGTTGTCGCAATATACAAAATTTGCCAATTTGGAACATAACCGAAATTAGTATGAAATGGAAAGGAGCTTGAGAAAATATCTTAGGCTCTTTTGTGGACTTGTCTACTTTGTTTACGGACGATTAAAGGGAGTCTTTAAAATCTGTTAAATGTGAGTAGATAAGTAGGTAAATAGAAAGGGGAAGGTTTGATATGGAAGAGAGAGAGCTGGTAAAAATAGCATTGGAGAATCGCTCTATGGCATATGTACCTTACTCTAAGTTTCGGGTAGGTGCAGCATTGGAGACAGAAGATGGAATTGTATATGGAGGATGTAATATTGAAAATGCTGCATACACACCTTGCAATTGTGCAGAACGTACCGCCTTTTTTAAAGCAGTCAGTGAAGGACATAGAAAATTTAAACAGATTGCAATTGCAGGAGGGTATGAAGAAGGAATGCGGGTAGCAGGATTTGCAACACCGTGTGGAGTTTGCAGACAGGTAATGATGGAATTTTGCGTCCCAGAAACCTTTAAAATTATCGTTGCAAAATCTGTAAATGAATATAAAACATATACTTTGAAAGAACTGCTTCCAGAGGGCTTTGGACCGAATAATCTATAAAAGTGAATATAAGCCTTGTTACAAATTTGAAAAGACAGGAGGGATTCATATGAGAATGTTTGACCTGATTGAAAAGAAAAAAAGAGGGCAGGAGATGACAGAAACTGAAATAAAGGAGATGATTCAGCAGTATGTTGCAGATGAAATTCCAGATTATCAGATGTCAGCTTGGCTTATGGCTGTTTATTTCAAGGGAATGACAGACAAAGAATTGGGAAATTTGACATTGGCTATGGCACACTCTGGTGATATGATAGATTTGTCTGGAATAGATGGAGTAAAAGTGGACAAGCATAGCACTGGCGGTGTGGGAGATAAGACAACACTGGCGATTGCACCGATTGTGGCAGCCTGTGGAGGAAAAGTGGCAAAGATGTCAGGACGAGGATTAGGACATACTGGTGGCACCATTGACAAATTAGAATCCATCAAGGGATTTCAAACAGAGATTCCCAACGAACGTTTTTTTCAGATTGTAAATGAAATTGGGCTAAGTGTGGTTGGACAGTCCGTAAATCTGGCACCTGCCGATAAGAAATTGTATGCCCTTAGAGATGTTACGGATACCGTAGATAGTATACCGTTAATCGCTGCGTCTGTTATGAGTAAAAAGCTAGCAGCAGGAAGTGATAAAATCTTATTAGATGTAACCTGTGGCAGCGGTGCATTTATGAAAAACAAAGAAGATGCCGTAACATTAGCGCAAAAGATGGTTGCGATTGGGGAACATGCAAACAGACCAACAGTAGCATTGATTACCAATATGGACACGCCTTTAGGAGAATATATTGGAAATTCTTTAGAAGTAATCGAGGTAATCGAAATGCTTCAAGGAAAACGAAAAGGAGATTTATTGGAGGTATGTATTGCGCTGGCATCTAATATGCTATTTCTTGCAAAAAATGAGCATACGGAGCAGATTTCTATTCAAGAGTGTGAAAAAATGGCACGAAAGGCAGTAGAAGACGGAGCTGCATTAAAGAAATTATGTGCCATGGTAAAGGCACAGCAGGGTGATGTTTCCCTGATTGAACATCCTGAAAAGTTCCCGAAGGCAGCCTATTATTATGATGTGGTTGCACAGCATAGTGGCTATGTAGCCCATACAGATGCACAACAATTAGGAATTGCATCTATGGTGCTTGGGGCTGGGCGTGAAACGAAGGAAAGTACCATTGATTTTGCAGCAGGCATTTCTCTAAAAAAGAAAATGGGAGATTATGTACAAGTAGGCGATGTAGTCGCAAGGCTATATACAGAAAAATATGATACAGTAAAGGAAGCAGAACAAATATTGCGGGATGCTTACTATATAAAAAAAGAAAAACCAGAATCCGAAAAGTTGATTATTGCAAAGGTAACCAAAGACGGAGTAAACTGGTATTAAAGAAAGGAGAAGTTGCAGTCTTTAAAAACTGTAACAAAAAAAGATGAAAGTATTAAGTGTAGCAATTCCCTGTTATAATTCAGCGGAATATATGAGCAAGGCTATTGAATCGCTAATTCCAGGCGGTGAAGATATAGAAATTATTATTGTAAACGATGGTTCCAAAGACGATACCCTAAAAATCGCCAGAGAATATGAAAAGAAATTTCCTACAATGATTAAAGTTGTAGATCAGGAAAATGGTGGACATGGGGAAGCCGTAAATGCGGGAATCAGAAATGCCACAGGTATATATTACAAAGTTGTAGACAGTGATGACTGGGTAGATGAAGAAGCTTTGTATAAGGTATTGGAACAATTAAGACAGTTTATTGAAAATCAACAGAAGGTTGACATGCTTATTTGTAACTATGTATATGAAAAGGTTGCGTTGGGAAAAAGCAAGGTAATTGACTATCATAGTTGCCTTCCCAAGGATCGCATATTTGGATGGTCAGAGATTGGTCATTTCCGCTCCAGCCAAAATATATTAATGCATTCGGTTATTTATCGTACAAAACTATTGCGGGAATGTAAGCTGGAATTACCAAAGCATACTTTCTATGTAGACAATATATTTGTATATCAGCCATTACCATTTGTAGAAAAGCTGTATTATTTAGATGTAGATTTTTACCGTTATTATATCGGTAGAGAAGATCAGTCTGTCAACGAACAGGTTATGATGGGCAGAATTGATCAGCAGATTGCAGTTACAAAGTTTATGATTGACAGTCATGACTTAAATAAGATTACCTGTAAGCAACTTAGAAAATATATGGTAAAATATCTGGTTATGATGATGACAGTAAGTTCTGTATTCTTAGTTAAATTGAATACAGAGGATAGCCTTGCAAAGAAAGATGAGCTTTGGATGCACCTAAAAAAGAAAAATCCTCGATTGTATAAGGAAATGAATCGATACATTTTAGGATGGAGTATGAAGATGAAATCCAGAGCAGGAAGAAAAATTATTGTTTTGGGGTATCATATATCAAGAAAGATATTTGGATTTAATTAAAAAATAGCTGTATGCATACTTGCATACAGCTATTTTTTAACGCCAGAAATTCGCTTTTTCTTTTTTTAGTTTCGCTTTTGATTCATCTTTTTTCATTTCATTGAGGGATGCAAATAATTTATCCCAATTCATGCGATAAACAATCGTATAAAGAATAACTGCAAGCCCTATTCCGCAGAACCCATCTACACAGGAATGTTGTTTTAAAAAAACAGTAGATAGACAAATTAAAACTGTCAAAATACCACTTCCTGCTAAAATCCATTTATTCTTACGAAGCTTTTTATTTTCTGCAATTGCCATAAAAACACCAATGGAATTAAATACATGAATACTAGGACAAACATTTGTGCTAGTATCGGTTTGATATATAAACTGCACAAGCCGTGTAAATATATTGGAGTTGGCAAATGTATCAGGTCGCAAATTTTGCTCATTTGGAAAAATGGTATAAATAATAAGACAAATGGTCATTCCTGAAAATAACAGCGCACAACACTTATAAAAATCTTTTGTATTTGTAAAGAAAAAATAAAGGACTACGCTGGCAATAAAAACAAACCAAAGTAAGTAAGGGACAATAAAATATTCACAAAATGGAATAAAATCATCCAGTCGCATATGCATAGGATAAAATTCCACATAATCCCTTTTTTCTAATAAAACAAACCAGGTAATATAAATTATAAAATAAGAGAATACCCAGCCATGACGGTACTTATGAAGAAAACTCTTCAATTGTTGCAGGCGCATTCATTTTCATCCTTTCTTTAGCAGTGTTTCAAGTATTTAATCCAATAAATTCTATAATTTGTAAAAATCAACTTATGAGTAAACACCTTACGATATCATGTGTCAAAGATAAAATCATTATAGCATAATGCCTTTAGATGGGCAAGATATATCTCTTACAAATAGCCGAGGGATTTTACAATAAAAATCCACAGTGTTAAAGTGATTGCGGAACACAAAGTGGTAAGGACAACAATGCTGGAAGTCAAGACACCGTCGTTATTCATATTCTTTGCCATGATGTAGCAAGACGGAGTAGTAGGAGAACCCAGCATGATAATAAGCGCAATCAGTTTTTCTTTAGTAAATCCCATAGAAATCGCAATAGGAAGGAAAATAGCAGGTTGAATAAGCAGCTTATAAATAGAAGCAATCAGTGCAGGTTTTAATTTTGCAATTGCCTTTTTTCCTTCAAAGGTAACTCCAATACAAACCAATGCCAAAGGAGAAGCCATTTTTGCAAAATTATCTATGGTTTTTGTAATTAATACAGGTGTTTTTTCGTAAAATCCAGCTAATGACCAGATACTTGCAATCACAATGGCTAGTAGGATTGGGTTTGTACAAATGTTAATAAAAGCCTGTTTTAATGTGTGCTTGCCATCTGCTTCACTGTTTGCTTCAAAAGTTAATACAATTACCGAATAAATATTATAAAGAGGTACCGCACCAATAATCATTAGAGGAGCCATGCCGGAACTACCATAAATATTTACAATAAAAGCAATGCCAAAGACAGCAGCACTTCCGCGGAAAGCAGCCTGAACAAAGGCACCGCGAATACTATTGTCTTTTAAAAATAGCTTTGCAAGCCCCCAGATTCCCCAAAAACAAATAGAGGTAACAATTGCGCAGAATAAAACAAAACGTAAATCAAAGTTACTTCTCATATCAGTTTTAGCAATATCAGAAAAAAGTAGGCAGGGAAGTGTAACCTTGAAATTAAATTTGTTTGCTTTTGCTGCAAAATGATCGTCTAGCATGTCAATCTGTTTTAGAATATATCCAATAATCATAACTAAAAAAACAGGTATGGTTGCATTGACACTATAAATAAAATTTTCCATTGTAAGTCACTCTTTCTACTATATGATTTGATATATGTAAAATTTACACTTCCTTAATCATAAAGGAAAAAAACAAAAAAATCTACCTGTTTTCAAAGAAAAGGGGGATTTACTATGCAAAATGTCTATTTTCTGTTGTATGAAGAGTTAAGTATACTTGCCGTAAATGTTTTCTACATCGTTCAATTCGCTTTCGGATTGTAGAAGAAGGAATTTTATAGAAGGAAATCAATTCGTGCATTTCCATTCTCATAATAAAAACATGAATAAAAAGAAGCTGTTCCTGTTTTGACAGAAAACGTAGTGAAGAAAGTAAAGTTTCATATTTCTCTTTTGTGCTCTCTCTGTGTTGGTAAAAATAAGAGAGAGCAGTGCTGGAAATGCCTTCTTCTGTTAAAGAAAGAAGATTGTCATCATATGGAATTGTGTATGTGGCATCGTTACCTTTTTCACGCTCCAATAAACAAGAAAAAATAGAGAGAAGGGAACGCTTTTTTCTAGTTGCTATTTGTTTATCTTCCTGTTCCATATAAAGTAAGAAAGTTTCCTGTACAATATCTTCTGCCATCTGTGAATGTTGCAAAGAAATAGTTGCGAATGAAAGGAGAGCATCATAGTGCAGCTCATAAAGCGTCTGCAATCTTTGTTGCATCATATAAAATCTCCTTTAATTGTGAATTATGATTTGTTGAATAAAAAAAGAATGGATGAAAGTATCATCCATTCCTAATTATACACAAATAATATGAAAATGCAAGTAGAACTAATCCACAACTTTAATTACAATCGTATCATATTTTTGATTTAAGATGGAGGCGGTAACTATAACACTTCCCTCTTTTAATGCTTCTGTCCTTCCGTTTCGTTTTACTCGGACAATAGAGGTGTCAGAGCAAGAAAAAACAGGTTTTTCGGCTGTATTTTTTGGTTTCAAATTCAAATAGTGCATTAAATTTAAAGAGTCACCAATATCCATTGTAATACTGCTTGTACGGAAACGTACACTTACAGCAGGTGGTGTAACTGTAACATTGCATTTTAAGGTACATAATTTTCTGTCATTGCGATAAACATTCGCCAGAACTTTCGTGCTTCCCACAGAGATGCCTTTGATTTTGCAAGTTCTATTTTTTTTGTTAGAAGCTGTAATAGAGACAATATCATTGTCTCTTACCTGAAAAACCACGCTGTCTGATTTTTTTCCACCTAATATTTTCAGAGTAAATTGTTGATTTTTAACAATATCTACATCCTTTTTATTAAGTCTTCCAGCATTTTCGGCAGCATAAGCGATAGTTTGCCGTGGAGAAAAGCCAGGAAATAACATAGTACCAAATGTGCATACAAGTAATGCAAAAGTAATCAATTTCTTTTTCATACATTCTCCCTCGTTTCTTTATTTGCTAAAATAGTAGAAAATAAATTTGTCAAGAGTATGGTAAAAAAGAAGCAATATTAAGTTTTGGACATACGCCAATTTTTCCTTGATTTTTAAGAAAAATCCTGCTTATAATGAAAGAGATAAATCGTTGAATGTTGGCGCGTGTGCCTATTCAAAAAATATAAGCAGGAGGATAAATATGAAAAAAATACTGATTGCAGATGACAATGAGGATATTATTGATATCTTGTCTAATTATATTGAACGTGAAGGGTATGAGACTGTTGTAGCGATGGACGGAGAGGAAGCACTGCAACTATTTGAGAAAGAGCAGCCTGTTTTAGTTTTGCTTGATATTATGATGCCAAAGATTGATGGATATGAGGTATGTAGAACCATTCGAAAAAGCTCAAACGTTCCAATTATCCTTGTTACGGCAAGAGGAGAAGACTTTGAGAGAGTAATGGGACTGGACATTGGAGCAGATGACTATATTGTAAAACCATTTAGTCCGAATGAAGTGATGGCAAGAGTAAGGGCGGTATTAAGACGTACGCCTGGAGAAACTACGGCAGTTCAAAATGATAAAATAATGCAAATTAGCAATTTGACGGTAAACTTAGAAGAGTACACGGCTATGATTAACCAGGTGAAAATTCCACTTACCAAGAAAGAAATCGAAACGATGTGGATATTGGGACAAAATCCAAATAAAGTATTTACAAGAGATAATTTGCTGGATAGCCTTTGGGGATTTGATTACTATGGCGATAGTCGTACGGTAGATTCTCATATTAAGCGTTTAAGAGCCAAAATCGATAAGGAGGAACACCCACAATGGAGAATTAAGACGATTTGGGGCGTGGGTTACAAATTTGAAATAGATGAATAAAACAAAGGGGAAAGAGAAAAAAATAAGAATAAGAAACAATCGATTATTTATTCAGATTTGTGCTTGCTTTGGTTTTGTTTTGGTTCTGTTTGCACTGATAATAGGTATGATGTTCTCTAAGTTATATGAGGATAATATGTTGAAAACGTATCGAAAGCAAATGAAAAAACAAGCGAGACATATAGCAAAAGAAATGTCTGGTTTTGTGGCAGCAGATGATACAGAAGGAAGTTTTAACTATTTAGATTACCTAGATTCAATGGAAAATAGCGAAAATACAGATATTTGGTTCATAGATAACGATGAGGATAATATTACATTAAAAAAAGAATTTACCAATGTAGATATTGTGGACATAAAATTGTCAAATGAAGTGAGGTATGTCTTGGCTCAGGCAAAAAAGGGGAAAGTTTCCTATGCCTGTGGTTATGATGCAATCTATGAAAAAACCATGATGTGTGTGGCAGCTCCAATCAGAGATGGCAAAAAGCGAGTAGTAGGAATTGTATTGCTGAATAGTTTTGTAGAACAGAGGGATACATTTATACGCACAAGCCGTCAGTATATTGAATATAGTATTTTAGTAGGGATTGGTATTTGTCTGGTAATCGGTTTCATTTTAGCAATGTTTATTACTCGACCTTTATCACGTATGCGTCAGGTTGCATTAGAATTGGCAGACGGTCATTATGAGAAACGTACGAATGTAAAAGGAAAAAATGAAATTGGAGTTTTAGCACGAAGTATGGATATTTTGGCGGAACGTCTGGAGCAAAATGAAAAGGAACGACAGGAAGCAGAACAGATGCGACTGGACTTTTTTGCCAATGTATCCCATGAGCTTCGAACACCTATTACAGTAATGCGTGGATATTCGGAAAGTCTTGCGGATGGTGTGGTAAAAGCGGAAAAGCAGCAGCAGTATTATCAACGAATGGTTTCTGAATGTCAAAGTATGGAACGATTGGTAGGAGATTTGCTTACCCTTTCTAAGATGCAGAATCCGCATTTCGTAGTAGAAAAAGAGCCAGTGAATTTAGCACAGATTTTTTATGATATTTTGCGTGGGTATAAGGCGATTGCGGAGAAAAAACAGATACAGTTATTATTTTCCTGTCAGGAAGAAATTGTCATGATGCTGGGTGACTATGATCGACTACGACAATTATTTACTAACATAATAGATAATGCCATTAAGTTTTCCCGTGAAGGAGGACGTGTCTGGATTACCATTACAAAAAAGGATAAGATAGAAGTATCCATTCGAGATGAAGGGGTAGGAATATCGGAGGAAGAGCTGCCTAATATATTTGATAAGTTTTACAAATCAAAATTGCGGCAGAATGCAAAGGGATCTGGACTTGGACTTGTCATAGCAAAATCCATTGTAGAGAAGCACGAAGGAACGATAGAGGTAGATAGTAAACCTGGTGAAGGAACAGAATTTCGGTTTTATTTTGCACTCTACACAGGTGCGTGGGAATCCTAGAAACTTTTTGGAAAAGCTTGTAAATACCAGTATATCAGGAACAAAATACAAAATTTTGTATATATTGTATATTGCAATGATGCATAATCTGGTCTATAATGAATACAATAAGTTTAGGAAATGTATTCCTGGGGTGTTCGATATTCCTGATATTTTGAACCTACATCAATTTATATGGGAAGCTCATATTTTCATGAGGATGTCAAGCCATCATAAGCAGTGGAAGGCAGAGACATGAGTGCGGCAACCCACCTAGCATGTGCTAGGAGTCAAAATTCAGGAAACGGCATTTTGGGGTATATGACTGAAAAATGGAGCAGCTTTTTAGCTGCTCTTTTTGCTTATAGAGAAATAAAAATTTAAGTGGATTGTAGTTTGTATTATTTCGAGGCGAGTTTTTAGCAACAGAGAGGGGAAGAAATCATATGAAGAAAAAAGTAGGAGTTATAACTGCAATTTTATTTTTAATGATAGGAGTTATATTATTATTATTTCCATATTATACAAAAAAGGAGAACGGCAAAGTGCAAAATGGATTGCTGGAGCAGTATGAGAATTTGATAGCTGCAAATAAAGAAAAAACGAGCAAGAAATTGCCGACACCAGAGCCACAAAAGGATAATATGGATTATACAATAGCTGATTTTGTAGAAGATCACACCAGTAAGGATACGAAAGCGATTATCGATAGACAACAAATTATTGGGAAAATCACCTGTGACAAAATTGGAATAGAGTATATTGTTGTGGAAGGTGCGGATAGAGATAATATAAGAGCTACGATTGGACATATAAAGGGAACCGCAGGTTTGGGAGGAAAAGGAAACTGCGTTCTAGCGGGGCATAGAGGTGGATACTATGGAACGTTTTTTAAGAACATTGACCAGCTAACAAAAGGGGATGTGGTTGTAGTAACGGATCTGTATAATCGAAACTATTATTATGAAGTATATGAACAACAAGTAGTAGAAGCAGATGCATTATGGATTTGTGAGCCTGTGGAGGGGAAGAATACATTAACGTTACTATCCTGTGAAGACCATGGTACGAAAAGAAGAATTGTCAGGTGTCAGCTAAAAAATTCTATTGACAGATTGGAAAATTAAGGGTAATATGAAATAAAAGATTACAAATAGTGAAAAAAAGTGCAGAAACATAAAAAAATGTAACCATAGTTAGATTTATTGGGGGTGAAGTACATGAAACATATCGTTCGTGTAGTTATGTTAGGGGTATTTTTATTATGTGTACCATATACAGTATCGAAGGCAGCAGAAAATGGGGTAGCTATTTCCGATAATAAAAATGGTACTGTTACAATTACTTACAGTAATGAAAATAAAAATAAAATTGCAGTTACAGTAAAGAAAGAGGGAACCAATACACAGTACAATTATTTTATGACAGAAAGTTCTATAGATACGGAAATACCACTTACAGCAGGAAATGGTACTTATAAAGTTTCCGTACTAAAAAATATACAGGACACCAGATATAGTCAATTATCTTCCCAAGATGTAAGCTTAAAGCTAAAAGATAGCAAAAAAGCATATCTGACATCTAATCAGATGATTACTTGGAGCAAGAAAAATACAGCGATTAAAAAGGCAAATAAACTAACAAAGAAATATAAGAGTCAGACCTCTAAGATAAAAACCTTATATAAGTATTTAGTAACAAATTTTGATTATGACTATGACAAATTTAACAAAAATTCCAGTGGAAATCTTGCCTATTACACGCCTGATATTGACAAGACGTATACTAGCAAGAAAGGAATTTGCTATGATATGTCGGCATTGACGGCATCTATGATGCGTAGCGTGGGAATACAAACAAAGATGGTGACTGGATATCCAAGAAATCAGTACTATAATGGTACGCAATATCATTCTTGGAACAGAGTATATTCCAAAAAAGAAAAGAAGTGGATGGTCATTGATGTAACATGTGATATGTGTTTGTACGATCAAGGAGTACGATATAAAAAATTATCCATGAAAAAGAAACCATCACAATATTCCAATGTAAAATATATATGGTGACGAAAAAAACATTGCAGGCTGGAAAAGCTGCAATGTTTTTTGCTTTTAGAAAACGTATGAATGAAGTGGAAGAAAAATACGGTGTCTGTTATAATGAAACTATAAAACTATAACATTGCTTTCGTGAAGGTAGAAGGAGGAAGTCAAAATGAAACATGCATTTGTAAAAATTATGGAATATGTAACAGAGGGAGATAAAAAGCTTATCCATGAACTGGAAGAATGTATTTTGGATACAGAGCATTATTATGAGCAGCATGAGGAAACTTTTGAAGAAAGGGGAATAGAAGGAGACGAGGAGGAGGAAGAAATACAATGGATTGCAATGGTTGACATTCTGGCAAGAGAAGGATATGTGGCAGAATGTGATTGGGCAGAGGAGTTGGAGGATTTTCTGTATTATGTCCGAGAATTAAAGAAAGTGAAATCCATGGGGCTTGAAGTAAAAGACACTTGGTTTGAAGAAGAGGGAGAAGTGACAGAATGGATGGAAGTTTTGGATGAAAAGTGGAAAAAAGAAAATATTGCCATGCTTGCCTTTGATATTGACAGTGATAGTTATGTATTTTTCCCTTGTGATATAGCGAAAATCGAACAGTTAGAAGAATGGGCAAAAGAAGAGGATTTCCGTATTGCGTATGCAAAAGAGATGTAAAAAAAAGTCATTCTATAACGCCATATAGTAAACAAAATTTAATATTTACGATAAGGCTTTGTAACGTTATCATGGTATAGTAAATAGTAAGAATACAAGTTCTTCCAATTCTGTAAAAAGAATTGGTGTACATTGAAAAATTCATAATGTGCATGGAAAGATTACAGTGGAATGTTTATTTCCATTTTTAATGATAATGTTGTGCGAAAGCACGACGGTTAACCACGTTCCGTTAAGAAAAGCAACAGTACGTGTCGAATGGAACGAAAATTGAGGGTAAAGTGAGACACAGTTGTAAAAACGAGGCTGAAAACAGGAGTCTATGCCTAGAAACGTAGATCGGGTAACCCCGCTATCCGTAAAAAGCGAGGCTGAAAATAGAAGCCTGGTTCTATATCACCAGGTAGGTTAACCACGTTTTCCTCAAAAAACGAGGCTGAAAATAGGGAACTCACCTCAAAGAAAAAGTGAGAAAAGTCAAATGTACTTGTAAACCTAGTAAAGCCAAGGAGAAAAATTATGAAGAAAATTCTAAGTTTCAGTTTATTAATAGTATTAGCATTATCTTTAAAAGTTGGAAATATTACAGTGAAAGCAAATGAATTGGATGTGCGTGCTCAGGAGGCTGAGCAGAACGAATTTTCTGTAATGAGTGAAACTGAAACTGAAGAGGTACATGAAGTGAATAACGAAGATTGCACAGAGGGTGTAATTAGTAAAGAAGTGCCTGGGCTTACAGAAGAAGGTTTTGCAGAAAATGATGAGTGGCATGTAGATGAAAGCAAAGCTGCATCAGTAGATAGGAAGAGTGAGTCAAAAGATGATTCGGAGAATGTAACGGAAAAATCAATCAAAACGGATGCTGTTGATGTGAAGGCAGTATCAGTTAAATCTTCCGATATTGAAGCATCAACTACAAAAAGCCAATCAGATATTCAGGAAGAGCAGGAAAATGTAAATTTAGAAGATCCAACTGTAACTGCAGTTCCAACAACAACTACAATGCCTATTATCGGGGTTCGACCAGATCAGGATGAAATTTCAGAAGTAGAGCAGGAAATTGAAGAAGATGACATCGCTAACAGTGATGTTAAGGTAGAACCAACAAAGAAAAAGGCAGTTGCTATAAAAAACGCAACAGTAGAGACAACTTCTGAGGGAAAAGATGAAGTGGTTGAAACAAATAAAGAGGAGGGTACTACAACAGTAGTATCTGAAGATTCTGTACCATCATCTGCAACGCTTCCTCAAACAGGAGTTATGTCAGAGTATGTATTTTATGTGCTTGGTGGATTAATGTGCATATTAGGAATTTGTGTTCTGGCTATTTCTAAAAAAAATAGCGTACAACAATAAAATAAAATTTAAAAAGGAAAAGATCGAGATTGTAATCTCGGTCTTTTCTTTTTTGTACTTGAGATAACCTTTAGAAAAATGTATAATGGATAAAAATGGAGAAAAAAGAAGGAGAAAAAGCATGAATCAGGAGAAAAAACTGTATTCGGTGGATTATATAAAACCACTGGATGGTGTCAGAGCATTGGCGATTCTAATTGTGGCATGGTTTCATATTTGGCAATTATCATGGCTACAACCTATAAAAGAGGTGGGGTGGCTGTCTGTTTTTAATATTTCCCAGATTAATTTAGATTGGATTGTTCGAACCGGATATCAGATGGTCGATGTTATGTTGCTACTTAGTGGATTTTGTCTATTTTTGCCATATGCCAAAAGTATGGTATACGGGATGAAAGAGCCAGAGATAAAGTCCTTTTATAAAAAGAGAATAGCAAGAATTGCACCTTCCTACTATTTTGCAATCTTAGTTGCATTAATCGTTGCGTTATGGGCTGGAAAGTATAGTTCTATGTCGGATATGTGGAAGGATCTTATTCCACACATATTTTTTGTACATACATATACAGAACGTGCGTATTTGGCAACTAATTTGAATGGTGTTTTATGGACGTTGGCAGTGGAAGTACAGTTTTATATTATATTTCCTTTTGTGGCAAAATTATTTAAACGTTGTAGTTGGGCAACCTATTGTGGAATGGTGGCGGCATCATGGATGTTTGACAATTGGATTATTACACCACGTTTAGATTCGATTAATCTTGGGATGTGGTTTAATCAGCTACCAACCTTTTTATCTGTTTATGCAAATGGTATGATGGCGGCACTTATTGTAGTAAAGCTGTCTCATATTTTAAATACATATTTGGAAAATAGTGAGGAAGCAGAAGCGAATAAGACACAAAGGATTGTGGGATATTTCTTTACCTTGCTTATGATACTTTCTTTATATGTATATTATATTATGATGAAAGACCTTGTGGCAGCAGAGAATAATTCAATCTGGCAATATAACAACCGATATGAATTTAGTTTGGTGTTTGCTGTATTTATTATAGGGAGTGCATTTGCCCTTCCGTTTGTTCAGAAAATATTTGGAAATCGGATTATGAAATTTTTATCCGGTATATCATTTCAAATATATATATGGCACCAGTTTTTAGCAGCGTTGTTAAAGGAACATCATATTCCGTATTGGACTGGTGAGACCGCACCAAATATGCTTGGGGATAAAGCATGGATGTGGAAGTATTTTTTACTGTGTTGGGGAGTGAGTGTGATAGCAGCAATTGCAGGAACATATCTTATTGAGCGACCTTGTACAAAACTAATTATGAAAAAGCTTGGAAAAAAGCAGAAAGAAGGGATAGGAACATGAAAAAAGGAAAATGGTTACTAAGTGTATTGATGGTTGTAGTTATGGCAGTATGTGCTGGCTGTGCTACATCAGGTGTTGAGGTGGAAATTGGATCAAATGGAAAGGTTACAGTTACAGAAACTACATTATTGCAACGAGATGTAGTAGATAAAGTAATGTCGGCATTAGCAAAAGATCCAGAGACTGCAGCATCCGTTACTGAAATCTATGATCAATATCTAGATAAAATGGAAAAAGTAACAGAAGATGGTGTTGAGTATTATAAGAGTGTAGAACCAAAGAGTTACAATTCTTATAGTGAAGCAGAGAAGGAATTAAAAGATAAAGTTGATTTATCGGGTGCAGATATAGCGGCAGATCATATTTATATGGCTATGTATTTAGAGGAAGATGTTAGTGGTTACAATTCAGGAATGTTATCACAATACGAAAGTGTTTTGACAGAATATGGATTTACAGTTGAGGAAGTACAGCAATTGTTAGCAGCAATTACAATAAAGGTAAATGTTTCATTTGAAAATGTAGTTACTTATTGCGATGATGCAGCGACAATTCAGGGAAAAACAGCAACATGGACTTTTACACAGGATTCTCTTGCTAATTATGGAAAGGGACTGCATGTATTTTATGCGGAGACAATGACAGAAAGCAAGATTAAGACAGATAAGACTGCTCCAGTTGTTTCGGGAGTAGCAAATAAAGGTTACTATAAAAATAAGAGTGTAAAAGTAAAAGACAATACTGGTGTAGCTGTTGTTCTTGTCGATGGAAAACAGGCAGAAGAAAGCTTTAAATTAAATACCTATGCACAAGGAAAAAGAACAATTGTTGCATATGATTTTTCTGGAAATAAGAAAAATGTGACATTTACTTACGACAACACAAAGCCAACCGTAAGCGGAGTAAAAAATAAAATTACTTACAAGAAGGCTGTAAAAATTAAGTATGCGGATAAATACGGAGTGAAAGCGGCTACTTTAAACGGAAAGAAGTTTAAATCAGGAAAGAAAGTTTCTAAAAAGGGATCTTATACAGTAAAAGTAACAGATAAGGCTGGAAATAGTACAGTAGTAAAATTTAAAATAAAAAAATAATAGTTTTATTTGCAATACGAATAGACAGGTGGGTATTTTAGTAATACCTGCCTGTTTTTTTATTCTATAGAAAGTATACCCTATAGAGCAAAACGTTCCGCAGGATAAAATTTTGATGTGTAAAGCGAACCTTTTTATATAAGAAATTTTTAGAATTGATGCCTAAGTATTGTTGAAAAGAATGTCAATACCTAATTTGATGTTAAAAATAACTAAAAAAGTATGTGGGGTTTTGTAGAAAACAGAAAATGGATAAAAATATTTTAAATTGTATTGACAATTTATGCGAGAGAAACTATAATGTAGATATAATAAATGAGGAACAGAAAATACAAAGTAAAGGAGGAGGTTCCGATGGGACGTTAGAGAATTACTTATAGTATAGAAGAAAGAGAGGTATGGAACACCAGTAGGATATGGATAGTTTTGAGATAGAACAGAGTAGTATTTTAAAGTAGATGGGAGGAGATACCATTGGACAGGAAAGGTTATAAATCCTCATATTGAATTTAGTTCGGGAGAACTCAATTAGATAGAATGAAAAGCAAATGCTTTTACATAGAGAACGGATATTGTAGAAATAAGTCGAAAGGAAGGTACGGACCACCACAGTGAGTAGAATTAAAACAGGAGCACTGATGAAATTTAGCGAAAGGAAGGTACGGGCCACCAGAATAAGTGAGATTAAAAAGGGAGCACTGATAAAATAAGGCGAAAGAGAGGTACAGACCGCCACAGTAGATAAGTAAAATAAAAAGGGATTCAGATAAAATCTAGCGAAAGAGAGGTATGGACCACCAGAAACGTATGAATAATAAAATAAAAAAGAAAAATTAACGAGTGTTGATTGTGTACAGATTGATGCTCGTTTTTTTTGCGTGTAACAGTTCAGTCGGACAGAATATTTTTATCTAATTTGTGCATTCTGGCATTTTAGGTATCTCCCGACTGAATTGTTATTTTTATGTTTAGAAATATAAATTAATTACTTGACTTCTATTATAATATACGCTATACTTAATTTAACAAATGAACAACTGTTCATTTGAAAAGCTAAGATTTTGACGAAATGGTAGAAAAGGAGTGTTTGTATGAAAAAAACATATAAGATTGAAGTGGATTGTGCTAATTGTGCAAATAAGATGGAAGATGCTACAAAAAAGACAGAGGGCGTAAAGGACTGTGTAGTAAATTTTATGACATTAAAAATGAAAGTGGAATTTGAGGACGGAGCAGATGTAGATGCTGTTATGCAGAATGTTCTTAAAAACTGCAAGAAAGTGGAAGATGATTGCGAGATTTTCCTATAAAACAAATACCAAAAAAGCAATAGACAAATGTAAGGCACCTATAGTATTCTTACTGTAGGTGCATAAAAAAAGAATAATAGATGAATATGTATTCATGCAACAATATGAAAATGCAGGTATTCACAAGATGACAGTAGTTAGGTTAGATTGAAGAAAGAAGGGATGTATTATGACGAAAAAGCAAAAAAAGATGTTGATACGAATTGTGATAGCCTCCATTGCTATAATCGTGTTGCACTTTATTCCAGTAAAAGGAATCGTTAAATTTTTGTTGTATATGATTCCGTATTTAATCATTGGGTATGATATTTTGCTGAAGGCTATAAAAGGCATTAAAAATCAACAGCCTTTTGATGAATGTTTGTTAATGGTAATTGCTACGTTAGGAGCGATTTTACTTGCCTTATTCCAAACTGGAGATTATGTAGAGGCCGTTGCGGTTATGTTATTCTATCAGATTGGAGAATGGTTCCAGAGTTATGCAGTAGGAAAGAGTCGTAGAAACATTAGTGATTTAATGGATATTCGACCAGATTATGCAAATGTTGAGCAGGATGGCAAATTGGAAAAAGTAGATCCAGATGATGTGGAGATTGGAACCATTATTGTAGTACAGCCGGGAGAAAAGGTACCTTTGGACGGTATTATCGTAGAGGGAAGTGCAAGTTTGAATACCAGTGCATTGACTGGAGAGAGTGTACCAAGAGAGGTGACAGTTGGAGATGAGATTATAAGTGGTTGTATCAATATGACAGGTGTTTTAAAAATTAAGACAACAAAAGAGTTTGAAGAATCAACTGTTTCAAAGATTTTAGACTTGGTGGAAAATGCAAGTTCCAGAAAATCTAAGTCAGAAGATTTTATTAGTAAGTTTGCACGCGTGTATACACCAGCAGTCGTATACAGTGCCATTGCGCTTGCTTTATTACCACCGATTTTTAGTATGTTATTTTTAAATGCCAGTGCAACCGTATTTGCTACATGGATTTATCGTGCGCTTACTTTTTTAGTTATTAGTTGTCCATGTGCATTGGTAATCAGTATTCCACTTAGCTTTTTTGCAGGTATTGGAGGTGCCAGTCGCGAAGGTGTACTTGTAAAGGGTTCTAACTATTTGGAATTGTTGGCACAGACAAAATATGTGGTATTTGACAAGACAGGAACGTTGACCCAAGGAGTATTTGAGGTAAATGCAATCCATCACAATACAATGGAAGAAGAAAAATTACTAGAGTATGCAGCTTTAGCAGAGAGTGCCAGCTCGCATCCGATTAGTAAAAGTTTACAACGAGCATATGGCAAAGAAATTGATCGTTTCCGTGTTACAGAGATTGAAGAGGTCAGTGGAAATGGTATTACAGCAAAGGTTGATGGGAAGGAAGTTGCCGCAGGAAATAGTAAGTTAATGAAAAAACTTGGTATTCCTTACAAAGACTGTCATCATGTTGGTACAATCATTCATGTGGCAATTGATGGAGCATATGCAGGGCATATTGTGATTTCCGATATTGTTAAGAAAAATTCCAAAGAGGCAATTAGACAACTGAAGAAAAATGGAATTGAAAAAACAATTATGTTGACTGGTGATGCTGATGCAGTTGCTAGAAAAGTTGCTACAGAACTGGGAATAGACCAGATGTATAGTGAGTTGTTACCGGCTGGTAAAGTAGAAAAAGTAGAAGAAATCTTAAATACAAAACCAGAAAAGGCAAAATTAGCCTTTGTGGGAGATGGTATCAACGATGCACCAGTACTTTCTAGAGCGGACATTGGAATTGCTATGGGAGCTATGGGATCAGACGCTGCAATTGAAGCAGCAGATGTCGTGTTGATGGATGACGATCCTGCTAAAATTGCAAAGGCAATCAAAATTGCTAAAAAATGTATGAGAATCGTATATGAAAATATTTATTTTGCAATTGGTATAAAGTTGATATGTCTGTTACTTGGAGCTTTAGGTATTGCTAACATGTGGGTTGCCATTTTTGCAGATGTAGGTGTTATGGTAATCGCTGTATTGAATGCAGTTCGAGCATTATTCACTAAGAAGTTATAGTTCCTGAAAGTAAGATAATAATGGAAAAAAACAAAGTAAAAAACGTGCACATAGGCTTATGTGTGCGTTTTTTACTTTATATGAAGAAAGTTTGTTGCAAGCACAACAGTTATATTGGCAAATAGGCGTAACCGTTCCGAGTGTGCCATTCGA